>DATAVR010000014.1:0-4705 GCA_036267635.1 Polyangia bacterium | reverse complement strand
GTCGGTGATCGCGCGCGGCCACCGCCCCCTCGCTCCGGTGGTCGCGTTCGCCGCTCTGGTGGTCGCGTTCGCCGCTCTGCTGTTTGGCGCCGCGGGCGCCAGGGGGGCATCGGTGCCTCAGCCGCCGCCCAAGGTGATCCTGGTTCGTCCCCCTTCGGCGCCGGCCGCGGTGATTGAGGCGCTGGTGCGACTTCGCGGCGAGCTGGTGGCGGCCGGGTTCGACGCCGACGTGGTCGAGCTGGCGCTGGGCACCGACGTCCGCGGCTCGCTGGAGAAGCTGGCGCCCGCCTCCGCCGGATCCGCCACCGCGCTGGTCGCCGTCGTCGCCAGCACAGAGCCTGGCAGCGCCGACCTCTGGGTCATCGACCGCGTGACCGGCAAGACCGTGGTGCGAAAAGTGAACGCCGGCGCGACCGATCCGCCCCGCATGGCGGAGGTGCTCTCGGTGCGCGCCGTCGAGCTGCTTCGGGCCAGCTTCCTCGAGCTGGCGATCGCCACCCCGCCGAGCAGCGAAGCGCCGCCCGCAGCGCCGGTCGTCGAGCGCTTCGCCACCGCGACGTTGGAAGAAGAGGATTGGACCTGGGCGGTCGAAGCGGGCGGCGGCACCGCCGACGCCATCGGCGGCCCCTGGAACGCGATTCTTTCAGTCGCGCGGATCGAGCGTGCGCTAGGAAATCGATTTTGCGCGCGGGTCAGCTTCGCGGGCCTCGGGACCACCGCGCGCGTCGACACGCCGGGGGGCTACGCCGGGCTGTCCCAGACCGTGCTGCTGGCGGAGGTCATCGCCCGTTTTCGGCGCGGGCGACGGATCGAGCCGCTGGTGTCGCTCGGCGCCGGCTCGCTGCGCCTGGCCGCCGACAGCCACGAGGCGGCGCCTTACGAGGCGGTGAGCGGCGCGCGTTGGGCCGCCGCCGCCGACGTCGGAGTTGGGGTGCGCTTCCCCTTGCGGCGACACCGGTTCGAGCTGGGCGTCGAGGCCCACGCGCTGGTCGCCCAGCCGTATCCGACCGTGCGCTTCTTCGAGACCGACGTGGCGCACGCCGGTCGCCCCTCACTCATGGGAAGCGTTACCCTGTTGGGGGGGATCTGACGTGCGCGCCCGTGATCATCTCAGCTTCATTGGTCTTGCGGCCTTTGCCGTCTGTCTGACCGGCGCCGGATGGGGCTGCACGGCCGGACCTATCGACATCGCCACGCTTCCCTCGGACAGCCTCACCAATGGGCTGGTCGCGCACTGGTCCATGGATGATGACGACCTTGGTGGAGTCGTCAGCGACAGCTCGGGCAACGGGCGGACGGGGATCGTCGGCGGGCCTATCCCCCAACCCGGGTCGCCGACGCCGTGGATCCCGGGGCAGTTCGGGTTTGGGTTCCACTTTTCGGGCACCGACTACATCACCGTGGGCGGCATCCCCCGCGCAACGCCCAGCTACAGCGTCTCGGCCTGGGTTCAGATCCAGAGCTACGAGCTCGGCGCGCCGATCGCGAATCTGCTGAGCACCGAGGCGCTCGGTGGCGGGTGGGCGCTCTACGCGACGCTCGGCCTCGGACAACAGAGTTATGCTTTTCGCTTCGCGACCAACCCGAGCCAAGGCTTCGTGGTCGCCTCCTGCACCTGCGTCGTCCCGGGAGCCTGGACGTACCTGGTGGCCGTGGTCGACGGCGACGCCTCGACGCTAACATTGTACGTGAACGGTGTGGCCACGACGGTCCCCACCTCCGGCGCCACGATCCTCCCCGGCAGCACGGTCCTCTACATGGCGCGCTCGGCGGAGCTGTCACCGACCTTCCCGCTGACCGGCGCGCTCGACGACGTGGCGATCTACGATCGGGCGCTCGTGCCCCAGGAGATCGCCGAGCTCTCGCAAGAGGCTGTCCCCAATCCGCAGTAGTGCTACTCGGCGGCGGGGACGGCCAGCGCGGCGAACTTGCCGAAGAACAAGCGCAGCTTTTCTTTGCGCGCGTCGGAGACGTAGTCGAAGTTGGTGCCGCGGTCGACCACCTCCCAGAAATCCTTGGAGGTGATGGCCAACATCTCGTCGCGGATCGAGCGCAGCCGCTCGGCCGACTCGTTCTTCATGTCGTCGTAGATCGTGTTCGCGCGCGCCGTCTCGCCGCTCATCAGGTAGAAGGACGCCAGCTTGGCCTGCGCCTTGCGCACGCCGCGCAGCGAACGATCCTCGGCGCGGTCGTCGATCTCCAGGAAGATGCTCAGGAGGCGATCGTGCGCGGGGGAGCGGCGGCTGCTGGCCAGCTCGCAGAGCGCGCAAAGGTCGTAAGCGGCGGTCTCGGTCACGAACCCCATCCCGCTGCCGTGCGCCAGGCGCGCGTAGTACTTGAAGTGGCCGGCGATCTCGATGGCGGTGGCCTGCGCCCACGCGGCGTCGGCCTCGGCCCCCAAGAGCGCCTCGGTGAGCTGCCGGTACTGGTTCAGCACGTTGTAGGCCGTGCGCACGTCCTTGCCGTTGAGCGCGGCGCGCAGGTAGGTGTTCATGAACTTCACCGTGAGGGCGAAGACCTCGCGGTTGCCGGTCCCGAGCGCCGCCTCGCCCACGTAGCGCGTGTCGATCGCCACCACGTGCGCCATCTCCGGCATGCTGTCGAGCGCCGCGCCGAACACCTCGCGGATCTGCCGCAAGCCTTTCCACTCCAGCCAGGTGCGGTTGCGCGCCAGATCCTCCAACGACTCGTCGGCCAGCGCCACGAAGTCCGGATCGGCGCGCAGCGGAGCGCCGATGGCGAACCACTCGGGCTCGAGCGACTCCTTGCGGCTCTGATAGTCGACCAGCAGCCGCCGCAGCGCCGCCGACGCGTCGGAGGCGATCACCTTGTCCTTCTGGCCGAGCGCGTTCACCGCGATGTCGGCCAGGTGCGCCAGGCCGCTGACCGCCTGCGCCTGGCGCTCGGTGAACGTCTGGCCGCGCGCCCGCGCGTCGCGCGCGGTCGCCCGCTCCAGCGTCTGCACGCCGATGCGGGCGATGACCTTCTCGGGGTCGAGGAAGTCGAACACGTAGGCGAAGTACGGAACCAGAATCAGCAGACTCCCCGAGGACATGATGACGGTCGCCGTGATCGTCGCCTGCGGGACGTAGTCGGTGCGGACAATGAAGCTGACCCAGACCGACTCGACGCAGGCGACGACGAAGAAACCCATCACGCCCAGGTTGATCCTGTCGCGGAAAAAGAGGTCGGCGACGCGCGAGGTGTAACGGGTCGCCGCCAGCTGCACGACGATGGAGACGACGGTGATGGCGATGCCGAGGACGGCCGCGATCACCTGCGACAGACTTCCGAGCGCGTTCTGCATGGTGAGCGCGTCGAAGTCGAAGAGCTGGCCGAACGGCCCTTCTTTCCGGTGCGCGGTCGCCGCGTCGATGAAGAAGTAGTCGATGAGCCAGAGCGCCGCGAACAGCGTGAGCGCGAAGGCCGCCAGCGACCCGAGCAGGGCGAGCGAGCGGGTGCGGACGCGGGGTGCGCGGGGCGGCATGAAGCGGCATGTTACCCTAGAGCGATGTCCGCAGGACCTGCCTCCCACCCCGAGGCTGCGCTGTTGCTCGCCATCGACGTGGGGAACACCAACGTCTCGCTGGGGCTGTTCGAGCGCCCGCGCGGCAAGGAGCGGGTGTTGCGCGCCGACTGGCGGCTCGAGACCCGCACCGGACGCACCGCCGACGAGTACGCGGCGCTCCTCGGCGAGCTGTTTCGGCGCGCCTCGCTCGAGCTCGACGCGGTGACTGCGGTCGCCATCTCGTCGGTGGTTCCGCCGGCGCTGGCGCCGCTCGAGCAGCTCTGCCGCCGCTACCTGAAAATCGAGCCACTGATCGTCGGCCCCGGCATCAAAACCGGCGTGCCGATCCTGTACGAAAATCCGCGCGAGGTCGGCGCCGACCGGATCGTGAACGCCGTCGCCGCCTACGAGCGCTGGCCGCAAGGGGCGATCGTGGTCGACTTCGGCACCGCCACCACCTTCGACGTGGTCACCGCGCGCGGCGAGTACGCCGGCGGCGTCATCGCGCCCGGCCTCTCGGTCTCGGCCGACGCGCTCTACCAGGCCACCGCCAAGCTGCCGCGCGTGGAGATCGTCCGCCCCGCTTCGGTGATCGGCCGCAACACCGTGGCCAGCATGCAGGCCGGGTTGGTGTTCGGCTACGCCGGCCTGGTCGACGCCATCGTGGGGCGCATCCGCGGCGAGATCGATTTCTCCCCGCGGGTGGTCGGCACCGGCGGCCTGGCGCCGCTCATCGCGCGCGAGGCGCGGACCATCGACGAGTGCGACGACATGCTGACCTTGCAGGGGCTGGCGATCTTGTACGACCGAAATCGCTCGGACGCCAGATGACCGCGGCCTCGTCACCGTCGCTGCGCGGCTTTCCGGCACGGATCGGCCAGCTCGTCGTCGCGCCGCGCGCCGGCGTCGCGCGCGTCGAGGCCGACGGGGGCGGCCTGCGCGACGCGCTCTGGTTGGTCGTGCTGGGGGTGGTCACCTTCCGGCTGCCCGAGCTCTGCCGGGTGTTGTTCGCGGTCGCCGGGCAGTCGTCGGGCGATCTGGCGCGCCTGGTCGGGCTCTTCCTCGACGAGACGAAGCAGGCCGCGTGGGTCGTCCTTCCGGCGGCGGTCATCGTGACGGCGGCGGCGGGCCCGCGCCGGGACGCCTCGCGCGATCTCGACCTCGGCGCCGCCTGCTACCCCCCCTACTTCGCGCTGC
>DATAVR010000013.1:0-29864 GCA_036267635.1 Polyangia bacterium | reverse complement strand
AGGCCTCGGCGACGGAGTCGGGCACCGGCTCGTGCGCCAGCGCGGCCAGGGCGTGCGCGGCGGCGATCTTCATCTCCTCGTTGATCTCCTTGGCGCGCACGTCGAGCGCCCCGCGGAAGACGTAGGGGAAGCCGAGCACGTTGTTGACCTGGTTGGGAAAGTCGCTCCGCCCGGTGGCGACGATGGCGTCCGACCGGGCCGCCTTCGCCTCGGCGTAACCGATCTCGGGATCGGGGTTGGCCAGCGCGAAGACCAGCGGTCGCGGCGCCATCGTCTTCAGCATCTCGGCGGTGCAGAGCCCCGCCTTCGACAGGCCGAGGAACAGATCGGCGCCGCGCAGGGCATCGGCGCGCGTCCGGGCGCCGTCGTCCTGGCGCGCGAACCGCGCCTTCCATTGGTTCATCCCCTGCTCGCGTCCGGCGTAGATCACCCCGATCGAATCGACCATGGTGATGTTCTCGAGAGAGACGCCGAGCTCGACGTAGAAGTTGGCGCAGGCGATCGCCGAAGCGCCGGCGCCCGAGATGACGACCTTGAGATCGGCCAGCTTCCGGCCGGTGATCTCCGCGCCGTTGAGCAGCGCCGCGCCCGAGATGATCGCCGTGCCGTGCTGATCGTCGTGGAAGACGGGAATCGCCATCCGCGCCCGCAGCCCGGCCTCGATCTCGAAGCACTCCGGCGCCTTCAGGTCCTCGAGGTTGATGCCGCCGAAGGTCGGCTCGAGCGCGGCGACCGTGTCGATGAAGCGCGCCGAGTCGCGCGCGTCGACCTCCAGGTCATACACGTCGATGTCGGCGAACTTCTTGAACAGGCAGGCCTTGCCCTCCATCACCGGCTTGCCGGCCAGCGGGCCGATGTTGCCGAGGCCCAGCACCGCCGTCCCGTTGGTGACGACCGCGACCAGATTGCCGCGCGCGGTGTACTCCCAGACCATCTCCGGATTGGCGGCGATCTCCAGGCAGGGCTCGGCGACTCCCGGCGAGTAGGCCAGCGACAGATCGCGCTGCGTGACGAGCGGCTTGGTCGGGACCACCTCCAGCTTTCCTGGACGGCCGTTGCGATGGTAGTCGAGCGCGTCGTTCTTCCGGATCATCGCTCAAAACCTAACAGGGTTCCGAGCAACCCGCGACCGACTCAGACGTGAAGGTGGCGGCGCTTGGCGCGTCTGGCCTTGAGGACATACTGGTGGGTCATCGTCGCCTGGGGCGGAATCACGAAGTCGCCCAGCGTGCGCACCGGATTGGTGAAGCGGTCGTCGACACGCACCTCGAGGTGCAGGTGCGGCGGCGAGACCTTGACGCCGGTCCGACCGACGAACCCGATCGTCTCCCCCGCCGTCACCTCCTGCTTGTCGGCCACGATGTACGACGACAGGTGCATGTAGCAAGAGACGATTCGCTTCGGCTCCGGCCGGTGCTCGATGCAGAGATAGATGCCGCCCACGCCCAGGTTGCGGGTGGCGTAGCGCGCGATCTTGTCGGGCGAGATCGGTCCCTTCCGCGCGTGGCCCGGCACGTTCGCCCCGGCGAAGATCACCGTGCCGTCGGCGATGGCGCGCACCGGCTCCCCGATCGTCGCGGTGATGTCGAGGCCACGGTGGCGGCGCGCGCCACCGTCACGTTCATCACCGGGACCGCTGGTCGCCACCCGCGGTATCCCCTCCAGCGGCGAGACGACGGTGATTCCGATCGGCGCCGCGCGCGTCGCGTTCGGCGTCTGCAGATAGCTGGCGATCATGCGGCGGCGCGCGGTGAGGATCAGATCCTCGTGACCGCTCGACTTCACCTCGTCGCCCCAGATGAAATGGGAGACGCCCCCCCGATGGGCGGCGCCGCCGAAGGCCTCGTCGAGCTCCTTGTGCTTGGCGTTCCACATGGCGAGCAGCGCCGCGCCGACCGTCAGGTTGTTCTCCGAATCGAGCAAACGGCGCGAGGTCAGATCGCCCCGATCGACCGGCGGCTCCGGCGCGCCCGACACGCGGTACATCGCCGGCTCGATCGCCAGCAGGCCATAGAGCCCGTCCTTGTGGAAGCCAGGATCGCACCTGCTGCCGAAGTAGCCGAGCGCCGCCAGCGTGAAGGGATCGATCTGCGAGGCGGCGGCGGCGGTGAGGATCTGTGTCGCGAGCGCCGCCCGGGGCGAATCGGACGCCACGTTGCACAGATGGGCGTAGGCGGCCTGGAAGCGGGTGGCGTCGAGCGGCGCTGGCACCTCGGGCTCGGCGGGCCAGGTGGCCGGATCGCGCAGCTGGTGGGCCGGCTTCGGCTCCACGCTCGGCGCGCGCGGCGGCCAGGGGCGGGCGACGGCGGCGCTGCTCGTCAGACAGAGCGCCGCCAGCGGGACGATTGCCAAGCGCCAGGCCGGCCGAAAGGAGGCTCGCCACATCGAGCCACCGAATATAAGCCCGATCCAGGCGCCCGGGTGCGCAAACGTCGCCGGCTGGAAATGCTCCCGATCAGGGGTGGCAGACCACCACGCACCCGCAGTCGGCTTCGCCCCCCGCGATGACGCCAGCCCCCGAGTAGGCGAGCGAGGTCATGTCGTAGGAGCTGTCGTATTCGACCCCGACCTGGCTGCGCGAGGAGGCCGCATTCCATCCCGTGATGCTGCCGAAGAAGCCGGCCCCCAGGGCGATGTACGAGCCGTCGGGCGAGAACGCGATGACGTCGACCCAATCCGAGAAGTCCGCGGTCGCGGTCACGATGTCGATGTCGGGCGAGCTGGCGCTCGCGGCGGTGACCGGGACGTTCCAGAAGTTGAGGAAGCCGTCGTCTCCCCCCGCCGCCAGCAGAGTCCCCTGCGGAGAAAACGCGACCGTCTCCGCCGTCGACCCGTCCGTGGTGACGGTCAACGTCGTGGCCGGGCTGAACCCGGTCGAGGTGAGGGTGAAGATCGAGGCGGTCCCATCGCTGGTCGAAACGGCGATCGGCAAGCTTCCGCCGGAGCTGACCGGGGAGACCGCGAGCGTGTAGGCATCGAGCAGCGTCGTGGAGTGGACCGCGGTCACACTTCCGACGTCGTAGGCGAGGAGGAGGCTGTTCCCGTTGGCGTCATTGCCGACGGCAATGACCTGGGTGCTGTCGGGCGAGAATCCGACACCGTAGACGACGTCCGCCGCGTTCGCCGAACCCAGAGTGAGCGTTCGCTGGACCACCCAGCTGGAGACGCTCACGACGTCGATCCCGCCTACTCGACCCACGGCCAGCAAAGTCCCATCGGGAGAGAAGGCGATGACGCCGAACCCGGCGGTGCTGCCGGTCAGCACGTGACCTTCCGCCACCGGTATCCCGTTGGTAACTGTCCAGACCTTGATTCGCCCGTCCGTGGCGCCCGTGACGAAGAGCGCGGGATTGACCGGCGAAAAGGCCGCCCCGTAAACCGCGACGTCGTCCGTGCAGCTGCCGCCGCAGGAGGCCGTGGCCGCGTGATCGTATTCCTGGCAGCCGGTCAGCGAAGGGGGGCCGCCCCCTCCGCCGCCACCGGTGCCCGTCGCCCCGCCGCTGCCGGTCGCCCCGCCGGTGCCGGTCGCCCCGCCAGTGCCGGTCGCCCCGCCGCTGCCGGTCGCCCCGCCAGTGCCGGTCGCTCCGCCGCTGCCGGTCGCGCCGCCGCTGCCGGTGCCGCCGTCCGTGGAGCAGAGGTTGGGGTCGGGCTTCATCATCATCATGACGGTGACCGTCACCCCGGCGGCGGTGACGTTGGCCTTGACGCCTTCTCCCTTTTCCCCGACGCACCCCGAGGCAGGGTGAGCGGTCACGGTCACGCTCTGCATCCCCGTGGCGCTGGAAGGGACATACACGCCATAGCTGACGGTGTTGGGCGTGGCCGGAATGCCGGCCGCGGACAGATCGAACGTCCTCGACACGCTGCCGACCTCGAGGGTCACCGTCGTCATCTTGGCCGCGTTCGCGTCCGATGCCGCCGCGCTCAGCTCGACGATGACGAGCGAATCCTTCTCCTTGGCGCAGCTCTGCAACGTTACGACGGCGGCCAGCCCGGCGGCGGCGGCGACGCCGGCCGCGACCGATCGCTTCAAACCCCTCCGCTTCACTCGCACATCCCCGGAGGGAGGGGGCAGTTCGGCTTGGTCGTCCCGCCGCCGCTGAGGGCGACCGCGGTGACCACGCCGCCCACCACGACGGCGCCGATGATCGTCCAGAACCACCACTTGGCGTAGATCGGCTGCGACTGCTCCTGCTGCGGCGGCGGCGCCTGCGCCACCAGCGCCCCGTTCGGCGACGGCTCGGTGCCCGGATAGGCCGGCGGCGGGGCCGTGGTGTACCCGGGCGGCGGCCCTTCTGGCTGCGCCGGGATCGGCTGCACCGGCGCAGGCGTCGGGGCCACCGGCGCGGGCGGCGGCGCTTGCTGCTTCGCCTGCTCGTCGCGCAGCGCCTCCATGTCCTTGATGTAGCCGTTGATCTCGGCCTTCTCGTCGGCGGAGATCTTCTTGCCCCCCTTGGCGAGGTAGTCGTGGAAGGCGTCGATCGCCTTGTCGGGCTGTTTGAGCTTCTGCTGGCAGCGGCCGATGTTGCGCAGGTAGATGGGGTTCAGCGTCTCGGCGTAGAGCTTGGCGAACAGCTCCAGCGCCTCGTCGTACCGACCGGCGGCGAACGACTCGCGCGCCTTCATCTCGCCGGCGTGATCCGCGTGCGCCGCGCCTGACAGCGCCAAAACCATCACGAGAACGGTGCCCAGCACCGTCCCCCCCCGCTTCATCGTGCGACCCATAGGGGATAAACAGTAAAGCCAGCACGCGGTCCGAGTCAAAGCCGCTGCCTGCCGCGACGGCGCGCCGGATCGCGGTTACCATCTGTGACAATGGGGAATCTCGGCGACGTCGATCTGCACCTCTTCGCCGAAGGGACCCACGCGCGGGTTTACGAGCACCTCGGCGCGCACGCCGCGACGCGCGGGGGGCGACCCGGCGTGGCCTTCGCCGTGTGGGCGCCCAACGCCGCCCGCGTGGCCGTCATCGGCGACTTCGAAGGGTGGGGGACGGCGCCCGTGCCGTTGGCGATGCGCGCCGGCTCGGGGATCTGGGAGGGGTTCATCGCCGGCCTCGGTAAAGGGACGCACTACAAGTATCGAATCGACGCGCGCCAGGCCGGGTACCGCGTCGACAAGGCCGATCCCTACGCCATCCGCAGCGAGCTGCCCCCCGCGACGGCGTCGATTGTCTGGGACCTCGAATATGACTGGGCCGACGCCGACTGGATGAAGGCGCGGCGGGCGAAGAACGCGCTCGACGCGCCGCAGGCGATCTACGAGGTGCACCTCGGGTCCTGGATGCGTGTCCCCGAAGAGGAGAACCGCTGGCTCAGCTACCGCGAGATCGCGCCCAAGCTGGCGGCGCACGTGCGGCGCTGCGGCTTCACCCACGTCGAGCTCATGCCGATCGCCGAGCACCCGTTCTACCCGTCGTGGGGTTATCAGGTGACCGGTTTCTTCGCGCCGACCGCGCGCTACGGCACGCCGCAGGACTTCATGTACTTCGTCGATCACCTCCACCGCGAAGGGATCGGCGTCGTTCTCGACTGGACGCCGGCGCACTTTCCCACCGACGAGCACGGCCTCATCTATTTCGACGGCACGCACCTCTACGAGCACGCCGACCCGCGTGAGGGGATGCACGCCGAGTGGGGGAGCGCCATCTTCAACTATGGCCGAAACGAGGTGCGCAGCTTCCTCATCTCCAACGCCAACTTCTGGCTCGACCGCTACCACATCGACGGGCTGCGGGTCGATGCGGTCGCCTCGATGCTCTATCGGGACTACGGTCGGAAGGCGGGCGAGTGGGTCGCCAACCAGTACGGCGGCAACGAGAATCTGGAGGCGATCGATCTGCTGCGCGTGTTCAACACCTCCGTCTACCGCGAGCACCCCGACACGCAGACGATCGCCGAGGAGTCGACCTCCTGGCCGGGTGTCTCACGCCCGACCTACACCGGCGGGCTGGGGTTCGGGCTCAAGTGGGACATGGGCTGGATGCACGACGCGCTGGCCTACTTCGCGACCGATCCGATCGGCCGCCGCTACCACCACCACCAGCTCACCTTCCGCAGCATGTACTTCTGGAGCGAGAACTACGTCTTGCCGCTGTCCCACGACGAGGTCGTCCACGGCAAGCGCTCGCTCTTGCAGAAGATGCATGGTGATCTCTGGCAGCGGTTCGCCAACCTGCGCCTGCTCTACGCCTCGATGTGGGCGCAGCCGGGGAAGAAGCTGCTGTTTCAAGGCGGCGAGATCGGCCAGTACGACGAGTGGGCGCACGATCGCAGCGTCGACTGGCATCTCCTCGGCGACTCGGAGCTGCACGTCCAGCTGATGTCGCTCATCATGGAGCTCAATCGCCTCTACAAGAGCGAGCGCGCCCTGCACGTCCACGACACCGGCCTGGCCGGATTCGAGTGGGTCGACGCCAACGACGACGACAACAGCGTCTACACCTTCCTGCGCAAGGGGATGACCGGCGAGGAGGTCGTGCTGGTCGTCCTCAACTGCACGCCGGTCCCGCGCCACGACTACCGGGTGGGCGTCCCGCGCGGCGGCGTCTGGCGCGAGATCCTGAACACCGACGCGGCGGCCTTCGGCGGCAGCGGCCTCGGGAACCTCGGCACCGTCACCGCCGACGCCATCCCCTGCCACGCCCGTCCCGCCTCGCTGCGCCTCACGCTCCCGCCGCTGGCCGCGCTCTATCTGGCGCCAGCCTGATCGCCCCGCCGCCTCAGCCGAACCGGAGCTGCAGCGCGACGCCGGCGCCGAAGGTGCGCGCCGCCTCG
Source organism: Polyangia bacterium (assembly GCA_036267635.1). Classification (GTDB taxonomy): domain Bacteria; phylum Myxococcota_A; class Polyangia; order Fen-1088; family Fen-1088; genus JADGRB01. Next base: position 23,088 of record DATAVR010000013.1, on the reverse strand, counting down.
TTCTGGCTGATGTCGGGGAACAGGATCCAGGTTCGGAGGTCGACGAGGTGGGTGAGCGCCGTGCCGAGCCCGAAGCCGAGCGCATATTCATTGGGGGCCCGATCCTGGCCACCGCTGAAGACGCGAATGTCGAACAGCGGCCCCAGCCAGAACGTGCGCGACGCCTGGATCCACAGATGGAACGGCACGCTGACAATCGTCTGCGTGGGATTGCTGAAGACCACCGGAATGTAGAGCCCGGTGTCGAGGCGCAACGAGTTGGCGTGGAGCGAGATCGGCAGACCGAACATCAGGCCGAACGACGAACGGTCCTCGATCGGAAGGTAGGCGCGCAGCTCGAGCCCCAGCTCGGCCGCCTCCCCGCGCGCCACCGCCCAGCGCAGGTGAACCTCCGGGTTGGCGACCGTGTCGTTGTTCGTCCCGAAGGTCTCGGTGTCGAACGGGCGGCCGTAGAAATCGGCCTGGGTCGCTTGACCGGCGTCGTCGAGGCGAAACCCGGTGCGCACGCCGATCTCCAGCTCGTGCGTCACGCCGGCCGAGAGCGCCAGGTTCAACCCGTAGCCGGTCAGCGAGCCGTTGGGATCCTCTGGTGCGTGGCCCAAACCGAGGCCGAGATCGACGGCCACCTCGCCGCGCGGCAGGACGATGCTGCGATAGACCCAGGGGGCGTCGGCGCGGGCGACGCTCGCCCAGGCCGACAGCAGGAAAACGGCGGCGGCGGCTCCCTTCCAGCGCATGTGCGGGTTATACATCCACCCGTGAGCGATCTCGTCCAGCTTCGGCGGCCCCGGGCGGCCGCCGCGCCGGCCGCCGCCCCCGCCGACGACGACGACGGCACGCCGAGAAAGCTGGCGAACACCAGGCTCGCCTACGTGGAGACCTACGGCTGCCAGATGAACGTCGCCGACACCGAGATGGTCCTCGGCCTGCTCGATCGCGGCGGCTACCGATCCACCGACGATCCGACGCGCGCCGACCTCATTCTGCTCAACACCTGCGCCGTGCGCGAGAAGGCCGAAGAGCGGGTCTTCGCGCGGACCAGCATGCTGGCCGCCGTGGCGCGCCCCGACGCCGTGCTCGGCGTGACCGGCTGCATGGCCGAGCACCTCAAGGATCGCATTCGCGAAAGAGCGCCCGAGGTCGACCTGGTGATCGGCCCCGACAGCTACCGGCGCCTGCTCGATCACGTGGCCAGCGCGCGCGCCGGACGCGCGGTGACCGACACCCAGCTCGATCGCGAGGAGACCTACGAGGGCCTCGATCCCGTCGCCGCCGAAGCCGACGGGGTGGTCGGTCGGGTGACCATCCAGCGCGGTTGCGACAAGTTCTGCACCTTCTGCGTCGTCCCCTACACGCGCGGGCGCGAACGCGGCGTCGCCCCGCGGGAGATCCTGCGCCAGGCGCGCGCGCTGGTCGACGCCGGTTGCAAAGAGGTTCAGCTCCTCGGCCAGACGGTCAACTCCTATCGCTACGAGGAGGTCGGCTTCGCCGAGCTCCTGCGCACCGTCGCCGCCGTCGAGGGGATCGCGCGCGTCCGCTTCACCTCGCCGTACCCGCTCGATTTCTCGGACGAGGTGATCGCCGCGATGGCCGAGACGCCCCAGCTCTGCAAGCACGTCCACCTGCCGCTGCAGAGCGCGTCGGACGCGGTGCTCGGCCGGATGCGCCGCGGGTACGACTACGCCACCTTCCGCGCGCTCTACGACAAGCTGCGCACCGCGATGCCGACCGTCGCCATCACCACCGACATCCTGATCGGGTTTTGCGACGAGACCGAAGAGGAGCACGCCGCCACCTTGCGCGCGCAGGAGGAGCTGCGCTTCGACGGCGCCTTCACCTTCGCCTACTCCGAACGCGAGGGGACGGTGGCCGCGCGCAAGCTGCCCGACACCGTACCGGCGGAGGTGAAGAGCCGTCGCCTGGCCGAGGTGATCGCGCTCCAGCAGCGCATCACCGGCGAGATCATGACCGCGCAGATCGGCCGCCGCGAGCGGATCCTGCTCGAGTACCCTTCGAGGCGCGGTGGCCACCAGCTGATGGGGCGCACCGAGGGCTTCCGATCGGTGATCGTCCCGGCGGCGCCCGGGTTCGCCCCGGGCGATCTGGCCGAGGTGACCATCACCGGCGCGACTCACAAGACGCTGTTCGGCGAGCTCGAGGCTCTCCATGTCGGGGCCAGCGGCTGATCTGGCGCAGAATCCGTTCGCGCTGCTGTCGCTGATCGCCGCGCCGGCGGTGTTGACGAACGCCGCCTCGGTGCTGGCGCTCAGCACCAGCAACAGGTTCCTGCGCGCCAGCGAACGGATGCGGGCGCTGTCGGTGCGGACCGAGGACCGGACGCTGTCGCACGAGGTGCGCGCGCTGCTGTTGCGCCAGGCCGATCGCACGGAGCACCAGGCGTTGCAGCTGCTGAAGGGGCTGCGCGCCGCCTACGTCGCGCTCGGGTCGTTCGCCAGCGCCAGCCTGATCTCCATCCTGGGCGCCGCGATGGCGGGAGGCGCCCTGCACACCGGGTTCCGCGCGCTGAGCGCGCTGGCGCTGGCGGTCGGCTTCGTCGGCGCAGGGGGGCTGGTCACCGCCTGCCTGAAGCTGCTGCAGGCGACTCAGTTGTCGATGCTCAACATGTCGGAAGAGGCGACGCTCATCCGCGCGCGCCAGCAGACCAGCTCGCCCCCCGTTTGAGGGCGAGTGTCCCAGGAACTGGGGCGACGATCACCCGCGCGTCTTGTGGTGACAGAGCGGACCGGCACAATTATGCTGACCGACCTCGTGCAGGACCCTCAGCCACAAACGACACCGGGAACATCCGAGAATGTCGGCGCGCCGGCGCAAGGAACGGAACAAGATCCGGAGCAGGAGCCGGAGATCGTCCGCGAGGAGAAGCAGCTCCTCACGGTCGTCCTGCGCAAGCTCGAGGCCGGCGCCCCGCGCAAGACGCGCATCCAGGTCGACGACGCCAGCGCGCTCATCGAGCTGCGCGACGCGCTGGCCGAGGCGAAGCCCGAGGACCAGGGGTCGATCCTGGAGCAGATGCACCGGATCGAGGCGCTCTCGCGCCAGCGCGGCAAGGGGGACACGCCGCCGGTCGATCGCAAGTCGCCCTACTTCGGCCACCTGCGCCTGGAAGAGAACGGCAAGCGGCGCGACGTGCTCGTCGGCGCGCGCAGCTTCGTCGAGCCGGGGGGCGGCGTTCAGATCGTCGATTGGCGCAACGCCCCGGTCTCGCGCCTCTTCTACCGCTACGAAGAAGGAGACGCCTACGAGGAGCGCCTCGGCGATCGGCTGGTCGAGGGCGAGGTGCTGGCCCGGCGCACGGTCGCCATCGTCGACAGCGACCTCCGCCGGGTCGCCTCGCCGCAAGGGACCTTCTCGCGCGATCTGCGCACCGGCGCCTGGCGCGAGATCGCCGTCCGCCAGGCGCGGCTGCAGATCGCCCGCGACGGATCGACGGCGGCGCTGGTCCCCGCCGGCGCGCCGGCCGCCGCGCCCGGCTTGCTCGCCGCCCCGACCGCCGCCGCGCCCAGCTCCGCCACGCGCGGCAAGCTCGGGCTCGACGAGAACGGCGCTCGCCGCCCCGACCGCCATCTCCCGGCGATCGCCGCGCTCATCGACCCACGGCAGTTCGAGCTGATCACCCAGCCCGCCTCGGGGCTCATCGCCGTGCAGGGCTCGGCCGGCAGCGGCAAGACCACCATTGGCCTTCACCGCATCGCCTACTTGGCCTTCGCCGACCCGCGCCGTTTCCGCCCCGAGAAGATGCTGGTGATCGTCTACCAGCGGGCGCTGGCCGCCTACGTCTCGCGGGTCTTGCCGTCGCTCGACGTCCCCGGCGTCCCGGTCATGACCTTTGGCGGCTGGGCCGAGGCGGCGCGCCGCGCGGCCTTCCCGCTGCTCGACTTCGCGCTCACCGAGGAGACCCCCTCCGTCGTCATGCGCGCCAAGGCGCACGGTGCGTTCCTGCGCATCATCGACGACCGGCAGGCGGCGCTCGGCGCCTGGTGCCGCAAGCGCCTCGTCGAAGACCTGGCCGACAAGGCGGAGACCGCCGCCGTGCTGGCGTTCTGGGACGGGACGAGCGGGCCCGTCGACGGGCGGGTCACCGCGCTCGCGCAGTGGGTGCGCGACAGGACGCTCGATCCCGCCACCCGCAACGCCGTCGAGAACGCCGGCCGCGCCCTGCGCGCGCGCACCCGCGACGCCACCGGCGAGTGGGCCGCCATGCTCACCGACCGTGCGTCGCTCGGCGAGGGCTTCGCGCGCCACGCGCCCGGGGTCTTCTCGCCCGGTCAGCTCGACGACCTTCACCGCTGGTGCGTCGAGCGCGAGCGGCTGCGCGGCGCCGGAAAAGGATCGTCGGTCGCCTCCAGCGACGGCGGCGAAGACGAACGATACGCCCTCGACGCCGAGGACGAGGCGCTCCTCTTGCGCGTCTACCAGCGCCAGCGCGGCCGCGTCCCCGACCGCGCCGGGAGCAAGACGACGCTCGCCTACGAGCACCTGATGGTCGACGAGGTGCAGGACTTCTCGCCGATCGAGCTGGCCGTCCTGCTCGACACCACCAGCGCGCAGCGCTCGGTGACGCTGGCCGGCGACACCGCGCAGGCGATCGCCCCCGAGCATGGCTTCTCCGACTGGGCCGCGCTGCTCGACTTCCTGGAGATCGCGCACGAGCGCGTCGAGCCGCTGCGGGTCAGCTACCGCTCGACGCGCGAGATCGTCGACGCCGCCGAGCACGTCCTCGGCCCGCTCATGGGCGACATCCGCCCGGTGGCGCCGCGGGCCGGCGCGCCGGTCGAGTCATTCCCCTTCGGCTCGGCCGGCGAGAGCGCCGAGTTCCTCTCGCACGCGCTCAAGGAGCTGCTGCGCGCCGAGCCCGAGGCGTCGGTGGCGCTGCTGGCGCGACACCCCGAGCAGGCGCGGCTCTACTACGAGGCGCTGGCCAACGCCGAGGTCCCCAACCTGCGGCTGGTCGACGACCAGGATTTCTCCTTCACCGCCGGCATCGACGTCACCGACGTCCGCCAGTCGAAGGGGCTCGAGTTCGACATCGTCATCCTGCTGGAGGTGACGGAGACCTCGTACCCGGTCACCGATGACGCCCGCCGCCTCCTGCACGTGGCGATGACGCGCGCCGCCCATCAGCTTTGGGTCACCTATACCGGCGCCCCGTCCCCGCTCTTGCCCGAGGCGCTGCGCTAACCCCTACGAGACGCTCTGGAAAAAGCGGTTCAGGGCCCAGACATCCTTGGCGCGCAGCCCCTGGAAGCGGATCCCGATGCCGGAGGCATCTCCCGTCCCCTTCTTGACGACCCAGCGGACGTCGCCAGCGACTTCCACCGGCTCGGGCTGCGTCGGCAGGGTGAACCGCAGCTGGACCGTCGTGCCGATCGGCAGGACCGTCAATGAATCCAGGTACAGCCCGCCGAGCGAAATGTTGCGGGTCTGCGAGGTCTGTTTCTTCCCTTCGAACAGGATCTCGACCTCCAGCTGACGTTCGTAGCGCGGATCGATTCGCCTGAAATGCTCTGCCAAGGTCGTCCCTCTTCCGCGGTGGAGTAGAGCCCCATGGTACGACAAGGTCGTACCTCCGATCCAGCCCCACGTAAATATTCGATATTGCTTTAGAAAGTTGGCGCAGCCGGGCATTGCGTCGGGTCGCCGACGTTCTCGTTCGTCATCCAGGGCTTGCTGTTGTAGGTGGGGTCGAACGAAGCATCCCAGCACTCGACCTGGGTCAGCCCGGCCCCGTCTCCCGACACGACGGCCAGGGTCGCCATGCCGGCGCCCGACGCGAGCCACTGGGCGTTGATGGTGAGCGTCTCGATGTTCGGTCCGGGCACGATGTTGCCGACCAGCGTGAAGCCGATCTCGCCCGAGCCGTCGGCCAGGATCTCGTAGGTGAACGTGAGCGAGGTGACCCCGTTGGTGTCCGGCAGCTGCTGGATCACCAGCGTGGCGCTGACCGGCGATCCGGGCGTCTGGTAGTTCTGGTAGTTGATCATCAAAGAGGTGAGCTTCGCCGTCTGGGGATCGATCGGAAACCCGGCATTCGCCAGGTTGCTGAAGAAGACGGTCACCATGCCGTTCCCCTGCTTGGCGCCGCCGGCCGCGTCGAACGACCCGCTCAGGAACTGCACCCAGTCGTCGGGCGTCGCGCTCTTCGCGACCTCGAGGACGTAGCCGAAGGTCGTCGCGTCCGAGCGCGTGACGTCGAGCTGCCACTGCCAGCCGGGATTGTTCGAGTCGGGGAACGGGCCCCAGATCCGCTCGTTGGTCTTCCGCGTAGTCGGCTCGTAGGAGCGGACCGTGTCGATGAGCCCGAGCACGTCGTCGAGCAAGCTGTTGACCTGGCCGATCCCGTTGTGAGTGTCGGCGGCCAACTCCGCCTGGTTCTGGTTCGTCGTCGCCGGGAGCACCACCGCCAGCTGCGAGCTCGAGGGGACCGCGGCCATGAACTCGAGGTCCTCGTTCGAGTAGTTGCCGCAGGCCGCGACCACCGACGCCGCGACGGAGACGAGCAGGAGAGCCTTAGAAGTCATACGTCACCATGGTTGCCAGCTCCCAGTAACCGAGCGACTGGTTACCGTCGACGTTGTACAAAAGATAGTGCAAGCGGGCGCGCGCGACCACGCTGGTCGAGCGCGAGAGGTGATAGGCGGCGCCCGCCACCAGGCCGGGCGAGAGCGTGGCGTAGAACTGCGCCGGGAAGGCGTTGTCCTGGAACGTCCGGTTCATCAGCAGGAGCGCCAGGCGTCCGCCCACGAACGGCGTCAGGTAGCGCGTGGGCCACTCGACGGTCAGGGACGAAGCGACCGACACCTCGGTGAAGTGGAACGGCGCCCCGACGGAGGCGACCACGCTGTTCGTTCCGCCGCCGGCCAGATCGAACCCCAGCACCCAGTCGCGGCGCAGAAAATCGCGCAGCGCGAAGTCGACGTCCAGGAGGCCGGTGGGGGGAAACAGCCCCGCGCCTTCGGGCGCCTCGAACACCGCCTGATAGCCGAGCCCGGCGCCCACCGACCAGCGCGACGTCAGATCGTACCGCGCCGCCCCCTTGACCGGATCGGCGCTGAAGGGGGCGTCGCGGAGGCTCCCCTCTTCGAGCGTGACCAGCGTGCCGCGCGGCACGTCGATCTCGCCGACCCGCAGGCGATCGGTGAGCCGCCGCTTGACCCGGTAACGCCCGGGCGCCAGCGCCACCCGCCGATCGGCGCCTTCGCCCTTGTTGATCTCGGCGGCCACGAAGCCCTGGCGGTCCACGAGGAAATAGACCCCGCTCGGCGCCTGGCGTGGAAGGTAGATCCCCTCGTGGCGAGAGGCGACGTCGGTCAGCACCAGATCGCCGTTGCCGGCCAGGTCGTAGCTGAAGGTCGGGTGCTGCGCGCCGGCGGCGCTGTCGGCGGTGTCGGCGACCGTCCGATCGTAGGCATAGGCGTAGGCCTCGAACAGCGTCACCTGACCGTCCCCCGATCTGTCGGCGCCGCCGAGCAGCCCGCTCGCCAGGTGGTGCGAGAAGTAGCTGCCGCCGATGGCGTCGGACTCCTGTGAGTCCTCGTCGGACGCGCTGGAGGTGAGGATGACCATCCCCTTGGCGTCGCGCGGGCTCTCCGACTCGATGGCGAAGGCGGGCGCCTTGCGCGCCCCCTTGCTGCGCGCGATGGCGCCCGAGCGGCAAGAGTCGAGGATGACGATCCGGACGTCGACCGGCGCCGCGGCGATGAGGCCTCTGAGGGCGTCGACCGGCAGCCGCGACTCGCCGAGGCGGAGCGCCCCGTCCTTGGCGTGACCTGAGTAGTAGAAGAAGAGGGCCGTGTGCTCGCCGCGGCGGGCGGCCTCGGCGGCCTGCTTTTCGACCTTGCCGAGCGCGCTCAGCACGTCGCTGGCGCCGCCGTCGATGATCAGAATCGCGTCCTCGGCGCGCACGCCACCGAGGCGGGTGAGGATGTCGTACACCTTGTTGGCGTCGGCGCTGGCGTAGAGCAGCGGGCGGGTGTCGGAGCCCCCCGAATCGTTCCCGGCGATGACGGCGAACCGGTGCAGCACGTCGGCGCGCGCGCCGCCCTCGGCGAGCAGCACCGTCAGCGCGACCAGCGTGGCCAGCGTGACCAGCGGGGAACGTCCGGCGGCCGTTTTCGCCGACGCGCGCATCTACGGCTTGGCGAACGTGCGCCTGAATTCTTCGCCCGGCAGTCCCAGCGGCGGCAACCGCCCGAGGTCGCCGCCCGCACGATCGAACGCCGTGCGCGCCGCCTGGCGCGCGCGCTCCACGTCGATCGGCTGGTCCGAGAGCAGGACGATGATCCGCTCGAGGCCGGCGCCGGTCAGCTCGAGGCTGTCCGGAAGAAAGTGCGTCGCGCTCGGAACGCCGGCCGGCACCGTCAGGCTCGCCCCCTGCTCCGGGTAGAGCGGCGTCACCACGCCGTGCTCGTCGATCGAGAGCGAGAGCAGATAGCGGTGACCGCCGGTCTGGTAGCCGAGACGCAACCGCTCGCCCGCCGACAGCGGCTCGGTGGCGTCGACGCGTGCCGTCCGCTGTCCGGCCGCGCCTGCGACCCGCACGATCATGCCGGCCCCACCCTTGATGCCGTCGTAGCCGGGAGGATGAACAGGCGGCGAGGGACCACGGAACGTCACGATCACCGCGACCGCCGCAGCCATCGCCAGCGTCGGGACTACTATCCAGCTGCGCACCGGCCGGCGCGGGAGGGCGCGCGGGCCGCGCGAGGCCCGCTCCACGCCGGCGGCGAATCGGTCGAAGGAGATCTCGCTCTCGAACCGGCGCTGCTCGTCGTCGAGCGCCCGCAGGCGCGCCTTGCACTCTGCGCAGGCCGCCGCGTGCGCCTCGATGGCCGGACCCTCCGGGCCCAGCGCCTCGCCGGCGCGCCGGCGCCGCAGATCGAGCTCGCCGATGTGTCCTGCCGCGTTCATGTCGTCTCTCCCTGGGCCGGCAGCTCCCGCCCGGCCAGCGCCGCCACCGCGGCCAGCCGCTTGCGCACCGTCGGCACCGAGCGTCCGAGCGCGACAGCGACCTCGTCCAGCGTCATCTCGTCGACGAAGTAGTGAATCGCCGCCTGCTGCGTCTCGAGGTCGAGCTCGCCGAGCAGCTTGCGGGCGGCGTCGCGATCCTCGAACAGCTGCGGACCGCCGTGCCCCTCGCCGCGCGCCCGCGTCTCGCGCGCGAACCGCTGGTGCCAGGGGGCGCGCTCGGCGCGCAGCAGGTTGAGGCAGTGGTGGGTCGCGATGCGCGTCAGCCAGGTGAGCGGCGACGCCTCGGCCCGAAAGTCGTCCCAGTGGGTGAGCGCCTTGGCGAACACGTCCTGCATCGCGTCCTCCGCCTTGCTGCGATCCTTCAAGATGTACTGGCAGCGGCCGTACACGGTCCCTCCGTACTTGGTGTAGAGCTCTCGCAGCGCCGCCCGAGAATCGGCCGGCTTTCCCCCGCTGACGATCTCCAACACCGGTTGGCTGCTCATGGATTTGCCCAGGGCCGCTCACGCGACCCCGGGCCCTCGAAGTTGTTCCCCGTTACGGCGACAGCGAGACGAGCGCCGCGCTCGGGAACGCGCAGCTCGACTCGGCCCCCCAGTCCACATTCGGGTCGCTCGGATCGTACGACGCCGCGCTGTAGACGGAGGCGAAATTCGAGTCCCAGCACTCGCTCGAGGTGTCGACCGCCGTCCCCACGTCGCCCCCCGTGAGCTGAACGTCGGTGCGGCCGGCGCCGGTCTCCATCCAGCGGCTGTGCACCGACATCGTCTCGTTGGCCGCGGTGGTGGTGATGAAGTTTTCCGTCGCGGCGTACTGCAGGTCGCCGCCCGAGCCCGGCGTCGCCGCGTAAGCGTAGAGCGCGTCGAAGATCTGCCCGTGCGTGTTGCAGGTCGACGGATCGCAGTTGTCGAGGATGTTCGTGAAGGTGACGTTGTTGGTCACCATCGCCGTGGGACTGGTGCGCGCGTAGGTGAACGCCATCTGACCGACGTTGGTGTCGTGCTGCGGGAGCGTGTCGGCCGCGTCCCAGTCGATGACGAAGTTGCCGCTGCCGAACCCCTCCATCGGGCGCCCGTTCGCATCGAGCGCGCGGGTGTGCACCCCGGAGAGAATCGTCAAGAACGCGCTGTCGTCGGCGGTCTTCCCCTTGCCGTCGAGCTTCCAGGCGAAGACGTGCGGCGCCTGCCGGGTGACCGTCAGCCGGTAGGTGTTCATGCTCAGCGGATCGGTGCCCGGGCCCCACACGGCGGTGTCGCCCTCGACGCTGGTGGCCGGGTAGTTGGTGATCCCTTTGACGAGGTCGAGCACCGCGCCGGTCGCGGTGTTGACCACCTTCGAGAGCGTGGCGGTCAGCAGGTAGTCCTGCGACAGGTCGCCCATCAGCGCGCTCTGTTTGACCGTGACGTTGCCGTTGCCGCGCGGCACGGCAGCAGCCGCCGAGCCGGAGGCCGGGACGACCAGTGCGACCGTGTCCTTGGTCGGCACGCTCGCCGCGAACTCGCTGTCGTCCATCTTCCCGCAGCCGACGAGCGCGACAGCCGCGCCCAGCAATCCCACCTTCGCACCCATTTTCGCGCCCATTTTCGCGATAGCCAAAGCCGATCGTTTCATCGTGTCTCTCCCTTTCGTCAGTCCCGCGTGTCAGCTCAATCGACACGGCTGGGGCGAAAAGAAGAAAGCCCGGTGTCTGAGTGCGTCAGGGGCTTTCGGGCGCTGGTGCGGCAGGGGGCGAATCGGCGGTCTTGGGGGCCGGAGCCGGCGGTGGCGAGGGGAGCAGCGAAGGGTCGGGCGCCATCTTGAGCCCCGCTATGTCGCGGCCCACGAAGTCCTTGGCGCGCTCGCCACCTCCATGACGGCGGGCGGCCGCCTCGTGCGCCGCCTCGTGCGCCGCCGTCGGCTCGTGACGACCGGGCGCCGGCCCTTCGCCCTCCGCGTTGCGCGGGACGGCGCCGGCGTCGGCCGAGGTCGCCGCCTGTTTGTCTCCGGTCTGCGCGCCCGCCGCCGGTTGGGTATGCGTCGGATCGGTCGTCGCCGCCGCCGGCGCGGCTGTATCGGTTCCTCCGGAGCCAAACAGCCGGAGCCCGAAAACCCGAGCGTACTTGCCGCCGAACCAGGCGCCCGCGACGAGCAGCGCGCCGATGAACAGAATGGACAGCCCGCTGCTCCGCCGCACGGGGCGGCGACCGGGGCGCCCCTCTTCCTCGGGGATCGGCAGCGCCAGATCGGACCGGCCCGACAGGTTGGACATCGACTCCGCGTCCTCCGGGACCGGCAGATCCGGCCGCGTCGGGCGCGCCCGCGAGAGGCGTTGGTGCGTGACGCCGCCACCTTTGACGACCGCCAGCGACGTCGCCTCTTCGCCGTCGACGATCTCTTCGTCGAGGAGAACGACGTCCTCTTCTTCCAACTCGCCGGTGCCGGTGTTGGCCCGCGCCGCGGTGGCGCGCACCGTTGACTGGCTGATCGGCGGAACGCCGTCGCGCGCCGAGAGCTCGCCCAGCCAGCGCTTGAGCTCGGTCTGTCCGACGGGGCGAAACGCCGTCCGCAGCACGCGCTCGACGTCGGTCAGCATCTCGTCCGCGCTCTGGTAGCGCTCCTCGGGCTCCTTGCACATCGCGCGGGCGACGACGGCGGCCACCTCAGGCGGAAGATCGGGCGACGCCTGTTCGGGCGCCGGGAAGTCCCCCTTCTGTACCCGCAGCAGCGTCTCCAGATCGCTCGGCCCTTCGAACGGGCGCGTGCGGGTCACCATCAGATAGAGCACCGTCCCGAGCGAAAACAGATCGGAGCGCTGATCGATCGGCTTGCCCATCGCCTGCTCCGGCGACATGAAGGCGACCTTGCCTTTGACCACCCCGGTGCCGGTATGCTCCCGCTTGTTCATCGCCTTGGCGATGCCGAAGTCGGTCAGCTTCACCTCGCCCTGGTCGGACAGCAGGATGTTGTGTGGGCTGACGTCGCGGTGGACGATCCCGAGCGGGGTCTGCCCCTCGGCCTTGGAGTGCGCGTAGGCGAGGGCGCGGCAGACATCGGCCGTGATGTGCAGCGCGAGCTCGCGTGGCAACCGCACGCCGGCCGTCGCCGCCCGGTGGAGCACGCGCCCGAGGTCCCACCCATCGACCAGCTCCAGCGCCAGGAAGTAGCGGCCCGCGCTGACGCCGAGATCCAGCACCTGCGCGATGTTGCTGTGCGAGAGGCTCATCGAGATGTGCGCCTCGTCGATGAACATGTTGCGGAACTGCGGGTCGGCGTAGATGGTGCTGTGGATCCGCTTCAGGATGACCGGCTTGGCGAACCCCTCACGGCCGAGCTGCGTGGCGAGAAAGATCTCCGCCATCCCGCCGTCGGCGACGCGTCTGATGATCTTGTATCGCCCGTGCTGCGCCATCCCGAGCCCACCAACTTACCACTCCCGCCGGCGCATGTCCGCCGGACTGGCCGGGCGCCGGTCGGCCGGTTCGTGCGCGTCCGGCGCCGGTTCAGTGTCCCGAGACGTCGCCCCGCACGTCCTCGATCGACTTGCCGCGCGCATCGGGATGGTCGGCGAGGTAGAGGTCGAGAAGCTTGGCCAGCTGCTTGGACTGCGCCGCGGTCATCTTGTGGCCGCCGGCCGCCGCCTTGACCGATGAGCTCTCTTCCTTCTGGGAGCTCTCCTCGTCACCGCCGCCCGATCGCTTGTGGTCGGAGGCCGCCGCCTTCTTGGTCTCGGCGTCGATCTCTTTTTGCAGCTCCTTGTCCCGCTGGTCCTCGCAACCTTTCGGCTCGCAATCACCGGGACAGCCACACTTCGCCTTCTTGTCGCAGAAGCAGGTGCCGGCGCTGTCTTTGTAACAGCCGCACTTGTTGTGCGCCGCAGCCGCCGCGGCCGTTCCTCCCAGCGAGACGACCAACACCAACCCGAGCACGACGCCGAAGAGTTTCATGCCGCGCCTCCTCGGGATCCATGAGAGCGCGATGCGACCGGCGGGTCAAGCCGCTCCGCAGCGTGCCTCGGTGGTGAGCGGGTCGCGACTCGCGTAGGATTGCCGTCTTTCCGGGAGCACGAATGGACGTTCAACTCTTCGACAGCACGTTGCGCGACGGCACGCAGAGCGAGGGGCTCTCCCTCTCGGTGGAGGACAAGCTCAAGATCACGCGCCTGCTCGACGGCTTCGGCATTCACTACATCGAAGGGGGCTACCCCGGATCGAACCCCAAGGACGTCGAGTTCTTCCAGCGCGCCAAGAGCCTTTCGTTCCGCCACGCCAAGCTGACCGCGTTCGGGATGACCCGCAAGCCCGGGGGCCGCGCCGAGAGCGACCCGATCCTGCAATCGATGGTCGCAGCCCAGACACCGGCGGTGGCGGTGGTCGGCAAGACCTGGACCCTGCACGTCACGAAGATCGTCGGCACCACGCTGGAGGAGAACCTGGCGATGGTCGCCGACAGCGTCGCCTTCCTCAAGCAGCAGGGGCGCGAGGTGGTGTTCGACTGCGAGCACTTCTTCGACGGCTTCCGCGCCGATCGGGACTACGCGCTGGCGGTGGTCAAGGCCGCCTCGGGCGCCGGCGCCGACTGGATCGCGATGTGCGACACCAACGGCGGCAGCTTGCCGCAGACCATCACCGAGGTGGTCGGCGCGGTCCGCAAGACCGTCCCCACGCCGCTCGGAATCCATCCCCACAACGACAGCGATGTGGCGGTGGCGAACGCCTTCGCCGGCGTGGAGGCCGGCTGCACGCAGGTGCAGGGAACGATGAACGGCTGGGGCGAGCGGTGCGGGAACGCCAATCTCATCTCGGTCATCCCCGGGCTGCAGCTCAAGATGGGCCGGCGATGCGTGCCCGACGAGAACCTGGCGCGGCTCTCCGAGCTGTCGCGCGCGGTCAGCGAGATCGCCAACATCCGGCCCCGGGCACACGCGCCGTACGTCGGACACTCGGCCTTCGCCCACAAAGGGGGGATGCACGTCGCGGCGGTGGAGAAGATCCCGGCCAGCTACGAGCACATCGTCCCCGAACGGGTCGGCAACCGGCGGCACATCGTCGTCTCCGAGCTGTCGGGGCGCGGCAACGTCCGCATGCGCGCCGGCGAGCTGGGGATCGACGTGCAGGGGAACGAGCGACGCGTGCTCGAGCACATCAAGGAGCTGGAGAGCCAGGGGTATCAGTTCGAGGCGGCCGAGGGATCGTTCGAGCTGCTCGGACGGCGCAGCCAGCCGAGCTACGTCGCCCCCTTCGACGTCCTCGATCTGGTCGTCATCTCCGAGCGGCGCCGGGGCAACACCATGTTCGCCGAGGCGACCGTGAAGCTGAAGATCGGCGAGGAGATCGTCCACGAGGTCGCCGAGGGGACCGGTCCCGTGCACGCGCTCGACGGCGCCTTTCACAAGGCGCTCAATCCTCACTTCCCGGTGCTGCGCGACGTCCGGCTGGCCGACTACAAGGTGCGAATTCTGGATCCCGATGCCGCGACCGGCGCCAAGACGCGCGTCCTCATCGAAGCGGCGCGCGGCGAGGAGCGCTGGAGCACCATCGGCGTCTCGCAGAACATCATCGAGGCCAGCGCCACGGCGCTCGCCGACGCCCTGGAGCTGCCGCTCGCCCGGCTGGCCGCGGCGCCGATCTCCAGAAGCGCCGCCGGCTGAAAGCCTGGCGGCCAAAGGCAGCGCGTGAGACATTCAGCCCCAAGGTCAGCGTGACATCCGAGCGGCCCTCGCGCCTTCGAGCGACCATCAAGGTCTTGCGGCCGCACCAGTGGTCGAAAAACGCGCTGGTGTTCGTCCCGGTGCTGCTCGCCCCGCACGGCCGCACCTCGTTCGAGCTCTCCCACGCGGCCCTGGCGGCGATCGCGCTCAGCCTCTGCGCGTCAGCCGGCTACGTCTTCAATGACCTCATGGACGTGGCCGCCGATCGCGCCCACCCCACCAAGCGGCGCCGGCCTTTCGCCGCCGGAGATCTCCCGCTCGGCTCCGGCCCGCCGCTGCTGCTCGCCTTGGTGGTGGCGGCCGCCGGCCTCTCCTTCTACGCGTTGCCGCTCTCGTTCACGGCCATGCTCGGGCTCTACCTCGTCATCACCGTCGCCTATTCGTCCTACCTCAAGAGCAAGCTGCTGGTGGACGTCATCGTCCTCGCCTGGCTCTACACCCAGCGGGTGCTGGCGGGCGGCTTCGCCAGCGGTGTCTCGATCAGCGCCTGGCTGCTGGCGTTCTCGATGTTCATCTTCCTCAGCCTCGCTTTCGCCAAACGCTACGTGGAGCTGCGCCACGCGCTCGACGAGAACGGCAAGCTCCGCAGCCGCGACTACTACGCCCAGGATCTGCCGATGTTGGCCTCGATGGGACCGACGGCGGGCTATCTCGCCGTGCTGGTCTTCTGCCTCTACATCGAGAGCAGCGCCGGAACGGTCGTCTACTCGCAACCGCGGCTCCTCTGGTTGATCTGTCCGGTCTTGCTCTACTGGATCAGCCGCGTCTGGTTCCTCACCCACCGGGGAGAGATGGACGACGACCCGGTCCGGTTCGCGATCGCCGATCGGCAGAGCTGGCTCTGCGCGCTCGCCGCCGGTGGGGTGGCGGCCGCGGCGCGCTTTTGGCCCACCTAGACGGCCGCCGCTGTCAGACGTGCTCGAAGCGCAAGAGAACGTTCCCCAGCCTGATGATGTCGCCGGGAGCGAGCGGGTGAGGAACCTGCCGCAAGCGAATGAACGTCCCGTTCGAGCTCCCCAGATCTTCGAGCTGGCCCGCGCGGCCCCGCAACGAGAGCTGTGCGTGGCGCCGGGACATGAACTGATCGTCGGAGAAGACGATGTCGCCCTGCTCCCGCCCGATCACCACCTGGTCGCGGCCGAAGTGAAACACGTCGTGGGACACGCCGGTCGGACCCATCTGGCGCAGCCGCCCCCAGGCCGGTTTGCCGTGGCTGCCGAACAGGATCACGTTGTTCTGGACCGCGGGCCGGAGGTCTTTCTCGAAGTCGGGGAGGATCTCGAACATCAGCAGCTGCTTGCCGACCAGGAACAGATCGCCGTCTTCCAGCTCGACGCTCGCCTGCAGGCGAACGAAGACGCCGTTTCGACTCTCGAGGCCGGTCAGGACCAGCCCTTCGGGCCCCGCGCTGATCCGGGCGTGCCGTGGCGACAGATACGGATCGTCGAAGAGCAGGTCCCCCTCGGTTCGCCCGATCTCGATCTGGCTTCCTCGTACGACGTAGGTGGCGCCGTCCGTCCCGTCGGGGTGAACGAGGATCAACCGAAACTCGTTGCGGGCCACGATCGGCTGCGCGAAGACGTTCGTGGCTGGCATGAGCGCCAGCAGTGGATTTTCGGCTGCGACGACCCTCCGATCGATCACCGGGCGCAGCGGGCGCAGCGGACCCGGGTTGGCGCTCCCGGCGCCGAGGGGGACGCCGCAGGCCAGGCAGTACCGCGCCTCTCCGGGATTCTGCGTCCCGCACTGACCACATTTCATCTCGCCGTTCTCAATCGTAACGGCGAGGCGCGGTCGGTGGAAAGATCGGTGAAAAGATCGGTGAGAAAGATCGGTGAAGGGGACTTGTGGGCGCGGCGGGACTCGAACCCACTACCCCCGGCTTCGGAGGCCGGTACTCTATCCAGATGAGCTACGCGCCCGGGTTTCGATGCGGGGGCGCAGCCTAACCAAATCCCCGCTCTGCTGCCAGCCCTCGTTTTCTTTGGTTTTTCCCAAACTACTGCCTGTCCCCGCCTGGTCCCCCGGCGGATTTTTGCCGTCGCGCGTCACCAAATTTGCATGAGGTCGCCGCCGCGCCCGTCTTGGATATGGAGGGTGCGATGAATCCGACGCCGCAAAGTTTGGGTCCGCGCGAAGAGATCGAGCCACGACGGCAGACAGAGATCGCCCGCGTGGTCCTGGTCGACGACAACCAGCTGCGTGCCTCGACGCTGGCAGCGGCGCTCAAGGCTGCGTCGGACGCGGTCGTCGTGGTCAGCGGGCCGGAAAGCCGGGCCCTCCGCCAGGACCTGTTCCCGGCCGACCTGGTGCTGCTGGCGCTCGGTGGGCGGCAGGTCTCGGCGCTGGCCACCGGCGCGGAGGCCGTCCAGCGCAACCCCTACGCGGAGGTGATCTTCTACTGCGACGATCCCGACGCGCCGGAGGTCTCGGCGGCGGCGGTGCTGGGAATCACCCGGATCGTCCCGGCGCAGAGCATGGCCGGCTGGCTGGCGCGTGCCGGCGGCCTGCTTGCGCGCGGTGCGTATCTGCGGCGCGCGGCGGCCGCGACCGTCGCCGCGGCACCGGAGCCGCCGACGCTGGCCAGCGCCGCGTTGGATGCGGCGCGCCTGCCGCTTCCGACCGCGGAGATGCGCTTCCGTGAGAGCTACATTCGTTGCCTGCTGACCCAGAGCGGAAGCCGGCAAGAGGCGGCGCGCCGCGCCGGCGTCCCGTACCGGACCATGTGCGAGATGATCCGGAAGCTGGGCATCTCGACGAAATAGGCTTTTCCGGGCCCCGACGGCGTCGGGGTTGGCGCCGCTCGGGGCCGTCGTGTTTCTTCAGATCTTTTCTTCAGATCTTGCGCCGCCGGCCGAGATCGTCGGCGGCCGCTTCCTCGCGGCGCTGTTTTTCCTGGCGCCGCTGGGCTTCCCGGCGCGCGATCGCTTTCTCGACCACCTCGCGCCGCTGACGCGCCCGCAGGTGAGCTGCGCGCGCCGTTTCCTCGGTCCGCGCCGCCGGCGCGAGCACAGCCGTACGATGGCGATCGATGGCCGCGGCGGCCGCGCGCGCCGCCTCGTCGAGGCGCGCCCAGAACCGCCGTACCGTCTGAGCTCGTGACGCCGTCGCCGAAGCGGATGGCGCCTCGGCCGCGCGCGCCGCGGTCCTCGCCGCTCGCGCGGTGGCGAGACTGGCGGTCAACCGCTCGCCCTCGGCCTCGGCGCGTCGCACGACCGCGAGCGCTTCGGCCAGCGCCTGCTCAGCTTGACGTTCGCCCGCGACCCGCAGGTCGCGCAGCGTCTGAAGCGCATAACTGGACATTGAATCTTGCGGGTCGAGATCCTACCCTCGACCGGGATGGCCGCCACCCCCGAGCAGATGCCCGCCCGTCGCTACCGGATCGAACGGTACCTGACGGAGGGGGGGATGGGCGCGATCTACGTCGGCAAGAAGCTCGGTCCGAGCGGCTTCGAGAAGGAGGTGGTGCTCAAGCAGCTTCTCCCCGAGTACACCGCGCGGCCCGAGTTTCGCGACCTGTTTTTTCGGGAGGCGAAGATCTCGGCCACGCTCGATCACGCCAACATCGTCCACGTCTTCGATCTGGTCGAGTCCGACGAATCGCTGTTCATCGTCATGGAGTACGTGCGGGGGGTCGATCTGCGGACGATCATCCGCCGCTCCAAGCTGCGGCGGCGCGAGCTTTCGCCGGCCGCGGCGCTGCACATCACGCTGGAGGTGCTGGCC
The DNA here is from genome assembly GCA_036267635.1 of Polyangia bacterium. Lineage (GTDB taxonomy): Bacteria > Myxococcota_A > Polyangia > Fen-1088 > Fen-1088 > JADGRB01. Next base: position 4,688 of record DATAVR010000013.1, on the reverse strand, counting down.
GGCCTCTCCTACGCGCACAACCGGCGCACACCGGCGGGCGCGTCGATGGCCATCATCCACCGCGACGTCTCACCCTCGAACATCCTCTGCTCGGTGCAGGGGGAGGTGAAGCTGTCGGACTTCGGGATCGCCAAGGCCGCCACGCACTCCTCGGCCTTCTATCGGGTGCGCGGCAAGGTCGGCTACATGTCGCCCGAGCAGGCGCGCAGCGAACCCATCGATCACCGCACCGACCTCTACTCCGTGGCGGTCTGTCTCTACGAGGCGCTGACCGCCGAGCGGTTGTTCGTCGGAGATCTGAGCACCCCCGCCGACGTCATCTACGCGCAACCGATCGTGCCCCCGTCTCTGAAGCGCAAGGGGCTGCCGACGGCGCTGGACGTGGTGCTGACCACCGCGCTCTCGCCCGATCCGAACGATCGCTACCAGGACTCGGTCGCTTTCGCGGATGCCCTCCGGCAGGTGGCGCATCGCCATGGGCTGCTCTACTCGGCGCCTCAGCTGGGTGAGCATCTGCGCTACATCCTGGGAAGCGATCCCCAGAAGTGGCTCACCGACGACAAGGGTGGGACGGCCTCCGGCGATCCGTCGACGCAAAAGATCCCTGCCATGGAGCTGGAGGGGAAGGAGGCCAAGTCGATCGGCGTCGTCGAAGCGTCGAGCTTGTACGTCGTCAGCGGAAACGACATGGTTAATCAACCGGTGTCCCCCCAGAATCCAAAACCGCCCCCCAAATCTAACCCCAAGTCGGACCCCTACCGGCGGCTCCCACCTGCGGGGGGGACGCCCGGTCTGCTCATCCCGATCGAGGAGGAGGATCCGAACGACGTACCGACGCGGGTGCGACACGCCGGGCCCGACGCCACGCCGCCGCCGCCGATGGTCACGCCGCCACCGCCGGTGTTCGCGCCGCGGCCAATGGTGGCGCCGCCGCCCCGGCCGCCGCGGCGCACGACGATCCCGCCGCCGCTGCCGCCGGTCGCGGTCGCGCCGCCGCTCCCCGAATCGCCGTTCGACATCCCACCGACGCCGGGACCGGTCCTGGCCGAGGAATTTCCGCCGACGCCGCCCCCGGTCAGCGGCGCGCCGCCCTATCTCCCGGGCCCGCCGCCCGGTCTCCCACGGCCGGGTGGTTACCTGGCGCCGGCGGGGTTCAATCCCGTCGTTCGCCCGCCCGCCGCGCCGCCACCGCTCTACGACCCCGCCAGCGGCGGCTACAACATGAACGCCGGGTTCAACCCGGGCAGCGGCGGGTTCAACCCGGCGCCCCCCGAGACGATCGACTTCGGCGCCGACACGGTTCCGGTGACCGAGCGCCGCTCCGGCCCGCCCGGTCTGGTGATTCTGGCCGTCCTGCTGGGGGCCGCCATCGGCGGCGCCAAGCTGGGACAGCTGGCGACCCGCGCCGACCTGGCGGCGCTCGAGGTGGAGACGACCGCGGCGGAGGGGCCGCGGGACGTGGCCGCGGTCCCCGCCGCTGCTCGACCCACCCTCGACCACAAATGATCCAAAAGTCGGCGACGCGCATCCTCGACGCGGGGCCACCAATCATCCGGCAGTCGGGTGGCGGGCGGCTGCTGGTCGTCAAGGGGCCCGACCGCGGCGAGTCGATCGCCATCGGCACGGTGTCGTTCACGCTCGGCTCGGGAAGCGGGTGCGACGTGCCGCTCTCCGACCCGACCATCTCCCGCCGCCACCTGGGCATCGAGCCGGGACCGGAGGGCGTGGTGGCACGCGATCTCGGCTCGACCAACGGGTCCTTCGTGCAAGGGGCGCGGTTCACCGAGCTGACGCTCGGCTTCGGCACGGAGATCACCATCGGCAAGACGGTGTTGAAGTTCGTCCCCAATGAAGAGGCGATCGATCTCGGACCGTCGGAGTCGGAGAGCTACGGCGCCCTGGTCGGCCGCGATCCGAAGCTGCGACGGCTGTTCCGTCTGCTCGACGACGTCGCGGCCACCGACGCGACCGTGCTCATCGAAGGTGAGGCCGGCACCGGCAAAGAGCTGTTCGCCGAGGAGATCCACCGCCACAGCCCGCGCAAGGACGGCCCCTTCATCGTCTTCGATTGCGGCGCCGTCCCCGACGAGCTGATCGAATCGGCGCTGTTCGGCCACGTCCGCGGCGCGTTTGCGGGCGCGGTGGCCGATCGTCGCGGCGCCTTCGAGGAAGCGCACGGCGGTACGCTGTTCCTCGACGAGATCGGCGAGCTGTCGCCGGCGGTACAACCAGCGCTGCTGCGCGCGATCGACAAGCAGAGCGTGCGGCCGGTGGGCGGCACCAGCTACACCCCCGCCTCGGTGAGAGTGGTCGCGGCGACCAACCGAAACCTGCGCGCCGAGATCGCCGCCAAGCAGTTTCGCGAGGATCTCTACTACCGCGTCGCGGTGATCCGGATGTTGGTGCCGCCGCTGCGCGATCGCCCGGAGGACATCCCGCTGCTGGTCCAGCACTTCATTCGCCAGTTCCGCCCCGACCGGCCGCTCACCGTCGGACAGGAGGCGCTCGAGCGCCTGCAGCGACATCCCTGGATCGGGAACGCCCGCGAGCTGCGCAACGTCATCGAGCGCGCCTGCGCGCTCAGCCGCGGCGCCCAGCTCGTCATCGACGACGTGCTCGAAGAGCGGCCGGCCAGCGGCGCCGCCCCGATGCCTGACATCGATCTGCCGTTCAAGGAGGCGAAGGCCAAGGTCGTCGACGGGTTCGAGCGCGCCTACATCGACGCGCTGCTCAAACGCCACGACGGCAACCTCTCCGCCGCCGCGCGCGCCGCCGAGATCGATCGCAAGCACCTTCGCGAGCTCTTGCGCAAACACGGGCTGCGCGAATCGTCGGAGTGATGGCCAAGCTTCTCGACGAGCTGCGCGCGCGGGTCCGGGAGCTCGGGCGCGAGATCGCGGGGAGCGTCGCCGACTCCGGGCACTCGGCCGTCTATCTGCGCCAGCTGTTTCGCGGCAACCGCGCGCCGCACGCGCAGGCGACGTCGACCGCGACCGCCGGGCAGCCGCCGGTGCTGCTCATCCACGGCTACCTGGCCACCCGCGGCTCGCTGCACCTGCTCGAGCGTCACCTGGCCGACCGTGGGCACATCGTCATCAGCTACCCCCTCGGGTTTCCGGTGAACCTGGGCGACATCCGCGACTCGGCCGGCCTCATTGCGCGCAAGGTCGAGTCGATCGTCGCCCAGACCGGCGTCACCGAAATCGACGTCGTCGGGCACTCCTTGGGCGGCCTGGTCGGGCTCTATTACTTGAAGCGCCTGGGCGGGCGGCACCGGGTCCGCCGCCTCATCATGCTGGGAACGCCGGCGCAGGGGACCTGGTCGGCGCTCCTCGGCCTGGTGACGGCGCCGCTCGGACGCGCCAGCCTGCAGCTGCTCCCCGGCAGCCCGTTTTTGCGCGAGCTCGGCGAGATGCCTCTCCCCAAAGGGGCCGACGTGGTCTCGATCGGCGCGGTCCGCGACTGGCTGGCGCCGGTCTCGACGACCATCCTCGACGGCGTCCGCCACATCTCGCTGCCGACCGGCCACTCGGGCCTGCTGGTCGACGGAGAGGTGGCCAAGGTGGTCGCCGACCTGCTCGGCGACCGACCCCCCGTTGACGGAACCCAGGGTCCACCCTAAAATTGCTAGGTTTTGAGTACCTTTAGGCCGCGCGACTTTTCCGACGGCAACGCGGAGGGACAGGGTGAATCACCCCTGTGGGCGTTGCGTTTCATCTCGGGGAAATACCAGGGCGGCGAGTTTCCCTTGCGCCCCCACCGCGAGATCATCATCGGTCGCTCGTCGGATCTCGACATGGTGCTGGTCGAGGACATGGTGTCGCGCAAGCACGCCAAGATCACCACCGACGACGCGGTGGTCACGATCCAGGACTTGGGATCGACGAATGGGACCTTCGTCAATGGAGAGAAAGTCCGCAAAGCGGAGCTGAAGGACGGCGACCGCATTCTCATCGGCACCTCCATCATCAAGATGGTGTTTGTGGAAGGCGACGCGACCAACAACGCGATCAACGTCAGCGAGACCGAGGCGCGCTCGAAGATGGCCGTGGCCGCCAACAAGCGCACCACGCCCAAGTCGATGTCGGGCAGCATCGAGGAGATCCCGCTCCCCGATCTGATCCAGCTGCTTTCGACCAGCCGGAAGTCGGGCGTCCTGTTCGTTCGCACCGACCACGCGGCCGGGCGGCTGTTTCTGCGCAAGGGGCAGATCTACTTCGCCAACCTGGAGAACAACGCGGGCGTCTCCTCCCGGAAAGCGATCATGCGGATGCTGAGCTGGGCGCAGGGATCGTTCGAGCTGGAGCCGCCCGACGAATCGCCGGTGGCCGAGGAGCTCGAGGAGTCGACCGAGGCGCTGCTCATGGATGGAATGCGCCAGCTCGACGAGTACCGCGTACAGCTCGACAAGCTGCCGCCGCTCTCGGCGCAGCTTACCGTCCCGCGCCCACTCGAGCCCAAGCTGCGCGACCTCTCTCCCGAGGAGCTCGACGTCTTCCAGGCCGTGCTGGAGGTCGAAACGATCGCCGCGCTGTTCGACAAGTCGACGCTCACCGACCTGGTGTTGGCCGAGAAGCTCCGCGCCCTGATCGACAAGGGCTACGTGACAGTCTAGTCGGGACCCTTTGAGGGTCCCGTGCCCCCCGCGACGAGCTCGTGCCGGCAAAGCCGTCTCCGCTGTCCAGTTC
>DATAVR010000012.1:0-110012 GCA_036267635.1 Polyangia bacterium | reverse complement strand
AACGGATCGCCTTACTCCGGATTCCATCAGGGAGGTGGCGAGACGACCGTGACTGAGTTTCTCCAGCGCGAAATCCCAAAGTACAGCATCGTTTTGATCGACGAGATCGAGTCGTCTCTTCACCCTCGGGCGCAAAGGCGTCTCGTCCGGGACTTGGCGAAAATATGCCGGGAACGGGAGCTGCAAATTCTTCTCACGACGCACTCCCCTTACATTCTGGAGGAACTGCCGTTAAAGGCGCGCGCATATATCCTGCAGTCCACGAACGGAGCCCGAGAGTTTGTCTATGGCGTCAGCTCGGAGTTCGCTATGTCGAAGATGGACGACGTTCCTCATTACGAGTGCGATGCGTACGTCGAGGACGAGCGAGCTCGGATCATGCTCATCGAGATCGTGGCTTCGCACCGAAAGGAACTCGTGCGTCGGTTCCAGGTCATCCCGTACGGCGCGGCGTCCGTCGGCAAGGCATTGGGTCAGATGATCGCAGGCAGGAAATTTCCAAGGGCGTCGTGCGTGTTTATTGACGGAGACCAGGGCCAGCCCGTCGGATGCTTCCCGTTGCCGGGAGACGATGCGCCCGAACAGGTCATTTTCAACGAACTGCGCGCTAAGAATTGGGGCGCGCTTGCCGGGAGAACCGGTCGACCGTTCGCAGAGATCGCAGATCAGTGCGCGAGAGTCATGGCCGGAGGTAATCACCATGAATGGATCGATTCTGCGGCATCGGCGCTGGTTCTAGGCGGCGACACGCTTTGGGCTGCCATGTGCGCGGAGTGGGCCTCTTCATGCCTGACGCCCGAGAGGGCCGCCAAGGTCATTCAGCCGATAGAGGACGCGCTTAACGGGATACCGTATATCGCTCAGATTGTGGCCCAGACCTCGGTCCCGGTTCCGATGCCAGAGCCGCGAGCGCCCGTCCCTGCGGCTCCAAGGCCGGCATCTATGACCCGGAGGGTCGCTTCTTCGTCTCGCGATTCCAGCGCGCAGACGAGCCTGCTTTCGCGATTGCCTGGCGCTGATCCGGAGTCAAAGCCATAGCTCGCGCCTTTCCACCCGCCAAGCCCCCCTTTCTCCTGGCCTCTGACGGCGCCCCTGTCGTATCCACGTTGCTCGCGCCCGTCGCGATGTCCACGATCGCCCTGGCGCGCTGCGCCGGATCCCGAGGGAGCTTCTTGGGTCGTATCACCCTTCTTGGGTAGCACGGGCGACCGGCCCGGCGCCATGGGGCGCCGGATTCAAACTGAGACACTACCCACCGCCGAGGCGCAGGAGAGCGCTCTGGCCCGCGTGTCGCGGTTGGTGATTGAGCGCGTGCACCATCGCGCCGTTGAAGACGTACGCCGCCCCGAGGAGCCCGTAAGCCACGCCCGTCCCTGACCAGCCCGAGCTGTGCGTCCGCTCGTAGCTGTCGGAATACGCCGAGGTGGCATAGAGCAACCCGACGGTGGCCACGTCCGCCGCGACGATCGGCGCTCCGTACCAGCGGGTCGGTGGGCGGCTGTCCGGCTCGCCCTCCGTGGCCGACGGCGACACAGGCTGCGCCGCGGCGACGGAGGAATCGACGCCGGCAACGGCAGGCATCTGGGCGAGGAGCGTCGCCAGCACCGGCCAGATGGGGAGAGCGCACATGCGCACAGATATTAGCAAGCCTGATGCCCGAGGATTTGAAGCGGAAACGTCCGATTTCACGGCCTCGCGCGCCGGTGAGTCCGCCCGGCGCCCTCCGTCGCCAGGGCGCCGCTGTCGAATCAGCGCGCGTGCTGGGTCCGGAACGGGCGCGCCTTGCGGTCGGGCTTCAGCGCCTCGCCGGCCGCCGGCTGGCGCAGCGGGACCAGCTGGTGGGGTCCGTTGCCGATCAGGTCGGCGCGGCCCATCCGCCGGAGCGCCTGCCGGAGGAGCGGCCAGCCGACCGGATCGTGGTAACGCAAGAACGCCTTGTGCAGCCGGCGGACCTTGGTCCCCTTGGGGACGGCCACGGTCTCGCCGCCGCGCCGGCGCAGCCTGGAGAGTGGGTTCTGTCCCGTGTGGTACATGGTCGTCGCGGTGGCCATCGGCGACGGCAGGAACGTCTGGACCTGGTCGGCGCGGTAGCGGTTCTTCTTCAGCCAGAGCGCCAGCGCCAGCATGTCCCGGTCGGTCGTCCCGGGATGCGAGGCGATGAAGTACGGGATCAGATATTGTTTTTTGCCGGCCTTCTCCGACGCTTCGTTAAACAAACGCTTGAACTTCTCGAAGCTGCCGATCCCCGGCTTGAGCATCTTCGAGAGCGGCCCGTCCTCGGTGTGCTCGGGGGCGATCTTCAGATAGCCGCCGACGTGGTGGCCGGCCAGCTCGCGCACGTACGCCGGTGAGGTGGCGGCCAGGTCGTAGCGGACCCCCGAGGCCACCAGCACCTTCTTCACGCCCGGGATGGCCCGCGCCTTGCGGTACAGATTGATGAGCGGCGTGTGGTCGGTGCCTAGATTGGGACAGATCGTCGGGTAGACACAGGAGGGGAGCCGACAGGCCGCCTCGATCTGGGGGCTCTTGCAGGCCAGGCGGTACATGTTGGCGGTGGGGCCGCCGATGTCGGAGATGACGCCGGTGAACCCCGGGACGGTGTCGCGCACCGTCTCGATCTCGCGCAGCACCGAGGTCTCGGAGCGGTTCTGGATCACCCTCCCCTCGTGCTCGGTGATCGAGCAGAAGGTGCAGCCGCCGAAGCAGCCTCGCATGATGGTGATCGAGAAGCGGATCATCTCGTAGGCGGGGATCTTGGCGTCGCCGTAGGCGGGGTGCGGGCGGCGCGTGTAGGGCAGCTCGTAGAGGCGGTCGAGCTCGGGCGTCGACAGCGGCAGCGGCGGCGGGTTCAGCCAGACGTCGCGATCGCCGTGGCGCTGGACCAGCGCCCGGGCGTTCCCCGGGTTGGACTCGACGTGCAGGAGGCGCGAAGCGTGCGCGTAGAGGATCGGGTCGGCCGCCACCGTGTCGGCGTCCGGCAGACGAACGACGGTGCGCGCGCGCTCGGTCTTGCGCACGCGCCCGAGCAAACCTGCCGCCGGCACCAACGCCGGTTCGGTCGACGGCGGCGCCGCCGGCTCGCACCCTCCGGTCTTTTCCCCGCGCCCTTGCGTGGTGTCGGCGTAGGGATCGATCCGCGGCGCGGGCGCGCCCGGCGTGTCGACCTCGCGCGAATCGATCTCCGACCAGCCCTCCGGTGGCGGCCCGGTCGGCCGCGAGAACGCCGTGCCGCGCAGATCGCGGATCTCCTCGGCCTCCTCGCCGGCCGCCAGCCGGTGGGCGATCTCGACGATGGCGCGCTCGCCGTTGCCGTAAACGAGGAGGTCGGCCTTGGCGTCGAGCAGCACCGACCGCCGGACCTTGTCGGACCAGTAGTCGTAGTGGGCGATCCGCCGCAGGCTCGCCTCGATGCCGCCGAGGACAATCGGCACGTCGGGGAACGCCTCGCGGCAGCGCTGCGCATAGACGACGACGGCGCGATCGGGACGCTTGCCGCCGGCGCCGCCGGGCGTATAGGCGTCGTCGTGGCGCAGCCGCCGGTCGGCGGTGTAGCGGTTGACCATCGAGTCCATGTTGCCGGCGGTGACGCCCCACATGACCGTCGGGCGCCCGAGCGCAGTGAACGGCTGGGCGCTCTTCCAGTCGGGCTGCGACAGGATCCCGACGCGGAACCCCTGCGCTTCGAGCAATCGGCCCACCAGCGCCATCCCGAAGCTGGGGTGATCGACGTAGGCGTCGCCGGTCACCAGGACCACGTCGCAGCTCTCCCAGCCGAGCGCGTCCATCTCCGCGCGCGAGGTCGGCAGCAGCGGCGCGGTGCCGAAGCGCTCGGCCCAGTGCTTGCGCCGCGTGAACAGCGAGCGGGAGACGAGATCGGGCGAAACGGGAACAAAGCCGGTCCGGCTTCGGCTTTCGCCGTCAGTTAGGACCGGCATGACGCGCGGAGTGATACCACGGCGCCCCATTTGTGGCATGCTGCTCCCGATGGGGTGGTCGGAACAGCGGCAGTATCCACGCCTCGGGTTGGGGGTGCCGGTGACGCTGCTGTTTCTCGGTCACGGGCAGATCGAGGCCGAGCTGCAGGACATCTCGCGCGGCGGCTGCTTCTTCAAATCGAACGCCCCGGTCACGGTCGACCGGCGGATCTCGGTCATGCTCTCGGCGAACGGCGGCAAGACCTGCCAGGCCTCGGGCCGGGTCGTCCGAACCATCGCCTATAAAGGATTCGCGGTGCTGTTCGACGAGGCCGACACCAGCTCCCTCGATGAGCTGCTGCGCGATCTCACGCCGCTGCCGCAAGAGAGCCGGGCGGCGCTGGTCAGCACCGTGCTGCGCCCCGAGATTCAGATCTACTGAGGCGATCAGCCGCCGCTCGAGGGGCGGGTCGCGGTGCCCATCCCCATCGGCGTGCAGCTGATGATCTGCTGGATGTTCGCCGACCCGGACATCGACATCGTGAGCGAGTCGCCCGAAACGGTCAGCGTCCAGCTCGTGATGTCGACCGTCACCGCGGTCGAAGTGCCGCCGACCGCGACCGTGAAGGCACAGGTCTGTCCTGCCTCGGCCGTGGCGATCATCCCGCTGACGGTGAAGTTGACGTCGCACATGACGCCGGTCCCCGTGAGCATGGTCGAGACCTGCGTCGGATCGACCCGGGTGACCGTCATGGTGTCGCCGGTCAGATCGAACGGGGTGAGGGTGCTCCCGAGTCCGCTGCACATCGGATCGATCATCCCCGAGGTGAACGTCCAGGTCGCCGGGAAGGCCGCCGCCGGATCGCTCGATCCGCCGCCCGAGCCGCTGCTGCCGCAGCCGAGCGCCAAGAACCCCAGGGCCATCCCACAAACGCGTGCGATCGAAGCTTTCGTCAGATGCATGGTCGTCGTCTCCCTTGTCAGCGCTGCACTTTACATCGCCGGCGGCGTCAGCGCGGCCGTGGCGTACACGAACGGGGTGATCCAGTTGATGGCGATCTCGTTGACGTCATAGTCGGCCGCGTTGTCGGTCCAGTCATAGTCCGACGGCGGCTCCAGCGTTGCGGTGTTGTTGGCGCCCCCCACCAGTAGGCCGGGCCAGGGATCGGGGACCCCGTCGCCGCTCGAGGGGCCGTGGTGAGGGCTGAGCGGCGGGTGATAGCCGACCATCGTCACCTGCGAGCGATCGTAGGAGTTCCGGCCCAACAGGAAATCGACCTGCATCTCGATCGTGTCGAGGTACTTCGGGTCGGGGCTGAGCGTGTTGGCCACCCAGAGCAGCATCGCCGACCGCGCCACCGAGCCGTTCGAGCCCCAATAGAAGTTGTCGCCGAGCGCGCGCCCGAAGACGTGGGCGCCGGCCGTGGTGACCAGCGAATCGGCGGCGGTCGTCAGGCTGGCGGAGAGCGCCGAGACGAGCGCCGCGTCGCGCGCGCCGGCGTCCGCCCGCTGCGACAGCAGATAGGTGTAGTAGCCGAGGTTGGCGACGTTCGACCAGTCGAAGTCGGCGGCCACCGTCTGGCCGGGCGCGGCGGCGCGCGTCTCGAAGTCGGCCAGCGCCGCGGCGTCGCCGGTCGTCTCCCAGAGCTCGGCGGCCGCCCACAGCCGATTGTCGGGGTCGGATTCGGAGTAGTGCCCGGTCGAGAAGACGTTCACGGTCTTCATGGACGGATTGTCGTTGTCGGCCACCGCGGGGCCGGCGTTCGCCGTCAGGTACTGGTAGCCGAGCTGGGCGGCGGCGAGATAGTTGGCGGCGTCGGTCGGGGCGTCTTCCTGATAGATGCGCGCCGCCTCGGCCATCACCGCCACGAAGTCGGCGGTCATCGCGGTGCCGATCCCCGAGAAGTAACGCTTCTGGCCGTCGATGTCGGGCATCGTGCCGTAGTTCTCGAAGGCGAGCGCGGTCAGCTTGTCGGGCAGGCCTCCGCTGCCGCCGCTGGCGCTCTGCGCGGTGAGCAGCCAGTCGAGCTCCCACTTCACCTCCCAGAGAAAATCGGGCAGCGGGGCCGACCCACCGGCGGCGGTCTTGCCGTGCTCGGGGATCGGCAGCGTCAGCCCGGCGAGCGTCGGCTGGAAGTGTTCCCAGGCCGCCAGCAACATGCCGACGCTGAACGCGCCGTTGTTGACGTACTTGCCGTAGTCGCCGGCGTCGTGCCAGCCGCCGACGCTGGGAAACGGCGTCTGGGCGCCGGTCAGGTACTGGAGCGAATCGGCGTCGTGCTGGTGGCAGGCGCCGTGCTGCCAGGTGTCGTGGCCCATCGTGATCTTGACGGCCGTGCCGCAGCGCTGGCCGTAGAGTCCCGTCATCGCGGTGGTGAGCGCGCCGGCGAACACGTCGGGCGCGATCTGGAACGGCGCCGATTGCGCCGTGCCGTCAGAGCCGAGCGCCGGGACCTCGACATAGAAAGTCCCCGGGTCGTCGAACGGCGTGAAGTCGGCCAGGTAGTAGGTCACGTTCAAACCGGTGTCCGAAAACGGACCGGTGACGGTGCAGGCCCACTGGAGGTTCCCGTTCAGATCGAACACCTCCGCGGTGGTGTCGGAGAGCGCCGTCATTCCGGCGGGCAAGACCACCGTGGCGGCCTTCACCCGCCCGGTCACGTAGCCGACCGTGTCGACGCGGATGTCGTGCGTGACCCAGGTCGGCGGCGGGACGTCGCCCGCGGGGTTCCCCCCACCACCGCCTGGAAACAGCCCCGAGCAGGCGGCGACCAGGGAGACGGGAACGACCAGGAAGAAGCTGGGTAGGGAAAAGCTAGGCAGGAAAAAAGCAGGGTTGAAACGCAAGCAAACCTCTCTTGTCTGAGGACTATCTTAGTCTTTGACCCCTATCTTAGACGAACGCGCCGGCTCTGGCCCGTCAAGCGCCGGCCGCGCCACTGGCGCCCGAGCCGGCCGCGCCCTCGCCGCCGAGACCTTCGCCGCCGGAGACGCCCGCCGCGCCGCTCGTGCCGGCCGCGCCATTCGTGCCCGCCGCGCCGTTCGTGCCGGCTGCGCCGCTCGTGCCGGCCGCGCCGTTCGTGCCGGCCGACCCCGAGGCGCCGCCGCCTGAATGGCCCGCGCCGCCCGTCATCCCAGCGATGCCCCCCGCGGTGCCGCCGCCCGGATGTCCCGCGCCACCGGAGGTTCCCGCCGTCCCCGGCTTGCCGGCGCCACCGCCGAAGAAGGCACCGCCCCCGAAGAAGCCGCCGCCCCCGACGTTGCCACCGGTGCCGACGGTGCCGCCCTTGCCCGTCGCACCGCCGGTGCCGTTGCCCCCCTTGCCGGTCACCGTCGCGCCGCCGGTGCCGGTCACGCCGCCGGTACCGGTCGCGCCGGGCGATCCACCCTGGCCGGTCGCGCCGCCGGTGGCGCGGCCTCCCGTCCCGGTACTTCCCCCTTCACCGCTGCTCTGGCCGCCGGTGCCGGTGCCGCCGCCGTCGAGGTCCACGCTCTCGCTGTTGGCGCAGCCATGGATCAACGCCGCTGCCGGCAAACCGATCAGGAAAAGCCGCTTCCAACTCCACGCTCTCGTGCCGGTGGGGGCCATCGGCCGATCATACACAGCCGAAAAAAATGGGGCGTCGCAATCAACCGCGGGAGACGCCGCGGATAATTGCCATCTCTGCAATTTTTTCGATGAAATCTGGATAGAGGTGTCCACCCTCCTCCGCCGCCCAGGAGAGATCCTCGCCCTCGGCCAGGTAGGGATTGGGGTTCGCCTCGACGATGTAGATGGCGTCGTCGTGCGCCAGGCGGACGTCGATGCGGCCGTAGTCGCGCAACCCGGCGGCCTCGTAGGCGCGCAACGCCACCTCGGCCAACCGCTGCCGCACCTCGGGCGAGAGGTTCTTGGCGATCTCGTTCTGAATCCCGCGGCCTTCGCGGTAGCGCATGCTCCACTTGGCCTTGAAGGTCGCGATCCGGTTCTCGGCGGTGGTGTCGCTGCCGAAGACCATCTCGATCGGCGGCAACGCCACCGGCGAATCGTTCCCCATCACGCCGATATAGAGCTCGCGCCCGGCAATGAACTCCTCGACGATGGCGGCGGTCTTGAATTGCTTGTGGATGAAATTGACCCGCTCTTTGAGCGCGTCGTCGTCCCGCACCACCGAGGCCTGCGCGATGCCGACCGAGGCGTCCTCATCGAGCGGTTTGACGATCAGCGGGAAGCGCAGGTCGCTCGGCCGCTGCACCGGCAGCTTGGCGCGGCAGACCATGAAGTGCGGGATTCGAATCCCCTGGTAGGCGAACACCTTCTTGGTGAGCGCCTTGTCGCGCGCCAGCATCAACCCTTCCGACGACGCGCCGGTGTAGGGGAAGCCCAGCATCTCCAGCACGGCGGCGACGGTGTAATCGAGCCCCGACTGGCCGCGGAACCGCTCCGCCAGATTGAAGACGACGTCGACCGGCTCGGCGCGCAGCCCCGACACCAGCTGATCGAGGTTGTCCCGAAACCCGAAGACGCGAACCTCGTGGCCCTTCGAAAGCAGGGCCCGGGCAACGTCGAACTCCGCCTCATCGGTCGACTCGACCTGCTTTTTGTAATCTTGCGACGCGGGCGGTTCGCCGTCCGTGTCGAAGAGAACGAGGACCCGCGCTTTCTTCAAGCCCTTATTTGATACTCGATCGAGTCGGGCGACGTCCAGCGCTACCGCGCGGTCAATGCTGAAGGACGATCGTGGCGATCGATCGACTGGGCAACGCGATCGATCGCTGCGCGTCGATCGTCTTCCAAGTCTGCGACGCGCCCGGCCGAAACACGGTCTCGAATCCCTCGGCGCGCGCGAACGCGAACCCGCCGGCATCGACGCGAACGTTGGCGTCCTCCTTGCCGGTGTTGAGCATGACGATGGTCAGACGATCGCCGCGCGGCGCCAAGAAGGCGGTCGCGCGAATGGTGCCGGCGTCGCTGCGCGCGCTGACGCGCACGTCGCCCGGATCGGTGAAGCGCGCGTAGTGTTTGACCGCGTAGTACTGGTCGCGGACCTTGTAGTTGTTCCCCTCGACCGAGACCAGCCCGCCGGGGAAGTTCCAGACCAGGTTCCAGTAGAGAAAGGCGACCACCCCCTCCTCGGCCAGCGACAGGTGGATGAGCCAGGCGGTCTCGAAGCCGCCGTCGATCCCCTTGTCCTCGTCGGTCTGGAACTCCGTCTGCCACAGCGGCTTGCGCGTGGCTGCGGCGACGCCGCGCATCGGCTCTGCGAAGCTGTCGGGGCCCGGCATGCGCCAATCCCAGATCCCGTCCGACCCCTTCTCGTAAAGATGGTGCGCGACGCCGTCGACCAGGTTCATGTTCATCGGCGCGAGATACTGCTGCACCAAGTGGGAGTGCACCCCCAGCACCTCGGGCCCGAGGATGCGCGGCGGGTGATGAAGCGGCGGCGACATGCCCGCCAGCTCGTCGTGCACGGCGACGAGCGCGCGATCGAACCCCGGATAGTCGGCGGTCTCGCTGGGATCGAACTTGCAACCTTCCCAGGTGGGTGGAATGAACGACGGCTCGTTCTCGATGGTGATGGTGTCGGGGACGATCCCGAGCTCGGCGTAATGTCGGAGCGAGTCGGCCCAGTAGCGCGCGAACTTCTGATAGACGAAGTGGCCGTTCTCCTTGGCCAGCGTGCAGTCGTGGTTGTTGTGGCAATCCTCGTGGCCGTCGGCCTTGAGCGCGGCGGGCGGCGCCCACGACGACAGCATGACCTTGGGCGGGTGCCCGAGCGCCGCCGTCCCGCGCCGGAGGATCTCCACCTCTTCGTTCAAATTGGCGTCCTCCGGCTTGCTGCGCTGGTAGCGGTTGCGGAACCGGATGATGTCGAGCCCCAGCTCGGGAAACAGGATGTCGTAGATCCCGGCCGGGGCGCGATCGCCGACGATCTTGTCCTGGTGCCAGGCGACCGAGGCCCCGAACCCCTCCAGCGTCTGGTGCCGCTCGGCGGGCGCGATGATCACCGTGGCGGCGATCGCCGGCGGAGCGGCGGCGGGCGTCGCCGGCGCCGGATGGCGAAGGCAGGCCCCAAACAGGGACGTCCCGAGCACGACGGCGACGAGCGAAGGCGAATTCATGGACCTTTCTTTATCGCGCATGACCTTGACCGTCCACGGCTCGAAGTGGGAGTCTGCGCCCCAATGCGGCCAGCAACGGGCGTGATCAATCCCTCGCGGTCGCCGGGACGCGTGTTGACGTTGGCGCTCGCCGCGGCGGCGCTCGGCGCCTGCGTCCCCACGGCCAACCGCGCCGACTTGCCTGACGCGGCGACAGCCCTCCCCTGCACCGGTCAGGCCTGCGTGCCGAACCAGCTGGGCGCCGCGGTGACGACTGCGCCGCTCGTCGACTGCGACGCGGCCCAGCGGGGGCTGGAGTTTTTTGCTCCCGCCGCCGTGCTCGACAACGAGTACAACGGCGGCTCGGCCCAGTACTTTTACCAGTACGTCGACGGTACCGCCGGGATCTGGCCGAGCGGTTATCAACCGCCGGCCATCCAACAGGACGTCTGCGGCGCTGGCAACGACAACGATATGTCCTTCCCGCCCCTGGGCCAGAACCACGTGCTCCACGAATCGGGTGGGCTCTTCACCGGCTGGGGCGGCGGAATCGGGATCGGCCTCGAGCACCTGAACCAAGACTCCGGTCTCTGCACGGGGGTCAGCCCGTTGCCCAGTTATTGCCCACCGGGCGGCAGCACCCAGCTGGCCTCGGCGGTCAGCTTCGCTGCCCTCGACGTCAGCCAGTGGGACGGCATCTCGTTCTGGGCACGCCGCGGGCCCAACGGCCAGCCGCTCATGCGCGTCCTGGTCGGGGACAAGTTCACCGACGACGACATCAGCTACCTCATGTACGTCGGCAACCCCAGCGAGCCTCGCCTCTGCGAGCGCAAGGGGGAGTGCTCGTGCCTCTACCAGGACACGACCTGCGATTGGTACGGCGCGAACGATCCCGCCTACGGCTCGGCCGTCACCAGCCTGACCTCGCCGCTTACGTTCCCCGACACGCTTCTACCGACTGCGGTCCAGAACGGCGAATACTTCTGCGGCCCTCCCGCCTCGCATCCGGGAGCGGCGTCTTCCGGCGGACCCGGCGCGGGCGGGAACTTCTGCGGACGTTCGCTCTGCAATCGACCCTACTCCGCCTATCCCAACAACGGCTCCGACGCGGAATGGGTCGGGCGGGCCTGCACGCCGTTCACTTACCGCAACGGCACCGAGGCCGACCTTTGCTACAATCCGACGGGGACGGTCGACGCCAACGGCGCGTCGGTGCCGGCCGATCCATTGCCCGCCGAGGCCGACGAGCAGTGCGGTGACCACTTCACGTTCCCGGTTCATCTCTCCGAGGAGTGGCAGTTCTTCGCCATCCCGTTCGCGCAGATGTCGCAGCAGGGGTGGGCCAAGCAGGCCCCCTACTTCGACCTGACCTCGGCGTCGGTGGTGCGGTTCACCTGGGATTCCGGCTACGTCGACTATTATCTCGACAACGTCCGCTTCTACCGCGTCACCAGGCCCGACGGCGGCGTCGTCAACACGCCCCCGCCCTGATGGAAGACGGCTACCGACTCTGGCTGCGGTACCCGGTCGCCCGTCCGGATCTCCTCGCTGCCTACCGCGCGGCGTTCACGGCGCTGCTGTTCGAGAGTGATTCGCCGACGCTCTCGGCCGCGCGCGAGGAGCTCACCCGCGGGCTCGGCGGATTGCTCGGCGGCGCGCCGGCGCTGGCGCGGGCGCGGACAATCGAAAGCGACGGCGCGCTCATCGTCGGCACACCGACCGGCTCGCCGGTGGTCGCCGGCGCGGGGCTCGGTGCGTCGCTGGCGGACGCGGGCAATGAAGGGTTCGTCATCCGGCGCGCGACCGTCGCCGGCCGGGCGTGCACGATCGTCGCCGGCAATCGCGACGTCGGCGCGCTCTACGGCGCGTTTCATCTGTTGCGCCTCCTGCAAACGGAGACCGCGGTCGCGGCGCTCGACACCGTCAGCGCGCCGCGGATCGCGCTGCGCATGCTCGACCATTGGGACAACCTCGACGGAACGATCGAGCGCGGGTACGCCGGGCACTCGCTGTGGGATTGGCACAAGCTCCCCGACTACCTCTCGCCGCGCTACGAGGACTACGCGCGCGCCGACGCCTCGATCGGCATCAACGCCGTCTCGCTGACCAACGTCAACGCCGATCCGCTGGCGTTGACGGCCGAGTACCTCCCCAAGGTCGCCGCCCTGGCCGACGTCTTTCGCCGCTGGGGGATCCGCGTCTTTCTCACCGCGCGTTTCTCGTCGCCGATCGAGCTCGGCGGCCTGGCGACGGCCGATCCGCTCGACGACGGCGTCCGCGCCTGGTGGCGCGCCAAGGCCGAGGAGATCTACCGCCAGGTCCCCGACTTTGGCGGCTTCCTCGTCAAAGCGTCGTCCGAGGGGCAGCCCG
Organism: Polyangia bacterium; assembly: GCA_036267635.1. GTDB lineage: Bacteria > Myxococcota_A > Polyangia > Fen-1088 > Fen-1088 > JADGRB01. The sequence continues at coordinate 97,647 of DATAVR010000012.1, read as the reverse complement.
GGCCGCAGGACTACGGCCGCACGCACGCCGACGGCGCCAACGTGCTGGCCGATGCGGTCGCGCCGGGCGGCGGGACGGTGATCTGGCGAGCGTTCGTCTACCGGTCGATCGAAGGCGAGGATCGGCACAAGCAGGCCTACGCCGAGTTGACGCCGCAGGACGGCCGGTTCCGCCCCAACGTGGCGCTGCAGGTGAAGAACGGCGCCATCGACTTCCAGCCGCGCGAGCCGTTCCATCCGCTGTTCGGCGCCATGCCGAAGACGCCGCTGTTTCTCGAGGTGATGCTGGCGCAGGAATACCTGGGCTTCGCCACCCACCTGGTCTTCCACGCGCCGCTCATCAAAGAAACGCTCGACGCCGACACCTTCGCCAGGGGCGCCGGCTCGACGGTCGCCCGCGTCGTCGACGGCAGCCTGCACGCCCACGCCGTTTCGGGCATGGCGGGCGTCGCCAACACCGGCGACGAACGCAACTGGACCGGCCATCCATTTTTGCAGGCCAACTGGTACGCGTTCGGGCGCCTCGCCTGGGATCACCAGCTCGGGGCCGAAGCGATCGCCGAGGAATGGCTGCGGATGACCTACGGCAACGACCCGCGCTTCGTCGCGCCGGCAAAGGCAATGATGCTCGGCTCGCGCGAGGCGCCGGTGAGCTACATGACGCCGCTCGGCCTGCACCACCTGATGGCCAAGGACCATCACCATGGCCCGGGACCGTGGGTATCGCCCGAGCGCGAGCGGGGCCGCGCCGACTGGACGGCGGTCTACTACCACCGGGCCGACGCCGCGGGGATCGGTTTCGATCGCTCGGCAACCGGCAGCAATGCCGTCGCGCAGTACAACCCGCCGCTCGACGGACAATTCGGCGATCTACAGACCTGCCCCGAGGAGTACCTGCTCTGGTTCCACCACGTCCGTTGGGATCACGTCATGCGCTCGGGGCGGACGCTCTGGGACGAGCTCTGCCACCGCTACACCGCCGGCGTCGACTTCGTGCACGGCATGCGGCGCACCTGGAACGAGCTCGCGCCGTACGTCGACCACCACCGGCACGTCCATGTGACGGCCCTGCTGGCGATTCAAGAAAAGGAGGCACGGTGGTGGCGCGACGCCTGCCTGCTCTACTTCCAGACCTTCTCGAAGCGCCCCTTCCCCGCCGACTGCGAGCCGCCACACGGCTCGCTCGCCGAATTCATGGCGATCAAAAAGAGCCACGTCCCCGGAATCTGAACGGCCAACTCCCTGCCGGGCCATCCGTGACTATGGTGTTAAAGCGTGGGTCGAGCGTGGGCGGGTGGCGTGAGCTTCGGGTTCTTCGGATTCTTCCGGTTCTTCGGGTTCTTCCGGTTCTTCGGGCCCTTCGCGCTTTGCGGCCTGCTGGCGCTGGGCGGATGTAGCTCCGTCGCCCACGGTCGCGAGGCGGCTCACCGCGAGGCCAGCTACCTGCCGCTCGCGGTCGGGGCGCTCTGGCGCTACGCCATCACCACCGAAGACGGACGCCGAGGAACGGGGAGTGTCAGCGTCGACGGGATCGACTACGGAGGGTCGAGCGGCGCGGTGCCCGAGTACCGGGTCCGGGAGGATCTCCTCGACGGTACGGTCTGGACCTGGGACGATCGCGAAGCGGGACGCGTCGCGGTCGAGCAGAAGGAGATCGACGACCCGACCGGTACGGTGGTCGAGGAGGAGACCTACGACCCCCCGCTCACCGTGATCGACGAGCATGCGGAGCGCCTCGCGGCCGGCGCGAAGTGGCCGGAAGCGTTCCTCGACACGACGCCCAACGCGAAGGGGCGTCCGAAGAGCAAGCGCGCCGAGGTGAAATGGGAGGTCGAAGCGGCGGCCGATCCCGTGTCGGTCCCGGCCGGCACCTTCACCTGCCTGCGTCTGCGGCGCGGGCAGAAGCACCATCCGCCGCTCATCTCCTGGTACGCGAAGGGGGTCGGCCTGGTGAAGCAAGAGGGCGCGGGGCCGCTCGGCGATCAGACGCTGGCGTTGGTGCAGGCGCGCTTGCCGTAGCGCGCCGCCTACCAGCTGTGGACGGTGCCGTCGAGCTTGCGGTTCGTCGGCAGGTAGGCCCGCTCGTAGGGGAACGTCGCGGCGAGGGTCTCGTCGAGCGTGACCCCCAGCCCGGGCGCGTCGCCGGGGTGAAGCATGCCGTCGGCGAAGCGGTAGCCGTGCGGGAAAACGCGATCGGTGTCGGCCGAATGCGGCATGTACTCCTGGATGCCGAAGTTGTGGACCGCGAGATCGAAGTGAAGCGCCGCCGCCAGGCAGACCGGCGACAGATCGGTCGCGCCGTGCGAGCCGGTGCGGACCTGGTGCAGCTCGGCGAGGTGCGCGATGCGGCGCAGGTGGGTGATGCCGCCGGCGTGGACGACGGTGGTCCGGATGTAGTCGATGAGCTGTTCGCGGATCAGCTCCTGGCAGTCATAGATCGACGAGAAGACCTCGCCGGTCGCCAGCGGCGTGGTGGTGTGCCGGCGGACGAGCCGAAACCCCTCCTGCAGCTCGGCGGGGACCGGGTCCTCCATCCAGAACAGATGATGCGGCTCGAGCTCCTTGCCGAGACGCGCCGCTTCGATCGGCGTCAGGCGGTGGTGGACGTCGTGCAAGAGGTGCAGGTCGGGGCCGAGATCTTTGCGCAGCCGGGCGAACAGCTTCGGCACGACCTCGAGATACTGCTCGGTGCTCCAGGCCGACTCCGGCGGCAACCCCTTCACCGCCGGCTCGTACGTCTCGCCCGGCTTGCCGTGGCCGACCCCGTAGGTGTCGGGGACGCCGGGGACGCCGCACTGGGCGCGCACAGCGCGGTAGCCGGCCGCCGCGTAGCGCGCGACGGCCTCGACCGTCTCGTCGATCGACTGGCCGTTGGCGTGGCCGTAGACGGTCACGGCGTCGCGCGCGCGCCCGCCCAAGAGCTGATAGACCGGGACGCCGAGCGCCTTGCCCTGGATGTCCCACAACGCCGTGTCGACGGCGGCGATGGCGGTCATGGTGACCGGCCCGCGCCGCCAGTAGGCGCCCTTGTAGAGGTAGTGCCAGGTGTCCTCGATCCGGCGCGCGTCGCGGCCGATGAGCAGCGGGACCAGGTGCTCTTCGAGGTAGGTGGCGACCGCCAGCTCGCGCCCGTTGAGCGTCGCGTCGCCGAGCCCGGTGACGCCGTCCTCCGTCGTCAGCTTGAGCGTCACGAAGTTCCGCCCCGGTGAGCAGACGATCACCTTCGCCTCGGTGATTCTCATGACCGCCTCATTGATTGACCCCGCTGCCCAGGAAGCCGCCGTCGACCATCAGCACCTCGCCGTTGACGAAGCTGGCCCCCTCCGACGCCAGGAAGACGGCCGCCGCGGCCACCTCGGTCGGCAGGCCGAAACGCTTCATCGGCGTGCGCAGCAAGAGCTCCTGGCCGCGCCCGGTGCCGTCGAGCAACTTGGCGTTCAGATCGGTGCGGATGACGCCCGGGGCGACGGCGTTGACGCAGACGCCGCGGGCGCCCCACTCGACCGCCAGCGAGCGGGTCAGCATCACCACGCCGGCCTTGCTGGCGCTGTAGGCGGCCACCTCGTGAAATGCGGCGAAGGCGGACAGCGAGGCGAAGTTGACGATGCGGCCGTAACCGCGGGCGAGCATCCCCGGCCCGAACACCTGACAGGCGCGCAGCGTTCCAGTCAGGTTGACGTCGAGGATGTCGTTCCAGTCGCGGTCGGTCCAGTCGAGCGTCGGCTGGCGCTTGGTCCGGGCGGCGCAGTTGACCAGGATGTCGACCTGCCCGAACGCCGAGAGCATCTCGTCGCGCAGCCGCTCCAGCGACGCGCGGTCGGTCACGTCGGCCGGGCGGCGCAGCGTGCGGCGGCCGCGCCGCTCGATCTCGGCGGCGGTGGCCTCGAGCTCGGCCGGGCGGCGCGCAGCGGCCACCACGTCGGCGCCGGCGTCGGCGAGCGCCAGGCTGACCGCGCGGCCGATACCGGCGGTTCCACCCAAAACGACCGCGATCCGGCCGGTCAGCATCTCACCACCAGATGCTGGCGGAGAGCGAGATCATGTTGGGGTCGGGGACGGTGCCGAAATTGTACGTCGGCGGCTCGCCGGTCTGGACCGGCGTGAGGTTCCCGTAGAACCAGTGGGTGTACTGCAACACGATCTGGTCCGTCGACTGCCAGTCGGAGTGGAAGATGAGCCGCGGCGAGATCTCCGAGTAGCCGAGATCGCTCTCCTTGGTGTAGGGGTCGACCCAATCGTAGCGAACGGAGGCCGCCAACCACGACAGCAGGCTGTAGGTGCCTTCCAGCCCGACCTTGACCTTGTTGGCCCCGTTCCAGGCGGTGGTCGTCGATGGGATGTTCGGATCGAACACTGTCGGATCGGCGCTGGTCACGTGGGTGAACATCCCGAACAGGCTCAGGACCAGGTCGGGCCCATCGCCGGAGAACGGAACGGGGTAGCTGACCAGCTTGCCGATGCTGACGTCATACTGCGCGCCTACGGTGTTGAGCGTCCCGGTGCCGTCGCTGTAGGGGCCGAGATACTCCTGCATGAGGCCTGGGCCGCCTTGCGTATTGAGGACTGAGATCACCCGGCTCACGTCGCGGGACTGCAACGCGTTGGTGTAGGAGTAGGCGGCGTAGAAGGAGCCGAAGCGCCCCAGGCCGACGCGGACGTCGCCGGCGAAGATGTTGATCCGGCCGTCCGGCTCGTTCGGCCCGACGCGGTCGTCGAGGCTGAAGGCGCGGATGAAGTGCGCGCCGACCGCCAGCCTGCGCGCGTAGGCGGCGCCGACGTGGGCGTGCACGACGAAGGTGCTGCCGGTCCCCGGATCGGCGAAGTCGTTCCAGACGTCGGGCGTGATGCTGACCTGGGCCTTGTTGGTCTGGCCCACGAATCCCTCCTCGGCCATGAAGACCCAGTCCCGGGAGCTGGCGTAGTGGAGCGTGACCAGCTGGCCGACGCCGCTGATCTGCGCGATGAGGGGCGTGCCGTAACGACCCTCGTCGTATTCGCCCGGCGAGCCGTAGCGGGTGGTGAAGGCGCCGGCCAAAACCTGCAGGCGCAGCCTCTTGTCGGGGATCGGCGGCAACCAGCTGAGGTAGACGTCGGTGATGCCGAGCTGATCGGCCGGCTCGAGGAAGCTCTCCGAGACGTTCGCCTGCCGCGCCTGGATGCTGACGTTGGCGCTGACGATGCTGTTCCCCTCGGAGAAGTTGAGCTGCGCGTAGGTGGTGGGGACCACGCCGGTGTGCGAGAAGGTCTGGAGGTTGTCGGGGACCACCGGCGGCGCGTGAAGGACCAGGTTGGTCTGTCCGGGTCCCGTCGCGATCATCTCCTTGCTGCGGGTGTTGATCCCCATGTTCATAGGGGCGATGAGAAGGCCGTGGAAGTCGAAGCGCCACTCGTCCTCGCTGAGCGACCGCTGGCCGAACGCCGGCATCGTGCCGCCGGGGAGCGCGGCGATCTGCGGCGTCGCCGGATCCAGGCCGAACGACGGATCGAGCGGCAGCTCGCCCGGCACGTCGCTCGTCGGTTTGACCTCGTCCGCACGCGCCGGAACTGCGACGGCGACGCCCCCCACGACGAGCAGCGCGGCCGCTACCCTCGCCGTTGCTCCTCGACATTTGACTCGGTTTCTCATCGTCTCACCACCAAACATTCACGTTGAGCGCGATCAGTTGATCATCGAGGCGCCCGTCGGGCGCGACGATGGAGCTAGCATCGGGGTGCGTGTTCGACCCGTAGAACCACCTGGCGTAGAGCAGCGTGAGGCTCTCGCGCGCGAACCAGTTGGTCTTGAAGACGATCCGGGGGGCGACCACCCAGAACGTCTGGTCGGCGTCCTTGTTGGTGGGGGCCACGCGATCGACGCGCAGCCCCGCCCCCACCCATGACTTCCAGGTGTAAAGCGCGTCGGCACCGAGCTTCCACCGCAGACGGTGGTTGAACTGATCGACGTCGGAGGGGAGCGGAATCGGTCCCGGCATGGTGATCGTCGACGGGAGTGTCTGGGCGCCCGAGATGGTGGTGCTGCTGGTCGTCGTATAGGCGAGGATCGCGCCCGCGTTGATGATCAGATCGGGCGCATCGCGCCGCGCGGGGAGCGGCGCGCTCAGGATCCGCCGCAGGCTGCCGGTGTAGTTGAGCCCGCCCGCGTAGAGCGAGCCGCTGCCGTAGGTGCCCGAGCCCCACCAGCGATCGACGAGGGCGCCCCCTTCGCCGCCGAAGGTGGTGAGGCCGCGCAGCAGCGAGGCGTTGGCGCCCTCGGTGTAGGACCCGGCGATCCCCAGGAACCCCCAGGCGGGGTTGTTCACGCTGGCATCGAAGCCGGTGACGTAGAGATGGCCGTTGGGGACGAGCGCCGAGTTGAATTGGCGGTAGGTCGGGTTGTCCAAACAGGGTTCGTCGACCCCCTGCGGGACCAGGATCGAAGCCGACTGGCACTGCACGCGATCGTCCTGCGCCCAGTTGACCACGAAGTGGGTGTTGAGCTTGTAGCTCGTGGGCCCGTTCCAGGCGAGACCGGCGTGCAGGTGCGCGATCCAGGCGGCGGGATACATCGGGTTGGCGCTGGCGCCGCCGTTGCCGGCGTCGGGGATCGTTCCGGACGGCGCCTCGCCGTTGCGGTTCCCCATGAACCCCTCGTCCAACAGCAGCGACAGCGTGGGCGAAAGCTTGTATTCGGCGGTGACGTCCTCGCCCACCCCGCGCACGAGGGCGACGATCGCGTTGGTGTACATCCCGAGGCCGTACTGGGCGAGCGCGCCGTAGTTGGTATAGAAGTACCCGGCCAACACGCGCAGATTCCAGTCGCCGAGCGGCGGCACCAGATACTGCAGATAGGCGTTCTGGATGAAGTTCTGGCTGCCGATCTGGTAGTAGGTCGTCGGTTCGGTCGGGTTCCAGGTGCTGAGGCTCAAGTTGAGCGAAACGACCGGGTTGCCGTAGGCCATGTTGAGCTGGACCCACTGCCCGGGCATGGTGTTGGTCCCTAGAAACGACGCGTACTCGTCGACGGTTTGAGCCGGGATGTGGAAGACGGTGGTCGTCTGATCCGGCCCGGTCACCATCCGGTGGCCGATGCTCGACTGAAACGAGTCATTGAGGAACCCGCTCCACTTGAACGTCCATTGCGTGGGGGGCATCGGCGCGCCGAAGCCCGGGGTGATGTTGCCGGGGAGCGCGCCGACCAGCGGAACGTTCGGCGCCAGCGTGAACCCATTGAACGTCCGGTAGCCGGGAACGTAACCGGGGTTCGGCAGGACGTCGGCCATCAGCAGAAGATCGTCGCGAACGGGCGCGGCCGGGGACGCCGGCGGCGGTGGCGGCGGCGCGGCAGATGGCGTCACGACAGGCAGTGGCGGCACCGGGGGAGACGCCGGGGTAGCCGCCGGCATGTCGGTCGACGGCGATACGGCCGCCGACGGGTTCGCGGCGGCGCCGGCCGCGGGCGCGTCGGCCGCCCAAACGACGCCGGGCAGCGAGGTCAATATGAGCGCAACGACGGTCGACTTGAGCACAGGGTGCGGTCCGTTCGAGCGCCGAAACGGATACTTCGGCTGGACGCTCGCCGACCTTTTAACCGATCCGCGCCGCTGGACTCAAATAGAAATGCGCCCGCTGGGGAGCGCGTTTATAGTGCGCGCGTGACTCTCTCCGATCTGCGCTTTCTCTCATTTTTGCGCTTCATCTCATTTCTAGCGGCCGGCCTCCTCACGGGCTGCATCGGGGTCTCGCAGAAAAAAGTGATCGCCGGCGTCATCGGCGGGACCGGCAGCGACGTCAAGAGCTGCCCGGCCGGCGTGCGCGTCGCCGATGACGGTCTCGTCGACGACTTCGAGGACGGCAACAACCAACTGGCCGCCGAAGGGGGACGCGACGGTTATTGGTGGCCGAAGGTCGACAAGGCGGGCTCGACGCTCGATCCGACGCCGTTCGGACCGAGCGAGGACGCCGGCGACGGCTCCGAGAGCGCGCTGCACGTTCACGGCAAGACGACCACCGGCGATCCGGTCGACGCCTGGGGCGCCGGCTTCGGCGTCAACCTCCGCGACCAGACCGCGATCTACGACGGCTCCCGCTACGCCGGGATCGTCTTCAAGGCCAAGGTCGGCCGCGGAGCATCGAACAGCGTGCGGTTCAACATCGGCGACATCAACACCCACCCGGCCGGCGAGATGTGCAAATCCTGCTGGAACCACTTCGGCAAGAACATGACCTTCACCACCGAGTGGAAGGAATACAAGGTCATGTTCAACGAGGTCCACCAGCAGCCCGACTGGGGGAGCCCCCGCCCGCCTTCGATCACGCCGAGCAAGCTGGTCGAGCTCGACTGGTCGATCGGTCCCGGACAGGACTACGACATCTGGATCGACGACGTCGCGTTCCTCGACTGCAAATGAGTCCGTTCTGGACTCAATTGGTGCAGAGCAGGACCTTGCCGCAGTCGTACTCCCCGACCACCACCGCGTTGCCGCTCGGCGAGAAGGTGACCGCGATCGGCTGCTGGCTCACCCCAGCGTAGTGCGCGTAGAGGCTCTTGGCGGTGACGTCCCAGATCGTCAACGTCCCCGGATTGCCGTCGGCGTCTTGGCCAGCGGCCGCCGCGAGGTATCTGCCGTTCTTCGGTGAATAGGCGATGCCGTAGATCGACTGATAGTTGGCCGCGTCGACGGTGAGGCTGGAGGTCTCGGGGATGGTGCTGTTCGCCGACGGGACGGGCGAAAACCAGATCTGCGATTTGTAGTCGCCGAACGCGACCGTAGCGCCGTCCGGTGAGACGGCGGCGGCGTAGAGCGTGTTCTCCTGGAAGGTCGTCAGAGTCCTCAGCGTGACGCCGGCGTTCAGCGCGTACTGGTTCGACAAGAGGTAGACGACCCCCGTCCCCACGTCGCCCACCGTGCCGCCGAAGAGCTCATCGCCCCCGATGGCGACCACCAGGCCTCCCGTGGTCGCCACGGTCCCCACGGCCAGCGAGCTGAAGAGGAGATTGGGCGACTGCGTGGTGAGCGGCGCCGCGGTGCCGACCGTGTGAACGTAGACCGTGTCGCCGTCGAAGCTGATCACGTGCTGCGAGTCCGGCGCGAACGCGACGCCCAGGTTGGCGTCGCCCAGCGCGAGCGGCGGCCCGGCCGCCGTCCAGCTCCCCACGTTGTAGATGTCGACCTCGCCATCGGCCCCGACCGCCAGATATTTCCCGTCCGGCGAAAAGGCGACGTAACCCCAGACGAAGGTTCCCGGCGCCTTCAACGTCGTCCCGGTCGCCGTCAGCGTGTGTCCGTCGAAGCTCCAGATCTTCACGACCTTGTCGCTGCCGGCCGTCGCCAGCAGCGTGCCGTCGGGCGAGAAGGCGACCCCCTGCACCGACGCATCGTCAGTGCAGCTGGAATCCGCGTGATTGTATTCCTGACAGCAGGTGAGCAGAGGCGGCGTGCCGACCGCGGGCGTGGAGGCGCAGCCGCTCGGGCCCGATCCGCCCGTCCCGGTCGCTCCACCTGCCCCGCTCCCGCCGCCGGTGCTCGTCGTCCCGCCAGTGCCGCTCCCCGCCGCGCCCCCCTTGCCGGGCGAGCCACCGCTGCCCCCTGTTCCAACGGCGCCGCCTGTTCCAATGGTGCCGCCCGTTCCGACGGCGCCGCCCGTTCCGGCAGTGCCGCCGGTCCCGGCCGCGCCGCCGAGGCCGGTCGCCCCGCCACTCCCGCCACCGGTGCCGACGTTCCCGCCCGTTCCGCTGGTCCCGCCGGCGCCGACGCTCCCGCCCGTCCCGGTGGAACCGGCGCCGCCGTCGGTGGTGCAGACGTTGGAGGGCGCCATCTGAATCGTCAGATTCGAGGTCGCGCCCGCCTCGATGAGGTCGGCCGTCCCACCACCTTCATACCCCGAGCAGCCCACCCCCGAACCGATCGCGGTGACAGTGACGTTTCCGAGCAGGTTGGAAGGGACGTAGAGGCCGAAGGTCATCGCCGTCGCCGACAACCCGGACGAGAGCACGAACGTCTTGCGCACCCCCCCGGCAGACAGCGCCAGCGACGTCAGCGACGAGGCGCCGCTGTCCGCCACGACCTGCGCGACGATCAGCGACTCGCTGTCGCTCTTCTTGCAGCCCGCCCCCAGACCGAGGGCGCCCACCACCAGAACCAACCGGACCGACCGCGCATGCACCAATTTCCAGCTCCTAGGCCCAAAACGATATCACGTCACGGTTCTTCCCAAGTCGCCGAGCCTCAACCCGCCGCCGGCTTGTCGACCAGGCTGCGCCCGCTGTCACCGGCCGCGAAGAAGTGGACCCGCGCCGGGTCGACGTAGACCACCACCGTCTCGCCGACGCCGAGGGCGGACGCCGCGTCCATCTGGGCGACGATGCGCGGGTGGTGCGGCGTGGAGAAGTAGACGTCGGCCCGGTCGCCGAGCGGCTGCACCAACCAGACCTTCATCGCCATCCCGTTGTCGGTCGTCTCGAACCGCGCGTGCGGCTTGACCGCCAGCGCCTCCGGTCGCACGCCGAGCACCACCGGACCACCGACCGCGGCCCGCAGCCCCGCCGCGGCCCAGGGCGGAACCGGCAGCCGCGCCTCGGCGCCGGCTGGCCCGTCGCCGGTGACGAAGAACAGCCGGCCGTTGTCGTCGACCAGTCTCCCCTCGAGGAAGTTCATCGGCGGGCTGCCGAGAAATCCGGCCACGAAGCGGTTGGCCGGGCGGCGGTAGATCTCCAGCGCCGGCGCGCACTGCTGGATGATGCCGTCGTTCATCACCACCACCCGATCGCCGAGCGTGATCGCCTCTTCCTGATCGTGCGTCACGTAGACGACCGTGCTGCCGAGCTCGAGGTGCAGGCGTTTGAGCTCGGCGCGCATCTCGACCCGCAGCTTGGCGTCGAGGTTCGACAGCGGCTCGTCGAACAGGAAGCACTTCGGCGCCCGGACAATGGCGCGCCCGAGCGCCACCCGCTGGCGCTGTCCGCCCGACAGCGCCTTCGGCCGCCGATCGAGGAGGTGGGTGATCCCCAGGATGCCGGCCGCGCGGCGCACGCTCGCCTCGACGTCGGCCTTGGGCGTCTTCCGCATCACCAGACCGAAGGCCATGTTCTCGTACACCGTCATGTGCGGGTAGAGCGCGTAGCTCTGGAAGACCATGGCGATGTCGCGATCCTTGGGCGGCACGTCGTTGACCACGCGGCCGTCGATCGAGATCGTCCCGGACGTGACCGACTCGAGCCCGGCGATCATCCGCAGCGTCGTCGACTTCCCGCAGCCCGACGGCCCCACCAGGACCAGGAGCTCGCGGTCGGCGACGTCGAGGCTGACGTCGGAGACGATCTTCGCCCCTCCGTCGTAGATCTTGTCGACGTGCTCCAGTTGGACGCGTGCCATTGCGGGGACGCCGACGCAACGCCTCGAAGTTGGCCTCGAAGTCGCGTTAGAGTCGGCGGCGGCAGGATGTTCTCACGATTCCCCTACGGCCGCGCTCCGTTCTGGATCGCGGTCGCCGCGCTCGTTTCGACGGTGACCTGGGCGGCGACCCGCGGCCTCCAGGCGCCCCGCCCCGACCTCGTGCTGGTGACCTTCACCCAGTCCCACTACGACGCCTATCGCCGGGCGGTGCCGGCGTTCGAGCGCGCGCACGGCGTGACGGTGCAGGTGGAGTTCACCAACTGGACGCCGCTGCGCAGTCGGCTGCAGAACGCCATGCTGGCCGGCACCGAGGTCCCCGACCTGGCCGAGGTGTTCGAGGGATCGTTGGGGTTCTTCACCCGTGGCCCCGTGCGCGACATCGGGCTATACGACCTGACCGACCGGCTGCACGCCGACGGGCTCTACGATCGATTGGTGCCCTCGCGCTTCAGCCTCTGGTCTGCAGAGGGGCGCGTCTACGCGCTGCCGCACGACGTCCACCCGGTGATGCTCGCCTACCGGCGCGATCTGGTCGCGGCGGCGGGGATCGACGTCGCCACCCTCGACACCTGGGACAAGTTCGTCGCCGCCGGCCAGCGGGCGACGCGCGATCTCGACGGCGACGGCGTCATCGACCGCTACATGCTCGACCTGCGCGCCGACGGCGACTGGGGGCTGACGACGCTGCTGTTCCAGCGCGGCGGCGCGCTGTTCGACCCCCAGGGGAACGTCGCCTTCGACAGCGAGATCGTCGCCCAGACGATCCTCTGGTACCTGCGGCAGAGCGAGGGGCCGCGCAAGATCGCCACCGACGCCGGCTGGGGGCAATCGACCGCCAAGGCGATGACCGACGGCCTGGTGCTGTTCTTCATCACCCCCGACTGGCGCAGCTTCCAGTTCGAGGAAGAGGAGCCCTGGCTCCGCGGCAAGATGGCCCTCATGCCGCTGCCGGCCTGGGCGCCGGGCGAGCGCCGGACCTCGGTCTGGGGCGGCACCGGGCTCATGATGATGAAGGCGAGCAAGCACCCGGAGCTGGCCTGGGAGCTGGCCAAGTACCTCTACTTCGATCCGGCCAGCCTGGGCGAGCACTTCGCCGAGACGAACCTGGTGCCAGTGCTGAAGGATGCCTGGACGCGGCCGGAGCTGGACGCGCCCAACCCCTACTATGGCGGCCAGCGGATCGGGCGGATGTACACCGCGCTCGCGCCCGACACGCCGCCGGTCTACTCGAGCCCCGTCGACGCCGTGGCGCGGGCCAAGCTGAACGAAGCCTACAGCCGCTGCGTGACGAAGTACCGCCGCGACGGCGAAGCGGGCTTACTGGAGACGATCCGGAGCGAGCTTTCGCGCGCGGCCGACGACGTCCGCCGGATGGCCGACCGGACCCGCACGCTGACGGAGGCGGGCTGACCGTGGCCGCGACCCGCGGGACCAAGCCGGGCGCCAAATCCGGCAGCAAGCCAGGCGCCTGGCCCTACCTCTTCCTCTCGCCCTATCTGCTGCTGACGGGGGTCTTCTTCCTGGTGCCGTTCGTGAACGCCATCGTGCTGGCCTTCTACGAGACCAACGGCCCCCGCGGGCGGGTCTTCGTCGGGCTGGCGAACTTTCGCTTTCTTCTCCACGACCGGACCTTCCACACCGCGCTCGGGAACACCACGCTGTTCGCGCTGGCCTCGGTCTTCGTCCAGCTCCCGCTGGCGATGGGGCTGGCGGTGCTGCTCAACGGCGGTGGCAAGCGAACGAAAGCGATCCTCCGGCTGATTCTGTTCTCGCCCAATCTGGTCGGGCAGATCTTCGTGGGGATTCTCTTCTCGGTGCTGTTCGTGCCGCGCTACGGGCTCATCAACAAGACCGTCCAGGCGCTGTTTCACTGGGGCCTCGAGGAGCGCTGGCTGGGAGACCCGCGCCTGGTCATGCCGGCGATCATCCTGACCTCACTCTGGCTCTGGGTCGGTCTCAACATGATCTACTTCCTGGCGGCGCTGCAGGCGGTGGACAAGGATCTGGAGGACGCGGCGCGGATCGACGGCGCCAGCGGCTGGAAACTGTTCTGGCACGTGACGTTGCCGTCGATGCGCCCGGTGGTCGTCTTCGTCACCGTCATGAGCGTGATCGGCTCCTACCAGATCTTCGAGCTGCCGCTGGCGCTCTTGGCCGACACCAACCCGCCCGGCTTCGGCCCCAACAACTCGGGGCTGACGCTCATCACCTATCTCAACGAGGTGGCGTTTCGCTCGGGCGATCTCGGGCTCGGCTCGGCGGTCGGCTGGATCGTCGCGCTCATCATCTTCACCGTCAGCCTGATCCAGATCCGGGTCTCGCGGATCGCCGAGGACTGAGGAGAACCTTGAACGCCCCCCGCATCGTCCTCTTCGTCCTCGCCGCGACCTTCGTGGCGCTGCTGGCGGCCTCGGTCGGCTCCGTGGCGCGTCGGGCGCGGGCGCTCCGCTTCGGGCGCACCGCGCTCCTCGGCCTCGCCTGCACCACGGTGCTCGGCCCGTTCGTCTGGCTGGCGGCGGCGATCTTCAAGGACCGCACGGTCCTCAACGAGTACCTGTTCTTCCCGCCGCCGCCGAAGTGGTCGCACGCCACGATGAACCTCGACAACTTCCGCGAGCTTCTGCGCGGTCATGAAACGATGCACGGCCTCATTCACTTTCCGCGCTACGTGCTCAACTCCGTCCTCTACGCCACCGTCGGGACGACCTGCCAGCTGGTCCTGTCGTCGCTGGCCGGCTACGCGCTCGCCAAGTACCGCTTTCGCGGCAAGAACGCGCTCATGCTCTTCATGCTCGGCTCGATGATGATCCCGCAGGTGCTGCTGCTGGCGCCGCTCTACAAGATGGCGGTCGACCTCGGGATGGTCGACTCGCTCTGGGGCCTGCTGCTCCCCTGGATGGTCAGCGCCTACGGAATCTTCCTTTTTCGTCAGGCCTGCATGGCGATCCCCGACGAGCTGATCGACGCCGGCCGCATCGACGGCTGCAGCGAATTCGGGATCTACTTCCGCCTGGTCATGCCCCTCGTCCGCCCGATGGCCGCCGCCTTCTGCCTGGTCAGCTTCCTCTCGTTCTGGAACGCCTTCTTCGCCCCCAACATCTTCCTGCACAGCCAGGACAAGCTGACCCTGCCGGTGGTCCTCCAGCTCTACTTGAACCAGTACAAGCTCGACTACGGCGTCTTCCTGGCCGGCACCGCGCTGGCCATGCTTCCCCCCGCGATTCTTTTCCTCGCCTTGCAGAAGGAGTTCATCAGCGGGCTCACCTCGGGTGCCGTGAAAGGCTAACTGCCCCCGCGCCCGCCGACAGGGCCAAGCGTGATGCCGCTTACAGATAATGGTACATTTTGGCATGCTTAAATTTTGCTTACGTTCGATGGTTCAGTTTGTAACGTTGGCGCTGGTGGGTGTGGGGGGATGCTCCGGCGACTCGCTCAAGTCGGGTGACGCCGGCGCCGACCACCTGGTGGCCGATCCGGCTGCCTGCGGCTGCCAGTCAGACGGGACGACGCTGACGATCTCCTTCGACTGTTTCTGCGCGCACCACGACTGCACGCAGCCGTATCCGACCAACTGCAGCCTCGGCGGTGATGAGGTGGTCACCACCGGCTGCGGTCTCGTCGAGTACTCGGTCGGGACGGTCGGCGGTCCGTCCCGCTCGGTCTTCGACCAGTCGGGACATCTGGTCGGCGTGCAGGAAGGGACCGACACCGCGCTGCTCACCTGCCCCACGGATCCCAGCGTGCAGGGCTACATCTTGCGGGCGGGCGAGTTCGCCGACACCTGCCTCGGCGCGACCACCTGCGCGTGCAGCGCCGACGGCGGGGCCTGCGTTCCGACGGACGCCGGCTTCGGACCGATCTAGCTGACGGGGGCTGCGGGGGTCGGGGCGGCCGGCGGCGGCTCGACGACGCGCAGTCGTTGCTTCCCCTGCACGACGTGCACGACCTGATCGAGCACCACGGCGATCAGGATGACCGAGCCGACGATGATGAAGGTCCAGTTGGCGTCGAGGCGCCAGAGCCGCGGCACGCCGTCGGCGTCCTGGTAACGGACCTGGAACATGTTGATGCCGTTGTCGATGACCTTCATCATCGCCGAGCCGATCACGATGCCGAGCACCGTCCCCTCGCCGCCGCGCAGCGAGCAGCCGCCCAGCACCACCGCGGCGATGGCGTAGAGCTCGTAGGCCACGCCGACCTGCTGCGACATCTGGCCGATGTAGGCGGCGTAGCAGACGCCCGCCACGCCGGCCAAGCCCGCCGAGATCACGTAGGTGGTCGTCTCGATCCGCTTGACCGGGATCCCCGAGTAGGCCGCCGCCTCGCGGTTGCCGCCGATCGCGTAGAGGTAACGACCGAGGACCGTCGAGTGGAGCAGGTAGCCGCCCGCCGCGATCACGCCCAGGAAGATCAGCAAGGGATAGGGCAGCAGCGGATCGCCGCCGCGCATGAAGAGCCCTCCGTTGGCCAGCCCGAGCAGCGGCGAAGTCCCCAGGCTGAGCGTCCCGCCCTGGACCACCGTTTGCGACACGCCTCGAATGAGCAGCATCCCCGCCAGCGTCACGATGAACGGCTGCAGGTTGAGGCGCGTAATGAGGAGCCCCTGCAGCAGGCCGACCAAGAGAGCGACCGCCAGCGCGACCACCACCCCCAGCGCCAGCGAATGCCCCCCGCCGCCCGTCGCCTGCGAGGAGATGCGCGCGATGATGACGCCCGTCAATCCGACCACCGAGCCGACCGACAGATCGATCCCGCCCGCGATGATCACGAAGCCGCTGCCGATGGCGTAGATCCCCAGCATCGAGATCTGGCGGAGCGTGTTGACGGCGTTCGACTGGCCGAGAAAGTCGCTGTTTGAAATGAAGAGCGCCAGGCAGATCACCACCAGCGCCGAGCCCATCCCCAGCTCGCGCTTCACGAAGCCACCTCGGCGGTCGCAACCGCCCTGGCGCCCGTCATGAGCGCGCCGATGCGCGCCTGGGTGATCTCACTGCCGGTGAGCAGGCCGGTCATTCGTCGTTCACGCATCACGACAACCCGATCGCATAGTCCAATCACCTCTTCCATGTCTGAGCTGACCACCACGACGGCGATCCCGTCGGCCGCCAGCTTGGCGACGTGCCGGTAGATCTCCGCCCGGGCGCCGACGTCGATTCCGCGGGTCGGCTCGTCGAGGATGAGCACCCGCGGGCTCATCGCCAGCCATTTGCCGAGCACCACCTTCTGCTGGTTGCCGCCCGAGAGGGTCACCACCTTCTGGCGGACGCTGGGCGTCCGGGTGCCGAGCCGCGCGACCTCCGCCTCCGCCACCCGGCGCTCGGCCGCGCCGTCGAGCCGCCCCCACCGGCTGTAGGCCCGCAGACCGGGGAGCGTGGTGTTCTCGGTGATCGACATCGGCAGCACCAGACCGTGGTGCTTGCGATCCTCGGGCGCCAGGTAGACGCCGCGCCGGATGGCGTCGCGCGGGCTCCTCGGCGCGAACGGCTGACCGTCGAGGAGCATCGTCCCCGCGCGCGCCGGCGTGACCCCGAAGATCGTCGTGACCAGCTCGGTGCGCCCCGCCCCGACCAGGCCGGCAAAGCCGAGGATCTCGCCCCGACGCGCGGCGAAGCTGACGCCCGCCGGTGCGCCCGGGACGACGAGGTCCTTCACCTCGAGGACCACTTCGCCCGCCGTGCGGTCTTTCTTCTCCGGGAAGTAGGCGCCTGACAGCTCGCGCCCGACCATCAAAGCGACGATCTTGTCCGAGGTCGCCTCGGCCCGCGCGAGGTCGCCCGCCCAGCGGCCGTCGCGCAGCACGGTCACGCGGTCGGCCAGCAGCTGGACCTCTTCCATGCGGTGCGAGATGTAGATGATGCAGACGCCGTCCGCGCGCAGCTTGCGGATCACCTCGAACAGCTTCTCCGACTCGTTCGCCGACAGCGACGCCGTCGGCTCGTCCATGATCAGGATGCGGGCGTCGGCCGAGAGCGCCCGCGCGATCTCCACCATCTGCATCTGTCCGACGGTCAGGTGGCCGACGGACTTGGTCGGCGGCAAAGCCAGCCCGACCCGCGCCAGGAGCGCGGTCGCCTTCTTGTTCATCGCCGCCCGCGGCAGCGGGGAGAGCAAGAGCGGCGTCCCCTCGGTACCGAGGAAGATGTTGGCGGCGATGTCGAGGTTTGGCGCCAGCATCAGCTCCTGGTGGATGAGCGCGATCCCCAGCCGCTTGGCCGATCGGACACCGTCGATGACGACCGGCTTTCCTTCGATCCGGATCTCGCCCGCGTCGGGGGGCTGAACCCCGCCCAAGATCTTCATCAGCGTGCTCTTGCCGGCGCCGTTCTCCCCCATCAGCGCCAGCACCTCGCCGCCCCGGGCGGAGAGCGAGACATCGCGCAGCGCCGTCACGCCGGCAAAGCGCTTCCCGATGCCTTGCATTGCCAACCGCGGAGGCTCCGCGACGGGCGAGGTCTCAGTCGTGCTCACGGAGGATCTGTGCTTGCTTACGAACGCTTGAGCTCGGCCAGCTTGGCTTTGAAGCCGGCGACGTTGCTTTTATCGATCAAATCGACGCCGGTGTCGATGCTGCGGCTGGCTGGAATCGTTGCCTTGGCGGCTTCACCCTTGGTCGCCAGCTCATGCATCCACTTGGAGGCGAGGTAGCCGAACATGAAGGGCTTCTGCACGACGGTGACCTGGATGGCGCCGCTCTCGATGCCGTCGAGCGTCCCGTCGTCCTCGTCGAACACCGCGGCCAGAACCTTCCCTTTCTTGCCGAGCCCGTCCAGCGCCGCCGCGATCGCCGGCCCGTTGTAATTGTAAAGGCCGACCACCATGGCCAGGTCGTGGTGCGCGTTGACGATGTCCTCGACGTTGGCGCGCGCCTTGGCCCGGTCGGTGTTGTCCTCGCGCTTGTCGATGATCTCGATGTTGTGTCCGGCGACGACGTCCTCGATCCCCTTGAGCCGGGCCGCGGCGTTGTCGGCGGCGAAGGTGCCGACGAAGACCGCGATCTTTCCCCCCTTCGGCAAGAGCGCGACGATGCGGCTGCCGAGCACCTTCCCCGCTTCGTAATTGTTGGTCCCGATGTAGAGCAGGCGCTTCGACTTCGGCGCGTCGGAGTCGAAAGTGATGAGGTTGGTCTTCTCGGCGACCTTGTCCAACAACGCCACCTGGTCGTTGGGGGCGATCACGCTGATGGCGATCCCGCCGTAACCTTGGCTGGCCAGGTCCTGCAGGATCTGATTCTGGTTTTCCGCGGTGCCGCTGGCAGGAAGCTTGAGGTCGACCTGGACCTTGGCCTCCTTCTCATATTTGTGAATTCCGGCGCCGGCGATCTTCCAAAACTCGCTGGTGTTGTTGGTGATGAAGGCCAGCTTGACCAACGCGGGCGCGGGGGTGGCGCCTCCGCCGGAGGCGGCGCCGCTCGGCGCGCGGTTGCAAGCCGCGCCAAAAATGAGAACTCCAAACAGAGCGGCGATTCCGCCACAGCCTCGCATTGAGTGCTTTGTCATGATGGGCCGGGATAGTAACCTACGCGCCATGACCCGATCTTCTCATTCGCGTTACCCAAATGATAAGTTCACGCCCCGCCCCGAGGACCACTTCACCTTCGGTCTCTGGACGGTCGGCAACACCGGCCGCGACCCGTTCGGCCACGCCGTGCGAGAGGTGCTGCCGCCGGTGAAGATTGTCCACGAGCTCAGCAAGCTGGGCGCCTACGGCGTCAACTTGCACGACGAGGATCTGATTCCGTTCGAGGCCACGCCGGCCGAGCGCGAGAAGATCGTCCGCGAGTTCAAGGGCGCTCTCGCCGAGACGGGGATGAAGGTCCCGATGGCGACCACCAACCTCTTCTCGCAGCCGGTCTTCCGCGAGGGGGCCTTCACCAGCAACGACGCCGGCATCCGGGCGCTCGCGCTGTCGAAGACCATGCGCGCCATTGATCTGGGTGTCGATCTCGGCGCCACGATCTACGTGTTCTGGGGCGGTCGCGAGGGCCTCGAGACCAACGCCGCCAAGGATCCTCGGGACGCGGTGAAACGATTCCGGGAGGCGATGAACTTCCTCTGCGAGTACGTGCGCGACAACAACTACAACCTGAAGTTCGCGCTGGAGGCCAAGCCGAACGAGCCGCGCGGCGACATCTTCCTGCCGACGACCGGTCACATGCTCGCCTTCATCTACACGCTCGATCACCACGAGATGGTCGGCGTGAACCCCGAGGTGGCGCACGAGGTGATGCCCGGGCTCGACTTTTCGCACGGCGTCGGCCAGGCGCTCGAGGCGGGCAAGCTGTTCCACATCGATCTGAACGGCCAGAAGCCGGGCCGCTACGATCAGGATCTTCGCTTCGCCAGCGAGGATCAAAAGGGCGCCTTCTTCCTGGTCAAGCTGCTGGAGGACTCGCGCTGGGACGGGATGCGTCACTTCGACAGCCACGCCTACCGCACCGAGGACGAGCAGGGCGTCTGGGACTTCGCCTACTACAGCATGCGCTCCTACCTGATCCTCAAGGACAAGGTGGCGCGCTTCCACGCCGACGCCGAGATTCGCGAGATCCTCGCCACGCAGGAGAAGCGCAACACCACGCTGACCGCCGGCCTCGGCCCGCACTTCAAGTACGACAAGAAGACGGCCGCGGCGCTCAAGGCGCACACGTTCGATGCGCCGGCCATGGCGGTGAAGGGGTTCGAGTTCGAGCGGCTCGATCAGCTGACCACCGAGGTCCTGCTCGGCGTTAGATGACGACCCGACAGATGTCCTGGTGATGTCTTTTTGATGTCTTTCTTTTTGGGCATCGACGTCGGGACGACCAACGTCAAGGCGTTGGTCATCGACGGCCGTGGGCGAGCGGTCGCGCGCGCCAGCGAACCGCTGGCGATGCGCGTCCCGCAGCCCGGCTGGGCGGAGCAGAGCCCCGCCGACTGGTGGAAGGCCGCGATGCGCGCGATCAAGCGCGCCGTCGGCAAGCGAAAGATCGACGCCATTGGGTTGTCGGGACAGATGCACTCCTCGGTCTTCCTCGACAGGGCCAACAAGGTGATCCGCCCGGCTCTCCTCTGGTGCGACGGACGGACCACCGCGCAGTGTCGAGCGATCGCCGCCCGCGTCGACGAGGCGTCGCTGCGGGCCTGGGTCGCCAACCCTCCGATGGAGGGGTTCACGCTGCCGAAGATCCTCTGGCTGCGCGACAACGAGCCGGCCGCTTTCGCGCGCCTTGCCAAGGTCCTGCTGCCCAAGGACTACATTCGATTGCAGCTCTCGGGGACGCTGGCGACCGAGTACTCCGACGCGGCGGGAACGCTGCTGCTCGACGTGGCCAATCGACGCTGGAGCCGCGAGATGCTCGACGCGATGGAGCTGGCACCGTCGCTGCTTCCTGATGTTGCCGGCTCGACCGACCTGCTCGGCACCGTCTCGGCGCGCGCCGCGGCGGCGACCGGCCTCACCGCTGGCACGCCGATCGTGGGGGGCGGCGCGGACAACGCCTGCGGGGCCGTCGGTGTCGGGGCGGTGGCGCCCGGCGCGGTGGTGGTCAGCTGGGGGACCTCGGGGACGGTCGTCTGCCCGACGGCAGCGCCCAAGGTCGATCCCGGGATGCGCGCGCACACCTTTTGTCACGCCGTCCCCGACACCTGGTACGTGATGGGCGTGATGCTCACCGCGGGGGGCGCCTTCGCCTGGCATCAGCGCGAGCTGGCGCGCGAGCTGGCCAAGAAGAAGGACGGCGCCGAGCTCCTCAACAAAGAGGCGGTGCGCGTCCCGCCGGGGGCGCTGGGGTTGACGTTCCTTCCCTATCTCCAAGGTGAGCGGACGCCCCACCGTGACGCCGACGCGCGCGGTGCGTTCGTCGGCATCTCGCTGGCGCACACGCGCGCGCACCTGACGCGCGCGGTGCTGGAAGGGATCTGCTTCGGTCTGCGCGACAGCCTGGCCATCATTGAAACGCTCGGCGTCGACGTTCCCGAGGTGCTGATCACCGGCGGCGGCGCCAACGCGCCCTTCGTGCGGCAGCTTCAGGCCGACGTCTACGGCAAACCGGTCGTGCCGGTCGATCAGCCGGAAGGGCCCGCGCTCGGCGCCGCGCTGCTGGCCGCCGTCGGCGCCGGCGCCTTCGCCAGCGTCGCCGACGCGGCGAAGACGATCCGCCGCCGCCCGGCCGTCGCGCCTCGCCCCGACGTGCACCGCGCCTACGACGAGCCGTACGGCCGCTTCCAGCGACTGTATCCAGCGCTGCGCGCGGCACGATGACCGGCCTACACACGCTGGTCAACGCGCGCGGCGCGTCGGCGAAGATCCTCCCCTTCGGCGCCACGCTGGTCGAGTTGCAGGTCCCCGATCGCGACGGCCAGCTGGGCAACGTCGTGCTGGGGCTCGACGACGCCGCGGCCTACGCCGCGCAGAATTTTTTTCTGGGCGCGATCTGTGGCCGGGTGTCGAACCGGATCCGCGACGCGCGCTTCACGCTCAACGGGGTGACCTATCACCTCGAGGCCAACGACCCGCCCCACCACCTGCACGGCGGCCGCCGCGGCTGGTATCGGGCCACCTGGACCGTCGCGCCCGAGCAACGCGAGCGCGCCGCTCTCACCCTCTTTCACCGCGCGCCCGAAGGCGACGCCGGCTATCCCGGCGCGGTCGACGTGCGGGCGGTCTACACGCTCACCGACGACAACCAGCTCCGCCTCGAGATGAGCGCGACCGCCGATCAACCGACGCCCATCAACCTGACCCAGCACAGCTACTGGAATCTCGCCGGGACCGGCACCGTCCTCGACCACCTGCTGACGGTGGCCGCCGACGCCTACACGCCCGGCGATCCGGTGGTGCCGACGGGCGCCGTCGAAGAGGTCGCCGGCACGCCGCTCGACTATCGCTCCTTGCGGCGCGTCTCGCCCGAGCTCGATCACAACTTCGTCGTCGGCCACACCACGGGACCGATGCGCGCCGTCGCGCGGCTTTCCGATCCGAAGTCAGGCCGCACCATGACCGTGACGAGCGATCAGCCGGGGCTGCAGGTCTATGCGGGAAAGTTTCTCGACGGCTCGACCTCCGGGCGCGGCGTCACCCACCTGCGCCACGGCGGGATCTGCCTCGAGACGCAGTCCTTCCCGAACGCCGTCAATGTCCCCGAGTGGCGGAGCCAGGTGCTCCTGCACCCCGGAGACACCTACCGCCACACCGTCGTCTACGCCTTCTCGACCGACCGGGAGTGAGCGTGCCGCGGCTTCTGCTCGCGTATCACTTCTTCCACCCCGACGAGGTCGTCAGCGCCAGAATCTTCAGCGACTTCGCCCTCGAGCAGCAGCGGCGCGGCTGGGAGGTCAGCGTCGTCACCAGCAACCGGTCGTGCTTCGACCCCTCAAGCAGGTTCGATTCATTCGAGAGCTGGAACGGCGTGGCCATCCACCGCGTCTTCCGCCCCCCCTGGACGCAGGCGCGCCCCCTCCAGCGGCTGGCGAACAGCGGCTGGATGATGGCGGCCTGGCTGGCGCGCATCGCCCAGCTCGGGCCGTTCGACGCGATCGTCGTCGGCTCCGATCCGGCCTTCTCGCCGGCGCTCGGGCGCGGGCTCCGCCTGCTGCAGCCGCGCGCCGCGCTCGTCCACTGGTGCTTCGACCTCTATCCCGAGGCGATCGCCGCCGAAAAGAGCGACGGCGACGGCGACGCCGCGATCAACCTACTGATGCCGGCCGCCCGGCAGCTCATGAAGTGGGGCTACGGCGCCTACGACGCGCTGGTCGACATCGGGCCACGCATGCAAGAGCGCCTGGCCGCCTACGGCACCGGCGCCATGCAACGGACGCTGGTCCCCTGGGCCCTGGGCGAGCCGCCCGGCGTCGCCGTCGCCGATCCGAATGTCCGGGCCGCGCTCTATCCGCGGGCCAAGCTCGCCCTGCTCTACTCCGGAACGATGGGACGTGCCCACGACCATCGCGCGTTCCTGGCGCTGGCCCGGGCCTGCCGGGCGCGCTCGGGCGACGACGTCACCTTCTGCTTTTCGTCACGCGGCAATCGACAGGACGAGCTGGCCGCGGCGGTCACGGCCGCCGACACGAACGTCACCCTGATCCCGTTCGCCGAGGAGGTGGCGCTCCAGCCGCGGCTCGCCGCCGCCGACCTTCATCTGGTCAGCCTGCAACCCGAGTGGGCGGGCATCGTGGTGCCGTCGAAGTTCTTCGGCTCGCTGGCCGTGGGGCGTCCGCTGCTCTACGCTGGGCCGGGCGACTCGGAGATCGCGCGCTGGATCGGGCAGTACGACCTCGGCCTCACGCTCGACGGCGGCGCTCTCGCGCCGGTCGTCGACCGCTTGCACGCGCTCACCCGCCAACCGGACGATCTCGCCCGCTGGCAAGGAAACGCCTTCGCCGTCTACCAGCGGGAGTTCTCGAAGAAGGTCATCAACGACCGCTGGAACGAGCTGCTCCGCGCGCTGGTCGGGCGCCTCCCGCTCTAACCGCTCCCCAGGGCCGTCCGGATGCTCGCCGCGATCGCCTGGGACGAGCCCCCCTTCGAGATGTAGTCCACGGCACCCGCCGCGCACATTGCCGCGCGGTACTCCGCCTCGCCGTGCAGGCTCATGACGACCACCGGCAGGTTCGGGCGGAGCTTCCGAAGATCTCGCAGGGTCTCGACCCCCCCCCGATCCGGCAGTGAGAGATCGAGGAGGACCAGATCCCAGCCCTCCTCGGCAACCAAGGCCAACGCTGGCAACGCGGCCGCCGCTTCGCCGACGATCGCATCCGGGAACTCCGCGGCCAAGAGCGCGCGCAGCGAGCCGCGCAGCGCCAGGCTGTCGTCCACCACGAGGATCCGTTTCATTCGTTCCCGAGAGGTCCGACCGGCACGCGAACGGTGACCGTCGTTCCCCGTCCGACCTCCGCCGAGATCTCCAGCGCCCCACCGAAGGCGAGCGCGCGCTCCCGCATCCCCATCAGTCCGAGCGAGTTTTGCCGTCGCAGCGCCTCGGGCGCGATCCCGCGCCCGTCGTCGCCGATGGTGAGAATCGCCGACGAGCCCTCGAGCGATAGCTCGATGAGGACCCGCTCCGCGCCAGCGTGCCTCGCCACGTTGGTGAGCGCTTCCTGCAGGACCCGGAACAGCGCCAGCGCGGTGGCCGAGGCGATCGGATCATCGCCGTCAGGCAGCCGCGTCTCGCAGACCACCCCCGTGCGCTGGGTGAACTCCGCCGCTTGCCAACGGATCGCCGCCGCCAGGCCCAGGTCGTCCAAGATCGCCGGCCGGAGCGTGGCCGAGATCCGTCGCGTCGTATCGAGCGTCTGATCGAGCAACCCTTCCATCGCGGCCAGGCGCTTCCGGGTCTCCGCCGGCGCTCCTGCGTCGACCTGTCCGCGCGCCCATTCGAGGTCGAGCTTCAGGGCGGTCAGCGCCTGGCCGACCTGATCGTGCAGCTCCCGGGCGATCGACTTCCGCTCTTCCTCGCGGATCTCTGAGAGGCGCGCCGCCAGCGCCCTCAGCTGCTCCGCCGAGGCGCGCAGGTCCTCTTGTGCCTTCTGCTGTTCGGTCACGTCGGTGAAGAAGATCGAGAGTCCCTCCGGTGAAGGATGGATTCGACCGTCGAACCACTTGTCCCAGGGCGGGTAATGCGTCCAGAGGTGAACCGGCTGCTGTTCCGCGACGGCCCGCTCGCAGGCGCGCTGGAATTCGTGCCCGACCGTTTCGGGAAATTCGTCCCACATCCGCTTGCCGATCAGAGAAAGCGGGTCCCGCCCCATCACCCGGGCCCCGCTTTCGTTGACGTAGCGATATCGCCAGTCTTGGTCGAGGGCGACGAAGCCGTCGGCGACGCGCCCGAGAATGTTCTCCATCTCGCGGCGGGCCGCCTCGGCCTCCGCCCGGGCGCTCTCCGCGCGCCGGAGCGCCTCCCAGCGATCGGTGATATCCCAACAGCTTCCCACCAGGCGGCAGACCCGGCCGTCGGCTCCCGGGACCACCTCGCCCCGCGTGTGCAGCATCCGCACGCTGCCGTCCGGGCGAACGATCCGGTGGTCGTAGACGAACGCCGAGACGTTCTCCATCGCCAGGCGCAGCACCGTCCCCGTGTGCTCACGATCGTCGGGGTGCACGGTGGCCAGGAACGCCTCGTAGCTCGGGAGGTGCCGGGCGGGATCGAGATCGTAGATCCGAAACAGCTCCTCCGACCAGCTGACCTGGTTCTTTCCGACATCCCACTCCCAGCTGCCGACCCGCGCCAGGCGGTGGGCCTCGGCCAGCAACTCGCGGCTGCGGCGGAGCTCATGCTCGGCCTTGCGGCGGACGGTGACGTCGACCCCCGTCCCCACCACCCGGGTGATCGTGCCGTCGGGGCCGGGCAACGGAGCGAACGCGGCGTCGATGTAGACGACTCCATTCTTGGCGGACAGGACGTTCGTCTCGAAGCGAGACGCCTCGCCCCGCGCGGCGCCCGCGATCGCCTCGCCGATCCGCGCGCGCTCGATCTCGGAATGGCTGAACCAGGGCAGATCGACGAAGCGATGGCCGACGACGTCCGCGCGAAGCAGACCGCCGGCCGCCAGCGGCGCCTGGTTCGTGTCGAGGACGACCCCCTCGGTGGAGAAGAGCCCCACGAAGGCGAAGATCCCGTCCAGCACGTCGCGAAATCGCGTCTCGGCCGCGACCACCAGGTCGAACCCGCCGCCCCGCCAGAGCTCACGCGCCTGCGTCACCGAAGCGACCCGCACGACCTTTCCGGTCGGCGCCCCGCCCAGAATCCCCTCTACCGTCCCCTGGCCGAGGCCTTCACCCTCGACGACCAGCACGCGCACGGCAGGCTCGTTCGATTTGACCGTCACATCTCGCCCTTCCCCGGAGAACGGGCGAGATGTTAAGCGCGCCGTCGCGGGCCCGTCAATCTCGCGGGATGATCGTCGTCACAGGGTGGCCTAGAGGAACGTGTAGACCAGCGTCGCCTCGGTCTGGGTGTCGACCTTGTCGGCGAAAGGAACGAAGCCGGCCTGGAAGGCGGCGTTCGGAGGCGAGCCGGACGGAATGGGGAGCGGCGCCGGGTTCTGGTCGTACTTGATCCCGAACCCGAAGCTGATGCTCAGCCGCTTGTAGAGCGTGGTGGTGAGGCCCAGCTTCCCGTTCACGCGGGTGTCGTTGAATGCATCGACGCCCGTCGCCGGCGGGGTGCTGGTGCTGGAAGCATCGAGCGCGTTCGTCTCTTTGTTGAGGTTGAAGAGCGCCTCCACGCTGGCGGTCAATCCGGTCGCCTTGGTCAGGGTCAGCGTCTCGCCGACGAACAAGCGCGCCGAGTGGACGGTCACCGGCTCGTGCGTCGTCCCCGGGTTCTGCACGTACCGTTCGTACGAGAAGTCATAACCGAGCTCGGCGACCAGCAGGTGCATCGCGCTCTTGTAGACCTGCCGGCTGTACCCGATCTGACCACCGCCGTAGAAGGTCTTGCCCGCCACCTCGTCGCCCGCCGCCTGTCCGCTGACGTAGCCGGAGTTGTTGAGCGTGAAGAAGCGGTCGTAGCGCCCCTTCCCGAACCAGTTGTTGTTGGTCTCGATGTTCGTCCGGGTGATGCCGTCGATCTGGTTCGGCACCGTCATGTCGGGCACCGGCGTCACCACGTTCGACCGCCCGTACGCCGCGCCCGCGTCGATGGTCAGCCTGTTGTTCCCCTCCTTGCGCGAAACGTTCCCGGCGACGGAGGTCCCCGTCGTCTCCGCGTTTCCGGAGGTCATGAGGAAGCCCCCCTTGACCTGCGCCTTCCACTCGACGGGCGGCGGGGGCGGCGGCGGGGGCGGTGTTGACGGCTCCGCGGGCTTCACCGCGTCGGGCTTGGCATAGGTGAAGGTCGGGGCGGTCTGCGCGATGGCCGTCGCGGCGAGAAACAACGAGGCAGCGGAGCAGAAGATGAGGGGGCGTGATTTCATGGGGGGCGGGAATGTAGCATCGGGCGCCCCGCGGTCAACGAGCCGGGAATGTGGAGCGCCGGCGTGTTACAAAACGCCCGATGAGCGACGGGCATCGCTGGACGTTCTTTCGTGCGGGCGGCTTCGATCAGGTCAAGCTGGCCTCGGGCGCCGACCTGGCGAACCTCGGGGCGCTCGATCAGAAGCTCTGGGTCGCCCTCGCCTGCCCGACGATCGGGCTCGAGATCGACGCGCGGACGCTGGCGCTGATCGACACCGACAAGGACGGTCGGGTGCGCGCCCCCGAGCTGGTCGCCGCGGTGACGTTCGCTTGCGCCAATCTCAGGGACCCGAACGATCTCTTCAAGGGGGCGGCGGCCTTACCGCTGGCGTCGATCAACGACGCGCTCCCCGCCGGGAGGACCCTGCTGGCCTCGGCCCGGCGGATCCTGGCCGACATCGGCAAGCCCGAGAGCGCCGAGATCTCGCTGGAGGACGTCGGCGATCCGGCGCGCATCTTCGCCGACACGGTGTTCAACGGCGACGGCGTCATCACCGAGACCGCCGCCGAAGACGACGCCACGCGCGCCCTGATCCTGGAGATCGGCGAGACCATCGGCTCTGTCGCCGACCGCTCCGGCAAGCCTGGCATCGACGGCCCGAACACCGACGCGTTCTTCGCCGAGGCGCGCGCGTTCAGCGCCTGGCACGCGCGGGGCGAGGAGAGCCCGGCGAACGTCTTCCCCCTCGGCCCCGAGCCGACCGCCGCCGCCGCCGCCGCGGTCGCGATCGTCAAGCCCAGGGTCGACGACTACTTCGGGCGCTGCCGGCTGGCGGCCTTCGACCCGCGCGCGCTCTCCTCGATCAACCGGAACGCCGAGGAGTATCTGCCGATCGCGGCGCAGACGCTGACGATCTCCGTCGAGGAGATCGCCGGCTTCCCGCTGGCGCTGGCGGCGGCGGAGCGGCCGCTGCCGCTGGCCGGACCGGTGAACCCGGCTCATGCGGCGGCGCTCCGGACGCTGCGCGACGACGCCGTCGGACCGCTCTTGGGAGCGCGCGCCCAGCTCACCGAGAGCGACTGGCTGGCCCTCGGCGCCAAGCTCGCGCCGTACGAGGCCTGGCTCGCCGTGAAGGAGGGCCAGCGGGTCGAGAAGCTGGGCGTCGCCCGCGTTCGCGAGATCCTCGCCTCGGGCGGCGCCGAGGTGGTGGCTGGCCTGCTGGCGCGCGACAAGGCGCTCGAGGCCGAGGCGGCCAGCATCGGTGAGGTGGAGCGCCTGGTGCGCTACCACCGCGATCTGGTCCGGCTCTGCACCAACTTCGTCAGCTTCGAGGACTTCTACGACGGACGCCCGGCGATTTTTCAGTACGGCACCCTGTACCTCGATCAGCGCGCCTGCCACCTCTGCCTGCCGGTGGCCGACGCCGCCAAGCACGCCACCATGGTGGGGTTGGCGGGCGCCTTTCTCGCCTACCTGGACTGCACCCGTCCTGCCACCAGCGAGAAGGTGCAGATCGTCGCCGCCTTCACCGCCGGCGACAGCGACAACCTGATGATCGGGCGCAACGGCGTCTTCTACGACCGGCAAGGGCGCGACTGGGACGCGACCATCACCAAGATCGTCGACAACCCGATCAGCCTTCGCCAGGCGTTCTGGGCGCCCTACAAGAAGTTCGTGCGGCTGCTGGAGGAGCAGGTGGCGAAACGCGCCGCCGCCGCCGACGCCGAGTCGCACGGCGTCCTGACCACGGCGGCCACCGGGACCGCCAACGTCGGCAACGTCAAGCCGCCCGAGGCCAAGAAGATCGACGTCGGCACGGTCGCCGCGCTGGGCGTCGCCGTCGGCGCCATCGGGACGTTCGCCACCGCTCTCATCGGCTACGCCACCGGGCTCTTCAAGATGGGGCCGCTGGCCATCGTCGGCGCGTTCGTGGGGATCATGTTGCTCATCTCGCTCCCCTCGGTGGTGCTGGCGTACATCAAGCTGCGCAAGCGCAACCTGGGGCCGATCCTCGACGCCAACGGCTGGGCGGTGAACACGCGCGCCAAGATCAACGTCCCGTTCGGTGCGACGTTGAGCAGCGTCGCCAAGCTGCCGCGCGGCTCGCGGCGCGACACCAGCGACAGATACGCCGAGAAGTCCTTCCCTTGGAAGTCGCTCCTGTTCGTCGGGCTGCTGCTCTACGGCGCGTACACCTGGTACGGAGGGAAGCTCGATCGCCTCCTTCCAGAGCCGGCCCGCTCGACGACGATCTTCCCCGGCCGCTGACGGCCCTCTGGCTGGCTAAACCCCCGGCGGCAGCGCGATCCGGAACAGCGTCGAGCCGGAAAGCGGCGACGACACGGAGATCTCGCCACCCGCCGCGCGGGCCAGCTCCCGACAGATCGCCAGCCCGAGGCCGAGCGAGCGGCCGCCCGCCTTGCCGGTCACGCCGGGCTCGAACAGGTGCTGGCGCGTGGCGGCGTCGATCCCGGGGCCGTTGTCCTTCACCTCGATGACCGCCCAGTGCTGCACCCGCGACAGCCGCACCTCGACCAGGTTCGCGCTCCAGGGCCGGTCGCCGATGGCGTCGGCGGCGTTGAGCAGCAGGTTGAGGACCATCTGCGTCACCCGGCTCGCGGGGATCCGAACCGCCGGCGCCTCTTCCAACACCACCGACACGGGGCTCTTGGCGCCGAGCCGCGCGCGCGCCATGCGGACCGCGCGCAGGATGGGAGGCTTGAGATCGATGGGGGTCGACGTCTCCAGCTCGCGCGGCCGCAGGAACTGCTGAAAGTCGCGGACCTGGGCGAAGATCTCGTTTCCGCTCACCGACGCGAGCCCGACGTCCGAGGCCAGCTCGTCCAGATCCCTGTTGGTCGCCTCGCCCTCCTCGCGCAAGCGCAGTCGCCCCAGTCGAGCTTCGAGCGCGTCGAGCGCCGCCAGCAGGCAGGAGAGCGGGTTGGCGATCTCGTGCGCCAGCCCGGTGGCCAGCAGGCTCGCCGTCGCCAGGCGATCGAGATGTGCGATCGCCTCGATCGGCAAGGTCACCAGGGCTTCGTGCGTGACCACGGTGGTGTTCTCCTCTTCGTTCGCCACGGAGACTGCTGACTGCATCTCATCCTCCTTCGTCATCCAACGTCCCGACCGCAGGAGGCACAGCAACGGCCATACCAATCGTCGAATCGCCAAATGAGCCGGAAACCCGCCGGAAACGTTCTCCCTCGAACGACCTCGCGCCACGACCCACCGTGGGCACCACGAACCCACCACGAACGATCGTGGCCCGGCGTCAGGCCGAGCGGCCGAGAAGATCGACCGGCCGGGTGAGCCCCCATCGCTTGAGGCGGGAGCGAAGCGTGTTCGGGTGCAGCCCGAGACGGCGTGCGGCGCCGCGCTCCCCTTCGATGACCCAGCTCGTCTCCGCCAGCACCTCGGTCACGTAGCCCCGTTCGACCTCGTCGATGGTCCTCGGCGCGGGACGGATCGCATAAACCGGCGCCGGCGTCTGGGCGCTCGGGGAGTCGTCGGAATAGGCCAGCAGCGCACCGTCCGAGAGATCGGGGAGCGCGTCGAGATCCAGCAGGTGCCCACGCGCCAGGATGACGGATCGCTCGATCACGTTCTGCAGCTCGCGCACGTTGCCCGGCCAGCGATAGCTCACCAGGGCGTCCATCGCCTCGGGCGTCAGATCGCGGATGGGCCGGCCGGCCTGACGCGCGAAGCGCAGCAAGAACGAGCGGGCCAGGAGCGGAATGTCGGCCATGCGCTCGCGCAACGGCGGCAGCGCCACCGGAAAGACCGCCAGCCGGTAGTAGAGATCCTCGCGGAACCTGCCGCGGGCGACCATCTCGCGCAAATTCCTGTTGGTGGCGGCGATGACACGCACGTCGACGCGCACCGTTTCGCTGCCGCCCACCCGCTCGAACTCACGCTCTTGCAGCACGCGCAGGAGCTTCACCTGCGTCTCGGGCGGCAGCTCGCCCACCTCGTCGAGGAACAGCGTCCCGCCGTGCGCCAGCTCGAACCGCCCCTTGCGCCGCTGCACGGCGCCGGTGAAGGCCCCCTTCTCGTGTCCGAACAGCTCGCTCTCCACCAGGCCGGCCGAGATCGCCGCGCAGTTCACCTTGACCAGCAGGCGCTCGTGGCGCCGGCTGGCCGCGTGAATCGCCCGCGCCACCAGCTCCTTCCCGGTTCCGGTTTCGCCGGTGACGAGGACGTTGGTGTTGGTGCCGGCCACGCGCGCCACGCTCTCCATCACCCGTCGCAGCCCTGGATCGAGGCCCACCACCTCGGCCTCGAAGTCGCGGCCCCCCAGCTCCTGGCGCAGGTAGTCGCGATCGGCGGTCAGCTCTTCTTCATGGCGCTTGCGATCCGAGACGTCCTCGAAGAAGACCGAGACGCCGGTGGCCGACGGGTAGAGGCGGACGTCGAACCAGCGGGCGTCAGGCGTGCGCCCCTCGACGGCGACCGGGCGCTGCTCCCGCACCGCCAGCTCGAACGCCTGTTGAAACCCGGTCCCCTGAATGTGCGGGAAGAGCGACCAGGCGTCTCGCCCCAGAAGCTCGTCGCGCGAGCACCCCGTCATGACGACGGCGCGATCGTTGGCGTAGGTGTAGCGCCCCTCGAGGTCGAGCGCGACGAAGGCGTCCGAGATGCGCGAGAGAATGCTGGCCACCTCGGCGCGCGCGTTCTCCGCCTCCTTGCGCGCCGTCTCCGCTTCACTGCGCGCCGCCTCCGCCCGGGCCAGCAGCTCCTGCCGCTCGGCCTCGGCGGCGACCCGCCCGGTGACGTCCTCGAGAATGCCCAGGAAGTTCCGGTCGCCGAGCGGTCCGACCAGCGGCACGGCCCGCACCTCGACGAAGACGAAATCGCCGTTCGGATGAACGAACCGGTGAACCGGCGTCGCATAGCCCGCGCTCGCCTCGACCGTCGAGCCCCACCGGGAGACGACGTGCTCGCGATCGTCCGGGTGGAGCGCGCTCATCCAACCGCGCCCCTGGGCGTCCGCCGCGGAGAGGCCCATGATCCGCTGGCAGGCGGCGTTGACGTAGAGGCACTCGCCGCGCGGGCCGGCCAGGAAGATCCCGAACGGCGACGCCTCGCAGGTGGCGCGGAAGCGCTCCTCGCTGACCGCCAGCGCCCGGTCGATCCGGCCGCGCTCGACGGCGCGGGCCACCCCCTGCGCCACCACCTGCAAGAGGACCAGATCCTTCTCCTGGCAGAGCGTGCCGGGGCCAGCGGCGAAGCCGGCGACGCCGACCAGCACGCCCTCCACCAGGACGGGGACCAGCGCCAGCGCGCGATCGCCGTCGGGCGCGACCAGCTGTTCGATCGGTCCGCCCAGAAACTGCCGGGTGCTCGGCAACCGCAACATCCCGCCCCGCTTCAAGTTGGCCAGGAACGACGCGGGAAGCAGATCCAGTGACATGTGCGCGTACTTCGGGACGGCGCCGAGCGCCGGCAGATGGGAGGCGTGCCACTCGTGCGTCAGGTCGATCGAGCGGGCGCCCTCGTCGAGCCGGTAGTAGTACGCGCGGTCGACGCCGCGCTGAAGACCGACCGCCGCCAGCGCGTGCCGGATCACCTCGTCGATCCCGGCCGAGGGGAGCGTCAGCAGGCCCGTGGCCACGATCGCCGCCACCCGATCGTCGCTGATCTCGTCGAGCGAAGGCGGGATCCCCGCCAGGCGGGTCAGCTCACGCGACAGTGCCTCACGCCGTTCCCCCGGGGTCATCTCGCTCCTTGGTCTTGGGGCGGACGCCGCCCCCCGCTCACCACCGCATCGCGGAGCCGCTCGCCGAGGTTCGATTTGTCGAGGACGTCGTCGGCGCCGACCTCCTCGGCCAACCAGCGCGGGATCGTGTCCCCGTAGGCGGTGAGGAGCACGATGCGCGCCGACTCGCCGACGGTCCGGAGCCGCCGCGTCGTCTGCAGTCCGTCGAGCTTCGGCATGCAGACGTCCATCAACACGAGATCGGGCTTGGTGCGCCCCACCTCGGCGATGGCCCCCTCGCCGTCCCGCGCCTCGCCCACGATCTCGACCTCCGGCAGCGAGCCCAAGAACCACTGCAGGAGCGAACGAAATCCGTCCGAGTCGTCGACGAGCACGACGCGCCTCAAGTCCGGCCTGGCGTTGACGGTCACGGCGATCAGAGTCTCCCGCGGCGCCGGCCAGGGACATCGGTGAGGTCCCCTAGAAGCGGGGGTATCAACCCCGAGGGCGGCCGGCGACGCTACCGTTCGGAGGAGACGAGCCCGGTCCGGATCGCGTAGCGGACGAGCCCGGCCAGGTCGCGGATCCCCAGCCGGTCCATGATCTGCGCGCGATGGGTCTCGACCGTCTTGACGCTGAGGTCGAGCAGCTGGGCTATCTCCTTGGTCGACTTCCCCTCCGCCACCAGCTGCAGGATCTCACGCTGGCGCGAGGTGAGGACCTCGAGCGTCGCCCGTTCGCCGTCGCCGGGGCCGGCGGCCGGCGTCCGGCCGAGGTAGCCGTCGACGACCTGCTTGGAGATCGCCGGCGACA
Organism: Polyangia bacterium; assembly: GCA_036267635.1. Classification (GTDB taxonomy): domain Bacteria; phylum Myxococcota_A; class Polyangia; order Fen-1088; family Fen-1088; genus JADGRB01. Next base: position 63,900 of record DATAVR010000012.1, on the reverse strand, counting down.
GATAGGTCTCGCCCCGCATCACCGCGCGCAGCAGCACGGGCAGCTCGTCCGCGGCCGCGTCCTTGAGCACGTAACCGCTCACCCCGGCCCGCAGCGCCTGCGCCACGTGCCCCGGCGTGCCGTGCATCGACACGATCACCAGCCGCGTGCCCGGCGCCTCCCGGGAGACGCGCGTCGCCAGCTCGAGGCCGTTCAACCCCGGCATGCCGATGTCGATCAGCGCCACGTCCGGCCGGGTCTCCAGCAGCAGCGCCAAGGCCTGCTGGCCGTCCCCCGCCTCGGTGACGCTCTCCACCTCGGGGAGCGCCACCAAGAGCGCGCGAATCCCTGCCCGCACCAACGCGTGATCGTCCGCCAGTAGCACCCGCATCCCGAAGCCTCTTTCAGCATACACCCAAACGCCGGGGGTTCTTCGTCGCCTGGGGTTCAGAGGTAGAGTCGACAGGGTAGAGATGGCCGCCACCAGCCCGACGCCCGACGCCTGGAGGGAGAACGTTCGGCTGGGGATGCTGACCACGGCCGCGCTGATCGCTCCGCCGGTGGTCGTGGTGACGTTCGTGTTCCGATCGGGGACGCGCGCCTGGTTCGACGACCTGGTGCTGATCGCGGTCGCCGTCTTGCTCCCGCTCTGTCGCTTCCTGCGCGGATCGCTCGTGGCGCGTTCTCTGCTGATGCTGGCCATCGCTTGCAGCACCTGCATCCTCCTCCTGGGGCGGATCGGTCTCACCGCCGGGCTCAGCGTCTCGCTGGCGACGTTCTCCGTCCTCGGGCTCATCTGCGCCAGCCGCCGGATCGGCTTGGCGATCATCGCCATCACCGCGACCGCTTACTTCGGCATCGGCTTTCTGGCCTCGCGCCATCTCTTGACGCTGACCGTGGCCGACACCGATCCCTATCGCCTGCGCAACTGGATCCGGATGGGGGCCACCTCCTCATTGCTCTCCCTGTTGTTGATGACGGTGATCGACTTCGTCATTCGCCACGTCGAGGCCAACGCGCGCGCGGTCCGGATCGCCTACGAGCGCCTTGGCCAGCTGCACCGACAGCTCGAGGCGACCAAGGAAGAGGAGCGCCGGTTCCTTTCGCGCGAGCTGCACGACGAGCTCGGTCAGACGTTGACCGCGCTCAAGCTGCGCCTGCAGCTCGGCCAGCAGGGGTCTGAGCTGCAGGCGGTCCACGACCCCCGCATGGAGCCGGTCGCCCTGGTCGACGAGCTGCTCTCGCGAGTTCGCAGGATCTCCGTCGATCTGCGCCCCCCGCTGCTCGACGAGGTGGGCCTGGTCTCCGCGCTGCGCGTCTACCTCGATGGGCAGGCGGCGGTCTCTGGGCTGGAGATCGCGCTTCGAGCCGACGAACCGAATCATGGCGCGGCGGTCCGGCTGCCGCCCGACACCGAGATCGCCTGCTTTCGCGTGGTGCAGGAGTCGATCACCAACGCGCTCCGCCACGCCTCCGCCCGCCGGGTCGAGGTCTGCTTCGTCCATTCGGGCAGCCGCGTCGCGCTGTCGATCCGGGACGACGGCCGCGGCTTCGATCCCGCGATGCTCGACGAAGCCGCGGCGCACGGCCACCTGGGGATCGTCGGGATGCGCGAGCGAGTCCGGGCCCGCGGCGGCCGATTCAAGCTGACCTCCACCCCCGGGGCCGGGACGGCGATCGACGTCGAGCTCGACGCCCCTCCCGCCGCCGCCTCGGGGTAAAACAGGGGAATGCTGCGGACCACGACCCGCGCGATCGCGCTCTGTCTCACCCTCGGCGCCGCGGCCGCGGTCTCGGCCAAGGCGCCGCCCGGCGATCTGCTGGTGTTCGAAGCCGCGTCGCTCAAGGAGGCGTTCACCGCGATCTCCGCGCGGTTCGAGAAAGAGCACCCGGGCGCGCACGTGATTGCCAACGCGGCCGGCAGTCAAGAGCTGCGCGCGCAGATCGAACAGGGCGCGCCCGCCGATCTCTTCGCCTCGGCCGACGAGCGACACATGAACGCGCTCCGGAGCGCCGGGTTGGCCGTGGAGCCGGCGCTGTTCGCCTGCAACGAACCGGTCGTCGCCGTCCGCAGCGGCCTGGCCGCCACGCTGAAGACGTTCGCCGATCTCCCGCGCGCGGAGCGGATCGTGGTCGGCGCCCCCGAGGTCCCGATCGGCGCCTACACCGCCCAGGTGCTCCAGAAGGCCGCGGCCAAGTACGGCCCCGATTTCGCGGCGCGCGTGCAGGCCCGGATCGTCTCCCGCGAGGCGAACGTCCGTCAGGTGCTGGCCAAGATCGTCCTCGGCGAGGCCGACGCGGGCGTCGTCTACCGCAGCGACGTGCGGGCCGCCAAGGGGAAGCTGGCGGTGGTGGAGATTCCCCCCGAGCTCAACGTGACGGCCGCCTATCCGATCGCCGTGCTCAAGGCGGCCCCCCACCCCTCCCTCGCGCATGCCTTCGTCGATCTCGTCCGCTCGCCCGCCGGCGTCGCGGCGCTGCGCGAGGCGGGGTTCGTCCCCTGTCCCGTTCGGTGAACGGCGCTGCGAACGCCCCGCCGTTCACCGAGGCCGGCGGCCGCTCGCTGGGGACGGTCCTCTGGCCCGCTGCGATCGGCCTCCTGTCGGGTCTGCTGCTGCTGCTGGTCGCGCTCCCGCTCGCCGCGCTGGTCTTCGCGGCGACGCCCCGCGAGCTGCTGGCCGGGCTCCGTGATCCGCTGGTCTTCCCGGCGCTCCGCCTGACCCTGCTCACCACGACGCTCAGCCTGCTCGCGATCCTCGTCTGCGGAACGCCCCTCGCCTGGGTGATCGCCCGGCGGTCGACCCGCCCCTGGCGCATCCTCGAGACCATCGTCGAGCTGCCGGTGGTCTTGCCCCCTGCGGTGGCGGGCGTGGCGCTGCTGCTGGCGTTCGGTCGCCGGGGGCTGCTCGGCCCGGCCCTGGCGGCCGCCGGAATCGGCCTGCCGTTCAGCCGCGCGGCGGTGATCTTCGCGCAGATCTTCGTGGCGGCGCCCTTCTACGTGCAGGCGGCGGTGGCGGCCTTTCGGCGGCTCGATCCCGACCTCCTCCTGGTGGCGCGCACGCTCGGCGCCTCCCGCCCGCGCCTCCTCGCCACCGTGGCCGTCCCCATCTCCTGGCCCAGCCTGGCCGGCGGCGCGGCGATGAGCTGGGCGCGCGCGCTCGGCGAATTCGGCGCCACCCTGATGTTCGCCGGCAACATGAGCGGGCGGACCCAGACGCTGCCGCTGGCGATCTACGCCGCGCTGGAATCGGACCTCCGCACCGCGCAGAGCCTGTCGCTCTTGCTGGTGGTGGTCGCCTTCGCGCTCTTGGTGGCGATCCGCGCGGGAGTCCGGCGATGACCACCGTGCTCGATGTCGACCTGCACGGCACTGCCGGTGCGCTGGCGATCGACGTCGCCTTCCGGGCGACCGAGGTGCCGCTGGTGATCGTCGGCCCAAACGGCGCGGGGAAGACCCGGACGCTCATGATGATCCTGGGCGCCAGCCGACCCCGGCGCGGACACGTCATGCTCGACGGCGCGGCGCTCTACGACGCCGGCCGCGGCATCGACGTCCCCGTCGAAGGGCGACGGATCGGTTTCCTTCCCCAGCGCTATGCCCTCTTCCCCCACCTCGACGTGCTCTCGAACGTCGCTTACGGGATCGCGGCGCGCTCTCGGGCGGAGCGCCTGCAGGCGGCGCGCGAAGCGTTGCGCCAGCTCGACGCCGAGACGCTGGCGGCGCGGCGTCCCGAGGCGCTCTCGGGCGGCGAGACCCAGCGGGTGGCGCTGGCCCGCGCGCTCGCGTCGCGGCCGCGTGCGCTGCTGCTCGACGAGCCGCTCGCCGCGCTCGACGTCTCCATCCGGCGCGACACGCGGCGCCTCCTCGGCGAGCGCCTGCGCGCCTGGGCGCTGCCGACGGTGGTCGTGACGCACGATCGCGCCGACGTCGAAGCCCTCGACGGTGACGTCGTCGTGCTGGAAGCCGGCGCCGTCGTACAGCGCGGCCGTCTCTCCGAGCTGGCGGCACACCCGGCGACCGAATTCGTACGGCAGCTCGTCTCGGGCGCCGGCCGGTGAAATGCCGGAGGGCCCCGGCGCCAATGCGCGCGCGCGTCAGTGCGCGCGGGCGGACGGCTTGTCGGCGTGGATCGGGACCGGCGCTTCGATCGGGACGATGATGATTCCGCGCGGGTCGCTGCTGTGCCAGCCGGCGGGTGGACCGGTGACCGCCTCCGCGGGCGCAGCCGGCGGCCCAGCGGGGGCGCTGGGGATGCTCGGCTGCCGCGTGCGCTTCGGAGCTCCGGACCGACGGTGGTGCACCGGCGAGGACGAGTTCAAGGCCTCCAGATAGCCGCCGCCGCGGTGAGAGTGCCCGCTGCCGTCGGGTCGGCCGACGCGAAGGTGGTGGCTCGGGGCGACGCACTCGGCCTGCGCGTCGGCGTCGCCGCCCGACGTGCTTCCCTCCCCTTGCACCTGCGCCAGCTCGGTCCGCAAACGCGCGTTCTCGGCCCGGGCCGCGGTGAGATCGGCCCGCACGCGGGAAAGCTCGTCGTCGCCCGCATCGCCATGGCCCCGCGCGATCCGTGCCGCGTGGTCCTGCAACAGATCGCGGTCCTGCTTCCGGACCGGGACCACCTCGCTCGAGAACGGGTCGCGCCAGAACATCGAGCGGACCCGCTCCTCCAGCTGCTTGCGGTCGTGGCGGATGTCCGACTTCGACTGCGCGAGCGCCTTGTCGACCGCCGCGCTCCCGCGCGGTTCACCGCGCCACTGGCGCATCGCCGCGTACATCAGATCGCCGTCAGTCCTTTCCTGCGGCGCGATCTCCGCCGACGCCGCCGCGAGCTGCTCGAGGAGCACCCGGCGTTGCGCCTCCTCCGACATCGGTTTGCGAGCGAACGCGCGCGATGCAGCCGCCGAGACGACCACCACCACCCCCACCGCAATGAACGACGTCCCGCGCATATCGACCTCCCGGACGGACTGCCAGCCCAAAGAGTACGCGCGCGGTAGGTTCAATCAATACGAATCACCACAGGTAAGGAAAATATTTATTTGGGAATTCCATTAGTTACGGGCGAGCCCGGTTCGGGGTGCCTCCCTCATGACGCGGCTGGCGATTCCAGCTCGGGCTAGCGAAACGTCACTTCCAGGGCGATCCCGGGGCGAACGCGCCAGGGAGAGAACACCGTCTGGAAGCTGCCGCCGGCCGCGACGCCGTAGTCGACCGCCGTCGGCAGCAGGTCGGCGAGGACGTTGACCCAGAGTCGCGCGCCTCCCAACCGGGCGACGGCGGCGCGAGCCGCGCCCTGCAAAGACAGAGTCGTGCTCCAGTGCGAAGCGACCAGCGCCAGCGCGGCGCTCTCCGCTTCAGGCGACACGTGGACGAAGTCCCAACCGGCACCGACGCGGAGACGCCAGCGGCGCGAACCGATCTCGACTCCCAAGCGCGCGGCGACCCCCTCGAGCCCGACGCGCGCCGCCGTGCCGCTGACCGTCTCGGGCAAGAGGTACTGGACGGTCAGCCAGCCGGCCGAGACGATCGCTCGACCGAATAGGCTCGAGCCCTGCTGGGAGATCGCCAGCGAAAGACCGGGCCCGTTGTCGATCGGCAGCCCGGCGGCGACCGCCTGCGCGGCGTAGAAGACGCCGAAATCGAGGCGTGGCTCGCGGAGGACGGGCGCCGGGGCGTCGAGCAGCGGCGACTGTCCGCCCGTCGGCAGCGGCGGCGCCGGACCGGCCGCGACGGGCGCGGCCGGCGCGCGCGCCGCACGGCGCGCCAGCAAGGCTTGCGTCTCGCCGCGCGAGAGGCCGGCGCGCTCATCCTCGAGCAACGCGCCGATCGACAGCTCGATCACCTCGGCCAGCGCCGCGCGATCGATCTCGTCGAGATCGCCCGACAGCTCGAAGTCGCGCACCAGGAACCGCTCGCCCGAGCGGGCGGCGAAGGTGAGACGGGCGCGCCGCCTGTCGCTGAGATCGATCCAGCAGCGCAGCGCGTGACTCGGCGACGTAGCGAGGACGTCGCCGGGCGCGACCTCTTCCGCGCGCGACCAGCTCGTCGCCCCCAGCGCCGAGAGCCGGCGATCGAGCAACGCCCGCAGCCGATCGTAGACCTCGGGCCCGGCCACCACGAAGATCTCGATCGACGGCGCCGCGGCGGCAGACGGCGGCGCCGGTTGTGCGACGGCCACGATCGGCGACCCCAGCGCCACGACAAAGGAGAAGGCCCACGCGGCCGCGCGCACGCGTCCAACCCCCCGCTGCCGCCCGCTCACTCGATCTCGGCGAGCCGGTGACGTCCGAGCGGCGCGTAGGCGCTGTCGGGAAAATCGGCGCAGAGACGCATCCAGGTCCGGCGCTCTTCGGCGCGGTCGCCGAGGCGCGCCAGCGCCCGCGCCCGCCCGTACAGCGCCTCCGGGATCAGCGCCCCGCCGCGCGCCCTGGTCAAATAGCCGTCGAATTCGGTCAGCGCCGCCCGCGGGAGCCCGTCGTCGAGCAGCAACCCGCCGAGCGGGATGGCCGACAGCGCCGCCTCGGCCGAGGCCGGAAATTCCCGCTGCAGCCGGTGGTAGAGCTCGGCCGCCCGCGCCCGCTCCCCGCGCTGCCGCGCCTCCGTCGCCTGCCGCAGGATCGAAGCCGCAGCCGCTGGACCGGCGGGGACCGTCTCGACGGCCGCGCGCGAAGCCGCCCGGGCTGTGCGTGGGCGGGCAGGCGCCTCCGGCGAACGAGACGCCGCGGTCTGCGGTGCCACGGACGTCACGACGGCTACCGCCGTGCCGCGAAGGCGCTTCACCGTGCTCTCCGGCTGCGGAGCGCTCGAGGGACGCGCGGCGGCGGTTGGTGACGGCGCAGGCCGGTGCCACCACCAGACGGCGGCGCTGGCCGAGCCGCAGAAGATGACCAGCGCCGCGGCGGCACCGACCGCGCGTAGCGAGACAGGCGCCCGCCCGCTCCGGCCGCCGCGACGGCGGGCCCGATCGGCCAGCGCCCGGATGCGCGCCCCGTCGTGCAGATCGACCACGTCGGCCGCGTCGAAATCGGCGCTGACGTCGTACGACAGCCGGCAGGAGGCACAGGCGCCGAGGTGCGCGTCGAGCGCGAGGCGCCCGGCGTCCGAAAGCCGTCCGCGCCGCGCGGTCACCAGCAGCTCGCTCCGGCAGTCGTCGCCCGTCATCGGCTCGTCCCCCGAAGCATCTCGGCAAGCGGCGCGTCCTGTTCGAGCTTGCGGCGCAACGCCAGCTTGCCGAGCCGCAGCCGGCTCCAGACGGTGTTGGCGGGAACCGCGGCGGCCTCCGCGATCTCCTCGACGGTGTGGTCGAGGATGAAGTGCAGCGCGAGCGCCTCGGCGATCACCTCGGGGAGATCGTCGAGGAGCCGCCGCACGAGAACGCGACGTCGGCTGGCGACCGTCGTCGCCAGCGGCGAGAGCTCGTCGCCGGGGAATTCGTCGATCGCGCCCCCCTCGGCCTCGGCCTCGCGCTGACGGACCTTGGCGCGCCGGCGCGCGCCGAGCGCGGTCAGCAGCGCGATCCGCCGCGCGAAGTACTCGACGCTGCAGGCGCCCCGAAAAGTCTCCAGCGATCCCAGCAGCGCCAGCACCGCGTCCTGCGTGACGTCGTCGACGTCGGGGTGCTGGTGGCCCATCACCTTGCGCACCACCCGCAGCATCCCGCCGCCCAGCTCCGACACCAGCGTCGCCGCCGCGTCGGAGTCCCCGCGCCCTGCCGCGCGCGCCACGCCCAGCAGATCGTCCGGCGGGTGCAACGACGCCAGGGCGCCGGACGCCGTGGCGCTGCCGGCCGCTTGCGCCTCCTCACTGTTCATTTGCTTGGAGAACCGCGACACTGCGCTTTCAACGATGTCGAAGTTGGTTGCGGAGGTCAAGCCGCGGGTCAAATGTGCAGTCGTTGCGCGGCGTCTGGCACGCCGTTGGGCGCGCCACCTGCTGCTCGCGTCGTTGGCGCTGTCGGCGCTCTGCCCGGCCTGTAGCCGGCGCGACGACCTCCTGGGGACGCTCCTCGATGGTGGCGGCGCCGCGGCCGCCGACATGGGCGGCGTCCCGCTGGCCACACCGCCGCACTTCCAGACGCCGACCCTCGTCGCGGCGCTCTCCGACGCCAGCTCAATCGATGAAGATCCGACCTTTACCGGCGACTTGCTCGAGCTTTACTTCATGTCGACGCGCGCCGGAACGAAGGACATCTGGACCTCGCGCCGGGCCTCGTCGGACGATCCGTGGGGGACGCCCACCGCCGTCGCCGAGCTCAACTCGGGCAACGACGAGTGGTGCCCCGGCATCTCGCTCGACGGCCTCACGATCTGGTTCGCCACCGACCGCGCCAAGGGGTACGCCCAAATCTGGCAGGCCACCCGCGCCGCGCGCACCGCGGCCTGGAGCGCGCCCGCGGCCGTGCCGGAGCTGGCCAGCGGCGCCGCCGACTTCGCCCCGGCTGTCGACGCCACCGAGACGATGCTGTTCTTCAGCTCGGATCGCGTCGACCTGGCCGGCAGCGCTGGCGGCGCCAACTATGACCTCTACTGGACCTCGCGCCCGAACGTCGACAGCGCCTGGGGGGCGCCGCAGCCGGTCCCCGGCGTCAACAGCCCGAGCGACGAATACGACCCCTTCATCGCTCAGGGCGGGTTGGTCATCTTCTTCACCTCGATGAAGTCGGGCGCGGGCGACATCTACTGGTCGGCGCGGCAGTCGATCTCCGAGGCGTTCGAGACGCCGGTGCTGCTCGGCGACGTCGACTCGACCGCCTACGACTCCGACTCCAGTCTCTCCCCGGATCTCAGCTACATGATGCTGTCGTCGACGCGCTCCGGGAACGCCGAGGTCTACGAGACGTTCGCCATTCGTTAGATTCGGGGGCGCCGCTTCGGGGCGGTCGCCGGGGCGCGGCACAAAAAAAGTCAGCTCGTCCGTGATTGGTTTCCGGGGGCTCGGACGACAAGTACCGGTGACGACTGTCCGCCTACCTCCTACCCCCCCGGGAGAACCATGTCCAAGCACGCTTATCTCCTCTTGTTTGCGGCCACCCTCTTGGGTTGCGCCAACAGTCAGAGCGGCAACACCGACGACGGTGAAGGTGGCAGCTCGGCGACCGGCGGGTCGACAGCGACCGGCGGCGCGACCGGTGAAGGGGGATCGGGCGGCAGTGGAAGCGGCGGGTCGGGAACCGGCGGCGCGGTGACCGGAACGGGCGGCGCCACGGGAACCGGTGGAACCACGGCAACCGGGGGCGCGACCGGGACCGGTGGCGCGACCGGAACCGGGGGCGCGACCGGAACCGGTGGCGCGACGGCGACCGGCGGAGCAAGCGGGACCGGTGGCGCGACCGGAACGGGTGGCGCCAAAGGCGGCACGACCGGAACCGGCGGCACCGGAACCGGCGGCACGACCGGAACCGGCGGCGCCAAAGGCGGCACGACCGGGACTGGCGGCGCGACTGGCGGTACGACCGGGACTGGCGGCGCCACGGGCGGTACGACCGGGACTGGCGGTGCCACGGGCACCGGGGGCGCGAAGGGTGGCACGACCGGAACCGGCGGCACCGGAACCGGCGGCACCGGAACCGGCGGCAGCAGCAGCACGTTGCCCAGCTACTTCTTCGGCGCCGACGTCACCGACCAAGAGACGGCCGGGACGACCGCCATCAACAACTTGCTGACGGCCATGAAGGCGAACGGCCTGAACTTCGTGCGCCTGCGGACGTTCGTCGACCCGAAGGCCTCCGACGGCTACGACAGGACGAACGGCTACGACGACATCACGCACACCGTTGCCTTCGGCAAGCTGGTGAAAGCCGCCGGAATGGGCCTGCTGGTCGACTTCCACATGAGCGACAACTGGGCCGACCCGGGCAAGCAGTGCATGCCCGTCGCCTGGCAGGGGTACACCAACATCACCGATCTGGCCGGCGCGCTGCAGAGCTACGTGCAGAGCTCGATCAGCGCGCTCGTCGCCGGCGGCGCCCGCCCCGACATGGTGCAGATCGGCAACGAGACGACGCCCGGGATGGACCTGCACATCTGCGACTCCGGCGGGCAACCGATCAGCGGCATGACCCCCAAGGTCACCGGCGCGGCCAGCACGGCCGGCTGGCCGAACCTGGGCATGCTGCTCAAGGCCGGCATCGCGGGCGTCAAGGCGGTCGACACGGGCATCCTCATCTCGTTCCACATCGATCGCGGGAACGCCTACTCGACGACCAAGAGCTGGCTCGACAACGCCATCAAGCAGGGCGCCACGCCGGACGCCTTCGGCGAGTCCTGCTACCAGTCGTACCAGGGGGACACCTCCAGCACGGCGAACACGAAGAGCATGTGGCAGTCGACGTTCTCGCAACTCGTGACCGCCTACCCGAACATTCGCTTCTTTGCCGCCGAGTACGGCCCGATGGAGCGCGAGATCAACGACGTCCTGTTCGGGCTGCCGAACAACCAGGGGCTCGGCACCTTCGACTGGGAGCCGACCACCCAGGGGACCTGGAACGCCAAGCAGACGTCCGATCCGTCGACGGTGACGACGCACGCGCTCTGGTCGCGCTCGGGCAACAACTACAACGCTCTGCCCGACCTGGCGCTCTACCCGCCGATGCAGACGGCCTACGCCAGCCGGCTCTGACGAGCACGCTCGGCTGCGCGATTTAGGCGGCGGAGATCGGGGCGGCCGCCCCAGCCAGGGCGCCGCCGAGGCCCGCCAGCCAGGCGAAGACCTTTTCGTGGAAGAGCGCGCGGCCACCCCTCTCGCAGTGGGCCCCAGCCCCATCGCTGCCCAGGAACCGCAGATAGGTCTTGGGCCTTCGAGCCGGTCGAACGTGGTCCTGGCGAACGCGGCGACGTCGTCGTCCTCGGCGTCGCAGACGAGGGTCGGGCAAGCAATGCGTTCGATGAAGCCCTCTAGCGTGTAGGACCGCATGAGCTCGAAATAGGCCTCGACGGTCGGAACGTCGTGGACCAGCAGCGCGTGGCGCATCGCCCACCCCTTGCTGGGATAGGCGAGCACCGACCTCAAGATCCTGCGCAGGAGGGCGCGCTTGAATCCGTTCGGGCTCCCCACGTTGAAGAAGTACGACTCCTCCATGGTGCTGTCGTATCCACCGACGAGGATCACGAGAGGACGCCTTCGGTCGTCGACCTTCGCGACGTGCCGAGACCGTGCGCGCGGCGGCGAGGCTCTCGTCGGCGATCGCACGAATGCGGTCGGCAGTCTTCATCCAGGCGTCGTACCAACCATCGGCGTCGAGCTCCTTCACCCGATCGACCGTCGCCGGACATTCGCCGATCTCCGCCCCGCGATAGGTCGCGTGGCCGACCGCGCGCAGCAGCTGAGCGTCATAGAGGTCGTCCTTGAAGTGCAGCTTCATCTCGTGCTCACCCACTTTATGCCGGTGGTAGGCTGGCCAGAATGACTGCGTATCCGACGGCGGGCTGGGAGAGCTTTTTCGTCGCCGAGGTGGGCGCGGCGGCGGCGCTGACCGGCCTCCTGTTCGTGGCGGTCTCGATCAACCTCAGCAAGGTGCTGGCGTTCCCCCAACTCCCCGGCCGCGCCGGTAATCGCTGATCATGTTGGTGGGCGTGCTGGTGGTGTCGTCCCTGGGGCTCATCCCCGGGCAGCCGCGGGTGGCGTTCGGCGCGGAGATCTTCGTGGTGGGGGTCGCCGTCTGGGCCTGGCCGCTGGCGATTCAGCGCCGCGCCGCCGGCGCCCCCGACACGCGGCGCTCCTGGATCGTGACCCGCGCGCTCACCCATCAAATCGCCACGCTCCCGCTGCTGGTAGCCGGCCTGTCGATGCTGGCGGGCGCCGGCGGCGGCCTCTACTGGCTGGTGCCGGGGACGTTGCTCTCGTTCGCCGCCGCCATCCTCAACTCCTGGGTGCTGCTGGTGGAGATCCAGCGATAGCTCATGCGCGCGGTGGCAGTCGCTCTCCTCATGACCTGCGCTCCTGCGGCGGTGGCAGCGCCTTCATGCTGCAGAACTACGGCGGCTACGTGGTCGACGACATCGCCTGGGCGGTCTACGCCCTCTGCGTCGAGCTCGGCCCGGACGGCGACTTCACCGCGCAGTTTCAGAGCGACTGGGGGTTCACCATGGCCCCATCGTCGAAGGCGACCCCCTGGGCACGCGACATGGATCGCCTCTTCGGCGCGCTGGCCGTCGTCGACAACAACGCGGCCGACACCGTCGGTGGAGGCGGGACGCCGCTGCAGCCGCCCGCGCCAGCGCTGGCCCTGTAGCCGACCGCCGATCGGCGACCCGCCGCGCCACCCGGTCAGTGCGCCGGTGCCGCGCCGAGCACGCGCAGGCGGCGATCGGCCAGGTTCCAGGTGTCGAGCGGCGAGTGTTCCTTGGGACGCGCCACCTTGGCGTAGGCCTCGCGGGCCGCGTCGAGCGCGCCGTAACACTCGGCGATCCGTCCGATGACGAACCACTCGGGGCCGCTGATGTTCCCGTCGTCGCCGCGCCGATCCATCTCCTCGAGCAGCGTGTGGTAGGCCTCCTCGGGGCGGCCGAGCTCGGCCTCAGCGGAGGCCAGGGTGTGCAGGATGGCGGCGTCATGGCGCTGGTTCGATTCGACCGCGCGCTGGGCGGCCGCCAGCGTCTCATTGTCGAGCTGCCCGCGCAGGAGGCGCAGCCAGGCCCGGAGGTTGTAGACCATCGACGGCAGCGCGCCGGCCTTGGCCAGATCGTCGAGCGCCTTCTCGCCATGGGCGAAGTCCCCCATCTCGAGCAGCTGGTTGGCGAGCGCGCTCTCGACCTGGTGATCGCTCGGATCGCGGGCCACGCGCGCCTCGAGCAACGCGCGCACCTCCGCCTGGCGATGCGCCCGCGCCATCAGCGAGATCTGTTCCAGGAAGGCGCGCTTCGATCGAGGGAACAACTTGACCAGCTCCGCGGCCAGCGCCGCCCCCTCGTCGAGCTTGTCGAGCTTGTCGTAGACCGTCAGCAGCGCCACGGCGCAGGCGGCCGCCGCGCGGTCGTTGGCCGGGTGCGCGCGGCAGTCGAGGAGCGGCGCGATCGCCTCGGTCGGCTTCGGCTCGGTCGCCGCCAGCGCCGCGGCGGCGATCCGCACCTCGCGGGCAGGCGCCCCCACCCCCTTCGTCCAGAGCGCCACCAGCGGCGACGCCGAGAGCGGCTCGTCGGCTGTCCCCAGGCTGGCGTCGCTGGCCGCGTGGTCGAGCAGCCGGCGCGCGCGCTCGAGGTCGCCCTGGCCGGCCGCCCGCAGCGCCTCGCCTCCGAGCGGCGACAGATCGTTGGTCAACCCGAGCACCCGAAAGTGTCCCCCCTCGGCCAGCACCAGCGCGGCGCCGGCATCCCCCGCCCCGGCGGCGCCAGGCCAGAACACCCGCTGCACGCCGCCCGGCTCCCCCTCGACGGTCACCTCCGCCGAAGCGAGCACGTCGGCGATCACCGACACCGGAATGGCCCGGAGGTCGGCGTTGCTCCGGATCATCGCCTTGATCATTCGACGGAGCGCCTGCGCGTTCTCGCTGTCGATGCTGGCGGCGAACGAGGGCGTGATGACCGCCTTCAGGCGCGCGAAGGCCGCTGCATCGGGGCTCGCCGCCAGGCTGAAAAAGGTGGAGAAGAAGAGCCGCGCCGCGCCCGAGGGCGTCCGATCGTCGAGCTTCACCTCCTCGCGCCGCCGCGTCGTGCGCAAGCGATCGGCGAGCTGCCGCATCGGCTCGGCGCTGGCATGCCGCTGCGCCGCCTCTTCGAGCAGCGCCGACGCCGGCTTGTAGCGACGCAGCGCCATCAGCTCCGCCCCCGCGAGCCGCATCGCCTCGTGCGCCTGATCGGGATCGGAGATGAGCGCCCGCGCGCTCTTGGCCGCCTCCGCCGGTCCCGCCGTCGCTCCGACCGCCGCGACGTAGATCCCTTGCGCGGTGGCATTGCCGGCGATCGCCTCCTTGTCGGCCAGGATCTCCTTGAACCGCTCGGCGTAAAGCAGATCGAGCAGCTGATTGACGAGGAGGCCGGTGCGCTCGGCCTTGCGCAGCTCGCGGTGAAGTTGCAGCACCTCGCTCAGGCGATCGGGCGCCGGCCGAAAGGTCTGCTCCCCTTCGGCGTCGTGCTCGAGCAGGATCACCAGCGAGGCGCGCGCCACCTGGTCGTCGGTGTCGAGCGCCATCGCCTTGCGGTAGGCCGCCTCGGCCCCCTTCGGATCGGCCCCCGGCTTGAGCCGCCGACCGACGAGGTCGTGCTCCAGCACCCAGCCCAGCGTCCGCTCGGCGCGCGACGACTTGGGGTCGAGCGCCACCGCACGCCGCGCCTGCTCGCGCGCGGCCGCGCCCAGCCCCGCGTCGAGATAGGCGCGTGCGATCTGACAGGCGTGCAGCGCTTCGTGGGGGTGCTGCGCGTCGAGGCGCCGGAACTCCGCCAGCGCCTCGCGGACCCGCCCGGCCGTCAGCTCGGCCTCGCCGGTCTGATGAAAGGTCACCGAGGGGAGATGGCGATCGCCCAGCGTCTTCATCGCCGCCAGGAACGCCGCCAGCTCGGCGGGCGAGAAGCGCGGCTTGCCCGAATCGAAGCGAAACGTCGCGCTCAGGGTGCCGTCGCGCTCGATCCGATAGGCGGCCGTGTAGCGCGCCGGGCCCAGCGTCACCGTCTCTTCGCCGGGGGGCGGGTCGGGGGCGAAGCCGTGCGGCGCCGCCACCTTGTAGCGCAGCTCGTGCACGTGCGGGTCGCCGTAGACGTAGTCGAGCGTGCGCGTCGCCGCCCCGCCGGCGCGCTTGTGCTCGCCGCCGTCGGGGTTGCGCAGGAAGTCGGGCAGCCGCTCGAACAGCTCGGCGAGCGGCAACATCACGGTCACCTCGTCGTCGCTGATCGATCCGATGCCGGCGTCCGAGGTCTCGAGGTCGATCCGCAGCGGCCGGCTCACGTCGTAGAAGTCCGAGGTCTCCCAGCGCCCGAGCGTCTTGGCGTGGTAGGTCGACCGCAGGTAGCCGGCGAGACGCTCCTCGATCTGCTTCTTCTCGGCGCGGCTGTAGTCGGCGCGGATGGCGTGGCCCGCCGAGCCGGTCAGAGCCGAGATCTCGACCACGCGCACCTTGCCGTCCTCGGCGACGCTGATGGTGCGATCCTCGCGGGTCAGGTTGACCGTCGACGGAGCCTCGGGCGTGCGGAGCAGCGCCTTGGTCCCGCGGGCCGCCACCAGCGCCAGCCGCCCCTGATCTCCGAGCGGCAGCTCGCCGATCGCTGAAAACTGATCGGTGGCGTCGATCCAGAGCGGCTTCGGCCCCGGCAGATAGACGATCGCGTGGTCGAAGCTGCCGAACCCGGGGAGGTCGGGGTCGACGTCGGGGCCGAAGCCCGAGTCGAGCAACGCCACCTCGGCGGCGATGCCGGCGGAGCGCAACAGCGCCGTCAGCAGGAGCGCCTTGTCCTTGCAGTCGCCGTAACGCCGCTCGAACACCTCCGCCGGCGTGCGCGGAACGATCGACGCCTCGCCGAACTCGATGCCGGTGTACTTCACGTCGGCGCCGAGCCGCGCCACCAGGCGCCCGATGATCGCCTCGCGATCGCGCTTGAGATCGAGCCCCTTCTTGGCGTCGCGCACGTAGCTCGCCAGATCCGGCTTGCCGATCTGACGGTCGACGACGTCGGCGTAGGCCGCCGCCACTGTCGCCCAAGATCTGCCGGTGGTGTAGGCGACGTACGCGGGGAGCGTCGTCTCGGCCGGTTGCCCGGGGACCTCCTCGGGGAGCGCCGCGTACGGGCCGCTCTCGTAGGACTCGGTGGTCCGGTTGCCGGTCATGGTCAGGGACTGGGTGAGCGGCGTGACCTTCCGAATGACGTGCTCGACGTGCAGCTCGGTCGGGTACTCGATCTGGAGCCGCGCCTTTTCGACCGGCGCCGACCCGCCGAAGAAGAACCGGTGCGTCGTCCCCGCCTCGAACAGGGGCACGCGCTCGGTCCATTCGATCTCCACCTCGACGACAGCGCCCACCGCCACGCCGGGGATCGGCGCCCGCACCATCTGCCGATCGCTGAACACCGCCTCGTCGCCGCCCGACAGGCCGCTCGTCTCGATCGTCTTTGGATCGAGACCGAACGTCCGTCCCCCCGGCACCACCACCCGCGCGCGCAGCGCCGGCTTGTCCTCGTACCAGGGGGCCCAACCGCTGCTGAGCCGATCCCACCCCTCGATCCCGTGCTGGCTGAGGATCTTGTAGACCTGGCGGTAGCGGTGGTGGCTGCGGTGCGCGTCCTCGTAGCTGTGCACCATCTCTTCGAACAGGATCACCACCGGCGTGTCGGCCGGTGTCTTCACGGCGGCCGCGGCGGCCAGCACCTCCGTCGGGGGCGCGGACATGAACCGCGTCTCCCAGGGCGGCCGCGCTTTTGGCGGGCTGCTGCTGAAAGGGTCCTCAGCGCGCGCGCCCGACGTCCGCAGCGCCAGGCAAAGAGTCAACAACGCAGCCAGCTGTCGCGCCATGATCCGACGACGGCTCCGCCCCCCCAAACCAATGTCGCCGACAGAGGCCGTGATGGTCGGATTGTACGGCATTTGGCCGGTGGCGGGCCACCGGCGCAGGCGGCGACCCTCAGGCGGGTTGGACGAGGAGGCCGTCGGTGAGCCAGGTCGAGAGCCAGCCGAACGCCCGCCCCGCGGCGAGCTCGTCGCCGTGAACGGCCGCCAGGCGCTCACAGATGACGCCGAAGCAGCTGCCGTCCGCCAGCGCAGCGAGCGCGGCGCATTCATCCGGCGCGAGCGCGCGGTGGTAGACGGCGATCTCCTGGCGCCAGACCAGCAGCGGCGCGCTCGGGCGGAGAGCGCTCGAAGCGACCAGAGCGGAGGGCACCTCGGTCGCGTCGGACGAGAGCGCGTCCCAGAGCGCCTCGGTCCCGCCAGCGACCTCCACGAATCGATGCGCGGCGATCAACCTGAGCGGAAGCTCGCCGAGCCGTTCCGGCGGCCAGGCGCGGGGCGTCTCCAAGGTCATCGCCGCCTCGTCGGCCTGATCGTAGAGGTCGACGCGCGCCCACTCGAGCGCCGCCAGCGACGCCAGCGCCGGCCGCTCGGCGCGCCGCTCCGCCAGCCAGAGCGGCAACGCGCGCCCGAGCTCGCGCAGCGACGGATGCCGCGAGGGCGCGTCGGCCACGTAGTCGGCCGTGAGGTCGGCGAAGGCCTCGGCGCCGACCAGCCTGGCGAGCCGCGGGAATTGCGACTCCAACGCCTCGACCAGCCGCGCCCGGTACATGTGCGCGTAGACAGCCAACCGCTCATCGGCGCCGGCCCGCGCGTCGGAGTGAATCAGCGAGGGCGGGTCGACCGCCGGCGCCCCCAGCCCCTGTCCGGTGATCCACGACAGCAGTGCCGCTTGCACCGACGCCAGCGGTGGGCGCGGCGAACAGAGCGGACGCTCAGGCCGCATCGCGCGTCTCCTCGCGCTTCTTGCCGAGCGCCGCCGCCTCGAACTGGGCCGCCCGGACGAGCTCCCGTTCCAGCACCTCGAACGCCGGAACGTCGGCGTCCCACTCGATCATCGTCGATCGCGGGCCGAACCTCTCGATGGCCTCGGCGTAGAGCTGCCAGACCTCGTCGCAGACGGTGCCGTCGTGCGTGTCGATCAGCAACGCCCCGTCGGCCGAGTGACCCGCCAGATGAATCTGACCGATGCGCTCGGCCGGCAGCGCCGCCAGGTAGGCGTGCGCATCCCACCCGTGGTTGCGGGCGCTCACGAAGACGTTGTTGACGTCGAGCAGAATGCCGCAGTCGGCGCGGCGGGCCAGCTCGGCGAGGAACTCGTGCTCCGCCATGTCGCCGTCGAGGACCAGATAGCTCGAGGGGTTCTCCAGCAAGATCCGCCGTCCGAGCCGCTCCTGGACCCTCTCCACCCGGCGCACGGCGTGCGCCAGCGCCTCCTCGGTGTACGGCAGCGGCAGCAGATCGTGCGCGTTGATCCCGTGCGCCGTCCCCCAGCAGAGATGGTCCGAGATCCAGGCCGGCTCCGTCGCCCGCGCCAGCGCGTCCAGCTCGGCGAGATAGCGCTCATCGAGCGGATCGGTCGAGCCGATCGACAGCGACACGCCGTGCAAGACGACCGGGTAGTCGCGGCGAACAGCGTCGAGCACGCGCCGCGGGTTGCCGCCGGCCACCATGAAGTTCTCCGAGATCACCTCGAACCAGCCGACCGCGGGGCGATCCTCCACCACCTGCCGGTAGTGCTCGCGCCGCAACCCGAGCCCGCGACCCAAATTTGGAAACAGCGACTTCGTCATCGGCATCTCGGCGCAAATCGACGACCGGCAGCGCCCAGGCGCCGCCGGCCAGGTCCGCGTTACTTGACGGCCTTTCCGCCCTTGGCGGTGCAGTCGTCCTTGCTCATCTTCATGTTCCCCTGCCCCTTGCAGCCGTTCTTCCCCTTGCAAGAGTTGTCGCCCCCCTTGCAGGCGCTCTGCCCCTTGCAGGCGTTGACGCCGCTGCACATCACCTCCCCCTTCTTCGCCGAGGCGACGCCCGCGATGCCCATCGTGAACAGCCCGGCCACCGAAGCGGCGATCATTGCTCCCTTGATGCTCATGTCTCTCTCCTGGTTTTGGTTCGAGGGCCACCGGGGCCCGGTTCGTGTTCGGAAGGTGCTACGCGCGCCCCCAGGCCCGGTTACGCGATAACGTCACGGGATGAACGAAATCCCGCCGCTGGCTCCCGATGACACACGCGACGCCACTCGCGATGACACACGCGACGCCACCCCCGCCTTCGACGTCGCCGGCCAGATCGCGCTCGTGACCGGGGCCGCGCGCGGGATCGGCCGCGCCGCCGCGATCGCGCTGGCCCGCGCCGGCGCCGACGTCGCGCTCGGATTTCGCGACGTCCGGGCCGGGGGTGACGTCGCCGAGGCCGTCCGTGCGCTTGGCCGGCGCGCCCTCCCCTTGCAGATGGACGTCGCGCGGCCCGCCGAGATCGCGCCGGCGGTGGCCGAGGCAATCCGCCAGCTCGGCCCCCTCGACATCCTGGTCAACAACGCTGGCATCGGGCCCCCCAACCCCGCCCTGACGGTGACCGAGGCCGACTTCGACGCCACGCTGGCGGTGAACCTCAAAGGGACCTTCTTCGTCAGCCAGGCGGTGGGACGGGCCATGATCGCGGCCGGCCGCGGCGGCCGGATCGTCAACCTCAGCTCGCAGGCCGGCTTCGTCGCGCTGCCGACCGAGTCGATCTACTGCATGACCAAGGCGGCCATCGCCCACCTGACCAAGTGCCTGGCGGTCGAGTGGGCCGCGCACGGCATCAACGTCAACGCCGTCGCTCCGACCTTCGTCCGCACCCCCGGCACGGTCAAATGGCTGGACGACGAAAACTTCCGGCGCGATCTGCTGGCGCGCATCCCGCTCGGCCGCGTCGGCGAGCCACCGGACGTGGCGGCCGCCGTCGTCTTTCTCTGCTCGCCGGCGGCCGCGATGATCACCGGCACCACGCTGCTCATCGACGGCGGCTGGACGGCGCGGTAGCGGACGGCTTGGACGCCGTCGGCGGCAGCGGTCACCCAGTCACCCGGTCACCCACCTTGGGGCATGCTCCAGGGCGGGACGACGCCGTTGGCGCGGGCGTAAGCGACCTCCTGCCCCATGTGCTCGTTCAGGTGGCCGATGAGCGCCATCCAGACCGCGCGCTCCGTCATGTCGTGGCCGAACACGGTGACCTTCTTGTCGAGGTCCGCGTCCTTGACGTCCTTCATGACCGCGCGTACCTGTTCGAACGACGCTTCGAGCGTCTTCTTGATCTCTGCCTTGTCCGTGGTCTTGGCGTCCCACTTGGCGCGGTCCGTCTCCCAGCCGACCTCCGCCGGCGGCGCCTTGCCGGTAGCGCCTTTGATGAAGCCGTAGTTTCCGTAGGCGATGTGCAGGAAGGCTTCGGAGATCGAGCGGACGCCGGGGGCCGGCCGCCACTTGAACTTGTCCTGCGGGACGGCGTCCTCCAGCGAGAGGATCTTCTTCTGCACGTCGTCGAGCAGCGCGAGGAAGTCGGTCTGGAACCCGTTGCTGGCGGCGGCCGGCGCGGCGGCCTTTTTGGCCTGCGCGGGCGCGACGAAGCCCGCCAGGCCGAGCATGACCATCGCGGCAATGAGGAGGGGGGAGCGCGTCTTCATGGGGTTGTCTCCGTGGTCGGGGTGGAGTGGCGGCCGAAGTCTGACCCGCTCAGGACGGATGACAAGAGCAGCACGGCGACGCAGCCGATCACGTTGAACCAGAGGAAGCCGATCCCGGTCCAGAGCCAAAGCGCGATGACCAGCGCCTCCGAGCCGATCGCCGCCACAAAGACCGGCGTCGCCCGCAGCCGGCGGAAGAAGAACGCGGCCAGGAAGATCCCCAGGATCGTCCCGTAGAACAGCGAGCCGAGGATGTTGACCGCCTGGATCAGGTTGTCGACCAGCGAGGCGAAGCCGGCGAACGCCACCGCCAGCAGGCCCCAGACGCCGGTGGCGATCTTGGCGACCCGTAGGTAGTGCGCATCGGTGGCGTGGGGGCGAAAGCTGCGCCGGTAGAAGTCGACCACCGTGCAGCCGCCGAGCGCGGTCAGCTCGCTGGCCGTCGACGACATGGCGGCGCAGAGGATCACCGCCAGCAGAAGTCCGATGAGGCCCCGTGGCAGGTTCGCCATCACGAACGACAGGAAGACGTAGTCGGCGTCGTGGGTCTCCGGCTGCGGCAGCGCCGCGGCGATGAGCGTCCGCGCCTTCTCCCGGACCGCCTCGTCGCCCACCGCCGCCGCGCGCACGCGGGCGCGGGCGTCGGCGACCGCAACCGCGTCGCCCGCGTCGAGCGCCGCCGCCAGCCGCGACACCTCGACGCGCTTCTTGGCGAACGTCACCTGATGCTCGGCCTCGAGCGCGCGCATCTCCGCCGCGTGGGGCGTCCGGGCGACGCGCGCCAGCTCCGACTCGTTGAAGAACAGCGGCGGCGCATTGAATTGATAGAAGACGAAGACCATCACGCCGACGAAGAGGATCAGAAACTGCATCGGGACCTTGAGCAGGCCGTTGAACAAGAGGCCCATCCGGCTCTCCGTGACCGAGCGCGCCGACAGATATCGCTGCACCTGCGACTGATCGGTGCCGAAGTAGGCCATGGCCAGGAAGCCGCCGCCGGTCAGGCCCGACCAGAAGGTGTAGCGGTTCCCGAGCTGGGGCGAGAAATCGACCACGTTCATCTTGCCCAGCGTCCCGGCGACCGCGACCGCGTGGCGGAGCGAAAGCTCGGCCGGCAGCCGGTGGACGATGACCACGAACGCCACCACCATCCCGCCGAGCATCACCACCATCTGGTGCTTCTGCGTCTGGCTCACCGCGCGGGTGCCGCCCGCGACGGTGTAGAGGATGACGAGGCCGCCGATCACCAGGCAGGTCAGGTTCAACGGCCAGCCGAGCACCTTGGAGAGGACGATCGCCGGCGCGTAGATGGTGATCCCGGCCGAGAGGCCGCGCTGAAGCAGGAACAGGAGCGCCGCCAACTGACGCGTCTTGAGGTCGAAGCGCCCCTCGAGGTACTCGTACGCCGTCAGCACCCGCATCCGGTAGAACCGCGGGATGAAGGCGACGGAGAGGATCACCATCGCTACCGGCAGGCCGAAGTAGAACTGCAGGAAGCGCATGCCGTCTTCGTAGGCCTGCCCCGGCATCGAGAGGAAGGTGATGGCGGAGGCCTGCGTCGCCATCACGCCGAGACCGATCGTCAACCAGCGGTCGCGGTAACCGCCGTGGACGTAGTCCGTCATGTTCGACGGGCCACGCGTCTTCCAGATCCCGTAGCCGACGATCGCCGCCAGCGTCCCGAACAGGACCGCCCAGTCGACGGCGCTCAACGCGCGACCAGCGTCAGAACCGCGGCGAGCACGATCTCGAGCGCCAGCGCGCCGAGGACGACCAGGTAGATCGCGCGCCAGGTCAGGAACGGCGGGGCGTCGTGCATCTCGGCGCGGTCGCCGCCGTCACCGCTGTCTCCGGGCGCTCTGGCGCCGCCGTCCATCGCGTCCATCTAGCTCTCTTCCTAACTCTCGTCGCTCACTTGCCCGGCGCGTGCCCCGCCGCCAGCAGGTTGGCGAACAGGCGATAGGCGCCCGGGACGCCGGCCGGAAGCTGCCGGAAGAACGCCAGCCCGGTGTAGACGAACGTCCCCTTTCCGTAGCGCGCCCAGAGCAAGCTGCCGGCCTGGGGCGGCTCGCCGGGATCGTGCATCGCGAGCGGAGTCTGGTAGTGGCCGTCCCACTTGTCGGCGAAGTAGAGACCGCGTTCCTGAATCCACCCCTCGAAGTCGGCGGCGCCGATCACGTTCGGCGTCGTGAGCGCGGGATGACCGGGCATCGTGAACGTCACCGCCGCCGTCTCGTCGGTGACCCGCTTCTGGCCGATGTCGAACGGCCAGGGGCCGAGGGGGGCCGTCAGTGGGGCGATCCGGTTGTTGGTGTTGTACTGCAGCAGCAGAGCCCCACCGCCGTCGACGTAGGCCATGAGCGCCGCGTGCGCGGCCCGCAGCCGCTCATTGGTGTTGAACGCGCGCACGCCGACGACCACCGCATCGAAGCGGGCCAGCGCCGGCGCGCCGCCCGCCAGCGCCTCATCACCGAGGAGCGTCACGTCGTAACCGACCTGCCGCAGGCTGGCCGGAACCTCGTCGCCCGGTCCCGGGATGTAGCCGATCCGCTTCCCCGCGATGGCGAGGTCGAGCGGAACCAGCCGCACGCCGGCGTCGACCAGGTAGGTCTGGATCGGAATGTGCGGGTGCTCGATCCGGACCACGCCTCGCGAGAGCCGAGCGCCACCCGTCTCGGCGACCACCTGCAGGAGCGCCGGAGCCGGTGACTTTCCGGCGCCGGCATTGTTGCGCACGCGGAAGGTCAGCGCCGCCTCGCTCCCGATGGCCCCGAGGGCAAACGGAGCGGACGACGGCTCGACGGTCCAGCCGGCGGGAGCCTCCGGTCGCAGAACGCCGGCCGCCGACGGGACGCCGGCCACCAGACGCACTGTCAGCGTCTGGACCATCCCGCGGGGGAACATCAACACGGACGTCTCGGGGCGAACGGAGACCGCCGGCGTCACCTCCAGCGGGCGATAGCGTTCGCCCATCACCGGGTCGGTCCACCTGTAGCTGACCGGACGCGCGACGGTGAATTTGCGCCCGCCGATACCGAAGACGAACCTGACCTCGACGGGCGAGGCGCGTTCGGGCAGCCCAATGAAAGCCGAATCGGCGTGGTAGAGACCGGCCTCGGGCGGAGCCTCCAGCCAGTAGGGCGTCGTCGGCGCGAGATCGGCCGGCAGCTTCACGCTCTGTTTGAGCTCGAAGGGGGTCGCGGCGCCGGCGATCTTCTGGCCGTCCTGTTTCGGCACTCCGAGCTTGTGCGCGACGTCGTGACCGCTCGCCTCGAACGGGAACCGGACCTCGTCGAGCGTCACCGCCACCGGCGAGCGATCGACGGCGGTCGCCGTGACCTCGACGGCCGTCCCGGGCGCCGCGCGGTAGTCGGCGGCCGTCGCATCGACGAACAGCCCCGCGCAGGCGACGACCAGATCGGTCACCTCGCGTTGCTTCTCCGCACGCCAGCCGGCGTCGTGGATCTCCTCCAGGGCGCCGTCGATGGCGACCAGCGCCGGCACCGAGGCGGCCGGCGCGGCGAGATCGAACTTCGCGATCGCCTTGTCGACGAGGCCGCGCAGCCGCGTCGCGCCGCTGAAGCGCCTCAGCGTGACGTCGACGCCGTCCAGGATTCCGCTGAGCGGCTTGCCCGCCGCCTTCTCCTTCGGGTCCGACGACGCCAGCAGCTTGAAGTACTCGACGATGGGCGTACGCGTGCGGGCCACGCCGAACCCCTGGCTCTTGTGCATGCTGCGGCCGTCGGCCGCCATCTCGCCGTACGACTCGCCGAGAAGAGGGTTGTATCCGTCGACGTCCAGCTTGACGTCGCCGCTCACGTCGTCGGTCGGCTTGATGAAGAAGGACGACCGGTTCCAGAAGATCCGCCGCGCCTGCCAGGGCCCGACCCCACCGGTCAGCTGCTCGGGGTGGAACTTGGGATCGGCGGCGGCGTGGAACGCCTCCAGCGCCAGGATCGCCGAGGCGGTGTGGTGGCCGTGGGTCTCCGCCGGCTCGGGAGAAAACCGGGTGACGATCACGTCGGGGCGAAACTTGCGGATGACCGCCACCACGTCGGCCAGCACGGCGTCCTTGCCCCAGATGCGCAGCGTTTCGTCGGGGCTCTTGGAGAAACCGAAGTCGCGCGCGCGGGTGAAGAACTGCTCGGCACCGTCGATCCGGCGCGCCGCCAGCAGCTCCTGCGTGCGAATGAGGCCCAGCGCCGGCCCCTGCTCCGAGCCGATCAGATTTTGCCCGCCGTCACCGCGGGTGACCGAGAGATAGGCCGTGCGCACCTGCGCGCCGTTCGCCAGATAGGCCAAGAGCGCGGTGCTCTCATCGTCGGGGTGCGCGGCGACGTAGAGGACGCTGCCGGCCACGCCCAGCTTGCGAAGCCCGAGCGCGATCTGCGCGGCGTTTGGTTGCGGCGGGGGACCGGCCGCGAGGGCGTTGGGACCAGACATGAACGAAAGCGGGACTGAAAAGAAGACTGAAAGGAGAATTGAAAAGATAACGGGAAGAGTGCGCTGACGCATGTTCGATCGAGGGTGGCGGGCGCCGACGGTGCGGGCGAGTATAGTTGATGCCCCCGGTGGCTCGCGCATTCTCCAGCTCGTACCTCGCCGGCGAGGCGATCGCCCGAACTTTCATTCCGCTCGACTTCCGGTCAGAGGCCGACCGGATGGCGCGCGCGCGCAACGCCGCCGAGCGCCGCGCCCCCGCCGAGCTCGTCGCGGTGCTGCGCGAGCAACAAGCGGCGCTGCCGGAGAGCCGGGCGCGCGCCGAGAACCTCGCCGCGCTCGCGGCCGGTCGGACGGCGGTGGTCGCCACCGGGCAGCAGGTGGGGCTCTTTCTCGGGCCGCTCTACGGATTTTACAAGGCGGCCTCCGCGGTCGCGGTGGCGCGGGCGCTCTCGGCGGAATCGGGCCTGCGTTGCGTCCCTCTGTTCTGGCTGCAGACCGAGGACCACGACTTCGCCGAGATCGCCGCGGCGACCGTCGCCGGCTCGGGCGGCCGACCGGTCACGCTGGCGCTCCCCGCCGAGACGATGGCCGAGGCGCGCGTCTCGATCGCCCACCGCCGCCTGCCCGCCCAGGTGACGGCGCTGCTCGACGCGCTCGCCGAGCTTCTCGGCACGGGCCCGGCGGCGCAGGAGACGCTGGCGTTGCTCCGCGCCCACTACACCGCCGGACGCCCGCTCGGGTCGGCGTTCGCCGGGCTGCTGGGCGCGCTCTTCGCCGACGAGGGGCTGCTGATCTTCGATCCGCGCGAGCCGCGGGTCGCCGCCCTGGCGGCCCCGGTCTACCGTGAGGCGCTCGCCGGCTCGGCGGAGATCGAGCGCGGGCTCGCAGAGCGGCGCGCGGCGCTGGCGACGGCAGGTTTCGACGAGCAGATCCCGATACGCCCCGGCTGCGCACTGCTCTTCGGCCACCGCCACGCCGCCACCGGCCCGCGCTACCGCCTCGCGCGCCCCGAGAGCGCCGCGGCACCGTGGCGGCTGGCCGGGTGCGACGACCTCTGGCCGGCGTCGGAGATCGCCGAGGCGCTGGCCCGCGATCCACTCCGCTTCTCCACCTCGGCGCTGCTGCGGCCGATCGTGCAGGACACGCTGCTGCCGACGGCGGCCTACGTGGGCGGCCCGGCGGAGATCAGCTACTTCGCCCAGCTCGGGCCGCTCTACGCGCATTTTCGTTTGGCGATGCCGCTGGTGGTTCCGCGCGCCCGCTTCCGTTGCCTCGACGCGCACACGCGCCGGCGTCTGGCCGAGCTCGGCCTGGCTGCCGATGATCTCCTGCGCCCGCAGGCCGAGCTGATCGCGCGCCTGCCGGGCACCGCGGCGCCGGGGAGACCGAGCGGCGCCGCGCTCGCCGCGCGCATCGCGACCGACGTCGCGCCCGTCATCGATCAGCTCGCCGGCACGGTCGCCGCGCTCGATCCGCACGATCGCAACCTCGCGCGCGCCGCCGAGCGCACGCGCGCCCACGTCAGCCGCGCGCTCGACCGGCTCGCCGGGCGCTATGCCCGCAAGCTCGCCGAGCGCGACGGCGTCGCTCTCGGACGGCTCGGACGCCTCGTCGACGCGCTCGCCCCCGGGGGAGTCCCGCAGGAGCGCGCCTACGCCTGGCCGTCGCTGGCCGGCCGGCACGGTCCCGCCGCGCTCAAGGCGCTGGTGTTCGAACGGCTGGCGGCCGATCCCTTCACGACGGCGCTTCAGGATCTGGAGCCATGAGCGCCGGCCACGTCGACATCGCCCCGCCGCTGCGGGTCGGCATCGTCTGCTTTTCGACCTTCGGCGGCAGCGGCGTCATCGCCGCGGAGATCGCCACCTCGCTCGCGCAGCGGGGGCACGCGGTGCACGTCTTCAGCGACGACGTCCCTGGGCGCCTCGATCCGACGCGCCCCAACCTCTCCTTCCACCGGGTGGCGCCGCCCGACTACCCGCAGCTCAAACACTCGCCTTACACGCTGGCGCTCACCTCGAAGATCGTGGAGGTCTCACGGCGCGAGCGGCTCGACGTCGTGCACGCGCACTACGCCCTCCCTCACGCGGTGAGCGCCCACCTGGCGCGCGAGGTGCTGGCCACCGACGCCGGAGGTCCGGGAGCAGCGCCCAAGCTGGTGACCACGCTGCACGGCACCGACATCACGCTGGTCGGCAGCGATCCCAGCTTCCTGCCGCTCACCCGGTTCTCGATCGCCGCCAGCGACGCCGTCACCACGCCGTCGGCCTGGCTGGCGCGCGCCACCCACGAGACGCTGGGGGTGCCTGGCACGGTGGCCATCGACGTCATCCCCAACTTCGTCGACGCCGATCGCTTTCGTCCGGCCGGCGCGACGCCGCGGCCGCTGCCCGACCGGCCAGTCGTCGTGCACGTCTCGAACTTCCGCCCGGTCAAGCGCGTCCCCGACGTCGTGGAGGTGTTCGCGCGCCTCCGCGCCACCCGCCCGGCCCGCCTGCGCCTGGTCGGCGACGGCCCCGAACGCCCGCGCGCCCTCGCAATGGCCGCCGCGCTCGGCCTGGCCGCCGACGTCGAGTTTCTCGGCGAGCGAATCGATCTGCCGGTCCTCTTGCGCGAGGCCGATCTCTTTCTGCTCCCGAGCGAGACCGAGAGCTTCGGTCTGGCCGCCCTCGAGGCGATGGCCTCGGGCGTGCCGGTGATCGCCTCGGCCGTCGGCGGCCTGCCGGAGGTGATCCCCGACGGTGAGGTCGGCTTTCTCTGTCCGCTCGGCGACGTCGAGGCGATGGCGGCCGCCGCCCGTCGCCTCTTGGGCGACGGCCCCCTTCATGCGCGCCTCTCGGCGGCCGCGCGGCGCCTCGCCGAGACCCGCTACCGCGTCGAGCCGGCGGTCGACCGCTACGTCGCCGTCTACCGCCGCGTGCTCGGCCGCAATCCCGGGCGTTAGCTCTTCTTCTTCCAGTCCTCGAGCGTCTTTTTGACCTCGCCCTCGAGGAAGAACATGGGCGACTTCTTCCCCAGGTCGTAGGCGTGCTCGCCGGTGGCGCGCGCGTCCTTGAGGTTCCCCTTGGCCGCCTGCAGCTCCGCCTTGATCCAGACGTTGTACCAGTCTTCCTTGAGTACCAGCGACTGGTCGACGTACTTCATGCCGGTGTCGTAGTCCTTCTTGTTCTCCAGCATGTAGCGGGCGGCGTTGGCGTAGGTGCGCCAGCCGTTGTCGACGGCGTTGTTGATGTTGGCCAGCGCCTGGGCCGACGTCTGCACCGCGATCGGGATCGACAGGCGCAGCTTCTCCCATTCGAGATCCAGCGAGGCTTTGTCGTCGGTGAAGTCGGTGACGAGATAGGCCAACCGCTCGCGGAACGGCGCCGCGGTGGGCGTCACCTGCACGCGCAGCAGATCGTCCCCCTTCTTGTAGTCCTGCCCGGTGCCCGCCTGATCGGCCTTCTTGCTGAGGATGACGGTCCAAGCCGCCTTGGTGGGAATCAAGAAGAAGGCGTAGGTCCCCGCCGGCACCGGCTTTCCGGCGAAGCTGACGTTGCGGCTGAAGGTCACCTTCGTCGCCTGGTTGGCGCCGGCGCGCCACATCTTGTCGTAGGGGACGACCGCGCCCCAGATCGCGCGCCCTTTGACGCCCGGGCTGCTGTAGTCGACGGTGATGTCGGTCAGCCCGACGGTCTGCACCACCTTGGCGAAGGGGCTCGGCCGCGGCAGATCGAGATCGGCGCGCGCGAGGCCGGCCAGACAACAGACGAATGCAGCGGATCCCAACAGAGCAGAGAGGCGTTTCATGGGCCCGAAAGTTACGGGCTCATCCGCGGCCGCGCAAGCACGCGGTCGCCGCTACATGCAGGAGGCGGCCGAGAGAAGCGCGCTCACGCAGGTCATCACGACGCCGCTCGCGCCGTTGTTGTTGAAGCAGCCGAGCTGACAGTTGCCGCTGCACGGATACATCGTGTCGAGGCAATCGACGACGGCCTCACAAATCGTGGCGAGGCTGGTCTGGTTGTCTTTGCAGGCGCTGCACATCTGACCGCCCGCTGCATAGCCGGCGAGCTTGATCGCATCGACGCAGTTCTTCGCCGTCCCCGTCGATCCGGCCGCGCCCGTCGCGCCGCCGGTGCCGACCCCGCCGGTCCCGGTGACGCCGCCCGTTCCCGTCAAGCCGCCGGTCCCGGTTACGCCGCCGGTTCCGGTCAGACCACCGGTTCCCGTCACGCCGCCCGTCCCCACCACGCCGCCCGTCCCCGTCAGGCCGCCCGTCCCGGTCAAACCGCCTGTTCCACTGCCGCCTTTGCCGCCGGTCCCGGTCAGGCCGCCCGTTCCAGTCAATCCGCCCGTCCCCACCACGCCGCCGGTCCCCGTCAGGCCGCCCGTTCCGCTGCCGCCTTTTCCGCCGCTCCCCACCGCGCCGCCGGTCCCGACGGTGCCGCCGGTCCCCGTTACGGGCGAGCCACCGTTACCCCCGCCCAGGCCAGTCACCCCACCCCGGCCGCCGCTCGAGACGGCACCGCCGGTCCCGGTGGTGTTGACGACCCCGCTGTCGCGGAAGAATTCCTCCGGCCCCTGACAAGAGGCGGCCCACAATGCCGCCCCCGCCCCGAGCACGCCCATCAAAACGAATCGCCCCGCGCTCATTCGGCCATTTCGCATGAAGATGGTCGTCCGAGAATACCACCGCGGCTCGACAAAAGCGCCGCTCGGCGCGGCGAGACGCCGCCGGCCAGGAATCCGGCGGCGTCGCACCTCGAAAACGCGTGTCGGGCTACGGGTTGCAGCCCCCCTTCTTCCTCGGGTTCTTGCAACACTCGAGCGCCGTCTTGGTGGCCTTCGAGTTCTCCTTGGCCGCCTTGGCGTCGGACTTCGCTTTATCCTTCAGCGGCTTCTCACAGTCGCTCTTGTCCTTGCCCTTCATCTCCTTGCAGGTCGAAAGGTCGGGCTTGGCGCTGGCGGTCTTCGCCGCCGCGCTGGCGTCGTCGAGCGCCTTCTGCTGCTCGGAGCAATCAGGCTTGGCGGCCGGATCGGCGGCGAACGCCGCAGAGCCGAAGGTCATCAGTGCCGCGGGGATCAGTGCCATCAAGGTCCGTTTCATCGGTGGTCTCCTTTGACTGCGAAACCTCGGTGCGCGAGGTCGAGTTGGCCATCGGGGGCGGGCTTGAATTCGCCCGCATGTCGCGATGCGGCACCTCATCCAAGAACTAAGTGACCGATCTGGATACCCGCCGGCAACAGATCCCTGCCGGCGCCCCCTTTGTCCTTCTAAAGGACCATCCATGCCCCCACGGACCGACCACAGATCGCCTCCCTCTTCCTGGCCGAGGAAGATCCTGCGCGTAGCGATCGGCGCGGCGCTGATCTCGGTCGGATGCGGAGGGGCAGGCTCGAGCTCGACCGCGGGCAGCGGCGGGCAATCGGGCGACGGCGGCGACACCGGCGGATCGCCGGCAGGCGGTTCGCCCGGGAACGGCGGCGCGACCGGAGCCGGCGGCGCGACGGGAGCCGGCGGCGCAACCGCCACCGGCGAGGGCGGATCGTCGAGCACGGGCGGCGCGACCGGGAACGGCGGCGCGACCGGAACCGGCGGAGCCGCCGGAGCGGGGAGCGGCGGCACCGGGACCGGCGGCGTCACCGGGACGGGCGGCCTGCCGGGAACCGGCGGTAAGGGCGGCAGCGGCACCGGCGGCACGACCGGCACCGGCGGTGCGACCGGAACCGGCGGCACGACCGGCACGGGTGGCGCGACCGGCACCGGCGGCGCGACCGGAACCGGCGGCACGACCGGCACGGGTGGCGCAACCGGCGCCGGCGGTGCGGCGGGTGCGACTGGCGCGCTGATCCACAACGACCTCTTCTGGAAGGACACCTCGGGAACGCCGATCTACTCGCAAGGCGGCGGTGTCTTCAGCTTCAACGGCACCTACTACTGGTACGGGGTGAAGTACAACGGCGCCGTCACCTACGCCGCCAACACGAAGAAGAACAGCGACACCACCTTCGTTGCCGTCACCTGCTACTCGTCGACCGATCTCGTCACCTGGAAACACGAGAACGATGTCCTCACCACCGCCAGCCTCGGCGCCAACGTCGATTCGGGGACCTGGATCGGCCGGATGGGCGTCGTCTACAACGCCACCACCAAGAAGTACGTTCTCATCTCGCAGTACCAAGGTGGTCCGGCGGGGACCGGCGAGCTCTTCGCCACCAGCGACACGCCGACCGGGACGTTCGCATTCGATCACGTGCAGGCGGTGGTCACCAACGTCGCCAACACGACGACCGGCGACCAGACGATCTTCACCGACGACGACGGCAAGTCGTACCTCATCTGCTCGTCGAGCAGCGGGCGCAGCAACCTTTACGTCGCGCCCGTCCACGCCTCCGATTCGTTGAGCATCGACGCGGCGACCCGCATCTTCGGCGGCGCCGGGCGCGAGGGAAACACGATGTTCAAGTACAATGGGATGTACTACTTCTGCTCGTCGGATCTGCACGGCTGGAATGCCTCGCACAGCTACTACATCGCGGCCAGCAACATCATAGGCCCCTACGGCGCCGAGGGAGTCATCGGGAACACCGACAACGACTTCAGCCACGTGTCGCAAACCGGCTTCTTCATCACCGTCAAAGGGACGGCCGGAACGACGGTCATCTTCGCGGGCGATCGCTGGAGCGACTTCGCCGGCAACGGGCTCGGTTACAACGAGTGGTGCCCGCTCACGTTCAGCGGCACGACACCGACCATGGCCTCGCTGTCCGAGTGGTCGTTGAGCGCCGCGGCCGGAACCTGGAGCGTCGGCCCCGACAACAACTACGCGCTCAATCCCAGCTTCGAGGCCGACCGCGTGGCGATGACCCAGCCGGCCGGCTGGACCACGACCACCACCACCGGCGGCGGCGGCGTGACGCCCTACACCAACGTCTCGGGCGGCCACACCGGCAACTGGAGCTGGCAGCTCACCTCGACGGGCGCCTACCAGGCGACGCTCAACCAGGCGGTGACCGCCCTGCCCAACGGAACGTACACGCTCTCGGTCTGGGCCAAGAGCACGGGCGGCCAGACGACCGCCAACCTCTACGCCACAGGCTACGGTGGCGCCGAGAAGGACGCCTCGCTCACCAAGGCCATGACGGGCTTCACGCAAGTGATGATTACCGGCATCGCGGTCACTAACGGAACGTGCCAGATCGGCGTCACCACCACGGCCGCCGCCAACCAGTCGGTCACCCTCGATGACTTCACCTTCGTAAGGACGGGCTCATGAACATTCGCACCACCATCGCATCGTTGGGTTTCTGCGCGCTGCTCGCCTGCTCGCAATCGGGGACGGGGACGACGACCGGCACCGGCGGCAACGGGGAAGGTACCGGCGGCGCGACCGAAACCGGCGGCACAACGGGCTCAGGCGGTGCGACCGGCTCGGGCGGCGCAACAGGAGCCGGCGGCGCGACCGGCTCTGGCGGCGCGACCGGAACCGGCGGCGCGACCGGCTCTGGCGGTGGCTCGGGGGGAGCGACCGGCACAGGCGGAGCGACCGCGACCGGTGGCGCGACTGGCTCTGGCGGCGCCGCGGGCGCCGGCGGCAAAGGCGGGGCGACCGGAACCGGCGGCGCCGCGGGGAGCAAGGGGCAAGGCGGGTCGTCGGGCGCGACCGGCGCCGGCGGCACCACAGGAACCGGAGGCGTCGGCGGAATGTCGTCCTGCCCGGGCGAAACCTACGACGCCAACAACCCACCGCAGGCGCTGACACTGACGGGGAGCCTCGGCGCGCACGATCCGGCGGCGTACGTCCTCGGCAGCACGATCTACCTGGCGGCGACCGGCCTCATCGCCAAGACGTCGACCAACCTCACGACCTGGAACAACGCCGCGACGCCGCTGGCGCTGCCGTCGTGGGCCGCGACGGCCACCGGGGCGACCAACCTGTGGGCGCCGGACATCTCTTACTTCGGCGGCGTCTATCACCTCTATTACGCGGCCTCGACGTTCGGCAGCAACAAGTCGTGCATCGGGCAGGCGACGCGGGCGGCGCTCGACAGCGGCAGCTGGGCCGATCAGGGACAGGTGCTCTGCTCGAACATGGGAGAGACCGACAACTGGAACGCCATCGATCCGAACGTCGTCATCGACGACGCCGGAACGCCCTGGCTCGAGTTCGGGAGCTTCTGGAGCGGCCTCAAGATGGTCAAGCTGGACGCCTCCACCGGCCTCCGCGCCGACACGACGCTTTACTCGCTGGCCAACGGGGCGAACTCCAAGGGGAGCCTGGAGGGCGGGTGGGTGTTCAAGCGCTGCGGCTACTACTACCTGTTCTCGTCGTGGGGCTCCTGCTGCAGCGGCGCCTACGACTACAACATCCGCGTCGGGCGTTCGACGACGGTGACCGGGCCGTACACCGACATGGCCGGCACGTCGCTCATGTCGGGCGGCGGCACGCTGCTGGTGCAGGGGAACGCCAGCTGGACCGCCCCCGGCCACAACGCCGTGATTGTTTACAACAACAAGACCTACAACATGTATCACGCGCTCAAGGGGAGCTCGAGCGGCGCCGCCACCCTGCGCATCTCCGAGATCGCCTGGGACGCCAACGGCTGGCCGGTCTCCGGCGGGCCGTAGCCGGCACAAATAGCCGCTAGATGCGGGCCATCGGCGTGCGCAGCTCTTTCAGGATCTCGATCAACATCTGCGTGCGCTCGGGGGTGAGACCGTCGGCGACGGTCTTGCGGAAGCGGGTGACGCGCTCTTTTTGCTGCAAGTAGTTGCAGATGTCGTTGAGCACGCGGTGGGCGTCCTCGATCTCGCCGAGCGCGTCGAGCCAGCCGCTCCCCTGCAGGCCCTCGCTCATGCCGCCGAGCACGCCGACCAAGCGGCCGAGCTCAATCAGCCAGTCCTGAAAGTTGTTCTCCAGGCGCGTGTAGGCCTCGGCGTCACCGACGATGAAGCTCTCCATCGTCGCCAGATCGGCCGGACTGAGGAACGTTCCGGCTCGCATCTTGTCGATGAGCGCCCGGACCTGCTCCTGCATCGAGACCTGGTAGCCCTCGCGCAACGCCTCGGTGAGCGCCACGATCGGGTTGACCAGGCTTTCGTACGAACCGACGTCGTCGACCTTGGCCGAGGCGTGGGCGGATTGGAGCTGCTCGATCAGCGCGCGGGCATCGTTCATGTGGCCCTCCGGCTTTCATCGTAACAGAGGCCTTCGGCGCGGCGAAGTCAGCGGGCGGCGACGTCCAGGCTGACCTTGCTGACCTTGTCGGAGCTGCCGCCAACCATCACCTCGAAACGGCCCGGCTCGACGATCCGCTTCATGTTCACGTCGTAGAAGGAGAGCTCGTCGAAGCCGAGCGGGAACTCGACCTTCTTCGACTCGCCCGCCTTGAGGTGGATGCGCCGGAACCCCTTCAGCTCCTGGACCGGCCGGGTGACCGAGCTGACGAGATCGTGGATGTAGAGCTGCACCACCTCGTCGGAGGCGCGCTTGCCGCTGTTGGTCACCGTCACCGAGACGGTCGTCTTGCCGTCGGGCGCGATCTTCTCGGGCTTCACCGCCAGCTTGTCGTACTTGAACGTCGTGTACGACAGGCCATAGCCGAACGGCCACTCGGGGCCCGGCTGCTCGAAGAGATACAGACGGCGCGCCGACGGCTTGTAGTCGTAGTAGGCGGGGATGGTGCCGATCGAGCGCGGTACGCTGACCGGCAGCCGCCCGGCCGGGCTGACGTCTCCGAACAGTACGTCGGCGACCGCCGTGCCGGTCTCCTCGCCCAGATAGAACCCGTCGAGAATCGCCGGCACATTTTGCGACAGCTCGGGGATCGTCAGCGGGCTCCCGTGAATCAAGAGCAGGATCGTCGGCTTGCCGGCGGCCAGCACCGCGCGCGCCAGCTCCATCTGCTTGCCGGGGAGATCGAGCGACGTCCGATCGCCCTGGTGGTTGTCGGCCCACCCCTCGCGCGAGAGCTGCTCGTTCTGTCCCAGGACCAGCAGCACCACGTCGGCCGCCGCCGCCACCTTGGCCGCCTCGGCGGTGAGGCGCGCGTCCTCCGCGGGATCGGACAGCTCGACCAGGTCGTCGGCCCAACCGCGGTTCCCCTTGGTCAGGCCGCAGCCGGGCGCGGTGGTCACCTTGACCTTGTCACCGAGCCGCGCCCGCAGGCCGTCGAGGACGCTGACCGGATGATCGGGGACGCCGCTGTAGCCACCGAGCCGGGTGACCGCCGCGTTGGGGCCGATGACCGCCAGCGACTTGAGCCGCTTGGGATCGAGCGGCAGCGTGTTGCGGTCGTTCTTGAGCAGCACGATGGTCTCGTCGGCGGCGCGGCGGGCGAGCGCGCGATCGGCCGGACGCTCGGCTTCGAGGTTCGCATCGACGTAGGGGTGCTCGAAGAGGCCGAGCAGGAACTTGGCGCGCAGCACGCGCGCCACCGCGTGATCGATTGATGCCTGCGGCACGCGCCCCGCCTTCACGTCGGCGGCCAGCGAGGCGAACCCTTCGAACTGCGGCACCTCCAGATCGACCCCGGCGGCGAGCGCCGCGCGCCCCGCCTCGGGGAGCGTCGCCACCACGTGGTGCTTGCGCTCGAGCTCGGCGATGCCGAAGTAGTCGGAGACGACCAGCCCCTTGAAACCCCACTCCCCGCGCAAAAGATCGGTCAGCAACCAGTGGTTGGCGTGCGACGGGATCCCGTCGAGCTCGTTGTAGCTGGCCATCACCGTCGCCACGTTGGCCTCGCGCACCGCCGCCTCGAACGGCGGCAGAAACACCTCGCGGATGACGTGCGGCGACCAATTTCCGGGCGCCGTGTTGCGCCCCCCCTCGGGCGTCCCGTGCGCGGTGAAGTGCTTGGCGGTGGCGAGGACGTGGTGCGCGTCGACCGACGCGTCGGCCCCCTGGCGCCCCTGGAACCCCTGGATGGCGGCGACGCCCATGCGGGTCACCAGATAGGGATCCTCGCCGTAGGTCTCCTCGATGCGCCCCCAGCGCGGATCGCGCGCCACGTCGACGACCGGGGCCAGCACGTGCTGCACGCCGCGCGCGCGCGCCTGGCGCGCGGCCACCGTGAAGATCTCCTCCGCCAGCGCCGGATCGAAGGTAGCGGCCAGACCGAGCGCCTGCGGGAAGCTGGTCCCCCCCGGCGCCACGAAGCCGTGCAGCGCCTCCTCGTGCAGGAGGGCCGGAATTCCGAGGCGGGTTTTTTCAACCAGGAACTTCTGAATCGCGTTGGCGAAGGCGACCGCCCCGCGCGCGTCGTGCCGATCGGAGGGGCGCGTGATCTCGCCGATGCCGTCGGGCATCAGCTTGCCGGCCAGCGCTGGCGACAGCTCATGCGTCTTCGGATCGTCGATGGCGTTCTTGTCCCAGTTGACGCTCCCGAGCTGCGCCACCTTCTCGGTCAGCGTCATCCGGGTCAGCAGATCGGCGACGCGTTCTGCGACCGAGCGCTTCGGATCGCGGTAGGGCGGCGGCGGCTCGGCTGCACGCCCTACCGCGCCCGCGCAAGCGAGCGCCGAGACGACGATCAGCCTCACGAACACCTTCTGGCGGGGGCTCATGAGCGCGGAAGATACCTCAGATGTTGCGGAGAAAAGCGCGGCTTCCCCGCCGCCGGTGAATTGGCTAACCTGCCGCGCATGTCAAAACGGCCCCCAGGCTGGAGCGCGATTTTCGGCGCGTGGATCGGACTTTTCGGCGGCGCCTGCATCATGCGGACGGCGCCCTCCCCCGCCGGCACCGTCGCCGCGCCGGCCGCCCCCCCGCCGTCGGCCGCCACGGTCGCGGCCGAGGAGCGCATCGCCAGCCTGCCGCGCGTCGATCTCCTGGGCGGCGCCGGCGTCGCCGCCTTCAAGGTGCAGGGCGAAGCGCAGAAGGTCGAGCTGGCGCCGATCGCGGTGACCGGCCAGCCGTTCACCGACGCCGTCCGGGCGACGGTCAAGGAGGGCTCGGGACACGAGTGGGCGGTCCAGTTGGTGGCCGACACCGCCGCGCCCGTCGACAACGGCGACGCGATCCTGGCGACGTTCTATCTGCGCACGGAGGCGCCGCAGGAAGGGGGCCCGGGCGAGACGGAGTTCGTGTTCGAGCTCAACGGCTCGCCGTACACCAAGTCGATCCAGTACCCGGTGCAGGGCGGGCCCGGCTGGTCGAAGATCGAGGTCCGCTTCAAGGCCGCCCGCGCCTACGCCGCCGGCGAGGCGCACGCCATCTTCCGCCTCGGCTACGACCCGGAGGCGCTGGAGATCGGCGGCGTCAAGCTGGAGAGCTTCGGCAAGGAGGTCGCTTACTCGAACCTGCCGAGCACGCAGGCCGCCGACCGCAAGCGCGAGCACGAAGCGGCCGCCGCCGCCAAGGCGGCCGCCGCCGCGCTGGCCACCCTGCCCCCGACCGAGGGCGGCGACCTGCCGATCGCCGTGACCACCGCTGACGTCATCCGCCCGATCAGCCCCTACGTCTACGGCGTCAACTCGCAGCCGGCCGACGGCGTCGGCGCGACGGTGCGCCGGATGGGCGGCAACCGGCAGACCGCCTACAACTGGGAGATCAACGCCTCCAACGCCGGCAGCGACTACAACCAGTCGAGCGACGACTGGCCCTGCACGGTCATGGGCTACAGCGACTGCACCGTGCCGGGCGCGCAGTTCATCGACTTCGCGCTGGCGAACCGCAAGGCCGGGATGGAGACGTTGGCCACCGTCCCGCTGGTCGACTACGTCGCGGCCGACAAGCGCGGCGCGGTCCCCGAGGCCGACAAGGCCCCCAGCAAGCGCTGGAACAAATCGGTGGCCCAGAAGCCCGGCCCCTTCGCCGCCTCGCCCGATCTCGGCGACGGCGTCGTGTACGAAGACGAGTTCGTGAACACGCTGGTCGGCAAGCTCGGCAAGGCGGCCAATGGCGGGATCCGGTTCTACTCGCTCGACAACGAGCCGGCGCTCTGGCCGAGCACGCACCCGCGCGTCCACCCCGACAAGCCCACCTACGCCGAGATGGTGAGCCGCACCGAGGCGACCGCCTCCGCCCTGCTCAAGGTCGATCCGACGGCGTTCGTGCTGGGCGCGGTGGCTTACGGCTGGAACGAGTACAAGACGCTGCAGGACGCGCCCGACGCCGCGGCCCAGAACGCCACCTACGGCACCTACCTCGACTTCTTCTTGGCCTCGATGAAGAAGCTGGAGGGGAAGCACCACCAGCGGCTGGTGCACGCGCTCGACATCCACTGGTATCCGGAGGCGCGCGGCGCCAAGCGGATCACCGACAAGGACGTCACGCCGAAGACGGTCGAGGCGCGCGTGCAGGCGCCCCGCAGCCTCTGGGACCCCAGCTACGTCGAGAAGAGCTGGATCGCCGCTGAGCTGGGCGGCAAACCGATCCGCCTCATCCCCTGGCTGCAGGAGAAGATCGCCGCCCGCTACCCCGGCACCAAGCTGACCATGACCGAGTACAACTTCGGCGTGGGCGACCACATCTCGGGCGGGCTGGCGCAGGCCGACGCCCTCGGCGTGTTCGGGCGCGAGGGGCTCTACCTGGCGAACTACTGGGGCGACGGCGCCGGCAACAGCCAGCTGCCGGGCTACATCAAGGCGGCGTTCCAGATCTACCGAAATTACGACGGTAAGGGGGGCGTGTTCGGCGACACCGCGGTCGCTGCCGCGCCGGCCGATCTCGGCAAGGCCTCCGTCTTCGCCGCCACCGACTCGAAGCACCCGGGGACGCTCACCGTGCTGGTGATCAACAAGGAGCAGCACACCGCCTTCAATGGCAAGATCGCCATCAAAGGGGGAAACTACGGCAGGGCGAAGGTCTTCTCCTTCGACGCCACCTCGTCCAACATTCGCTCGCTGACCGACGCCGAAATCAAAGACAACCAACTTGGCTACCGCTTGCCGCCGCTGTCGGCGACCCTGTTCGTCTGCACCGGCCGCTGAAAGGGTTTCTTGGCTTCAATACGTTTCGGCCGCTCTGCAGCTCCAGTTCTCGCCTTGGCTTTAGCGGCAGCGCCCGGATGTGGTGGCTCGGCCGCGGTTGACGGGGCGGCAACCACCCCGCTCCCCCACGACGTCACCGTGACCGTCGACCTGACGACGACCCATCAAACGATGGTCGGGTTCGGCGCCGCCGTCGCCTACTACGACGGCTCCGCCATGATGAACCCCATGAGCGCGCAGGTCTTTCAGACGATCTTCGCCGACCTCGGCCTGGAGGTGCTGCGGGTCGGGAACTGGTACCAGAACAACAACGACGACAACGCGGCCTTCAACCAGACCGCCGCGTTCGTGCAGGCGGTCCGCCAGATGGGGTACGCGCCGGTCATCCTCATGACCTCCTGGAACCCGCCGCTGACGCTCAAGAGCAACGCCTCGCTCCGGTCCGGGGGAACGTTGCCTAAGACGTCGACCGGCGGCTACGACTACGCCGACTTCGGCGCTTGGTGGGCAGCGAGCCTGACCGCCTTCTCCACCGCCACGGGCGGCATCGTCCCCGACTACATCAGCATCCAGAACGAGCCCGACTTCACCACCACCAACGAAGGGACCTGCCTCTTCGATCCGACCGAGGACGCGACCAACGCCGGCTACGGCCAGGCGCTCGACGCGGTGAAGACGGCGATCGCCGCGACGTCCGGCCTGACGATGCCCAAGTTCATCGGCCCCGAGAACGACAGCCTGTCCAAAAACGAGCTCGAGCGCTACGTGACCGGAATAACCCAGGCGGGCTACCTGGACGATCTGGACGCCATCGCGCACCACCTCTACGGCAGCGGCACGGATCAGATCCCCAACTCGTACAGCAACAACTTGAGCGGCGTGGCCGCGGCCGCCGCCACCGCCGGCAAGCCGATCTGGCAGAGCGAGTACGCCCCGAACAGTCAGAGCTTCTTCAACACCGGCTGGCTGATCCAGAACTCGGTCACCATCGAAGGGGTCTCGACCTACCTCTACTGGGATCTCTACTGGGTGCCACAGTCGACGCCCTCGGGGCTGGTCACCGTCTCGACGACCGGGTTCACCATCAACGACGACTACTACGCC
This sequence comes from Polyangia bacterium, assembly GCA_036267635.1. Lineage (GTDB taxonomy): Bacteria > Myxococcota_A > Polyangia > Fen-1088 > Fen-1088 > JADGRB01. The sequence continues at coordinate 24,375 of DATAVR010000012.1, read as the reverse complement.
CTCCAGCACTTCGCGAAGGGGATCGGCGTCGGCTGGACCCGCGTCGGCGCGACCTCGACGGAGAGCCCGGTCACCGTCTCGGCGTTCCTCTCGCCCGACGGCACGCGGCTGACGCTGGTCGTGATCAACACCGACGGCAGTGATCACCAGGTCGCGATCGATCAGGGGACCTTCACCGGGGGGACGTCGACCGTCTTCCGCAGCTCCGGGATGACCGAGCGCTACGCCGAGGTCGGATCGCTCGACGGCATGGCCTCGTTCGACATGCCGCCGCAATCGATGGCAACGGTGACGCTCATCCCGTGACCGCCCCCTTCCCCTTTCGAGATCCCGATCTCTCGCTCGAGGCGCGCCTCGATGACCTCTTGCCCCGGATGACCCTGGCCGAAAAGGCGGCGCAGATGCTGCACGAGGCGCCGGAGATCCCGCGGCTCGGCATCCCCGCCTACAACTGGTGGAACGAATGTCTGCACGGCGTGGCGCGGGCCGGGATCGCCACCGTGTTCCCGCAGGCGATCGCGCTCGCGGCGACGTTCGACGTCGAGCGCGTGCGCGCGGTCGCCGAGGCGATCGCCGACGAGGCGCGCGCCAAGCATCACGAGTACCTGCGCCAGGGCGACCACGGCATGTACAAGGGGCTCACCTTCTGGTCGCCCAACATCAACATCTTCCGCGATCCGCGCTGGGGGCGCGGCCACGAGACCTACGGCGAGTGCCCGTTCCTGACCGCGCGCCTCGGCGTCGCCTATTGCCGCGCGCTGCAGGGGGACGACCCCAGCCACCTGAAGCTGGTCGCCACGCCCAAGCACTACGCCGTCCACAGCGGCCCCGAGGGGCTGCGCCACAGCTTCGACGCGGTCGTCGGCGAAAAAGATCTGCGCGAGACCTACCTGCCGGCTTTTCACGCCTGCCTGACCGAGGCCGGCGCCGGCAGCGTGATGACCGCCTACAACCGGGTCAACGGCGAGGCCTGCAGCGCCAGCCCGACGTTGCTCCAGAAGATCCTGCGCGACGAGTGGGGCTTCGACGGCTACGTGGTCAGCGACTGCTGGGCGATCCAGGACCTCCACCTCGGCCACGCCGTGACCGGCTCGCCGCCCGAATCGGCCGCGCTGGCGGTGCAGGCTGGCTGCGACCTCAACTGCGGGTGCACCTACCAGCACATCCCGACGGCGGTCGCCGAGGGGCTGCTCGCCGAGGCCGACGTCGACCGCTGCGTGCGGCGGCTTTTTCGGGCCCGCCTGCGGCTCGGCATGTTCGATCCACCGGCGCGGGTGGCTTACGCCGCGATCCCCTACGAGGTGAACGACAGCGACGCGCACCGGGCGCTCTCGCGGTCGACGGCCGCCGCCGCGATGGTGCTGCTCAAGAACGCCGGCGACCTCTTGCCGCTGCGCACGGATGTTCGCAGCGTCGCGGTCATCGGCCCCAACGCCGACGATCGCGAGGTGCTGCTGGGAAACTACTTCGGCGAGCCGTCGCGCTTCGTGACGCCTCTGACCGCGATCCGCGCCGCGGTCTCGCCGTCGACCAAGGTCTGGTACGCGCAGGGGTGCAAGCGGCTCGGCACCAAGACCGACGGCCTCGGCCGCGCCGGCAACCTCTCGGAGGCGGTCAGCGTCGCCTCCCGCGCCGACGTCGTCGTGCTCTGCCTCGGCCTGGCGCCCGACATCGAGGGCGAACAGGGCGACGCCGGCAACTCGGAGGCCGCCGGCGACAAGACCGATCTCGGGCTCACCGGCCTACAACAGACGCTGCTCGAGACGATCGTCGCGCTCGGCAAGCCGACGGTGCTGGCGGTGATCGCCGGCAGCCCGCTCGATCTCGCCTGGGCCCACGACCATCTCGGCGCCATCGTCCAGGTCTGGTACCCTGGCGCCGAAGGGGGCGCCGCGCTCGCCGACGTTCTGTTCGGCGCCGTCTCACCCGCCGGTCGCCTCCCGATCACCTTCCCCCGTCGCGCCGGCGATCTGCCCCCCGTCGCCGACTACCGGATGCAGGGGCGCACCTACCGCTATCTCGAGACGCCGCCGCTCTACCCGTTCGGCTACGGCCTCTCGTACACGCGGTTCGCCTACCGCGATCTCGTGCTCTCCCCCACCCGCGCGACCGCGTCCGCCGACCTGCGCCTCACCGTCGCGGTGACCGTCGAGAACACCGGCGGTCGCGAGGGCGACGAGGTGATTCAGCTCTACCTCACCGATCGCCAGGCCTCGTGCCGGGTCCCGCAGCGCGATCTGCGCGGCTTCCGCCGCCTGCACCTCGGCGCCGGCGAATCACGGCGCGTGGAGCTCCAGCTCACCGCACGCGATCTGTCGCTCATCGACGAGCGCGGCCACCGCCAGCTCGAGCCCGGCCAATTTTTGCTCTCCGTCGGCGGCAGTCAGCCCGACGAGCGGAGCGCGGCCCTCACCGGCACGCGCCCGCTCGCCGGGGAGTTGGAGCTGGTCGGCTCCACGCTCCCGCTTCCTTACTGAGTTTGCTGACCTAGTTGCTCGTCCACATGACGTTGGAGATCGTCATGGCGGGACTGCAACCGACCTGCACACCGCCGTCGGGCGGCGCAACCGAGGTGAACTGCCACTGGAGACCGAACATCTCCTTCTCGAAGTCGGCCGCCGCGGACGGCATCCCAGTCCCCATCAGGGACGAGAACGGGATAACGGTCGCCGACCCGTCGGTCGGGATGGTCACCGCGAGCTGCGGGAAGTCGTAGCAGCTCGAGGCCGTGCAGGTCCCCTTGTTCGACGGTGGCTCCTGCGACTCGGTCTGCAGCTGGAAGGTGATGCTGCAGCCGTCTGCCGTGCCGCCCAGCGTGAACTGGATTCCGGTCCAGGTCGACGAGTCGACGCAAGTGGCGAACGCCATCCCCCCGCCCGAGTAGTCCGCGGCCAACACATTTCCGCTCAACTTCAGCTCCATGTCGGTTTTGTCGATCGTGGCCGACACCTTCGACATCACGCCCGCATCGCTGGTCAGTTTTCCCCCGTAGCCAAAGACGGAGCCGGTGAGCTGCCCGGTCGTCCCCCACGTACCGCTCGCGGTGACGCCGCCGTCGCCGGCCGCCGAGCCGAAGTTTGTTATGAGCGCGGTCGTTGGGTTGGCGGTGCAGGCGAGCGCCGTCGCGCCAGCCGCGCCGCCCGTCCCGGTCGATCCGCCCGTTCCGGTGGTCGTGGTGCCGCCGGTGCCGGTCGATCCGCCGGTGCTCGTGCTGCCGCCGGTGCCGGTCGATCCGCCCGTTCCGGGCCGCGTCTGCCCCGAGCTACCGCCGCAACCCACGAGCGCCAGGCTCGCCACAAGGGCCACACCCATCCCGATCGCCGGTGCCAAGATCGCCTTCGCCATTTGACGTCGTCCTTTCGATGTCCCAGTTAAGAAAATCCGCTCTTATCATGCTTTTCGCCACCCGAAAAGCACCATGGATTCACTGGTGAATTCCCGCGACGCCGGGGATTGATCAGCGGCTACGGCATCCCGCCGTCGGGTCCGCCGCCGGGTGGCGCGCCGCCGTCGGGGGGGAGCTCTTCGCGGTAGCCGAGGATGGTGTTCTTCTCCTCGTTCTTGGTCAGCTTCACGGAGACCTTGTTGTCGGCGAAGGTGTAGGCGCGGGTCTGGACGGTCACGTAGCCGTCGGATTTCACCACCACGTCGATGGGGCCGGAGTCGCGCGGGCGGGTGACGATGAGCGGCGCGTGCGGCGCGATGACGCCGAGGCGTTTCTTGCCCCAGAAGACCATCGCCTTCTTGGTCATCGGGACGATGGTGAAGACGATGCGGACGTTGGGCGACGGCGGGGCAGCCGGCCCCTGCGGCGCCGCCACGCCGACTGGAGGTGCGGTACCGCCGTCGGATGCGGCGTAGAGCGCGAACGGCAGCAGCGCGAAGACCACCAGCCCGGTGATGATCGCCGCGCCCGACCAGCGAGCCGCTACTCGCCGCAACAGCTGCCTCCTCCGGCCTTGTCGCCGCCGGATGGCGGGGGCGGCGGCGGGCCGGGCGGGTACTTGTTCCAGGGCTCGGGGACGTAGTCGAGGACCGGCTTCTTGAGGTCGCCCATGATGTTCCCCTCGAGCACGTTGACCGGCACCGGCGGATCCAGCTCGTAGAGGTAGCCGCGCGACGGGATCTTCATCTCGTAGACGGTGTTCTTCCAGAGAAATTGCCGGGTGAAGCCCATCGGCTGGTCGCCCGACACCTTCATGTGGCGGTGCTTCAAGATGAAGGAGTAGAGGCGGATGGCCAGGTGGTTGGGCAGCCGGTGGCAGCCGTGCGAGTAGCCGTTGGCGCTGTAGATCGACAGGTAGTCCGAGGAGCCGTGCGCGCGCACGCCGTTGTCGAAGTCGTTGCGCCCGTTCTGGCCCGGCACCACGAAGTAGCCGGCGATGAGACCGTAGGCCGAGAGGTATCCCGGGCCGAGCTCGTCGTAGTTGACGACGTTCATCCATTTGCCGTTGACGATCTTGCCTTTGACCAGCGAGCGGATCGGCGTCGAGGCCGGTGCGATCCAGACCGGCCCCGAGACCACGTGGCGGATGACGCGCGGGCCGACGTCCGACCCCTTGTAGCGGAAGTACTCGTAGCCGTTGGAGGCTTGATCGGCGCGCCAGCCGCCGATCGTCGTGCGCCAGCGGGCCAGCGCCAGCAGCTTGCCGTTCACCCGCGCGTAGAGCGTCAGCGAGGGGTATTTCTTGCGCGTCTGCGGCTTGTAGTGCCCCTGGGCGTCGAAGGGGACCTCGTACCAGACGTCGCCGCGATCGACGACGATCGAGAGGTCCATCTCGGGCGCGTAGTAGTCGGGGCGCGGCGGCAGCTTGACCGCCACACGCAACGTCTTGAGCTCGTCCTTGCCGTGCCGTTTGAAGAAGGCCAGCGCCGAGGCGCTGTCCCCCAGACCGAGCTGCTCGAGCGCGACCTTGGTGTACTCGTCGACTAGGTTGCGGACCTTGGAGGTCGAGCCGTCCTCGACGATCCCCGCCGCGGAGACCACCCGCTCGCGCAGCGCCCGCACCAGCGCGTCGTAGTCGTTGTCGAGCAGCGACCGCGACAGCGCCTCCACCGTCTTGCGCCGCAGGAAGTTCGCCTCGTAGAGCATGTGCTTCTGCTGGAAGCGCCGGACGGCGACCTTCATGGCGTCGTCGTAGACGCCGGGCTGGTGGTGCGACGTGCGGGCGCTGGTGCCGAGCAGCCCCTCGCAGGTGAGGCGCTTTTCGACCGCCGTCATGGCCGGCTTCTCGGCGGCGCGCTTCTCCAGCATCTTCACCTTGGCGGCGAACGCCGGCTGCTTCTCCGCCAGCTCGTCCAGCGTCGCCGCGTGCGCCTTGCGCCGCGCCTCTTCCAGCTCGGCGCGGATCCGCGACAGACGACGCTCGTCCTTCTTGACGTCGGCCGGCGCCACGTAGGTGACCGTCTCGACGGCGTCGAGCGCGTCGGCGCTCTCCTGATCCTGGCAGGGGTGCTGCTCGTCGTCGATGAAGCGCGCGCGCAGCACCGACAGCGAGGGGAAGATGCCGTAGAGCTCGAGGTAGTTTCTCATCCCCGGTTCCAGCGGCTCGCCGTCTTCGTCGAGCTGATCGTTGGCCAGCCCGATGAAGATGCGACGGTAGCGGTTGGGGAGCGGCTGGCCGTCGGGGCCGGTCTGCTCGGCGAAGATGTACGGCGTCCAGCTGTCGGAGAGATCGACCAGCGTGTAACCCGCCGCTTCGGCCGCCTCGGCGTCGATCCAGCGCTCTTCACCGGCGCGCGCCGGCTGGCCCGCCTGCGCCGCTCCGGCGCCGATCACCACCAGCGCCCGCGCGGTGGGGGGGAGATCCGGCCGCGGCTTCAGCGCCTCGGCCTCCGACACCGGCCCGCGCGGCGCGTGCGGGGCGCCGGCCGTCACGCCAGCCGCCGCCGGCCCCGCGGCGTTGCTGGCAGGCGCACCTTCGCCGTGTAGACCGGCCGACTCGCGGCAGCTGAGCGCCGCAACCAGGCCCACGATCGCGAGCCCGCGACGAGGACGTCCCTTCATCCGCACCCACCATACCAACGGCACCCTTCGGCGCAAGAATGAACAGAGATCGATCGCGTGGGCGATGGCGAGCTTCAAACCACCCCGCGGCCGAAGACATCCGCGGGGGCCCCGGGCTCGTCGCGCCCTTCGCGGGAGGGCGCGGGAACCCTCGCAGGGTTCCCGAACTCAATCGTGGAAGGAGACGCGGTTACGGCCGGCTCGCTTGGCCTCATACATCGCGGCGTCGGCGGCGGCGATCAACGGCTGGGCTTGCTGGGGCTTGCGCGCGACGGCGGCACCGACGCTGACCGTGACCGGAATGACCCGCCCCTCGTGCTCGAACCGGGCGCGCGCCACCCCCGCCCGCAGCCGCTCGCCCAGCGCCAGGGCGCCCTCTTTTTCGATCTCCCGACAGATGATGGCGAACTCTTCGCCGCCATAGCGGGCCAGCACGTCCTCGGCGCGGAGGCTGGCGATCATCTCGCGCGCCACCGCCGCCAGGACGTAGTCGCCGGTCTGGTGCCCGAACCCGTCGTTGATCTTCTTGAAGTGGTCGATGTCGACGAACAGCAGCGCCAGCGACTTGTCGTGTCGGGAGGCGAACCGCATCTCGGTGTTCAACCGATCGACGAAGTAGCGGCGGTTGAAGGTGGCGGTCAGCCCGTCGCGCAGCGCCGACTCGAACAGCCGCTTCTGGTAGCGCTCGTCGACCTGGTCCTGGTAGGTGAACTTCAGGATGGTCGACGCTCCGACGGAGACCTTGTCTCCGTCGACCAGATCTCGGCGTTTGTCGATCCGCTCGCCGTTGCAGAAGGTTCCGTTGGTCGACCCGAGATCGACCAGCACGTTCTTGCCGCCGTCGCGCTCCACCGCGGCGTGCTCGCGGGAGATCCCGTCGTCGAGCACGCGGACGGCGGCGGTGTCGGCGCGGCCGATCACCGAGCGGGTCCCTTGCAGCCGGTGCATCTCGCCGAAGCTCGGCCCCGCGATTACCAAGAGGTAGGCGCTCGGCCCGCGCGGCATCACCGGCGGCTCGATGATCGGCCGGCGTTCGAGGGTGGTGTCGTCGGCGGTCATCTGCCGGCCATCGTATCAGATGGAAACCAGCAGACGCGTCGCGCGATTTTCCGGACGCGGCGGCGACAAAATGCACTAGTCTTCCTTTCGACGACCATGCCGAGCTCGGAGCCCGAGGACGAAACCCGGCCTGCGCCCGCCGAGCCGACGCCGGCGCCCGCCAAGGCAGACGAACCGGCCTGGCCCCCGGTCGAAGCGCGCCCCGAAGAGGCGCCCGCCAGCGTCGAGGCGCCCGCCAGCGTCGAGGCGCCCGCCAGCGTCGAGGCGCCCGCCAGCGCCGAGGCGCCCGCCGGCGTCGAGGCGGCTGCACCCGCCGCGACCGACGAACCGCTCCTGACCAAGCCCGAGGAGCCAGTCCGCCCCAAGGGCGACGAGCCGGCCGCGGAGCCCAATCAGGAGATGGGCCTTTCCGAATCGACGCTGCACTGGCTGGTCGACGGTGAGAAGGCGGTCGAGCCGCTCGAGCAAGATCCAGCTACGGCGCCCCATTACGATCCGGCCGCCGCTGTCGCCGGCCGGAGGCGCACGGTGGCCGTGATTGGCGGCGCGGCCGTGCTGGCCTTCGTTGTCGCCGCCGTGCTGCACGGTCAAGCCTCCCGCAACCGGACAGCCGAGGCGCCGCAACAGGCGGCGGAGCCGGCGGCCGTGTTGACCCAGCGGGCGGAGGCGGCGCTCGCGCAGGGGCGCGCGGGCGAGGCGATGGACCTCGCGCGCCTGGCCATCGTCACCGATGCGCGCTCCTCCGACGCCTACATCATCATCGGGAAGGTTCAGCGCGACAGCGGGCGGCCTGCGGAGGCGCGCGCCGCCTTCCGCGAATATCTCCAGCTCGCGCCGATCGGGACGCACGCCGAAGAGGCGCGCGCGGCCCTGGCGAGCCTGCCGCCGTGACCACCCCCGTCGTGCGCGCGCGCCTGCGCGTGCGCGTGCGGCCGTTGCCCTTGCTCGAGCTGCGTGCGCGCTATGTCGATGGCGGGCGCCCGTTGCCGGCCGAGGTCGAGGCGGCGCTGGCGGCCGACCCGCGCGCCGGCGCGCAGGCGATTCTGCAGGCGGTCGCCCGCCGGCGCCGCGACAACCGCGCCGAAGGACAACGCCTGCGGACGATGTTGCGGTTCGAGACCGCCCTGTGGACCACCGGCGTCACGCGGATCGCGGGCGTCGACGAGGCCGGGATGAGCCCGCTGGCCGGGCCGGTCGCCGCCGCCGCCGTCATCCTGGCGCCTGGAACGCGGATTCCGGAGGTCGACGATTCGAAGCGACTCGACGCCGAGACGCGCGAGCGGTTGGCCCCGATCATCAAACAGCGCGCCGTCGCCTGGGCGGTGGCCTTCGCCGAGGTAGACGAGATCGATCGCCTCAACATCTACTGGGCGGGGCTCTCCGCCATGCGGCGGGCGATCGAAGCGCTCGCCCCGGCCGCGGAGCATCTCTTGATCGACGGGCGCAAGCTGCGCGACGTGGCGCTGCCGCAGCAGCGGATCGTGGGCGGCGATGCCAAGAGCCTGTCGATCGCCGCGGCCTCGATCCTGGCCAAGACCACGCGCGACGCGCGGATGCGCGCGCTCGACGCCGAGTTCCCCGGCTACGGGTTCGCCCAGCACAAAGGCTATCCGGTTTCGGCCCACGCCCGCGCGCTCAAGGATCTCGGCGCCTGCCCGGTTCACCGCCGCTCGTTCGCGCTCGTGCGCGAGGCCCTGGGCCTGCCCCCGCTGCCGCCCTGGCCGGAGGTTCCGCCGCACGCCGAGCCCTGAGCGGATCACTCTTCCTTACGTCTACGCCGATGGCCGACCTCTGCGGCCGATGGCCGACCTCTACGCCGATGGCCGACCTCTGCGTCGGTGTCGCGGGAAGTCCGCCGAAAATGCGGCGCCGTCGCGCTTACGCCCTTCATCGCGCGCGCCGCGTGCCACAATTTGAAGGGAAGGGGGCAGATGACGCAGGCTCGGAGAGTCTCTCCTCGGATTCCGTACGACGAGGCGATCTGCCTGGTGCGGATCGATGGAGGCGGACGCCTCTACGGGCGCGGCGTCGATCTCAGCGCGAGCGGTCTGTCGCTGGTCTGTACCGAGGCGTGCCCGATCGGGACGGAGATCAAGTGCAACCTCCTGCTTCCGCACGGGCCGCGTCCCGTCGCCGGCAAGATCGTGCGCGTGACCGCCGCGCCGGGTGGCTTCGAGCTGGCGGTTGCCTTCGGTGAGCTCAAGCCGGCCGCGGCGGCGCTGATCGACAATCTGATCGCCGACCGCTCGAAGCAGGTCCTCCCCGCCAAGCTCCGCATCGACGGCGTCGACAAGCCGCTCCGCTGCGAGGCGCACGTCGACGAGCAGATCGTCCGCCTGACGGCGACGCTGCCGTTCCTGCGGCTCGACGGCGGCGTCGACGTGGTGCTGGGCGCAGAGGGCGGGATCGCCGCCGCCGGAACCATCCGCAAGATCGCGGTCGACCCGGCCACCAGCGACGGCATTCCCCGCCTGGCGCTCGACGTCGCCCTCGACGAGGGTCCCCGCGCGCGCACGAAACGATATGGGTCGGCACCCCCGGCTGCGCCGACCGCGCCCGAGGTCAGGCTCCCGCCGAGCAAGCTGCCGCCGCCCTGCGGGCACCCGTTGCCGTCGGTGGTGGTGGCGGCGGGGTTGACCCGTGACGCGCAGGCCGTGGAGGCGCGGCCTCCGCGCCGGCGCGTTCACGGAACGGCCGAGATCGCGCGCCGCCCGGATCTGGCCGCCTGGCGCTGGCCGCCGGCCGTTGCGCTGGCGACACCTGGACCGCCCGCCGCGGCCATCGCCACCGAGCGGCTGGCCACCCTGGAGGCGGCGGCTTGGGGCTCGCGCGCCCGCTGGCTGGCGCTGCCGCTCGCGGTCGCACTGGCGGCGGCCATCGTCCACCTGGGCTTGCGCCACTTCGGCCACTAGGCTGGACCGCGGATCGACCCCAGATTAGAGGCATGTTCGTCCAGCGAACGGCCCAGCCGGGTGAGATCAACTACCCGCCGTTCGACCGCTACTCGTTGCTGCACGGCCTCGTCGGCATCGCCGCCGGGATGATCGGGCTCAGCTTCTGGCAGACGCTGGGCATCGCCATCTCCTGGGAGATCGTCGAGCACATTCTCAAGAACCTGGCGCCGTCGCTGTTCGCCTATCCGTCGCAGGACACGCTGGCCAACTCGTTCGGGGACGTGTTGTCGGCGCTGCTCGGCTGGGCGCTGGCCACGGCGGTTCGGCGGCAGCGCCTGCTGCACCACTTCGGCTGACGACGTGGTACGAACGAGGCGATGCACGCCGCGCAGGAAGCCGAGCTGGCCACCGCCAAGCGCCGCGTCGAGGAGCTCCGCGCGCGCCTCGAGCACCACAGCTACCGCTACTACGTCCTCGACGCGCCCGAGATCTCCGACGCCGAGTTCGATCAGCTCTTGCGCGAGCTGCGCGCGCTCGAGGAGCGCCACCCCGACCTGCTGACGCCCGATTCGCCGACCCAGCGGGTGGGGGGCGCGGCGGCCGCGCGGTTCGCGCCCGCGCCGCACTCGGCGCGGCTGCTGTCGCTCGACAACGTGTTCGACGACGAGGAGTTGGCGGCCTGGCGCGACCGGGTGGTGAAGGGGCTCGGGCACGAGACGAGCTACGTCGGCGAGCCGAAGATCGACGGCGTCTCCATCGCGGTCGCCTACGAGCGCGGCCGGCTGGTTCGGGGCGCCACGCGCGGCGACGGCGACGTCGGCGAGGACGTGACGCCGAACGTGCGGACCATCCGCGCCATCCCACACAAGCTGCGCGGCGACGCCCCCCCCGCCTGGCTGGAGGTGCGCGGCGAGGTCTTCTTGCGCCTGGCCGACTTCGACCGCCTCAACGACGAGCTCGGCACTGCCGGCAAGCCGCTGCTGGCGAACCCGCGCAACGCGACCGCCGGCCTCTTGCGCCAGAAGGATCCGGCGGTCACCGCCAGCAAGCCGCTCAGCGTCTACTTCCACGGTCTCATCCGGATCGACGGCCGCGCGCCGCAAAGCTACAGCGAGACGCTGACCATGCTGCGGGAGCTGGGCCTGCGCACGCACCCCGAGGCGAAGCCCTGCGCGTCGCTCGACGAGGTGCGCGCCTACGTGGCCGACATGGCGGCCCGGCGGCACGCGCTCGAGCACGAGATCGACGGCGCGGTCATCAAGGTCGACCGCGTCGCCGACGCCAACGAGCTGGGCGCGACCTCGAAGTTTCCGCGCTGGGCGATCGCCTACAAGTTCCCCGCCGAAGAACAGACGACCAAGCTGCGCGACATCCAGGCCTCGGTCGGCCGCACCGGCGCCGTCACGCCGTTCGCCATCCTCGAGCCGGTGCGCGTCGGCGGCGTCACCATCTCCATGGCCACGCTGCACAACGCGCAGGAGGTGGTGCGCAAGGGGGTCCTCATCGGCGACACGGTCGTGGTCCGGCGGGCGGGCGAGGTGATCCCCGAGGTGGTGGCGCCGATCCCCAGCCTGCGCGACGGGAGCGAGCGGGCGTTCGTCATGCCGACTGACTGCCCCGTCTGCGGCACGGCGATCGTCCGCCCCGAGGACGAGGCGGTCGCGCGCTGCCCGAACCTGCAATGCCCCGCGCAGGTGCTGGCGCGGATCGTCCACTTCGCCGGGCGCGGCGCGATGGACATCGAGCACCTGGGCGAGAGAACCGCGGGCGAGCTGCTCGATCGCAACCTGGTCGCCACGCCGGCGGACATCTTCTCCCTCTCGCCCGAGCAGCTCGGCCAGCTCCCCAACTTCAAAGAGAAGTCGATCGGCAACCTCTCGGCCGCCATCGCCGCGGCCAAGGATCGGCCGATCGATCGCCTGCTCTACGGCTTCGGCGTCCGGCACGTCGGCGCCAGGGCGGCGCGCGCCCTCGCCGACGCTTTCGGATCGGTCGATCGGATCGCCGACGCGCCGGCGGAGGAGATCGCCGCCGTCGACGGCGTCGGCGAGGTCATCGCCGGCGCGGTGCGCGGCTACTTCGATCGCCCGGAGACCCGCGCCGAGCTCGAGAAGCTGCGCCGCGCGGGGGTCAAGCTCGAAGAGCAGCGCGCCCCGCGCGGGGGCCACCTGCTGGACCAAACCTTCGTCATCACCGGCACGTTGGCGGCGCTCTCTCGCGAGGAGGCCAAGGCGCGCATCGAGGCGGCGGGGGGCAAGGTGACCAACAGCCTCTCCCAGAAGACGAGCTATCTGGTCGTCGGCGAGAGCCCGGGGTCGAAGCTCGACAAGGCGGCCAAGCTCGGCGTGGCCACGCTCGACGAGCCGGCATTCATGAAGCTGCTGGCCGGTGAACAGACCGACGTGGCCGCCGGCTGACCGGCCCGCGCTGCTCAGGTCAGAGCGTCGCGAAAGAACGTCAACGCCCGCGCGAACGCGTCGCGCGCGGCGGCGACGTCGTAGCTCGGCCGGTTGTCGTTGAAGAAGGCGTGCCCCGCCTCCGGGTAGACCAGGTGCTCGAACCGCTTGCCCGCGGCGGCCATCGCCTCGGCGAACGCTGGAACCTGGCTCGTGACCCGATGGTCCTTGCCGCCGTAGAACCCGAGCACCGGACAGCGGATCTTCGCCAGCTCGTCGACGGCCGGCGGGGTGCCGTAGAAGATCACCGCCGCGCCAAGCTCCGGATCGCGGCAAGCCAAAAGCGCAGACAGCGTCCCTCCCAGGCAAAACCCGACCGAGCCGATGCTCTGGCCGCGCGTCTCCTCCCGCTCCTCGCGCAGGTAGAGCGCGGCGGCCTCGACGATCGCCAGCTGCGCCTCGCGCCGATCCGGCTGGAAGCTCGAGGTCAACGCGGCCAGCGACTCGCCGAGCCGCCCGCGCTCCGCTTCGGGTCGGGTGGCCAGCGCCGCCGCCCGCGCGGCGGGGTCGCCCATCAGGTTGGGGGGCCCGCTGTTGACGAACGCGATCAGCTCCGCCATCCGATCGCGCGCGAGCGGCGCCGGGCGATTGCCGTCGACGGCGAACAGATCCGGCGCCAGCGCCAGGTAGCCGGCAGCGGCGAAGCGGCGCGTGACGTCCTCGATGTGAGCGTCGACGCCCCAGGCCTCTTGAATCACCAGCAGGCCCGGCAGCGGTCCCTTCGCATGCTCCGGGCGCGCGACGGAGCCGGTGAACCCGTCGGGCTTCAGGATCGTTTCGGTCGCGATCGCCATCGTCTCTCCTTCAGCCGTTGATGCTGCGCATGCCGCCTTCGGGGTACCGATCGCCGGCCGCGACGTTCCTGGGGAACGCCGCATCCAGCCGCGCCAGCTCGGACTCGCTCAGACGAACGTCGACGGCGGCCAGGTTCTCGTCGAGGTGCGTCCGCCTGGTGGTCCCCGGGATCGGCACGATGTCGTCTCCACGCGCCAGCACCCAGGCCAGCGCCAGCTGCCCGGCGGTCACGTTCTTCTCGGCGGCGATCTCTCGCACGCGATCGGCCAAGGCGACGTTCTTGGCCAGATTCTCCGCCGCCATGCGCGGGTTCGAGGTCCGGTAGTCGCCGGCAGCGAAGTCGGCGGAGGTGCGAAAGCGCCCGGTCAAAAAGCCGCGCCCGAGGGGGCTGTAGGCGACGAAGCCGATCCCCAGCTCGCGCACCGTCCGCAGCACCTCGTCCTCGGGATCGCGCGTCCAGAGCGAATACTCGGTCTGCAGCGCCGTGATCGGATGCGTCGCGTGCGCGCGACGAATGGTGGCCGGCGACGCCTCGGAGAGGCCGAGGTGGCGCACCTTCCCGGCCCGCACCAGCTCAGCCATCGCGCCGACGGTCTCCTCGATCGGCGTCTCCCGATCGACGCGGTGCTGGTAGTAGAGGTCGATGTGATCGACGCCGAGCCGCTTCAAAGACGCGTCGCATGCCTGACGCACATACTCCGGCCGGCCGTTGATCCCGAGAAACTTCCCGTCCGCGGCGCGGACGTTCCCGAACTTGGTCGCCAGAACAGCGCCGTCCCGCCGCCCGCGCAGCGCGCGCCCGACCAAGACCTCGTTGGTGAACGGACCGTAGATGTCGGCGGTGTCGAGGAAGGTGGCGCCGCGCTCGAGCGCTTGATGAATGGTCGCGATCGCCTCGTCCTCCGACGCCGGACCATAAAAGTCGCTCATCCCCATGCAGCCGAGACCGAGCGCCGAGACCTCGAGCTTGCTCTTGCCGCCAAGCGTGCGTGTCTTCATGTGCGGAGGTGTAGGACGCCAAAGGCTGAGACGCAAGAGGCGGCTTCGATACGATTTTTGGATCGAAAACCGGGGCTCGCGACACCAACTACATAGCCATGCCCCTACGCTGCGGAACTAGGCAGGGCCCCCTGCGATTTTTCCCTTTGATTGGCCTCCTGTCGGGGGCTCTGGCGCTGGCGGCACAAGGTTGCGGCGCCGGCGAGTCAACCGACCCGTCCGGAAGCGGAGGCTCGCAGACCGGCAGCGGCGGTGGATCGTCGACCGGAGCCGGGGGATCGACCGCCAGCGGCGGCGCGACGGGCGCTGGCGGCACGAAGAGCACGGTCGGCACCGGAGGCTCGGGTGGCACCTCCCCGACCGGCGGCTCGACGGGAACCGCCGGCGCCAGCGGAGCTGGTGGCAGCAAAGCGACCGGAGGGACCAGCGGAACGGGCGGTGCCACGGGGACCGGTGGCACGAGGGCGACCGGCGGAACGACCGGCACCGGCGGCGCGACGGCGACCGGCGGTAGCACCGGCAGCGGCGGTACGTCCGCGACCGGCGGCGCTACAGCGAGCTGCGGCTCCACGACGCGCAACGAGAACCCGTTCGGCTGCAACTTCGCTTGGGGAACCAACAACCCAGGCGGATCGCTCGCTTCGTACAGCTACCTGCAGTTCATGTCGGACTGGGTCGGCTCGGAGATTCAGGCCAACGGCAACATCACCAGCTGCAGCGGCTGCAGCTGGCTCACCGGCAAGGTGGCCTCCACGAACCTGATCCCTGTCTACTACGCTTACGTCATCGGTTACCTCGGCCAGTACAACGGCTTTCCCGACGGAAACACCGCAGCCGGGGCTGCCAGCCTGACCACCGGTGGCACCTACATCATTCGCAAGTACCGCTCGCAGATCATCGCCGCCTACACGTACTACGCAAAGCAGACATACGCGGCTTGGCCGACCAAACCGCTGCTCTGGCTCCTAGAGGGGGACTTCGTCCAGTACACCGACAGCACGCAGGTCAACTATCCGAATGCGACCGCGTCGAATCCGGGCACCGCCGGGGCCACGGACGCGCTCTCCTACGCCGAGCTCGGCCAACTGGCCGCCGACATCACCTGCGCGATCAAGGCCAACATGCCGAACGCGATCGTCGCCATCAACCACTCGACCTGGAACGACGACGCCACCACCAACAGCTTCTGGGGCGCGATGGCCAACGTGAACTACGACATGGCCTGGACGAGCGGTGTGGCAAATGCGAGCGGCTATTTCAGCGCCGGCACGATCGCGAACCCGTACAACATCAACACGGCGAGCTACGCCTACCTCCACTCGCTGACCGGCCGGACGATCTTCGTGGATACCAGCTTCGGCGCCTCATCCATGGACGACACCTGGTCAGACTCGCCGGCCGCGACGATAAACGCGCGGATCGCCGACGGCGTCATCGCCGCCAATGTGACGACGAGCCCGGTGCCGTCCATTTATCCATCGGCCGTGATGTCGCTCGAACCTTCCTTGGGCTCGACCTGTCCGTAGTCGTGTTATTTTTTCCGTCGTGATTGGAGTCGGCAGCCGCGTTGGCGGATATACGGTCATCCGCCTGCTCGGTCAGGGGGGGATGGGCCAGGTCTATTTGGCGCAGCATCCGAGGATTGCGCGCCGCGTGGCGGTCAAGGTGCTCTTGTCCGCGCTGTCGTCGAACGAAGGTCTGATCGAGCGCTTCTTCACCGAAGCGCGGGCCACGTCGTTGATCAAGCACCCGGGAATCGTGGAGGTCCTGGACTGCGACGTTCTCGAGGGGCAGGCCTACATCGTCATGGAGTATCTGGCCGGTGAGTCGCTGGCCGGCTACCTCGACCGCACGGGCGGACTCCTCGGCGACGCCGGCTTCGCGCTGGCCGTGGTCGGACAGGTCGCAGACGCAGTCGCCGCGGCGCATGCGGCCGGCATCGTTCACCGAGATCTCAAGCCTGATAACGTCTTCCTCTGCGCAAACCCGCAAGGTCGACGGGTGGTGCCCAAGGTGCTCGACTTTGGCATCGCCAAGGTCGCGCAACAGGGTACGCCCACCCAGACCGCCACAGGCGCGCTGATCGGAACGCCAACATACATGTCGCCCGAGCAGTGCCGGGGCGGGAGCAAGCTCGTCGATGGTCGGTCCGACGTCTACTCGCTCGGATGCATCCTCTATGAGGCGATCTGTGGTCGACCTCCCTTCGTGCGCGAAGGAACGGGCGATCTGATCGTCGCGCATGTCTCGGAGCGGGCCGACGATCCGCGCGCCCTGGTCCCTGAGTTGCCTCCCACGCTCGCCGACCTGGCGATGCGGATGCTCGCCAAAAACCCCGAAGATCGGCCGCAAACGATGATCGCCGTGTCGGCGGAGATCGCCACCTCTCTCCAGCTGCTCGGCGTGCGCCGCCCCATCGCGGAGATCGAGCCGATCCGGCCGGTGCTTCTCCCCCCGGTCGAGGACGACATGGTCCTGCCAGCGTCTGCAGCGGCCGTCCGAGCGTCGCGTCCCACCGAGGTGCAGCCGCGGGATCCGGCGTCCTCACGGACGCCGCTGGCACCCGCCGGCGAGACGCGAATGCTGACACCTGCCGTGACGAGCGCCAACCCCACGACCTTGCGCGGGACCGTGGGCGAGCGCTCGACCTACGACCTCGCGCCCCGGCGTCGCATGGGATGGGGGATCGGGGCGATGGCCGTCCTCGCGATCGGGGGCTTGGCGGCGGCGCTCGTCCTTTGGCGGCCGAAGCCGCCACCGATCGCGAGCCGCGAAAGCGAACGTGAGGTTCGGCCGGTCGCTGCCACCCCGGTCCCACCTCCCCGCACCGAGGTGACCATCGACGTCCGCGGCCTCCCCGAAGGGGCGGAGATTCTGGTGGACGGCAAGTTGACCCACGGACCTCCGATGGTGCTCGCACGAGACGACCGCAGTCACCTCATCGTCCTCCATGCCACCGGCTACGACGACCGAAAGATCGCGATCGAAGCCGACCGCGATCAGATCCTCGACGTGACGATGACCGCGGCGCGCACGCCCGGTGGCGAGAAGACGGGCGGACGCGATACGAAGCCTCGACCCGTCCATCGATCCAAGCTGCCTCCCCCAGCAGCCATGAAACAAGAGACCGAGCACGCAGTGACACCCAAGACTCCACCGACCAATGAGCCCAAGAAATCGGCCTATGACGAAATGTGACCCGAGACGCATAGGTCTGAGCGCCGCACTGAGCGGCGCCGCGGTTCTCTCCCTGTTCTCACCATACGCCAGCGCGCAGGCCGAGGACCAAGCCTCGGCACGCGCTCTGTTCGACGAAGGACGCGCTTTCATGAAGGACGGCCGGTATGCCGACGCCTGCCCGAAGTTGGAGGCCGCGCGGAGGTTGTACACGAGTGCGGGCATCCTGCTGAACTTGGCCGACTGCCACGAAAAGGTGGGACGGACGGCGAGCGCCTGGACCGAATTCGGTGAAGCGCAGACGGTCGCACGACGCACAGGCCGCGACGCCGACGCGGAGGAGGCCAGGCGCCGCCAAACGCAGCTCGAGCCGGCGCTGGCGCGCGTGGTCGTTCGCGTCGCACACGCTGCCCCTGGCATGACGGTCGCGCGCGACGGAACGACGCTGGCGCCAGCCGCCTGGGGCACTGCGCTGCCCGTCGATCCGGGCGAGCATTCGATCCGCGCGGAGGCCCCGGGATTCGCTCCTTGGGCGATCAGGGTCAGCGCCTCGGAGCCGGCTCAGGTCGCGACGGTAGACGTACCCGAGTTGCACCCGCTCCCAGTCGCGACCGAGACGGCGAATCCCGTCACTCCGGCGAAGGACACTGGCGAGGCGGGTGGCTCGTCGTCTCGCTTCGGCCGAACGCTCCCTTGGGTCCTGGTCGGCGGCGGCGCCGCGATTGGTCTCGGAGGCGGCGTCGTCATGTTGATCGAATCCGGGCGTGCCAGCGACGCCCGCAACAGCCACGATCAGGCCGCCTACGACGCCACGAAGACGCCTTGGACGATCGGACTGGTCGGTGCGATCGTCGGTGCGGCCAGCGCCGCGGTGGGTGGAACCTTGCTCGCGCTTCCCCGCGGAGACGCGAACGCCGCAACCCCCGCGCTGTCTTTTTGGATCGACGAAGGCCATCGTGGTGGTGCCCTCATCGCAGGGAGCTGGTGATGCGCGTCTTGACCTCGGCTTCGATCGGCGCGGCAACTCTCGCTCTTGTTGGTTGCCTGGGCGCAGCGCCGACAGCGTTGCCGGGTGGGGGGGGAGGAACCGGACTTCAGGGGGCCAAGGGCGGGGTTGGGGGTCATGCGACTGGAGGTGGCGGCTCAGCTGGCAATGGCGGTGGCAACGTTGGCGGGGGAAGCGGATCGGGGGGATCGAGCGACCGGGGCGGCGGCAGTGGTGGAGCGGCAGGCAGTGGTGCGGGCGGCAACGCTTCCGGAGGAACCGGCGGCTCCGGGGCGGCCGGAGGAGCCACCGGCACCGGCGGCGCTGGAGCAACCGGGGGAACCACCGGCACCGGCGGCGCTGGAGCGACCGGGGGAACCACCGGCACCGGCGGCGCTGGAGCGACCGGGGGCAACGCCGCCGGTGGCACAGGCGGAGGAACGGCTGGGAACGGCGGAGGGGGTATCCGAGGCACAGGCGGCGCGGCTACCGGCGGAGCGGCCGGAGGAAGCACTGGGGCAGGTGGCGGCGGGGCCGGGTGCGCGGCCGGCGGACAAATGCTCTGCGCCGGAACTTGCACCACCGTCACCACCGACGACAACAACTGTGGCAGTTGCGGCCACGCCTGTACGGGCGGGCAACAATGCACCGGTAGCGCCTGTTCTTGCCCCTCCACGACCCTCAATTGCAGCGGCACCTGCGAGCCCCCGACGGTCGCCAATCATTGCGGCGCCTCCTGCACCACCTCCTGTCCTGGGCCGACTACCGGCGCGTCAACCGGGATCGCCAGTTGCAACGCGACGACATGCAGCCTCTCTTGCAATAGCGGCACTCCCAACAGCTGCAACGGCGGCTGTGTCAATTTCGCGGCCGACAACGGCAACTGTGGCAGTTGTGGCCACGCCTGCACCGGCGGTCAGCAGTGTTCGGGCAGCGCCTGTTCCTGCCCATCCACCACGCTCAATTGCAGCGGCACCTGCGAAAGCCCAACGGCCGCCAATCACTGTGGCACCTCCTGCACCACCGCCTGCCCAAGCCCGACAAACGGAGCGACCGGCACCGCCAGCTGCACCGGATCCACCTGCGGGATCACCTGCAACAGCAGTACCCCCAACAACTGCACCGGCGCGTGCGTGAACACCATGGGCGACCCCGCCAATTGCGGTGCTTGCGGGCACGGCTGTAAGCTCTCAGGTGCCACCTGCGTGAGCGGGGCGTGCCAGGCGGCGCCACTGGCGACCGGACAAGCCTCTCCCAGTTGGCTCGTGACCGACAGCGGAACGGTTTACTGGATCAACAACGACCCGTCCTTCCCCGCCGTAAACGCCGCCAACGAAAACGGCACTGCCTACACTGGGCCGCGCCCTAACGTCGACGCCTCGAACGCAGGGTTGGCCCTTCTCGGTGGGTTCATTTACTGGGTCGATGGGGGCACAACGCCGTCCTGGGACGGCCCTTCCTTCGGTGCGATGCCGCTCGCCAGCATTCCCTCAGGCGCGGCCTTCGACGTCACGGCCGGCCCGTCACACATCTATTGGACCAACCCGGACGTCGGTGTGCAGGCCATGGGGGTGGACGGAATCGATCAGGTCTTCAGTCCGCCGCTCTACAGCGCCAACATCCCCGTCGCGATCGCCATCGATTCGAGCAACGTCTACTGGACCGACGTCGTCGGAGCCCCTGGTTCAGGGAAGGTCTCGAAAGCGCCTCTCCCCTCGAGCGGAGTGGGTGCCGGTCCGATCGCCGCGATCGCAACCGGATTGACGGTGTCGGGGGGCGCACGGACGCTCGCGGTGAACGCGACCAATGCCTACTTCGTCAACATGGTCTCGGGCACGGCGACATTGACGGAGGTCCCGATTGGGGGTGGCGGCACAAAGACGCCGCTCGCCACCGGCGGAATCGGCTCGATCACCGCCGACGCCGCCGGTGTCTATTGGGTCGATGGCACCGCCGGCGCCGTGTTCGAGGTGGCCACCGGCACCACGACCGTGGTCAAGCTGGCGTCCAACCAGACCCTCACCACGATGCCAGGCACGATTGCAGTCGACGCCGCCGGGATCTATTGGGCGACGTCCACATCGATAATGGCGCTGTCCAAGTAGACCGGGTTTCGTCGTAACCTCGGGGGCGATGCACCTCAAGATCGTCCAGGCCGGTGATCCCGTTCTGCGTGAGCCGGCCCGCCCGCTCACCGTTGACGAGATCGCCAGCGCCGAGATCCAGCAACTCATCGAGCTCATGCGCGAGACGATGCGCGACGCGCCGGGGGTCGGCCTGGCGGCGCCGCAGATCGGCCTGCCCCTCCAGCTCGCGGTGATCGAGGACGTCGCCGAGGTCGCCGCGACCGAGCGCGCGCCGGTCCCCTTTCACGTCATCGTCAACCCGCGCCTGACGTTGGGGCCAGAGGTGATCGAGTTCTTCGAGGGCTGTCTGAGCGTGGAAGGATTTCAGGCCGTCGTGCCGCGCTCACGCACCGTCACCGTCGAGGCGCTCGACCATCGCGGGGAGCCGGTCACCATCGACGCCCACGGCTGGTACGCCCGGATCCTCCAGCACGAGATCGATCACCTGGGCGGGACGCTCTATATCGATCGCATGCGGTCACGCACGTTTTCGACCGCTCGTAATGCATCACGTTATCTCGCGGGGATCCCGATCCCCGAGCTGCTCGCCAAGCTCGACGGCGGTCGCTCTCCGGCACGCTAGAGAATTCCAAGTATTATCGCTGCCTTAACGGAGATGGGCGTACGCCCACCTGCCGCTCTGTCGTTATTTAGGCGCCCATGTCGGAACTTGTATGCCTTAGTAAGACGTAAGATTTATTACCTTTTCCTTTCAACTGCTGTGCTTCAGACGTATGATGCCAAACGTTGTTGAAGCTGCGGAACTCGCAAGGAGAAGGCCCATGAAGAATGTTTCTTCTCGTTCCCTGCTCGCGCTGGCCCTGCTCGCGCTGGCGGTCGGGGTGGTGACGGCGACGGGGTGCATGAACCCGTCAACCTCGACGGAGACGGCATCGGAGCCGCTGGTCGTGAACCGATCGCAGACGAGCGGCGCGACGCTGGGCTTCTACTTCCTGCCGCCGATCTCGTGGAGTATCCCGCCGCACTTCGGCGGAACGTTCGATCCCGATCTCTCGCCGACCGTCCGCATCGATCAGGTCGATCTGTCGAGCGGCGCGACGCTCGGCAACGTCGCGACGCTGACCGGTGATACCCGCGGCGTCCGCCGCCATCCCTGGCGCGAGTTCTACATCGCCCGCTACAACACCAGCGCGCTCGATCCGGCCAACCACTACCGCGTCCGGGTCCTGGTCGACGATCAGGAGCTCGGCGCCGCCGATCTGGCCGTGGTGATGAAGGTCTCCGATCTCAAAAGCGTCGACCTCAAGCGCTTCGCGCCGGTGGTCCAGGGCGAAATTCTCCCCATCAAGTTTCGCATCGAGCGCTCGGCGGCCGATCAGGACGGCGACGGCGTCCCCGACTGGAAGGACAACTGCCCCACCGTCTACAACCCGCCGGTCCCGGTGGTGATCGATCCAAAGCCGACCACCCCGACGCCGCCCCGCTGCGACTACAACGTCAGCGCCTGCGATCCGCAAGAGCTCGACTGCCACCCGCACGTGGTTCTGCAGCAGCCGGACGTCTGCTCCTGCCCGGGCAACGGCGCCAGCTGCGCCGCGCCCGATGCCTGCCACGCGGCCGCCATGTGCGATCCGTCGACCGGCGCATGCGGGATGATGGCCCTGCCCGACGGAACCTCCTGCTCGGACGGCAACGCCTGCAATGGCCAGGAGACCTGCCAGGGCGGCGTCTGTACCGCCGGCGCGGCGCCCAGCTGCGGCAGCACCGATTCCTGCACGGTGGGCGTCTGCGATCCGGTCAACGGCTGCGCCACCGCCGCCGCGCCGGACGGCGCTTCCTGTAGCCTCGACAACGCCGCCGGCGTCTGCACCAGCGGCGCGTGTGGCTCGCCGACCTGCGCGGGCGGGTTCGGCGATTGCGACGGCAACGCCGCCAACGGCTGCGAGGATGCGACCAGCAGCGACGTCAACAACTGCGGCGCCTGCGGCCACGTCTGTCTCCCCTCCTGCCAGGCGACGGTCTTCACCGAGAGCTGGGAGTCGGGGACCGACGGCTGGACGACCCACGACGGCAGCGCGATCACCTTGGGCAGCGACGGCTCGGCCTGCGGGATGTTCCAGCAGGAGTCGGTCACCTCGGAGGGCGGGCGGGTGTTTTCGTCGGCCGTCGCGGTGAACAGCGGAGCGACCTACTGTCTGACCGCGTGGATCAAGGGCACCACTGACGCCATTCCCTTCCTGGGGATCCAGGTCTCCGACGCGTCTGGGAATCTCACCGGAGCGGAGCACTGGCTGATGGGCCTGCCGGGGTACACGACCGGCTACCCCAACAACGACCTCGTCACGACGGTCACCCCGGACGGAAACTGGGCCTGGTTCTCCAAGGCCTTCACCATGGACGCCGGCACCAGCGACGTCGTCATCAAGGACGAGAACTTCAGCAGCGGCTCGGCCGACTTCGACCTGATTCAACTCTACGCGGGCGCCTGCCCGGCCCAGCCGACCAGCGTCTGCGGGGCGCCGGTGTCGAACTGCCAGGCGGCTTCCTGCACCGACGGCGTCTGCGCCTCGGTCAAGCTGATGCCCTGAGCCGCTCGGTCCCTATCCGCGGCCTCGACGTCCGTCTGCCAGCGCCGTCACCTGGGACCGCCGGAAGCATCCGACCGCGTGATCGTTGACCAGCCCGCCCGCCTGCATGAAGGCGTAGAGGATGGTCGACCCGACGAAGTTGAACCCGCGCCCACGGAGCTCCTTCGACAGCGCGTCCGAAAGTGGCGTCCGGGCCAGGATGTCGGCGGCCCCGCGCACCTTGCCGCGGATCGGTTTGCCGCCGACGAACCGCCAGATCCAGGCGTCGAACGAGCCGTGCTCGTCCTGCAGCGCCAGGAACGCGCGGGCGTTCCCGATCGCCGAGCGGATCTTGAGCCTGTTGCGGACGATCCCCACGTCGCCCATGAGCCGCACCACGTCCCGCTCGGTGAAGCGCGCGATCTTGACCGGATCGAACCCGGCGAAGGCCTTCCGGTAGCCCTCGCGCTTGCGCAGGATCGTCGACCAGGAGAGGCCCGCCTGCGCGCCGTCGAGCAGGAGCTTCTCGTACCAACGACGATCGTCGTGGATCGGCACCCCCCACTCCTCGTCGTGGTAGGCGATCATCAACGGATCGGTGCCGGCCCAGAAGCAGCGCTTGGTCGAACGGGACGGCATCGCGCGCAGCATACCGTCGGGGCGCCCGCGGCGCAGCGACTAGCGTGGTGGCTCGGGCGTGTCGACGACTTCCCTGGGGGGCAACCCGACCAGGAATTTCTCCACCGGCCGCATCACGATCAGGATGAGGAGCGTTCCGACCGTGCCGACGACGACGTGCCGCCAGTGTCCGACGGCCGACACCATCCCGATGGCGGCGGTGACCCACAAGGAGGCCGCCGAGGTGAGCCCCTTGACGCGCTCCTGCCCGTCGCGCATGTGGTGAAGAATGTCGCCCGCGCAGAGAAACCCGATGCCGGTCGCCACCCCCTGAACGACGCGGCTGGCGTCCGCCATTCCGCTGCCGAGCGGAATCGAGACCATCAGCGCGGCGCCGAGACCGACGAGCATGTGCGTTCGCAGCCCCGCCGGCTGGCCGCCGCGCTGGCGATCCCAGCCGATGAGCCCGCCGGCCGCGACGGCCGCGGACATCCGCACAATGGTCTCCAGCCAGTCGCTCGTCATCGGCGGGCGCGTCGGCACCGCCGTGCGACGATCAGCCCGAGGCAAAGAAAGCCGAAGCCGCCCAGGCCAGCGCCCGCGCCGCCGGTCTCGCAGCCGCACCCGCTGCTCGTCACACTCTCACCGGCAGTGCCGCCGGTGGCCGACCCGGCCGCTCCGGCCGCGCTGCCGCCGCTCCCGGTCGCGCTGCTGCCGCCGCTGCCGGTCGC
>DATAVR010000011.1:0-13527 GCA_036267635.1 Polyangia bacterium | reverse complement strand
AACTGCGAAAACAGCACGTGCGTCTCGGAGGTGCGCTGATTGTTCAGGAACTGCCAGATCACCACGAAAGCGAAGATCAGCGTGATCCAGAGAAGAACGGTCTTGTGACTTTGGCGCACGCAGAGTTCCTTTCGATGGGAGCGGAGCTGGGGCCGTAAAAGTATTGCCGCCAAACCGGGGAGCGTCAAACACTCCTTTGCCTCAAATGTTCAGCCGTCGCTTGAGCCGTCGGGGGAGAGAAACTGCAGGCGTACCACCCGCCGGGTGCGCCGGCCGGGGCGGCCGATCTCCGCCGGGCGCAGCCCGGGGACGAACAGCAGCTCGCCGCGCGCGCTGGTGACCACCGGGAGTGAGGCCCGAGCCGCGCGCGCGATCTTGGCGTCGATCATCAGGTCGGAGAGCTTGCGGCTCCCACGCCCGCCGCGCGGGCGCATGCGATCGCCCGATCTGCGGGAGCGCAGCGTGAGCGGCCAATCGAGCAGATCGGCGTCGAACTCCGCCGCGGCGCCGCCCGCCCCGCGCCCGCCCTTCCCGGCGGCCTCGGCGCCCTCCTTCACGTCGAGCGCGCCGGCGGCCCAGCGATAGGTCCCGGGCCCGGCGATCACCGCCGGTGCGCGCGCGGCCGCGGGCCTGTGAACCGGCTCGCGCGCTTTGACCCGCACCCTGCCGTAGGAGATCTCCACCCGGCGTCCACCGGCGACGTCGAGCGCCGCGCTCCCCCCGCGCGCCCGCAGGCGCTCCACGGCGGCCGAAACCCGGCGGGAGAGCGCCAGGTCCTCGGCGACCAGATTCTCGGCGGCCGGCTGGCCTCCGTCCCGCGCGGCGGCCGCCAGCGCCACCAGCGCCTCGGCCACCCGCGGGTTCTCCTCGGCCAGCATCGGAAGATAGCGATGGCGGACCCGCGCGCGCGCGAACCGCAGATCGGAGTTCGACGGGTCCTCGACGAACGGGATGCTGCGCCGGCGCAGATACCGCAGGAGCTCCAGGCGCCGAACATCCAAGAGCGGTCGAACGAACGGCTCCCGCCGGTAGGGAATGCCGGATAAGCCGCCGAGGCCGGTGCCGCGCACGATCCGGAAAAGGACGGTCTCGGCCTGATCGTCGGCCTGGTGCCCGAGCGCCACCCGCCGCGCGCCGCGCTCGGCCGCCAGCGCCGTCAAGGCGCCGAGGCGCGCCCGCCGGGCGGCGTCCTGCAAACCGGCCCCGCGCCGGGTGACCTCCACCGGCAGCCGCCTGAACGGCAGCTCGAGCGCCGCGGCCCGCGCCTCCACGAAGTCGAGCTCCCCGGCCGCCGCCGGGCGCAGGCCGTGGTCGACGCCGGCCACCTCCAGCGTCAACCCAAGCCGCTCGCGCGCCTCCCACAGAACGTGCAGCAGCGCCATCGAATCGGGGCCGCCGGAGACGGCGACGATCACCCGATCGCCGCGCTCGAAGAGCGCGTGGCGGGCGATGGTGCGCAGAACCATCGACAACATCGGTGTATATCAACATACATGGGGACCCCTCGACCGCCTCGACCGAACAACGTCGTTGCCCTGTCGCAATATCGCGCGCGGCTCGGGCGCGGCCGCCGGCTCCGCCGGGCCGACGCGCTGCTCGAGGCGCCCGATCTCGAGGCCGCCGTCCGTGCGCTCCCCGGCGACGAGCTCTACTACGTGCTGCACGAGATCGGCCTCACCGAAGGGGCCGAGATCCTCGCCTCGGCCACCAGCGAGCAGCTGGCCGTCATGCTCGACTTCGCGGTCTGGGAGCGCGACCAGATCAACCCGGCCGCGTATGGCGAATGGCTGACCGCGATCGCCGCGGCGCCCTTCGAGCGGATCGGCCGCTGGATGAAGGGGATCGACAGCGAGCTGCTCGGCCTCATCTTGCGGCGCGGGGCGGATATCTACGATCTGTCGCAGGGGGACGCGCCGGAGGAGCCGCAAGGGACCTTCTATCCGACGCCCGACGGGTTCTTCGTGCTCGACGTGCGGGTCAGCCCCGTGGTCGACGACGGCCCCGACCCGGCGCAGGCGCTCATCCGGCTGGTCGACGCGCTCTACCGCACGGACAACGAGTTCGCCCGCCGGATCATCGTCGGCGCCATCGGCGAGCTCGACGCCGAGCTCGAGGAGTCCGCCTACCGCTGGCGGCAGGCGCGGATGGCCGATCTCGGATTCGCCGACTACTACGAGGCGCTGGAGGTCTACCGCGAGCTCGACCCGGCGAGCGTCCGCATCGGCGACAGCGCCGCGCGGGCCCGGACGATCGTCGACGCGCGCCCGGACGGCGCGGCCTTGCGCGTGCCGACGGCGCTGGCGGAGAGACTCGGCGACACCGACGGCTCGGTATTCTCACGCGCGGCGCAAAAGCTGACCGCCGGCGACGAGCTCGACGATCTCCGTTTCGCGCTGGTCGCCCTCACCAACCGGGTGCTGGCGGCCGATCGCATCGCGCCCGGCGACGATGAGGCGGTGGCGGCCGTGCTCGATCGCCTGGTGGCCACGCTCGATCTGGCGATCGAGCGGCTCGGACAAGGCGACGACGAGCGCGGCGCCGCGGCCCTGCGCACCATCCCGCTGGCGCGCCTCTTTCGCCTCGGCGTCAGCCTGGTGGGCAAGGTGAAGAAGCTCGCGCGCGCGCTGCGCCACGACGGGCCCTTCGGCAAGCGCGGGTTCGACCTGGCCGAGACCGACGACGCGACGGTCCTCGAGGCGGTGACGCGCTTGCGGCCGATGTTCCCCCGCCTGCTCGACGATCCGCCCTCCGCGGGCGAGCGTCCGTTCCGCCGCCTCGTCGATCTGGCGCGGGCGGTCGCGGCGATCGAACAGGCCGCTGCGGCGCAGGCGCTGGTCCGCGGCCTCGGCGTCACCAGCGAGGACGTCGCGGCCGGCGGCGCCGCGTTCGAAGGGACCGGCGCCGACGCGGCGGCGGTCGACGTCGGGACGCTGGCCCGCACGGCGCTGGTGGCGCGGCTGCTGGCCAGCGGGGAGACCAAGCGAGACTCCCGCCCGGCCCGCTTTCGCGCCCTCGGTCCCGACGAGGTGAGGGCGTTCGAATCCCTGGCCAAGGGGAGCGCGGCGAGCAAGGGCAAAGACAGGGGGACCTCCCCCAAGCTCCCCGCTGCGCTCGAGAAGAACGCGCGGGCGATCCTGACCGGCGCGGCCCCGCCCCCGCTGGCCGCAGCCGCCGGCGCCGTCGCTGCGCGCTGGCTCGCCACCCTGGCGCCGCTCGAGCCGGTCCTGGTCAAGACGGCGGTCAAGACGCCGGTCAAGGCGCCGGCCAAGGCGCCGACCAAGACCTCGACCAAGACCTCGGCCAAGACCCCGACCAAGACCTCGACCAAGACGCGCCGGCGGTAGCGGCACGCCGGACCAGCCGGCGTCGTGGGGTTTGACGCCGGCGCAGAGCGCGGCGCAAAATCGCTATTGAAACGGCAACAGGTTCCATTGCTTAGCCCCTCACCTCTCGCGTGGCTTCGAGCTTCGGTGCTCGCGCTGACCCTGCTGGCGGCGGGGCCAGCGAGCAGCGCCTCGCTCGAGACCACGCCCGCCCCCGTGCCCCCGCCCGCTCCGGCCGACCAGGAGGTCGGCGAGCATGTCGCCCAGGGCCACCGGCTTTATCAGCTCGGGCACTATCAGGAAGCGATCGCGGAGTACCGGCACGCCTACGAGCTGCGCGCCGATCCGCAGTTCCTCTTCCAGATAGCCGAATCCTATCGACAGCTCGGCGCCACCGAGCAGGCATTGTTCTACTACGACCGCTACCTGGCCGGCGCCCCTGAGGCGCCCGATCGCAACACCGCCGAGGAACGCGTGGCCGAGATCGAGAGCCTGCGCGCGCGTCCCCCTGCCGCCACCGCGCCGGGGCTGGTCGGCGCGCCGGCCCCGGGAGCGGAAGGAACGAAGAAGCCCAAGCCGCTCTGGCGACGGTGGTGGGTCTGGACCGCCGTCGGCGTCGCGCTGGCGGCCGGCGCGACGGCGGCGGCGCTGGCGGTACGATCATCTGAAACCCCGGCCCCCGCCACCGATCTCGGGAACAAGAGCTTCTTCTGAGCTCGACGATGCGGCGACCCACGCTCCTCCTCCTCGCCGCGCTGGCGCTCTCCGGCGTCGGCTGTCACGACGACGGCGCGTCGGTGCTGGTGCTGGTGGTGACGGCCTCGGGGTCGCCCCCCGCCGTGAGCGCGCTGACCGTGACCATCACCCTCCCGTCAGGCTCGGCGTCACAAACCTACGCGCACGGCGGCGGAGAGCTGGTCAGGTTTCCCACCACGCTCAGCGCCGAGCTGCCCGCGACCGCAACCGGGTCCGCGACCATCGGCGTCGCCGCCCTCGACGCCACCGGGGCCACCGTCGCGTCGGGCCAGATCTCGGGGTTGACCATCACGCCGGGCGCGCGTCCGATGAGATACGTCTCGTTGACCTGCACCGGCGCCGGCTGCGCCCTCGACGGAGGCACCAGCGCCTCACCGGACGGCGGGAGCTCCTCTGGGGGACCCCGCTGCGGCAACGGCCGCGTCGATCTCGGCGAGACCTGCGATACCGCCATCGCACCCGGCGATCCCGGCGCCTGCCCGGCGAGCTGCGACGACGGCGTCGCCTGCACGCGCGACATCACCTGCTACGACGGCGTCGCCTGCGCGCAGAGCATGCCTCCCGGCAACCCCTGCACGATCTCCTGCACCCACGCGGCGGTCACCCAGGTGAGC
The DNA here is from genome assembly GCA_036267635.1 of Polyangia bacterium. Lineage (GTDB taxonomy): Bacteria > Myxococcota_A > Polyangia > Fen-1088 > Fen-1088 > JADGRB01. Next base: position 8,834 of record DATAVR010000011.1, on the reverse strand, counting down.
CCGACCGACGGGTGCTGCCCGGCCGCGGCCACCCACGCCACCGATCCCGACTGCTCCCCGACGTGCGGCGACGGCGTCTTGCAGCCGGGCGAGACCTGCGACACGGCCATCGCCGCCGGGCTCCCTGGCGCCTGCCCGACGCCCAGCGAGTGCAGCGTGGCCGATCCCTGCGCCGTGACGTTGCTCCTTTCGGTCGCGACCTGCCAGGCGATCTGCATGCACTATCAGGTCACCATCCAGCGCTCGGGCGATGGCTGCTGCCCCCCGGGCGGCAGCAACGCGGTCGACACCGACTGTCCGGCCGTCTGCGGCGACGGCGTCCGGCAGTCCGCGGCGGGCGAGAGCTGCGACGTCGGCATCGCGTCGTCGCAACCGGGGAGCTGCCCGCAGAGCTGCGACGACAGCAATGACTGCACCACCGACTTCCTGTCGGGCACCGGCTGTCGGGCGGTCTGCGTTCACACCGACGTCACGGCGCCGATCTCCGGCGACGGCTGCTGTCCCATGGGCGCGACACGCGCCACCGACACCGACTGTCCCGCCCGCTGCGGCGACGGCGTCATCGAACCGGGCGAAGCGTGCGACAACCAGGCAGCCGCGGGAGCCGGCGCCTGTCCCACCGTCTGTCCCCCCTCCCCGTCGGTCTGCTTGCAAACGACGCTGACCGGCAGCGCGGACGACTGCTCCGCCACCTGCGTCTCGAGCCCCATCACGGCCTGCGGGCCGCTCGGCGACGGCTGCTGCCCGACCGGCTGCACCGCCGCCACCGATCCCGACTGCTCCCCGACCTGCGGCGACGGCGTCGTCCAGCCGGGCGAGACGTGCGACGTGGCGATCGCCGCCGGGGGCGCCGGCGCCTGCCCCGCCGTCTGCGACGACGGCGACCCCTGCACCACGGATCTGCTGCTCTCCGCCGGGACCTGCTCGGCCACCTGCGTCCACCTCGCGGTGACGGCGTTCGTCGCCGGCGACGGCTGCTGCCCGCCGGGGGGCGACCTGACCGTCGATGCCGACTGCACCGCGGTGTGCGGCGACGCGGTGGTCGAGCCGCCGGTCGAAACCTGCGACGAGGCGGTGGTCGATTCCTGCCCCACCGACTGCCCTGCCGCCGGCACCTGCACCACGTCGAGCAAGCGGGGATCGCCGGCGACCTGCAGCGCCGCCTGCATCACCACGCCGATCACCGCCTGCGTGGCGGGCGACGGCTGCTGCCCGATCGGCTGCACCGCCGCCACCGACTCCGACTGTCCCTCCATCTGCGGCGACGGCGTCGTCGAGCCCGGCGAGCAGTGCGACCGCGCGATCACCGCCGGCTTCCCCGGCGCCTGTCCGCGGACCTGCGACGACGGCGACGCCTGCACGGTCGACGTGGCCAGCGGCTCGAGCGACGACTGCTCCAGCCGCTGCACGCACGCCACCACGGTCGCCTGTCTGAGCGGCGACGGCTGCTGTCCCCCCGGTTGCACCGCCGCCACCGATCACGACTGCGCCCCCGCCACGTGCAACGACGGCCACATCGAGGCCGGCGAAACCTGCGATCCGCCGGCCACCTGCCCGACCACCTGCCCGGACGACGGGGATCCCTGCACGACGGAGGTGCTGGTCGGCGACCCTTCCAGCTGCAACGCGGCCTGCCGCCACCTCCCCATCACCACCTGCTCGGGCTCGGCCTCCGATCGTTGCTGCCCGACCGGCTGCACCCCCGCGAACGACAGCGACTGCTGAGCCGGCGCCGAAATAGAAAAAACGGCACGCCGAGAGTTCCCCGCGTGCCGTTTCGATCGATCCTCTCCGTCAGTCGAGCGCGGCCATCAGCGCCGACAGGTACGAGGGAACGCTGTCCCAGGGGTTCGGCAGGCTGTCGCTCTGCAAGTAGATGTAGCCGACGTAGGGTTTGGCCGATTGCACGAACGACGTATCGAGGCTCGCCACGTTGTAAGGGATCACGCCGAAGTTGGTCCGGCCGTAGGTGGTGTGCCAGCCGGTGAGCGCCGTCAGCGCGGGAAGGCCACTGTTCTCGTAGATGAGGATGACGTCCTCCGTCCCCACGTAAGTCGGTGAGGAATCCGAGCCCGGATTTCCGATCGTGAAGTCGAAGCCGTGGCTCTTGGCGTAGGCGGTGAGGTCCTTGTAGTAGGTCTCCTGCCCGGTGGCGTTGGCCATCTCATCGAAGAAGATGCCCGTCACGCCGGGATACCAGCTCTTCCACTGCCCCATCTCCGATTGCAGCTCCCCGGCGGGCCGGGCGCCCCAGGAGGTGTGGACGTAGCCGATCACCTTCACGCCTGCCGCCGTCAGCTTGGCGATGCCGGCAGCGTAGTCAGCCGAGGAGGCCGCGCCGGGGCCGTTCGCGGGGTTGACGATCGCCATCACCGGGACCGTCGGATGGGCGGCCTTGGCCGAGGCGACCGCCGTCCACGATGGATCCGTGGGCGGCGTATAGAGCGGGATGATGCTTCCCGTGACCGGGCCGCTGGGCGCCGTCGCCGTCGGGGTGCTGGCCGGCACGCTCGGGGTGGCGGTCGGCGTCGCCGTCGGCGTGGTCGCGGGCGGCGTGGTCGCCGGCGCCGCCGTCGGCGTGGTCGCGGGCGGCACCGTCGGGGTGGTCGCGGGCGGCGCCGTCGGGGTAGTCGCAGGCGTGGTCGCCGGTGAGGACGTGGTCGCCGGCGGCGACGTGGTCGGCGGGGGCGTCGACGCGGCCGCTCCACCGGTTCCCGAGGGGGACGCCGTGGTCGAGGCGGCGCCGAGCGCGAGCGTGTCCAGGTTGACGACGCCGGAGCCGACGCCGTCCGAAGGGGCGAGCGCCATTCCGGTCACGCCGCCAAGGTCGCGGACGCCGTCGACGCGCGCGTTCGGGGGCTGCCAGGCCGCCGCCGTCAGGTCGCTGAACGGAATCGTGAGCTGCTTCCAGCCGGTGAAGTCGACCTTGAAGCGCGACTCCCAGCGCTCGTGCCCGGCGTCGTAGACCTGGACCAGGAACGTGTGCCCAGTGGCGCGACCATAGACCCACATCGTCAGGGCCGAGCTGGCCGACCAGTCTTGCGGCGTCGAGAAGTCACGCTCGAGCCCGGCGGAGCCGCCGGTCACCACGCTGTAGGTGATCTCGGTCGACGCCGTCGCCCCGTCGGCGTGCAACGGCGCTCGCCCGTCGTTGATCGACGAGCCTCCGGTGGAAAACGGCGTCCAGCCCGCGGCGTTGCCGCTCTCGAAGCTGTCGATCATCGTGCTTGCGCCCTGCAGGGCCGGGCTCTCCGAAGAGCCTTCCGATTGGTTGCCGCAGCCGGCCGCCACTATCCCAGATCCCAGCGCCGCCAACACGGCGAGCGCCATTGCCGTTCTGCTTCCCGTTCCGGTTCTGGTTCCTTGCATTTCACCTCCGCCGGAACCTACGGAAGGCGATGCTCAGCCGGATGTACCGGATTTCTTGGGCGACTCAGCCGGCCCCGAGACGACCCAGGGCGGCGGGGGCGCTTGACAGCGCCGCGACGACCGTAATAGGTAGCCCGCGTGCGGGAATAACCTGGGCGCGGCCACAGTTGGGCCGCGGACAGCCATCCTACGATGAGGTGCCGATGTCGGACGTAATGATCGAGGTCGACGGACTGACGAAGGACTACGGGCCGACCCGCGCGGTCGACCACGTGACCTTCTCCGTTCGCCAGGGCGAAGTGCTTGGGTTTCTGGGGCCGAACGGCGCCGGAAAGTCGACCACCATGAAGATCCTCACCTGCTTCCTTTCGCCCACCGACGGGCGGGCCAGGGTTGCGGGTCACGACGTGTTCGACGAGTCGCTGGCGGTTCGGCAGCGCATCGGCTATCTGCCCGAGGACACACCCATCTACCGCGACATGACCGTGCTCGAGTTCCTCGAGTTCGCGGCCGCCATGCGTGGTATGGCCCCAGCGCGGAGCGCCGAGCGCATCAAGGAGGTCGGCATCCGCTGCGGCCTCGGTGACGTCGCCGGCAAGCTGGTCGGCGAGCTGTCGAAGGGGTTCCGGCAGCGCGTCGGCTTGGCGCAGGCGATGCTGCACGATCCCGACATCCTCATCCTCGACGAGCCGACGAGCGGCCTCGACCCCAACCAGATCGTCGAGATCCGCTCGCTCATCAAGGAGATCGGGCGCGAGAAGACGGTCATCCTCTCGACCCACATCCTGCCGGAGGTCCAGGCGACCTGCAGCCGGATCCTGATCATCAGCGGCGGCAAGCTGGTGGCCGACGGGACGCCCGATTCGCTCAGGGCGCGCGAGCGCGGCGGCCGCTACCGGGTGGTGGTCGAATCGAACGGCGTGGTCAAGGAGGCGATCCGGGACCGGCTGGCGGGGCTGGCGGGCGTGGCCCGCTGCGAGATGGTCGCGGGCGAGGACGGCTCGCACGCCTTCGCGCTCGACGCGGCGGCGGCGACGGATCTGCGCAAGCCGATCTTTCGCGCGGCGGTCGACAACCGCTGGACGCTGCTCGAGCTTCTGCGCGAGTCGGCCAGCCTGGAGGACGTGTTCCGCAACCTGACTCAATCCGAGAAAGGAAACTCATGACCCCCGCGCTGGTGATCTCGCGGCGCGAGATCCGCTCCTATTTCAACTCGCCGGTGGCGTACATCGTGGTCCCGGTGTTCGTCGTCCTCACCGGCTACCTGTTCTTCACCCAGCTGTTCATGGAGAAGCAGGCCGACATGCGCGGCTTCTTCAACATCATGCCGCTGCTGTTCATGTTCTTGATCCCGGCCATCACCATGCGCCTCCTGGCCGACGAGAGGTCGAGCGGGACGCTCGAGCTGCTCATCACCATGCCGGTGCGTGACTGGGAGGTGGTGGTCGGCAAGTTCCTGGCGGCGATGGCGCTGCTCTGCACGGCCATCGGCCTGACGCTGGCCTTCGCCATCACCGTCAAGTCGCTCGGCCCGCTCGACCGCGGCCCGACCATCGGCGGCTACCTCGGCCTGGTCCTCATGGGCGGCGCCTACGTGGCCATCGGCGTGATGGCCTCGTCGCTGACGCGCAACTCGATCGTCTCGTTCATCGTGGCGTTCGCCATCTCCTTCGCGCTCTACCTGCTGGGGAAGCTCACCCAGTTCCTGCCCGAGTCGTGGCAGAAGCTGGTCGCCTACCTCAGCATCGACGGCCACTTCGAGAACATCGGCCGCGGCGTCGTCGACACCCGCGACGTCATCTACTACCTCTCGGTGATGACGGTCAGCCTGCTCGTCGCCACCCTCGCCCTCGACTCGCGGCGCTGGAGATAGCCATGGCCAATCAAGAAGACTCGAAACAAGCCAAGCCCGGCGCGACGCCGGGGATGACCCACCGCAAGCGGCTGTCGGCGTCCAACGCCACCGGCTTCGTGCTGCTGGTGATCGGCGCCGTGGTGGCGGTGAACCTGATCGGGACGCGGCTTTTCGGCCGCCTCGATCTGACGGAGAACCACGTCTACACGCTCTCCCCGGCCTCGAAGGACATCGTCCGCAACCTCCCCGACTACCTGACGGTCAAGGCCTACATCTCCAAGGATCTGCCGCCCGAGCTGGCCAACACCAGCCGCTACGTGCGCGACATGATGGACGACTACCGGACCTACTCGAAGGGGAAGCTGCGCTTCGAGGCTTTTGATCCCGAGTCGGACAAGAAGATCGAGGACGAGGCCAACGCCTGCAAGGTGCAGAAGCTGCAGATCCAGGTGATGCGCTCGCAGAAGTTCGAGGTCGGCACCTACTGGCTCGGGCTCTGCTTCCAGTACCAGGGGAAGGACGACGCCATCCCCGAGATCGGCCAGGTCGAAGGGCTGGAGTACACCGTCTCCTCGATGATCAAGCGGCTGACGCAGAAGAAGCGCAAGGTCGCCTTCACCACCGGTCACGGCGAGCAGGACCTCACCCAGGGGTACACCTTCCTCAAGCACGTCATCGATCAGGAGTTCGACTCGACCACCGTGAACCCGTCATCGGCGGCGATCGGCGACGACGTCGACGCGCTGGTGGTCGGCGGCCCCAAGCAGCCCTTCGACGACAAGGGGCGCCGCGAGATCGACGGCTTCCTGATGAAGGGGCGCGGCGCGATCTTCCTGGTCGACGGGATGGCGCTGTCGTCGCCGCGCGGCCAGATGCCGATGGGGGCGGCCTCGCCCAAGGTCGGCCAGGTCAACCAGACCGGCCTGAACGAGCTGCTCGAGAAGTACGGCTTCAAGATCGGCGAGGACTTCGTGTTCGATCGCCAGAACGTCCCGGGCCCCGTCGACGTGGGCGGTCGCAAGATGATCAAGAACCTCCCGGTGTTCGTGGGGGTCAAGACCGATTCGAGCGAGAAGGACAACTCGATCCTCTCCGGCGTGAACGCGGTGGTCTTCCCCTTCCCGAGCTCGGTTTCGCTGGTCGGTCCGCTGGCGGACGGCAAGGCGCAGATGCCGAACGCCAAGCTCTGGACGCTGGCCGCCTCCTCGCCGGAGGCCTGGAAGCAGACCGGGTTCTTCTTCTTCGCGCCGATGGCGGAGATGGAAGAGGCCAAGGATCCCAAGGACCACGGCGTGTTCGGCCTGGCCTACGCCTACCAGGGGATCTTGAAGAGCGCCTACCCGCCGCCGGGCGCCCAGCCGGGCATGTCGGTGCCGGACAACATGCCGGCGGCCGAGTCGCGCAAGCCGGTCCGCATGATGGTGGTCGGCGACTCCGACTTCGCCTCCGACGAGTACCTGCAGCTCGCCCGCTATTTCCCCTTCTATTCGGGGGGCGCTCAGATGTTGTTCAACGCCGTGAGCTGGACGATGGAGGACGAGGCGTTGACGCCGGTCCGCACGAAGACCGTCGCCTCGCGCCCCATCGACGTCGGCTCCAACGGGACGGTGCTGGCGGTCAAAGCGATCAACATCGCCGGCGTGCCGGCGCTCTTCATCGGGTTCGGGATTCTCCGCTGGAGAGTCCGGCGTGCCCGCCGACAGGGTCAGAAGCTATGAACAGAAAAACGCTCGTCGCCTTGGGGGCCTTCGTGGCCCTGGTCATCATCGCCGTCGTCGCGCTCCGTCAGCCCGAAAAAGGGGAGCGCGCCAGTGACCACCCTCGCCCGTTCCCGACGCTGAATCCGGTCGAGATCACCACCCTCGACGTGACGAAGGGCGGCGTCACCACGACCATCAAGAACGAGGGCGGAATCTACAAGGTCACTTCGCCCGTCACCTACCCCGCCGACGCCACCATCGCCAAGAGTGCGTTCGAGGGGCTGGGCAAGATGGACGTCACCGATCTGGTGACCCAGCAGCCCGAGAAGCAGGCCGAGTTCGAGGTCGACGACAAGGCGGGTGTGCACCTGGTCGCCAAGCACGACGGCAAGGTCCTGGCCGACTTCATCGTCGGCAAGAGCGTCGGCGCCGGGACGATGATCCGGACGGCCGGTGGAAGTGACGTCTGGCAGGCGAGCGGAATCACCAAGTTCATGTTCGACAAGGGCCCGAGCGACTGGCGGGATCGGGGCATCACCAATTTCTCGGCGGCGGACGCCGCCAAGCTCGACGTCGTCAGCAAGGACGGCGCGAAGATCTCGCTCAAGAAGACCGGCACCAAGGAGGGGAACGAGGAGAAGTGGGAGGTCGTCTCGAGCTCGGTGAAGATCGACAAGCTCGACAACGCCGTCGCCAACGGGATCGTGACGGCGCTGGCCAACTGGAAGACGAACGACTTCGCGGACGGCGTCACGCCGGCCGAGGCCGGCCTCGTCACGCCCGAGCTGACCGTCACGGTCGGCCTCAAGGGAAACAACAGCGTCACCGCGCTCATCGGCGACCAAAAGAGTGACAAAGCCGGTAACGAGACCTACGTCCGGAAGGCGGACGCGCCGCAGATCTTCCTGGTCAAGAAGTTCGGCCTCGACCGGATCGCCAAGCGTCCGATGGAGTTCCGCGACAAGACCCTCTGCGATCTGGCCGCCGCCGACCTCAGCGAGATCTCGGTCAGCGCGGGCGACAGATCGTACACCCTGGTCAAGAGCGGCAACGACTGGAAGGCGACCAAGCCGGCCAAGCTGGAGGTCGATTCGTCGAAGGTCACGCCGATCGCGGGCGCCTTCAAGGACTGGAAGGCGTCCGGCTTCGCCGACGATCAGTCGCTCAAGGACAACGGCCTCGCCAAACCGAAGGGCGTCATCAGCGCCAAGGCCAAGGGGAGCAAGTCGAGCGCGCCGGCCTGTCTCGTGCGCGTCGGCGACGAGAGCAAGGACAAGATCAGCTACTTCGTGGCGTCGGCCAGGAGCGCGGACGTCTATTTGGCGCCGAAGTGGGCCATCGACCGGATCCTGGTCAAGCCCGACGATCTCGAGAAGGGTGCGGCGGGCCCCACCGCGGCCGCCAAGCCGGCCAAGCCCGCCGGCAAGCTCGCCGCCAAGAAGTAAGGGCACAAGCGCTGGAGAGGCGTCCGCCGCTCAAGCGGCGGGCGTGGCGTCCCGCGGCTCGCGGTGGCGGATGAGACGCGCCTGCCGCCGCAGCTCGGAGGCGGTCTCGTCACGCCCCGAGCGGTCCTCGAAGTCGGCGTAGGCGTCGAGCGTGCGGGCCAGCTCCAGCTCGGCGCCGGCGCCGGTCAGCACCTCGACCGCGCGATCGAACATCTCGCGCGCGCCGCCCAGGTCGGATTCGCCGGGCGCCCCGGCGCCGACCGCAGAGGCCGCCACCCGCAGCGCGGCGCCCGCCAGCGGCGGCGCCCCGGCCCGCTCGGCGATCTCGAACGCCGACCGGGCATCATCGCGCGCCCGGGCCGACTCGCCGAGCGCCAGCTCCGCCTCGGCGATCCCGCGCGTCGCCTCCGACAGCAGGACCCGCGCCCCGAACTGTCGGGCGATCTCGCGCGCCGCCTGGAACTC
>DATAVR010000010.1:0-19149 GCA_036267635.1 Polyangia bacterium | reverse complement strand
GCTGGGGGGGGGGGTGGGGTGCGGGTCGGTGTCGTCGGACAACCACCCGGCGCCGATGCTCGTTCCGGGCGGGGCCATCGGCGGCGGCGCGATCAACGGTTACCTGAACGTCTACGTGATCGATGGCGACAGCTACGCGCCGGTGGCGGGGGCGGCGGTCGAGGTCGGCGCGTCGCCCTCGGCGTCGCCCTGCATGGGCCTCGCCGATTCGACCGGCCTGGCGACCTTCGATCCGATGGGTTGCCCGGGCCTGCGCGGAAAGGTGACGCTCACCGCGTCGGCGACCGGCTATGCGCCGACCACCTGGATCGGCGCCGACGGGGCGAACCTGACCATCACCATCCAGGCGACCACCAGGCCCGCGCCCGACACGGCCAACGTGAGCGGCACCATCGCCGGCTGGGAGAGCCTGCCGGCGCCGGCGGCAGGTCACACCACGATCGGCCTGGTGGCGAATTCGCAGACCTCGAACCTCGGCGATCTGGCCAACAGCATCACGCAGCCGACGCGCACCATCTCCATCGGCAGCACGGCGCTGACGACGACGATCCCCGCCAACGCCTGCGTCAAGAACGCGCTGGCCGACGATTGCAACTGGCAGCTCATCGCGCGCACGGGCCAGCAGGCGCACTTCGCGATCATCGTCGACGACGACACCAACGGGACGCCCGACGACACGACCGACGACGTCATCACGCCGGTCGGTTGGGCGCTCTTGACGGGGCTCAGCCTCAGCAAGGACCAAACGACCGTGAACGAGACGCTGCCCGCGGTCGCCGCCGGCGACCTGGTGCCGTTCACGGCGTCGTTCCCGGCGCTGCCGGCCGGGATGACCTACTTCAACGCCTACCCGGCGATCGAGCTGCCAGGCGGGGAGGGGCGCATTCCGGCCGTCGTTCCGACGCTGGGCGCGAACGTCACCATGACCAGCGTGCCGAAGCTGGGCGGCACCACCACCGTTGGCCTCGCGGGCGGCTCGTACGACCTCTTGGCGCAGGCGCAGGCGACCATGACGGCGGGCGAGCCGGGGACGCTGACCTGGATGCACGGCGTGAACGTGGGGCCGACCGTCGCGCTCGCCTCCTGGCTGTCGCCGCCGACCGGGATCGCGGCGTCAGGCGGGACCTATTCGTTCGTGCCGGTCACCGGCGCCACGCTCCACTCGGCGGAGTTCAAGGATCCCACCGGCGGGGGGCGCACCTGGTCGGTCACCATCTTCGACGGGTCGACGACGTTCACCCTGCCGGGCCTCTTGCCGAACCCGCTGGCGACCTCGAGCGGGATGGACACGCTGACTGTCTCGGCGCTGGTGATTCCGGGCGTCGACCTGACCAACGTCGGGTTCAACGAGGCGGAGCAGAAGCTGACCGGACTGTCATCCGATCAGATCAGCTTCTCCCCTTGAGGCCGAACCAGCCGGCGCGGACCGCGTTGGCCCGTGCGCCGGCGTGGGGATCGACCGTGACGCTCAGCCGGCGCTCCGGGCTCTCGGCCAGCGTCAGGCGGGCCTCGCGCAGCTCGTCGCGCCGGAAGTAGGCCAGCCGCACGCGGGCGCCGGGAGAGCGATCGGCGACCCGTTTGGCGAACGTCGCCGGCGTGACCCGCGCGCCGTCGACGGCGACGATCTCGTCGTTGAAGGTGAGCCCGGCCCGCCAGGCCGGCGATTTGGGGACCACGTTGCGGACGATCGTCCGCTCGGGTTGCAGTGTCAGGCCAGTCCAGGCGCGCGCGCGGCCGCTCTTGACCGGATCGCGCTCGTCCGGCGCGCGGCCGCTCTCGTCCCAATCGGGGCGCGCCTCGAGGTCGAGGCCGGCGCGCGCCAGCAGCGCCGGGAGCGGCAGCTCGTCGGTGCCGCGCACGTAGCGGTCGAAGAAGCGATCGAAGAGGCGGGCGTGCGAGTGCCCGGCGATCGCCGCCGCGGCGGCGCGCACGTCGGCGTCGGCGATGGGCCGCTCGGTGCGGCCGAAGCCCTCCCACAGCAGGCGAATCATCTCGGGCAGCCCTCGGGCGCCGTCGGTGGCGAGGCGCAGCTCGAGGTCGAGCGCCATCGCGGTCCAAAGCCCCTTCTCGTAGTAGCTGACGCCGCGGTTGGTGAAGTTCTCCGACGGCTTGTACTGCTTGACCCACGCCTCGAACGACAGCTCTTCCAGCGACGTTTCGTTGCGGCCGGGGCGGGTGGCGTACCTCGGCCAGTCCTCGGCGATCATCTTCAGGAACTGCCGGTCGCAGGTGATCCCGGCGCGCAGGATGATCACGTGCGCCAGGTAGTCGGTGCACCCCTCGAAGAGCCAGAGCAAGCGCGTGTAGTTCTCCCGGGTGTAATCGAGCCCCCCGAGCGCGCTGTCGTGGATCCGCTTGACGTTCCAGGCGTGAAAAAATTCGTGCGCCGCGAGATCGGCGAAGCGGACGTAGCCGGTCTCGTCCTCGAACGCCAGACCGGCGACGTCCATCGTCACCGAGGCGCGGTGCTCGAGGCCGCCCGAGCCGACCGGGAGCGCGTGGACGATGAAGAGATAACGGCGGAACGGGAAGCCGCCAAAGATCTTGCCGGTCACCGTCACCACCCGGCGGAGGATGTCGACCAGGCGCGCCGGATCGGCGTTGCTGCGCCCGTAGAGCGCCAGCTCGAACCGGGTTTTCCCGACGGTGAAAGCCAGTAGCGCGTGGGTCCCGATCTCGAACGGCGAGTCGCAGAGCTCGTCGAAGTCGGCCGCGGCGTAGGTCAGGCGGCGCCCGGCGACGGCGGGCAAGGCGGTGGCGACGCGCCAACGCCGGTCGGGCAGCGCGACGGTGACCTCGCAACGGCGCCCGAGCTCGCCGTCGACGAAGAAGAACATGCTGGTGCCGTTCCAGTAGGCGTGGCCGTCGTCGAGAAAGGAGGTGCGCACGGTCGCCTCGAAGGCGAAGATCCGGTAGCGGACGCGAAAGGGCCGCCCGTCGGTCTGGATGCGCCAGCGCTGCTTGTCGACCCGGACCACGCGCTCGGGTGCCAGTGCCCGGCCGGCACCGTCGGTGACAGCCAGGCCGGTCAGGTGGCGGACGAAGTCGCGCACCATGTAGCTCCCCGGCGCCCAGGCCGGGAAAACGATCTCCACCTCGTCGCGACCGGCGATCGCCGGCACGAGCATCTCCACCTGGTATTCGTGCGACGCCGGCTCCGGCATCGAGACGCGGTAGACGATCGGGCGGGCGGAAGATAGGGGGGAAGATCGGGCAGAAGATCGGTCCGACGCGGGCATGGGCCGGCAGAATACATGTACAATCGATCGCGTGGCGGGGTTGCAACACCCGCACAGCAATTCGCAGATCTATCAGTACGGCGCGACGCTCTTCGTGGCCGGCCTCGACGGCCCCAAGGGCAGGATGTCTACCGACGCGCCGACGCACCGACGGGGCCCGAGCTTCGCGCGCGTCGACAGCGGCCAGATGCCGAGGCGGTGGTCTGGGGAACGGCGAAGGACGTGTACGCGATGTACGCCGGGGCCTGTTCGGGCTGCAATTCCATATTTTCGGGCTCGTAGTAGGGGATCAGAGCCTCTGGCGCTACGTCGAGCCCTAATCGCTACCGAGCCGCATCGAACAAGTGATATTGTGTCCGAACGGCTTCGAAAGCCGTCCCTCGCTCCGGGAGGCTCCCCATGCGCAGCTCGTTGGCATTGGCGTTGACCATGACGGTTGGTCTCGGCTGCGGCTCCGGCGGCGGCTCGTCATCGACGGGCGGGGCCGGCGGTCAGACGAGCGGCGGCTCGACCGGAGGCTCGAGCGGTGGCTCGACCGGTGGGACCGGCGGCTCGGCAGGGCACGCCAGTGGCGGCGCAGCCGGTGGCGGTGGCGGTGGCGGTGGATCGAGCGGTGGGTCGGCGGGCCAGCCGAGCGGTGGCTCGACCGGCGGTGGCGGGACCACGCCGCGCGACGCCGGCACGACCACCACCGACGCCGGCGGCATCGGCGCAGCCGGCAATCCCGACGGCTCGTGCACCGCCGGCGTCCCCGCGAGCGGGCAGCCGGCCAGCATCTCCAATCCGACGGTGGTCGGGAGCGGCACCGCGGCCAGCTGCACGTTCAGTGCCCTCAACACCGCCGTCGGCAAGGCAGGCGTCATCATTTTCAACTGCGGCAGCGACGCGGTCACGATTCCCATCACGGCCACCATGAAGCTGTCGATCAGCAAGGACACCGTCATCGACGGCGGCGACAAGGTCACGCTCGACGGTGGCCACGCCGTGCAGATCCTGAACTACAACAGCCCCAACTTTCAGGCCACCGAGACCCGCGTGACCCTCCAGCATCTCGCGCTCGTCAACGGCAAGACGACGCCGACCGAGCTCATCCCGCCCGCGCCCGAGGCCGCCTGCTCGCAGGGGTACGACGACGGCGAAGGGGGCGCGCTCTACATGCGCGACGGCAACCTGACGGTCATCGATTGCATCTTCACCGGCAATCAAGCGGCCCAGCTGGGCCCCGACACGGGCGGTGGCGCCATCTACATCACGGGGAGCAAGCATGGCGCGGTGATCGTGGGGAGCACCTTCACCAACAACAGCGGCGCCAACGCCGGCGCGGTCGGTTCGCTGTTCGCCGAGCTCGATATCTACAACAGTCTGTTCGAGAACAACACGGCGACCGGCCACGACGCCAACAACAACGACTCCACCATGTGCTCGGTCATGAACAATGAGCAGAACGAGATCGGCTCCGGCGGCAACGGTGGCGCCATCTACGGCGACGGCAACTCGTTCAACATCACCCTGTGCGGCGACGCGGTGCTGGACAACGCCGCCGGCACCAAGGCCTTCGGCGGCGGCCTCTTCTTCACCAGCGACGACATGATGGGCGTCTTGACCATCACCGACACGACGATGACCGGCAACACCGGCGGGCATTGGACCAACGTCTCCAGCGGCAGCGTGACCGACGTCGGGTCGGCGATCGGCGTCAATGCCAAGAGCATCACGGTCACGAACTCGACGCTGCAGGAGTAGGCGCCGGCTGCCGCCCCGGGCGATAGTTCCTGGACACACATGACCGACATTGAGGCGTTGGTGGCGGAGCTGCGGCAGTTCGTGGCCGAGCGGGAGTGGGCGCAGTTTCACGATCCGAAGAACCTGGCAATGTTGCTCGCCTCGGAGGTCGGCGAGCTGGCGGCGGAGTACCGCTGGGTGGTGGGCGCGGAGGCGGACGTGCACTCGCGCGCCGCCGAGCCGCGCGCGCGGATCGCCGACGAGATCGGCGACGTCGGCATTGCGCTCCTCCTGCTCTGCGACCGGACCGGCATCGATCTGCTGCAGGCGGTGTCCGACAAGCTGAAGAAGAACCGCGCGCGCTATCCGGTCGAAAAAGCGCGCGGCCGGGCCGACCGGCCCCAGGACTGACGCTCGTGTAAGCTTTCGCGCGCGGAGGTTCCCGCGGAGGTTTCTTGATGAAGACGCGCGCAGCGGTGGCGTACCAGGCGGGCAAGCCGCTGGTGATCGAAGAGGTCGAGCTGGAGGGGCCGAAGGCGGGCGAGGTGCTGGTCGAGATCAAGGCGACCGGCGTCTGTCACACCGACGAGTTCACCCGCTCGGGCGCCGATCCCGAGGGGCTGTTCCCGGTGATCTTCGGCCACGAAGGGGCGGGCGTGGTGGTCGACGTCGGCCCAGGCGTCACCTCGGTCGGCAAGGGCGACCACGTCATCCCGCTCTACACACCCGAGTGTCGCGGCTGCAAATCGTGCCTCTCGCGCAAGACCAACCTCTGCACGGCCATTCGCGCCACGCAGGGAAAGGGGGTCATGCCCGACGGGACCAGCCGGTTCTCCATCGGCGGGACGAAGGTTCACCACTACATGGGCTGCTCGACCTTCGCCAACCACACCGTGCTGCCGGAGATCGCGGTGGCGAAGGTCCGCCCGGACGCGCCGTTCGACAAGATCTGCTACATCGGCTGCGGCGTCACCACCGGGATCGGCGCCGTCATCTACACCGCGAAGGTCGAGCCGGGCGCCAACGTGGTCGTGTTCGGCCTGGGAGGCATCGGCCTCAACGTCGTGCAGGGGGCGCGGCTGGCGGGCGCCGACGAGATCATCGGCGTCGACCTCAATCCCGCGCGCGAGCCGCTGGCGCGCAAGCTGGGGTTGACCCACTTCGTGAACCCCAAGCAGCTCGGCGGCGATCTGGTCGCGCACCTCGTGGAGCTGACCGGCGGCGGCGCCGACTACAGCTTCGAGTGCGTGGGCGACGTGAACCTGATGCGACAGGCGCTGGAGTGCTGCCACCGCGGCTGGGGCGTCAGCGTCATCATCGGTGTCGCCGGGGCCGGCAAGGAGATCGCCACCCGCCCGTTCCAGCTGGTCACCGGCCGGGTCTGGAAGGGGACCGCCTTCGGGGGCGCGCGCGGGCGGACCGACGTCCCGCGCATCGTCGACTGGTACATGCAGGGGAAGATCGACGTCGACAGCCTGGTCACGCACAAGCTGCCGCTCGCGCGCATCAACGAAGCGTTCGACCTGATGCACGCCGGGACGTCGATCCGCACGGTGGTGGAATTCGAGTGATCTCGGCAATCACCACGAAGAAGGAACACCGCTGTTTCGACGGCGTGCAGGGCTTCTACGAGCACGAGAGCGCGGCCTGTGGCGGCCAGATGCGCTTCGCCGTCTATCAACCGCCGGCCGCGCTGCGCGGCGAGCGCGTGCCGGTCCTCTACTACCTCGCCGGGCTGACCTGCACCGAGGAGACGTTCGCCATCAAGAGCGGCGCGCAGCGAGTGGCGGCGGAGCTCGGGTTGGCCTTGGTCTCCTGCGACACCAGCCCGCGCGCGATGCGGTTCCCCGACGACGACGCGGCCGACGACTTCGGGCTCGGCGCCGGGTTCTACCTCGACGCCACCCAGGCGCCCTGGTCGGCGGCGTACCAGATGTACAGCTACGTCACGCGAGATCTGCGCGAGGTCGTGGAGACGAATTTTCCCGTCGACGGCGCGAGCCGCGGAATCTTCGGCCACTCCATGGGTGGCCACGGTGCTCTGGTGATCGCGTTGCGAAATCCGGGCGAGTACAGGAGCGTCTCCGCCTTCGCGCCGATCGTCGCTCCCAGCGAGGTGCCCTGGGGGCAAAAGGCGTTCGCCGGATACCTCGGCGGCGAACAGGTGGCCTGGCGCGCCTGGGATGCCTGTGCGCTGCTCCGGGCCGGGCACCGCTTCGACGGGTCGATCCTGATCGATCAGGGGACCGCCGATCAGTTTCTAACCAAGCAGCTCCGTCCCGAGCTGTTCGAGGCGGCCTGCGCCGCGGCCGGACAGCCGCTAGAGCTCGCGCGCCGCGACGGCTACGACCACGGCTACTTCTTCGTGCAGTCCTTCATGGAGCGCCACCTGCGCTGGCATCACGAGCTGCTCACGGCGTCGCGAACGGCGTCTTGATCCCGAACGCGAACGGCGTCGGGCCGTGCGCGCGCAGGTGCCGGAGCCGCTCTTCCGCCTCGGCGATCGTCGGGGGGTGGCCGGATGGGACCCACCAGAGAGCGACGGAGGCCTCTAGGATGGGCAGCGCGAACTCGCGGCGCCGGCGCATGATCTCGGCGTGGGCCGTGCGGTAGACATAGTCGGTCAGGGTCTCGAGCGAGCGCCAGCTCGACATGTTCACCAGCAGCGTGTCGTCCTCGAAGATGCGCAGCGCGGTGGAGTTGCCCTCCTCGGTCTTGAGCCGCCAGACGAACCCCGGCGCCTGCTCGGCGAGCGCGTTCACCGGATCGAGCGCGGCGACGAACGCGGCCAGCTCCGGCGAATCGAGCGGCGCACGCAGGCGCATGACGTTCACCTGCGCGAGGTCGTGAGCGGCGCCCATGGCGCCCTGCAGTCTAGCGCCCCGGCACTTAGATCGCAGGGTGGCCCACTTCCAGGGCGGCGCCCGAGGACCTATATGAGAGCAACGTGAGAGGATCTCCCCATGCGCGCCATCGTCCTGCCCGAGTACGGTCCACCCTCCGCCTTGAAGCTCCAGACTCTCCCCGACCCCAAGCCGGGGCCCAACGAGATCCTCGTGCGGATGGCCGGTGCCAGTCTCAATCCTGTCGACTTGAAGCAGCGGAGCGGCGACATTCGACAGCGGATGCCGCTTACCTTCCCGGCGGTGCTGGGAAAGGACGCCTCGGGGACGATCGCCGCGATGGGGCCCGGGGTGACGGGGTTCGCGGTCGGTGATCGGGTGCTCGGGCGCGTGCCGGGGGGAGCCTACGCGGAGTTGGTGCTGGGGCCGCTCGACGCCTGGGCGCGGGTCCCGGCGAAGCTCGATCTGGCCGACGCCGGCGCGCTGCCGCTGGTGGTGCTGACGGGCGCGCAGCTCGCGGAGCAGGCGACCGACGCCCGCGCCGGGGAGACGATCCTGGTCACCGGCGCGCTCGGCGGCGTGGGGCGCGCGGCGGTATTCGCGGCGAAGGGGCGCGGCGCGAAGGTCTATGCCGGCGTGCGCGCCAGGCAGAAGACGGAGGCGGCCAAGCTGGGCGCCGACGCGGTCGTCGCGCTCGACGACGACGGCGAGATCGCCAAGCTGCCGACGCTCGACGGGATCGCGGACACCGTCAGTGGCGAGACGATCCAAAAGTTGCTGGCCAAGCTCAAGCCAGGCGGCAAGATCGGCAGCGTGCTCGGCGAGCCGCCGGGCGCGAAGGAGAAGGGATTCGTCGTCCGGGCCTTCATGACCCGTTCGGATCCGAAGCGGCTGGGGGAGCTGGCGCAGGCGGTCGCCGACGGAAGGCTGGTCATCCCGATCGCCAAACGCTTTCCGCTGGCCGAGGCGGCCGCCGCGCACGAGCTCGCCGAGACGCACGTCGGCGGCAAGCTGCTGCTGCTGGGGTGAATTTGACCGCTGACTGAACATGCGTATAGTGAGGCCATGGCCGGGGAGATTCGGATTTTGCCGCCGTCGAAGGTCGCGAACGACGTCGCCGCGGTGACGATCGCCGGCCACACCTTCGCCTGGGCGGGCATCACCGGAATGACGGGCGGAGGGGCGAGCGGGATCCTGAACCTGCGTGTCGGGCTGCGGGGAAGCACGCTCGCCGATCTGGCGCGCGCCCTGGGGCGGCTGGAAGGCGTGCGGGTCACCTCGGGCCCGGCGATCGCCAGCCGCGGCGACTGCTACCTGATTCACTGCCCGGGGTTCAAGCTGGTCCTGTCGGCGCCGGCGCCCGGGGACGACTTCGCCCCGGCCTTGCTGTCGCGGACGATCGCGCCGACGCTGGCGATCACCTGCGCGCTGTCGAACGCCTTCGCCGGCCTGATGACCCCAGCTCGGCCCCGCGCCGAGGTACCCGCGCCGGTGGTCGCCCCGGCAGTCGACCCGGCGATCGAACCTGCTTGGCCGAAGACGTCGACCCTCCGCCGCGCGTCGCTCCAGCCGGGCAAGACGCTGGCCCGCAAGACGCCGCTCGCCCGTAAGACCCCGCTCGGCCGCGGCCGGTGGTCGAAGTCCTAGTCAGCCGTCCTCGACGACGCTGTCGGCGACCAGCGGGCTCGGCGTGCCGGTGACCACGATCCACAGTTGCCACGCGGCGCGGGTGACGCCGATGTGGAACAGGTGGCGTGATTCGTCGTCGCGGCCGTAGCTCGAGTCGTTGGCGTCGAGCATGACGACGTAGTCGAATTCGAGCCCCTTCACCTGGCGGACGTCGGTGACCTCGACGCCGGGGCGAAAGGCGAAGTCCTGGGCGCGCACGCGCCGCAGCGAGGGGACCTCGGCCCGCTGGAGGCCGTCGTAGTAGCGATCGGCTTGCTCGGGGTGACGGGCCAAGAGGGCGACGGTGGCGCGGGGCTCGCGGACGGCGAGCTCGCGCAACGCCTCGGCCAGGAAGGCGACGGCGGCGCCGACACCGGGAAAGCGAAATGTCTCGACCGGGGCGCCAGCGCGTGGCGCCTCGGGCGGGTCGGGATCGGCCAGCGGGCCCATGGCGGCGCGCGCGACGGCCATGATCTCGCGCGTCGAGCGGTAGGCGATGCGCAGCGGATCGATGGCGACGTGGCCGAGACCGAGGTGGCCGAGCACGGCGCGCCAGTCGCCGAAGCCGTTGTCGAGGAACAGGCGCTGCGAGGTGTCGCCGGCCAGCGTAATCGACGGCTTGGGCGCGTGGCCGATCAGGACCGAGAGCTTCGTCGGCGACAGATCCTGCGCTTCGTCGACGAAGAGGTGTGCGAAGGGGTGCTTCACGCCGCGCAGAAGCTGGCTGGCGCGCAGCAGGATGGCGACGTCGTCGAGGTCGAGCGTCGCCGCGTCGTCCTCGGTGCGCAGGCCGTCGATGCCGGTCTCGCCGCGGATGTTTTGATCGTCGTTCGCGTCGTCGTCGGGATCGCCGCCGTCGGTCCCTTCGACGCGGCGGAGCCCCTCGGGCAGATCGCTGTCGACGGTGCGCTGGCCGGCCTTCTGCTCGAGCCCCATGGCGGTCCAGTGCATGTCGGGGCCGGGGGCCGGCAGGCGCTCTTTCGTGCGGCGTCTGCGCGGCGGCTTCTTGCCGTCTCCCTCGCGCGGATCGCGGGCGACGATCGCCGCCACGCGGTCGGTCATGGCCCGGTGAGCCTCGACGACGTCGCGCTCGGCGATCGGCATCTCGCCTCCGGCGGTCAGCAGGGCCAGCAGCCGCCCGCGATCGGTCAGCAGATCGGCCCAGATCTCGATCGCCCCGCGCGAGGTCCGCTTGCCGGCGTACGCCGCGCACCTCCTTTCGAGCTCGTGCAAGAGGGCAGGGTGGCTCTTCACGCGCACCACCGCCGGGAGCCCATCGTCGACGATGGTGGCGCGCAACCAGGGGATCTCGGCGCGCAGCTCGCGCGCCGCCAGCTCGGCGAAGGTGACGGCCTGCACGCCGGCCACGCCCAGCGAGGGGAGCAGCTGGCCGATGTAGGCCGCCAGCGCGGCGCCGCTGGTCACCACCGCCAGCTTCCGCGGCGGGAATTTCTCAGGGTAGGTGAACGCCAGATAGCCGAGACGGTGCAGGCCGACGGTGGTCTTGCCGCTGCCGGCGCCGCCCTGAATGACGACCACGCCCGCGTCGCGCGCGGTGATGAGGTCGAACTGGCGCGGATCGATCAGCGCCGCGATCTCCGGGAGGTGGCGGTCGAGCGCCTGCCGGCCCGCGGGGGCCGCGCCCAGCTTACCGCGCGCCGGCCGGATCGCCGTCTCCTGCCCGCCGCCGAGCTCGTGCGTCGGCAGGTCGGTGCGCTCCCAGCCGCCGTCGGCGCGACGCGCCCAGATCCCTTGCGGGGAGGCCACCCGGCGCAGGACGCCACCTTCGATGGTCAGAATTCGCCGCACGACGATCTCTCCCTCGACGTCGCGGTCGCCGAAGCGCTCTTCGTAGTCGCTCCCCTCGGCGTAGCGATAGAAGAGCTGGCTCACCGGCGCGTGCCGCCAGTCGACCACGTTGACGCGGGCTGCGGCGTCGACGAACGTCGCCCGCCCGATGAAGACGTCGCGCTCGACGGCGCCGCGGCCGCGCACCTCCTCGCGCAGGCGCAGGTGGCCGAAGTAGGGCGCCGCCGGATCGACCAGAATCGTCTGCAGATCGGCGCGCGTCATCGAAACGTTCTGCAGCCGCTCCATCTGCGCCACCAGCTGCGGCACGTCCTCGAGGCGCGCCTCGCCGATCTCGTCGCGCAGCGCGATCATCTCCTCGACGCTGTCGCGACGGGAGGCAGCGCCGTCCGCCGGACGCGCGGCCGGCGCGTGCGCCGCCAGGCTGGCCAGCACGCGCGCGAGCAGTCGCTCCTCCTCGGCGGGGATGTCGGGGGCCGTCACGCGTTGAGGCTACACGACGGTCATCTCGGTGTACGCTGTCGTTATTAACTTAGGGGGTTCCCATGAAGACGCTTGTCCCTTGTTCCGGTTGCAGCCGCCACGTCAACTCGGACGAGATGGTCTGTCCCTTCTGCCAGGTTACGCTGGTCCCGCAGCATCACGCGGGCGTCTGCACGGGACCCTGCTCGGGTCACGCCTTCCCGCGCCTCGGCCGCGCGGCGCTGATGGCCGCGGGCGCCGCGCTTTTGTGTACCGCCTGTCTGCCTTCGGGCTCCGCCGCGTATGGGGTGTCGGTTGCGCCGCACGTCGACGCCGGCGGGCCGCGCGTCGACGCTGGCGCGCCGACCGACGGCGGGCCGGATTCGGGCGACGCCGCGAAGTGAGGTTCTCCCTCCGGCGCATCGAAGCGGGAACGCCGGCGCTGACGGAGCTGCAGGCCCTGCACGTCCGTTGCGCGCAGTTCGTCGAGGAGACCACCGGCCATTCGCCGCGCGACGACGAGGCGGCGCGGCTGCTCGCGATCCTTCCGCCGGGAATGAACCTGGGCGACAAGCAGGTGCTCGGACTCCATCGCGATGGCGAGATGGTCGGCGTCGTTGATCTGCTTCGCGGCCATCCCGGTCCGACCGACTGGTACATCGGGCTGCTGCTGATCTCGCCCGAGGCGCGGGGTGTCGGCCTGGGGACGGCGGTCGTCGAGGAGATCGTGCGGCGGGTCGTGGCGGAGGGGGGACGCGCGTTGCACCTCATCGTCCGCGAGGACAACCCGCGCGCGCTCGCGTTTTACCTGCGCCACGGATTCGACGTGATCGATCGTCGCGTTCAAGATCTCGGCAGCAGGAAGAACCTGGTGTTCAAGATGGTGCGGTCCCTCTGATGTCCCGCCGCCCAAACCTCTGGCCGCTCGTTGCGCTCGCGGGCGCGCTCTGGTCGGCGAGCGCTTCGGCCGCGCCGACGGCGCTCGGTTTCGCCGACGCGCGCAGCGGGCAGAGCCTCGACGGCGCCTGGCACGTCATCGTCGATCCCTACGACAACGGCCTCCTCGACTACCGCAATCAGCCGCGGCCGAACGGCTACTTTGAGGACGCGCCGCCCAAGAACAGATCCGACCTCGTGGAGTACGACTTCGCCCGTTCGCCGACGCTGAACGTCCCGGGCGACTGGAACACGCAGCGGCCGGAGTTGCTCTATTACGAGGGGACCGTCTGGTACGAGCGTCGGTTCGACGCGCCCGCCGTCTCGACCGCCGGCGCGCGGCAGTTCCTGCAGTTTGGCGCGGCGGCCCAGCGGGCGATCGTCTGGCTCAACGGACGGCGGCTGGGCGAGCACGAAGGGGGCTTCACGCCGTTCGCCTTCGAGGTGACCGCGCAGCTGCGGCCACGGGACAATTCGCTGGTCGTCATGGTGAACAACACACGGCGTCCCGGGGCAATACCGGCGATGAACACCGACTGGTGGAACTACGGGGGGCTGACGCGCGGAGTGCGGTTGATCGACACGCCGGCGGTGTTCGTCCGCGCGGCGCGCGTCCAGTGCGCGAGGTCGGCTTCCCGACGCATCGCCGGGTTCGTGGCGCTCGACGGCGCGCGCGGCCCGACCTCCGTGTCGATCGACATCCCTGAGTTGCGTGCACATGCGACGGCGCAGACCGACGCCGCCGGACGCGCGACGTTCGACTTTCCGGCCGCGCCCGCGCTCTGGTCGCCCGAGGCGCCCAAGCTCTACGATGTCACCATCACCGCCGGCGCGGACCGCGTCCACGATCAGATCGGCTTTCGAACCATCGAGACGGCCGGGACGGAGATCCGGCTCAACGGTCGCTCAATCTTCCTGCGCGGAATCTCGCTGCACGAGGAGGCGCTCGTGCGCGGCGGGCGGGCGACCTCGCGCGCCGACGCTGAGGCGCTGCTCGGGTTGGCCAAGGAGCTCGGCTGCAACTTCGTTCGCCTCGCGCACTACCCGCACAACGACGAGATGACCCGCGCCGCCGATCGGATGGGCCTCCTGGTCTGGTCGGAGCTCCCGGTCTACTGGACGATCGCCTGGGACAATCCAGACACGCTGGCCAACGCGCGCCAGCAGCTCGGCGAGGAGATCGCTCGGGACGCCAACCGCGCCTCGGTCGTGCTCTGGTCGGTGGGGAACGAAACGCCCGTCACCGAGGCCCGCACGCGGTTCCTGCGGACGCTGGTGGCGGATGCGCGGGCCGCCGATCCGACGCGCCTCCTGACCGCGGCGCTCGAGCACCATCCGGCCGGCGCCCACGGGGAGCGGATCGACGATCCGCTGGGCGCCGACCTGGACGTGCTCGGCCTCAACGAGTACGTCGGCTGGTACGACGGGCTTCCCGCAAAGTGCGACACGCTTGGCTGGAGCGCGGCTTTCGCAAAGCCGATCGTCGTCAGCGAGCTCGGCGCCGACGCCAAGGCAGGGATGCACGGCGACGCCCTTACCCGGTTCTCCGAGGAGTATCAGGCGGATCTCTACCGGCGGCAGCTGGCGATGCTGCGGCGGGTGCCGGCCGTCCGGGGGATGTCTCCCTGGATCCTGGTCGACTTCCGGTCGCCCCGGCGGCCGCTCCCCGGCGTGCAAGATGGCTGGAACCGCAAGGGGCTCGTCGCCAACGACGGCACCAAGAAGCAGGCCTTCGGCGTCCTGCGCGACGCCTACCGCGCGCTGGCCGCCCAGGCCCGGTAGCCGGTTTCAGACCGCGGCGCGGGCGATCAGCGCTTCGATTTTCGCGCGTGGGACGGCGCCGACGATCTGGCCGACGACGCGCCCGTCCTTGAAGACCATCAGCGTCGGCATGGCGCGGATGTCGAGCTTCGCGGTCAGCTCGTTGTTCCCGTCGACGTCGCAGGTGCCGACCTTCAAGGTGGCGGCCTGCGCCTCGGCGATGGCCGCGACGTGCGGGGCGATCGCCCGGCAGGGGGGACACCAGGCGGCGGTGAAGTCGACCAGGACCGGCAGCGGCGACTGGAGAACCTCCTTCTCGAAGTTGGCGTCGGTGATCTCCACGAGGTTGGCGTGATCGGTGGTCATGAGCTCTTCCTTTCCATTTCGTTCGTCATGCAGGCGAGGAGGTTGGCCTTGGCGCGGTGGAGCAGGACAGCCACGTGGCCAGGGGTGATGCCGAGCGTGCTGGCGACGTCCTCACCGTCGATCTCGTCGAGCATCCGCAGCGTCACGACCGCCCGCTGCATCTCGCCGAGCGAGGCGACGCAGCCGCGCAGGCGGACCTGATCCTCGGCCGCCGAGAGCAGCTCCTCGACGCTGGGGACCGGCGCCGGGAGCGACGCCAGCGTCTCGGGATCGGAGTCGTGCGGGCGCGCGAGCGCGGCCAGGCGGCGCCGGTTGCGGGCCAGGTTCCGGGTGACCGCCACCAGCAAGTTGCGCGAGTCGTCGCGCGCGTCGACCAGCGTCCGCGCCGCGGGCAGGGTCAAAAAGCTGTGGAACGCCTCCTGGACGGCGTCGAACGCCTCTTCGGGGCCGAGCCCTTCGCCGCGGGCCACCGCGACCAGACGCCCGCGGTGATCATGGACCAGCCGTCCGACCCAGCTCAGGAACGGGTCGTCCTGCTGCGCACGCTCGAGGCAGCCGCAGCCCGGCTCGTGAAGCGCGGGGGGAAGATCGGTGTCAGTGACACGGGACGACATCGGCGACGCTCTCCTCGGAAGATGCTGGCTCACCTGGAAAGGTGCCGAGGAGGCGCCGGATTACACCCCTTCGCCCGTGCGTGGTAAGCAGATCGGGAAATGGGCGATCCCGGCCGGCGGATGGCGGTCTCCGTCGATCTCGACGCGGTCGCCTGTTACTACCGGATTCACGCGCTCGGCGCGCCGCCGACCGGACCGGGGCGGTTCGCGATCTTGCGGCGCTGTCTGCCACGCTTCGCCGAGCTGTTCGCGCGGCACCACCTGCGGGCCACGTTCTTCGTGGTCGGCGAGGATCTGGAAGAGGATGCCGAGGGGCGGGCGTTGCTGGGCGAGCTGGCGCGCGCGGGGCACGAGCTCGCCAACCACACCCACACGCACCGCTACGACTTCGCGCGCCTGCCGTATGCCGCGATGGCCGAGGAGATCGACCGCGCGCACGCGGTGGTCGGCGCCTGCGCCGGCGCCGCGCCGACCGGCTTTCGCGCCCCGGGATACGCCATCAACGCCGACGCGCTCGATCTCCTGCGGGCGCGGGGCTACCAGTACGACTCGTCGGTGTTTCCCTCGGCGGCCTACTACGGTGCCAAGGCGCTGGTCATGGCGGCGATGCGCGCGGCGGGGCGCCCGTCAGGGAGTTTTCTCGACAACCCGCGCGTGCTGCTGGCGCCGCGCCGGCCCTACCGGCCCGCGCCGTCGGCGCCCTACCGGCACGGCGGCGACGGGCTGCTCGAGGTGCCGATCGCCGTCACGCCGCTCGCCCGGCTGCATGTCATCGGGACCAGCCTCATCCTGGCGCCCCGATGGCTGCGGCGGCACCTGGTCTCCGTGGCGCTGCGGGCTCCGCTTTTCAACCTGGAGCTGCACGGCATCGATCTGGCCGACGCCGAGGCCGACGAGATTCCGCCCGCGCTGATCGCCCGGCAGCCCGATCTCCGCCGGCCGCTGGCGCACAAGCTGGCAGCCCTCGACGAGACGCTGGCGGCCGCCCGCGCGTCGGGCGTCCGCTTCGTCACCCTGCGCGAATACTCAGCGTGAACGTCCATTCACGGCGTCGCGGGCCAGCTCGTCGCAGCGCTCGTTCTCGGGGACGCCGGCGTGCCCGGCGACCTTGACGAACTCCACGTCGAGCGGCGCCAGCTGCCGCCGCAGCCGCCCGATCAGCTCCTGGTTGGCCTTCGCCTTCCATCCCTTGCTGAGCACGCCGATGGCGTAGCTCGAGTCGGTGTAGACGCGCATCCGGCGCCCTCCGCCGCCCGCCAGGTCGATCCCCCGCTCGATGGCGGTCAGCTCGGCGATGTTGTTGGTGCCGACGCCGAGGTACTCCCCCTTTTCGCGCCGCTCGCCTCCGTCGATCACCACCACGCCGATCCCCATCGGCCCCGGATTTCCCGAGCAGGCGCCGTCGGTCCAGATCTCCACGGCGCCGCCTCCGAGCGAGGGCGTCTTCTGCTTGCTCACCTCGGCACGGGGGCGCTTGCGCTCCGGCGGAGGCGCGGTCGCGGCACCCTCCTCGACGGGGCTGAGGTTCACCGCCGATGGACGGTAGCTCTTGGCGTCAGTTTCGCGATACTTCATCTCCGCACGGCCTTCGGGGTCCAACACCGGGTGCCCCGATTCGTCCGCGCGAACCCAGACCTGCTCTCCTTTGAAACGCATGCGAGCCCACCCGGATGACATCCGAGGCACTATGACGCGAACGCGACTTTCCTTTCCAGCCTTGATCGCCATCGCCGCGCTCGGATCGTGCCGCGGCGGTTGTCACCGCGGCGATGACCGCGCCGCCACCGTCGAGGGACGGCTGGCGCTCTTCCCGGTCACGACCAAGGTGGTGGCCGCGATCGACGTCGCCAAGCTGCGGGCCAGCCCGGCCGCCGCCAAGCTGGCCGAGAAGGCGCAGCAGGACCAGGCCGACCAGCACGAGATCGAGGAGTTCGCCCACCGCACCGGCTTCGATCCGCTCACCCAGCTGATGAGCGTCACCGCGGCGTTTCCCGAGGAGGCGCGCGCGCACGGCGAGTTCGGCGTCGTCATACGCGGCGAGCATTTCGATGAGGCGCGCCTGGTCGCTTACGCCCGCGACGAGCTGCAAAAAACCGGCGACGACCTGGTCGCCACCCCACACGGACGATTCACGCTCTGGGCGTCGCGCAGCGATCCGACGGTGGCCGGTTTCCTGATCGATGCCCAGACCTTCGTGCTGGGGGCGGGAGGTTGGGGCCCCAAGATGGCCGACCTGGCCGAGAACGCCCGCCCGGTCGACAGCGCCGCCACCGACGTCGATCTGGTGAACCTGGTCGAGCGCGCCGCAGGGACGCACGCGCTCTGGGCGGCGGCCATCGTGCCAGAATCGACGCGCAAGTCGCTGTCGGCCGATCCGCACTTCGCCGACGCCGCCTCCATCATGACCCTCTCGGCCGGCGCCGACCTCGGCAAGGGGCTCGAGGCGCAGCTGCTCGCCGATCTGGCGACGGCGGCGGAGGCCAAGTCGCTGGCGCTCAAGGTCACCGAGTCGCTGCGCGACGCCAAGCGGAACCCCCAGGTGTTGATGCTGGGGCTCGGCCCCTATCTCGACGGGGTCACCGCGACCGCCAAGGACCGCGCCTTCGAGCTGCACGCCACGCTCAATGAGCCGGCGTTCGACGATCTGCTGGCCCGCCTCGGCGGCCTGCTGGCGCTCATGCACGGCGGCGCCCCGATCCCTGGTCTGGTTCGCTGAAGGCTACACGCCGCTGGCTGAACCGAGCGGCACCACGTCGTGAAACTTACGGTAATCGATGATGCGCGTCCCGTTTTCATCGGTCGACAGCACGTCGGCGAAGCGCGCGTCCGAGACGATGTCATCCAGCGTGTACTGCTTGCGGACGTAGATCGTCTGGCCGATCGTCTCGTCGAAGCCGGTCAGCCCCAGGTAGAGCTCGGCCTGCTGAACGCGCAGGCGCTCGAGCGCGTCGGGCCCGTAGAAGGGGCTCTCCTCGTCGACCAGGTGCATCGCGCTCCAGGTCAGGAAGAAGACGTTGGTCTTGCTGCGCACGAGCGGCAGATCGATCTGCTTGCGCATCACGTCCCCCTCGCGCGTCCGCTCGGTGACCAGCAGGACGGCGCTGAGGCGCGCCTCGACGATCCGGTTGCGGCGCCAGTTGGCCATCCGGAACATCACGTGCGGGACGCCGTCTCGCGGCGAGAGGACCACCTTGTTCGAGAACAGCACGCGCGCCGTGGGACGGGCGAAGCGAGTGAAGGTGATGCCGGTGATGAGCGCGACCATCAAGATGCCGACGATGGCCTCCAGCGCGACGATGACGTGCCCATAGCGGCTGGCCGGAGACATGCCGCCATAGCCGATGGTGGCCAGCGTCTGCACGCTGAAATTCAAGGCGTCCTCGAACGAGCCCGGCCGCGCATTGGTGATCGACCCCGGCTCGGCCAGGTAGAGCCAGGCGAACAGCATGTTGGTCAGGATGAAGACCAGGGCAACGAGAAGGAAGAACGACGGCCAGGTGCGGCCGAGGACGAAGTGGTAGACGTCCTTGTGCGGCGCCCGCTTGAGCCCGATCGCTTTCACCCCCTGCCGGCTGAACCGATCGGCGGTGACTCGGCGGATGGCGGGCACCGGGAGGGGAGGCTCGGGCGCGACGCGGTTGGGCTCCTCGACCGTCGGTGACGCGGCGGGACGGTCTCGGACGAGGTCAGCCATCGATGGCTGAGCCTATGCGGCGCGCGCGCCGTCGG
>DATAVR010000009.1:0-77121 GCA_036267635.1 Polyangia bacterium | reverse complement strand
GCGTCCGAGGCGACCGCCTGCAGGGCCCCCTTGGTGAAGCGCAGCTTGACGCCGTCCATCTCGAACAACTTCTGGTACTGGCGCACGAGAGCGTTCTTGGGCTTGGTGAGGATGTCGATGAGGGCCGCCTCGTCCAGCTCGTGGAGCGGCGCGATCACCGGCAAGCGCCCGACGAACTCCGGGATCATGCCGTACTTGAGCAGATCCTCCGGCTGGACCTCGCGCAGCAGATCCCAGACGCGCCGTTCCTTCTTGGACTGGATCTTGGCGCCGAAGCCGATCTGTTTTTGGCCGATCCGCTGCTCGATGATGTCCTCGAGGCCGACGAACGCACCGCCGCAGATGAAGAGGATGTGCGTGGTGTCGACCTGCAGGAACTCCTGCTGCGGGTGCTTGCGCCCCCCCTTGGGCGGCACGTTGCAGACCGTCCCCTCGAGGATCTTCAGGAGCGCCTGCTGGACCCCTTCGCCGGAGACGTCGCGGGTGATGCTGGGGTTCTCCCCCTTGCGCGCGATCTTGTCGATCTCGTCGATGTAGACGATCCCGCGCTGCGCCTTCTCGATGTCGTGGTCGGCGTTCTGCAGCAGGTTGACGATGATGTTCTCGACGTCCTCGCCGACGTAGCCGGCCTCCGTCAGGTTCGTGGCGTCGGCGATGGCGAAGGGGACGTTGAGGATCTTGGCCAGCGTCTGGGCCATCAGTGTTTTGCCGCAGCCGGTGGGGCCGAGCAGCAGGATGTTCGACTTACCGAGCTCGACGTCCTCGGCGCCGACCTTGGCGTCGATCCGCTTGTAGTGGTTGTGGATGGCGACGGCCAGGATCTTCTTGGCCCGCTCCTGCCCGATCACGTAGTCGTCGAGGACGGTCTTGATCTCGGCCGGCTTGGGCACCGGCGCCAGGCCGAAGCTCTCCGACTCCTTCTCGATCTCCTCCGCGATGATGTCGTTGCAGAGACCGATGCACTCGTCGCAGATGTAGACCGTCGGTCCTGCGATGAGCTTCTTGACCTCTTTCTGGCTCTTCCCGCAGAAGGAGCAAGAGAGGTTCCCGTGATCGTCGCGCTTACGCTCGGGCGGCACCTAGAAAAATGTAGCACATCGTTGTGCCGGCGGGTCAGGTCTCGTAGTCGACCAGGTACCGTCCGCTGCGCGCCTCCAGGATGAAGGGCATCACCGCCTTGTGCTCCGGGTGGGCCTGGTAGGCGTCGAGCGCGCCGCGCGACTCGAACTCCGAAGTGAGCGCGAGGTCGCAGGAGCTGTCCGTCCGGCTGAAGTCGAGCCCGACCTCGATCCGCAAGAGACCAGGGATTCGTCCCCGCAGGGCCTCCAGCTTCTCCTTGATCGCGCGGGCGTTCTCGGCCGCCGGACGGCCGTGCGCCTCCGACTTCAGCTTCCAGAAGACGATGTGCTTGACCACCGCCCGGCCGCTACTTGCCGATGGCGGCCGGCTTCTGAATGAGCACGTCGTCGATGATGCCGTACTCCTTGGCCTCCATCGCGCTCATGAAGTAGTCGCGCTCGGTGTCCAGCTTGATGCGTTCGATCGGCTGGCCGGTGTGCTTGACCAGGAGCTCGTTCAGCCGGTCGCGGGTCCGCAGGATCTCGCGGGCGTGGATGTCGATGTCGGTCGCCTGCCCCGAGAAGCCGCCCAGCGGCTGGTGGATGAGGACGCTCGAGTGCGGCAGCGAGTAGCGCTTCCCCTTGGTCCCGGCGGCGAGCAGGAACGATCCCATCGAGGCCGCCTGCCCCATGCAGAAGGTCGCCACGTCGGGGCGCACGTACTGCATGGTGTCGTAGATCGCCAACCCCGCCGTCACCATCCCGCCCGGCGAGTTGATGTAGAGCATGATGTCCTTGTCCGGATCCTCGCTCTCCAGAAACAGCAGCTGGGCGATGATGATGTTCGCCACCTGATCGTCGACCGCCGTGCCGAGGAAGATGATCCGATCCTTGAGCAGGCGCGAAAAGATGTCCCAGCCGCGCTCCCCCCGGTGGGTCTGCTCGATGACCGTCGGGATGATGAAGTTCTTGATGGCAGGCGGCGGGGCGTCGAACTGGCTCATGGCGTGGGTTCCTTCTTCGAGGACGGTTTCTTTTTCGGCTTCTGCGCCGAGGCGGCTTCCTGGCGGGCCTGCTCGGGCGTCACGATCAACGAAGGCGCCGGCTCGCCGTCGGTGATCTTAGCCTGCGAGATCAGCAGATCAAGCGTCTTCTGTTCGCGGATCTGCGTCTCGATCTGGTGGATGCGATGGTCCTTCTCCAGCTCGGCGCGCAGCTGTTTGGGGCTCTCGTTGCGTCCGGCCGCCAGCTCGGCGATCCGCTTTTGCACGTCGGCGTCGCCGGCGGTGATCCCCTCCCGCTCGCCGATCGCTTGCAGCAGGATCGCGCCCCGCGCCTCCTCCTCGGCTTCGGTCTTCACCTCGAGGCGCATCTTGCCGTCGTCGACCGACTCGACGTCGATCCCCATCCTCATGAGCTGGCTCTTGGCCCGGTTGACGATCGCCTGCGCGTAGCGATCGACCAGCGCCGGCGCGATCGGGAACTCGTTGCGCTTCACCAGCTCCTTGATGAGCGCGCGCTCCACCTCTCGCTTGATCCGCGTGTTGTCGGTCTCGACCAGCTTCTCACGCACCTTGGCGCGCAGCCCCTCGAGCGTGTCGGCCTCGCCGGTGTCCTTGGCCAGCTCGTCGTCGAGCGCCGGGACCTGCTTCTCACGTACCTCTTTGACGCTGACGTGAAGGTGGACGTGCCGCCCGGCCATCTCGGTGGGAACCCCCTCTGCCGGCAGCGTGTAGTCGACCTCGATCGGCGCGTCGCCGCCGATCGGCTTGCCGCGCAGCCGGCTGGCCAGGCCCGGCAGCGGTCCCCCCGCGTCGTCTTCCAGGTCGACCAGCAGCTCACGCTTTTTGATCTTGTGCTCTCCGACCTTGCCGGAGATCTCGGCCCGCACGAGGTCGGCGTCGCCCGTCTCCGTGCGCCCATCCACCGGCTTGAACTGCGTCAGGCGGCGGCGGTAGCCCTCGAGCGCCTCGGCGATCTGCTCGTCGGTGACCTGGGGCGGGCGGCGGTTGACCGGGATGCCGGCGTAGTCCTTGGGGGTGACCTGCGATCGGACCTCGACCCGCGCCGAAAACTTGAATGGCGCGCCGGTCTTGATCTCGATCTCGGCGACCGCGGGGGGCGCCACCGGCTGGATCTGGTTCTCCTGAATCGCTTGGCCGAGCGACCGCTCGACCAGCTCGCGGGCCACCTCGTCCTCGACCTGGCGGCGGTACATCCGCTCGAGAATCGCCCGCGGGACCTTGCCCGGGCGGAAGCCGGGCATCTTCACGCCACGGCGCAGGGAGTCGTAGGCCTTGTCGAGCTTTGGCGCGACGTCGGACCAGGGGAGCTCGAACTCGACCTTCTTTTCGACGGGCGAGAGGTCTTCAATCGTGATCTGCATGGGAAAGGGGCCTTGTCTACCCTCGCCGTCCTGCCGGCGCAAGCTGACACGGGGTCGCCATGGGCCCGTTGCGCGATTTCGCCTTGCACGCCTGCGGGGGTTTCGGTCAGCATAGGCCCCTCGCCATGGGTCTCGCCGGTTTTACGCTCGCCGATCGCCTGGGGGCCAAGTCATCGCCCTGTTCCGTTTCCGGATGCACGCGCACCTGGATTTCGATCGCCGGCGGCAAGGGGGCCAAGCTCGGTCTAAACATCGGCGGTCGCGGCGCGGCCGACCCGTCCGATCCGGCGTCGTCGATGTGCGATCCCTGCCGCGAGAGGTTCGCGCGCGCCAAGGATGCCCAGCGCCCCTGCGACCGCCCGGGCTGCGACGGCACCTGGACCTGGAGCGCGAAGGATCAGCTGGAGGCCTTTGCCACCAGCCGCCAGGCGCCGCGCGGAATGTGCGCCGGCTGTGAAGCGAAGCTGGCCGCGCTGGCGGACAAGCCCCTCGCCTGCGTGGTGCCCGGCTGCACGCGCCAGGCGATCTTCACCCGCAAGGCCCAACTCCTGGCCGGCGCGCCGGAGACGGAGCTCGAGGCGCCGGCGCTTCGTTGCGCGCAGTGCGAGAGCGTCTACCGCAAGCTGAAGGACCGCGCCGTCAACTGCGGTATCAACGGCTGCAAGCAGAAGTGGACCTGGCCGGCAGACGAGCAGATCCAGGCCTACGCCAGCGGGCTCTCCAACGAGCCGCCGCGGCGGATGTGCGAGGCCTGCAAGGCCGACTTCGGCGCGATCGCCGATCGCGAGATCCGCTGCCGGACGTCGGGCTGCAAGAAGACCTGGGTCTGGAACCGCGGCGATCAGCTCGACGCCTGCCTGGCCGGCAAGCCGACCCCCAAGGCGCCGCACCGCATGTGCGAGAGCTGCATCGGGATCTACCAGGCGCTCAAGGACGTGGAGCGTCCCTGCCGCCGCAGCGGCTGCAAGCGGACCTGGACCGACAAGCGCGGCGGTCAGCTGGCGCGCGCCGTGCGCGGCAAGACCGGCGATCCCTATCCGCAGTACTGCGAGATCTGCGCGAAGGAGATGGGCGATCTCGAGGACCGTCAGGTCCCGTGCAAGACCGAGAACTGCGAGGGAACCTGGACCTGGACCAAGCAGGCCCAGCTCGCCGCCGGCGTGCGGCCGGAGCCCAGGGTCGAAGAGACGGTCGAACATAAGGTCGAAGAGAAGGCCGCCCATCATGGGGCAGTCGACGCGCCGGCGGTAGAGGCCGCCGAGGCGTCCGCAGCGGCAGTGCCCGAGGCATCGGCCATCAACGCCGAGGCGCCGGCCAGCGCCCCCGCCACCGCAAGGGACGACAAATCGGCCGACAGATCGCGCGGCGACAAGTCGGGCGACCACAAGTCCGGTGGCAAGCGGGGGCGCAACAACAAGAAGAAGCGGCGCCGCGAGATCCGTCCGCCCGAGCGCGTTTGCCAGTCTTGCAGCGACTTCCTCAAGGACAAAAAGACGATGGAGATCCCGTGCAAGACCTGCGGGACGCCCATCTACTGGCCGCCCGAGAGCCAGCTGCAGACCCACCTCGGCGCCTGGGCCGCCCCGGGGATGTGCGGCGCCTGCAAGCGCGACGCGATCGAGGCCGCGCGCGCCATCGAGCGCGAGGCGCTGCGCGCGGCCGTCACCGCCGCCCAGCCGGGCCACGTGGCTCCGACTGAGCCCGAGCCCGTCCCGGCGTCAGAGCCCGCGCCCGAAGCCAACTGACCGGCGATCAGCCGGCGGCCAAAGCGCGGGCCAGCGGGTAGTCGGCGGGGAGCAAATCGAGGTCGGGGAGGCGCGCCGCCTCGACCCAGGCGATCTCGGCGACCTCGATCGCACTTGGGGCGCCGCGGGAGATCGTCGCCGCGTAGACCAGCATGTAGAGGTCGAACTCGGGGTAGGCGTGAAACACCACCTCGTGGATGCGCCCGAGCTCGACGTCGCAGCCGAGCTCCTCGCGCACCTCGCGCGCGAGCGCGTCGGTCGGCGACTCGCCCGGCTCCACCTTGCCGCCGGGGAACTCCCACAGGCCCGGCATCGGCTGATCGGCGCGGCGCCGCGACATCAGGATGCGCGCGCCGTCGCGCACCAGCGCGGCGACCACCAGCTTGCGCGCGCGCATCGCGGGTCAGCTCACCCGCGGCGCCGGGCGGCCGGCGCTGGACGGCGCGGGCGAGCTCGAGCCGCCGGCGGTGCGATCGATGAGCGCCAGCATGTCCTCCAGCCGAAACGGCTTCTGGATGACGGCGGCCACCGAGTCCTCGAGAAATTTGCGCGCGTCGCTGGAGAAGGCGCCGCCCGTCACGAAGACGAACCTCTCGCCGAGCGCGGGGAACCGCTCGCGCACGGCGGCGTGCACCTCCATCCCCGACATCTCCGGCATCTGCAGATCGCACAGGATGACGTCGAACCCTGGGTCGCGCTCGAGGATGCGCAGCGCCTCGTGTCCGCCCAGCGCCGTCGTCAGCTCGTGCGTGTCGCCCAGCATGCGCCGGTAGGCCTTGAGCAAGAGCGCCTCGTCGTCGATGGCCAGGAGACGCCGGCGCGGGTAGCCGCGCATCGGCACCGGGGCCGGCGTCGCCGCGCGCGCCGGGACGCTGCTCTCGTCGGCGGGGAGCCGCACCCGGAAGGTGGCCCCCTTGCCGGGGCGGCTGTCGACGATGATCTCGCCCCCCAGCGTCCGGACGATCCCCAGCGAGATCGGCAGCCCGAGGCCGGTCCCCATCCCGCGCGGCTTGGTGGTGAAGAACGACTCGAAGATCCGCGGCAGGATCTCCGCCGCGATCCCCGGGCCGTTGTCGGAGATCTCGACCACCACCTCCGGACCGTCGTCGAAGCTGCGTACGGTCACCACGTTGCGCTTGGAGCCGGCCTCGTCGAGCGCCTGCGCGGCGTTCAGGATCAGGTTCAAGAACACCTGCCCGAGCCGCGCCGCGCTCGCCCGCACCAAGCGCGAGGCGCCGAGCTGGCGCTCGACGCGCGCCCGGTACTTGAGCTCGTTGCGCAGCATCCCCAGCGCGGAATCAATAGCCAGGTTGACGTTCATGGGCACGCTCGTCTCTTCGTCGCTGTGCGAGAACGAGCCGAGATCGCGCACGATCCGGTGGATGCGCGCCATCCCCTCCTTCGACTCCTGCAGGATGACGTTGGCCTCGAACAGCAACGCCGAGAGCCCGGCGCGCGCCCCCTCGGCGTCCGGATCGCGCAGCCGCTCCTCGACGAGACGCAGGTGCCCGGTCAGAGCCTCGATGTTGGCCAGCACGAAGGCCGCCGGGTTGTTGATCTCGTGCGCCACGCCCGCCGCGAGCAACCCGATAGAGGCCAGCTTCTCGGCCTGCAGGCGTCCGATCTCCCGCTCACGCTCGTCGGTCGCGTCGCGCACGTAGAGGACGGCCCCCCGGCCCGGCAGAGGATAGGCGCGCACCGCGAACGCCCGCCCCCCGTCGGAGAGGCTGCGATCGGCGGTGGCGCCGCGCGAGATCGCCTCGCGGGCCACCGCCTCGAGCTCCCCCTGCAGGCCACCGCCGTAGAGCCGCGCGCCGGTGGCGTTGGCGATCTCCAGCGCGCCGTCGGGCGCCACCAGGCAGACGCCATCCTCGAACACGTCGAAGGTCTCGCGCAGCAGGTCGCCGGCGGCCGGGGGCGGGCTGGCCAGGCGCTGGGGGTGCAGCAACACGAAGTCGTACGGCCGCGCCTCTGACACCTCTTCGATCTTCTTGCGGGCGTCGCGCGTCGATTCGACGATGTCGATCCGGTGACGCCCACGTCCGAGCCCCAGAGCCTCCGCCGCCGCCAGCGCGGAGCCCGGAGGATCATCGACGAGGAGTATGCGCGCCATCTGGTGTCTCGCCTGTCGACTGGTCGGGGTGCGCCCCTGCGGGGGGCGCCGCGGGCGAGGAAATCGTCGCACCCGACGCGCCGTCGCGCAAGAGGCGCTCGACGACGGCGATGAGCTCGTTCGGTTGCACCGGCTTCGCCAGGTAGGCATCGCACCCGGCGGCCAAGATCCGTTCGCGATCGCCCTTCATCGCCTGGGCGGTGAGCGCCACGATCGGAATGTCGGCGCCGCCCGGCAGCGCGCGGATGGCGCCGGTCGCCTGCAGCCCCGTCATCCCCGGCATCTGCACGTCCATGATCACCAGATCGGGCGGATCGACCCGACAGCGCTCGATCGCCTGCCGCCCGCTCGTCGCCGTCACGATCGCCAGCGGACGCCGCGCCAGGATCTGGCGGAGCGTGAACAGGTTGTCCTCGTTGTCTTCCACGACCAGGACGGTGGCGGGAATCACCGGCACCGGCGGCGCAGCTCCGGCAAGCGGCTGGCCCGGCGGGAGCTCCGCAGTGGCCGTCGTTGGCACGTTCGACACGCTGGACGCCGCGGACGCTTTGGCCTCCGCCGCGCGCGGCAAGGAGAGCGAGAAGCGCGAGCCACGGGAGAGCACGCTCTCCACCTCGATCTCGCCGCCCATGAGCCGGGCCAACCGCCGCGCGATCGCCAGGCCAAGGCCTGTCCCCCCCTGCCGTCGCGCCAGCGTCTGATCGACCTGGACGAACTCCTCGAAGATCTTCTCGCGGTAGGCGTCGGGAATGCCGACCCCGGTGTCGGTGACGACCACGGTTACGGTGTCGGGCCCCACCTCGGCGCCGATCAGAATTTGGCCGCCCCCTTCGGTGAACTTGATGGCGTTGCCGATGAGGTTGGTCAGGATCTGGCGGAAGCGATCGACGTCGCCGCGCGCGGCCGGGAGCGACGGCGGGAGCTTGACCATCAGATCGAGGTTCTTGGCCGCCGCCAGCGGCGCCAGCGCCGCCGTCACCAACTCGACCTGCGGCGCCAGGTCGACGTCTTGCGCATCCATCTCCAGGTGCCCGGTCTCGATGCGCGACAGATCGAGGACGTCGTTGATGAGGTGCAGGAGCGCCTGCCCGTTGCGCTCGATGACCTGGAGATACTTGCGCTGATCGATGGTGAGCGGCCCCGCCACCCCGTCGCGCAGGAGCTCGGTCAGCGCCAACACGGAATTGAGCGGGGTGCGGATCTCGTGGCTCATGTTGGCGATGAAGGCGTTCTTCAGCCGATCGACCTCCTCGTTGTGCCGTGACCGCGCCTCCAGCTCGGCGCGCGCCGACTCCAGATCGCGGGTGCGCGCGGCGACCTGAGCTTCGAGGTCCGCCGCCGGCGGCGGTGGGAGCGGCGTCTGTTGCCGAACCCGCATCTTCTTCCCCCTCCCCTCGGTGCCCCTAGGTCGAGCTGGCGGTGGCCGCCGCTTCCCCGCTCCGCCCCTTGGCGACGAGCTCCCCCAGCGCCTCCCGCAACAGCGGATGGCGAAACGTGTACCCGGTCTCCAGCGTCCGCACCGGCATGGCCCGCTGGCTGGCCAGCAGGAGCTCGT
Source organism: Polyangia bacterium (assembly GCA_036267635.1). Lineage (GTDB taxonomy): Bacteria > Myxococcota_A > Polyangia > Fen-1088 > Fen-1088 > JADGRB01. The sequence goes on along the minus strand of DATAVR010000009.1, from coordinate 68,264 downwards.
CGGTCATCGCGCCGAACGCCAGCCGCAGCGCGAACGCCGGCGCGGTCAGCGCCGTGGGGCGTCCCAGCGCCTCGCCGAGCGCCCGCACGAACTCACCGTTGGTGACCGGCTCGGGCGCGACCAGGTTGAGCGGCCCCTCGACCGCCTCGTGCTCCATCGCGTGGCGGATGAGGCCGATCTCGTCGTCGAGGTGAATCCAGGGCATCCACTGGGTTCCGCTGCCGATCTTCCCGCCGAGGCCGATCCGGAACGGCGGCAAGATCTTGCGCAGGATCCCCCCCTCCTTGGCCAGCACGAGGCCGCTGCGCAGCAGCACCACGCGCAGGCCGATCTCCGTCGCCTTCATCGCCTCCGCCTCCCAGTCGCGCGAGAGCTCGGCGGCGAACCCCTGCCCGACCCCCGAGGCCTCGGTCAGGATCTCGGTCCCGCGATCGCCGTAAAACCCGACGCCGGAGGCGGAGATGAGCAGGCGCGGCCGGACCGGCAGCCCGCGCAGCACGTCGACCAGCGCCCGCGTGGCGACCACCCGGCTGTCGCGCAGCCGCTTCTTGCGCGCCTCGCTCCAGCGCCCGCTGGAGATCGACTCGCCGATCAGGTTCACGACGACGTCGACCCCCTCGAACGCCGCGTCGGGCGGCGGCCCGCTGGTGGCGTCCCAGGCGTGCAGCGTCGCCGACGGCAGCCGCTCCGCCCCGCGCGCGGTGTCGCGCACCAGCGCCGCCACCCGTATTCCGTCGCGCGCGCAGGAGGCCGCCAGCGCCGTGCCGATGAGCCCGGTCGCACCCGTGATGGCCACGCCCCGCGTGGCCATCAGGAGACGATCGCGTCCAGCTTGGACGCCAGGATGAAGTCGTTTTCGGTGAGGCCGCGCGCGGCGTGCGTCGAGAGCGTCACGTCGACGCGGCTGTAGTGGACGCAAAAGTCGGGGTGGTGCCCCTCCTCTTCGGCCAGCGCCCCCATCTTGCCGACGAAGGCCATCGCCCCCAGAAAATCGGCGAACTCGAAGCGCTTGGCGATCTGCGCGGGGTGCCCCGGCTCCGCCCGCAGCCCCCAGCCGCGCACCTCGCTGAGGAACATCTTCACCGTGGCGTCGTCGAACGGCGGGACACCCATCTCGCAGGGAGCGCAGTGCTTTTCGTGGAGCTGCATGTCACCTCCGTCCGGCTGCTCTTGAACGCATCGCCCGATTTTGGCACGGTTGTCCCGTAAACGTCGATGTCGTCCGCACTCACACGGGGAATTCTGGTCACGGTTCGCAGCGAGTACATCCCTGAGCGCTCGTCGCCGCACGCCCGGCAATACGCTTTCGCTTACACGGTCACCATCGCCAACCGGGGCCCCGTCACGGTCGAGCTCAAGAGCCGCCACTGGATCATCACCGATTCGTTCGGTGCGGTACAGGAGGTGCGCGGCGAGGGGGTGGTCGGCGCGCAGCCGGTTTTGCGCCCGGGCGAAGAGTTCGAGTACACCAGTTGGTGTGTGATCGCCACGGCGACGGGGACGATGCGCGGCAGCTACCAGATGGTCAGCCGCGACGGCGATCGGTTCGACGCCGAGGTCGCGCCGTTCGGGCTCACGCCGCCGCAGCTCCTCAATTGACCTATTCGGGGCGGTGGATGGCGCGCCGCCCGATCGAGTGGCATCCTAAACGGGGAGGTCGCGCATGGAGAGCCTGATCGAACGCGACAAGGCGGTCGCGAAGAAGAAGGGGACGTTCGCGGCGGCCGCCTGGGGCGGCACCGTCCTTCTGGGCGTCGCCGGGGCGAGCACGTTTTTTATCGTCCCGGCCGTGGCCGGCGCCGGATACCTGACCTGGAAATGGTTCCTCTACCGCGCCAAGCGCGGCATGCGCTTCTGACGCCGCGGCGGTCGCCGACCGCCCGGACCGGCGTCACTTCTGAGGTGCCGGCATTCATGCGAGGATTTCCGCGGGGACTGTCCCCCTAGGAGATTCGGCATGCACAGCAAAGCTTTGGCGTTCGGGGGTGTCGTGGCACTGGCGGCGGCGGTTGGGTGCGGCGGTGGCAGCAGCAGCAGTACCTTCTCCACCAGCGTTCCTTCGACCAGTCCGGTCGACACTCTGTCACCCACGCAGACGACCCAGCTCTGCGACGATGTCGACAACTACCTCACCAAGCAGGTCACCTCTCAGAGCGCCTGCCAGCTGGCCGCCGTGGAGGCGACCGCCGAGGAGGCGGCGCAAAACACGGCGCTGACCGATCAGCAGCTCCAGGCCGAGTGCACGGCGTTCATCCCGCTCGCCTGCGCGCTCCTGACGACCGACGCGGGCGCGGCCTCACCCGACGGGGGCGCCACCACCTGCGGGACGGCCGGCTGCACGGCCACGGTCTCCCAGGTTTCGGCCTGCGTCAACGCCGTCGGCCCGGCCTTCTCGCAGTGGGAGGCGATGTTCCCGAGCTGCAGCTCGGTCACCCGGGCCAAGCTCGCCGCGGTCAGCCTCGACGCCGGACCGATGGAGCCCGCCACCTGCTCGGCTCTCGACAGCATCTGCCCGAGCTTCGACCCGATGGTCAACCTCGGTCTCGGCAGCTACTGACCCGAGCGGACGACCGACCCCACAACCTCGCGTAGAGCACTTTCGGGATGAGCGGGGTCGTGAGACGATTTCTCCGCGGGATGGTCCCGGGGAGATTCGTCACATGAACAGCAAAGCTCTAGGGTTCGGTGGTGTGGTTCTGATCGCGGCGATGATCGGATGCGGCAGCAGCGGCGGTGGCAGTGGCGGCACCGGCACCGGGGGCACGAACGGTGCGGGAGGAGGTGGCGGGACCGGAACCTTCTCCACCAGCGTCCCGAGCGGCAGCAAGCTGAGCAGCCTGTCGAGCGCGCAGGCGACGCAGCTCTGCAACGACATCAACAGCTTCGGTCAGAAGACGCTGGCGCCCGACGACTGCAAGCTGACCGCGGTGCTCGCCGCCGCTTTCACGGCTGGGGGCACGGACGCGCAGCTTCAAGCAGCGTGCACGTCCGCCTACAACGCCTGCCTGGCAGGCGGCGACGGAGGGGTGACGACGACGGGCAGCTGCGACCCGACGATGCTCACCTCGGGCTCGGCGAGCTGCACCGCGACGGTCGGCGACGTCACGACCTGCGCGAACGCCGAGGTCGCGGTGTTCAATACGATTCCGAGCTGCAGCACCCTCACCGCCGCCAGCTTGAACGCCCTCAGCGCCGACGGTGGCCTCTCGTCGACGGCCGAGCCAACGAGCTGCATGGCGCTCGACGCCTGCGGCGTCACGATGTCCTCCGCCGGCAGCAGTCCGTAACGAAGCTTCGACGACCGCGGCGGCACCCGAGGTGCCGCCGCCGCCGTGTCGAACGCGCCGTCCTCTACTTGCAGGAGGTGGAGAGGGAGGCGCCCCCGCTGATCAACTCCTGGCAAGCCGTGGCGAGCGTCGACTGCTGCGTGCCGGTGGCCGCGTTGCAGGTCGCCTCAGAGAAGCCGGCACAGCTCGCCGTGGATTGACCCCCGATCGTGGCGATCGCCGTGCAGCAGGCTGGCGCGTTGGCGCAAGCAGCACAGGTTGCCGCTGTTCCCCCGCCGCCGGCAGCGCCGCTCGTGCCGGCGCTGCCGGTCGCGCCGCCGCTGCCGCTCGTACCCGCCGCGCCGTTCGTGCCGCCGGTCCCAGTGCCGCTGGCACCACCCGCACCTCCGGCGCACTGAGGAACGGTGGCGGCGCACGCTTCTAATTCTGCGCACGTGGTCTTGGCAAGACAGGCGTTCCCGGCGTCGATGATCGCGCTCTGGTTGGAGCAAGCGCCGCCGGTGCTCGTCGTGTCCGAGGCGACGCAACCCTGCATACATTCCGTCATCGTCTCGGAGGACCCGGCATCCGCCCCGCACTTCACGATTCTCACGCACCCTTGCATACAGAGGCTCGTGACGCTCCCAGCGCTCGGTGACGACGAACCGCAGCCCTGCACGGCGCCGAGCGCGAAGCCCGCCACCAAAAAAGATCCAATCACCCAGGAAACTGATTTTCTCGACATCGCGCGCTATCTCCTCTTGGTTTGTGAAAGGGCGGAAGGTATCACGGCCTATTGTCGGGCCGTGTTTCGTGTGTGGCGATTGAACCTTCGTTCCATTAAGGAGATTGAGTAAATGCGTGCGATTTGCCGGGGATTGACGGGCGTCGTCATGGCGACAGCGATCGGGTGTGGTGGCGAGAGCGGCGGCGCGACCGGCGGCGGGGGCGGCAGCGGCGGTGGGGCGACGGCCGTCGGTGGCAACATCGGTGTCGGGAACGGGGGGACCACCAGCAGCGGCGGCGCGACCGACACCAGTGGCGGGACAGGGACCTTCACCCCGGCGTCAGTGTCGGAACGAAGCTGATCGCCTCACTGGGGTCAGGGACGCAGCTCTGCGAGGACATCGATAACTACCTGGACAGCGCCGTGGTCCCGGTCCTTTGCAACACGCTCCGTGACCTCCTTGGACCGAAGGCAGCTGACAACGACCTCTTGCAGAATCCCTCCGCCACCGAGGCGGAGCTCCGCGCGGCCTGCGTGGCGGAGCTGGCGGACGCCGGAAGCTGCAGCGACATCGACGCCAGCGTGACGAACACCTGCTCCCCCACGTCGTCTCGACGGTGCCGTCCACCGGCACCGCGACCGTCGGTGACTACGCCGCCTGCATCAATGGCATCAATCCGGCCTACAACCAGTACTGCGTCGTGGTTCCGAGCTGCAGCAGCTTGACGGTGGCCAGCCTGACGGCTTTCTTCGCCGCGGACGGCGGCGGGACGCTCGGCCCTGCGGATCCCTCAGCCTGCTTGATGTTCGATACCCGGCGGCCCCTGCTCAGGCGTCTCCGTGCCGACCATGGGCACGAAGGAGTAGCGCTCAGCGCACGCGCGGCAGCGACAGCCGTCGTAACCGTCGCTCCAGCGCGAACATCAAGGTCGCCTGGGCCTTCTTCTTGTGGTCATGGCCGAACAGGTGGCAGAGACCGTGGATGGCGAGGCGTTCCAGCTCGGCCCCGAGCCGGCGGCCATGGGCCCGGCGGCGGGCGGTCTCGACGGAGATGACGATGTCGCCGAGCGCGATGCCGTTGCCGGCCGGATCGCTCTCCCCCGCCAGCTCTTGCAGGTGAAAGCTGAGGACGTCGGTGGCGCGATCGTGCTTCCGGAAGTCGCGGTTGAGGACGCGGATCTCGTCGTCGTCGGTGAAGACCAGCGTCGCCAAGGAGCGGGCGCGGCCGAGCGCGCGCAGCGCGACCCGCACGCGCGCCGCCACCCGCCGTTTGACGTCGCTGTCGAGCGCGCCGCGGGCACGGCCCCGCACGAGGGTCGACACCGGCACGCTCAGAGAACCTTCTTGTAGACCTCGGCCTCGACGAACACGCGAAAAAGCGCGGGGTCGCACTTGCCGGCCTTCACCTCGGACTCGATGATCCCGAGCGCGCGATCGATGGGAACGGCTTTTTTGTAGGGCCGGTCCGAGGCGGTCAGCGCGTCGAAGATGTCGGCGATGGTCATGATGCGCGACTCGATCGGGATCTCCGGCGAGCCGAGGTGGTTGGGGTAGCCGCTGCCGTTCATGTACTCGTGGTGCGCGGCGGCGATGCGCGGCACGTCCGCGTAGCGCTTCCCCCAGGGGATGGTGCGCAGGAAGTTCCAGGTGTGCACCACGTGGTGCTCGATCTCGACGCGTTCGACGTCGGTGAGGCTCCCCCGGCGGACCTGCAGCGCCGCCACCTCGTCGCGCTCGAGATAGGGGCGCAGCTCGCCGTCGGACGCCATGTAAACGAGGCGCGCGATCTCCACCAGCCGCTCGAAGCCCCCCTGGTCGAGGACGGTCGGCTCGTTGGCGCGGTTCACGAAGGCCCAGGCCTCGTCGACCTCGTCCATCCGGCGTCCGAGCTCGGCGTCGATCTCGCCGAAGCGCCCCGGCAGATCCTCCTTGGCCAGCTCCAGCGCCACCCGCAGCTTGCGCTCGGCGTGCTCCACCTCGAGCGCCTTTTTTATGAAGGCGAAGCGCAGGCTGATCGAGCGGCGGTCCTCTTCGTACAGCTTCTTGGCCTTGACCAGCACCCGCTCGCGCACGCCGACCTTGCCGAAGTCGTGCAGCACGGCGGCGTACTCGATCTGCTGCAGCCGGTTGTCGTTGAACTTCTCGGCGGCGAAGGGGCCGTCGGAGAGTCCGTCGACCTTCTTGGCGAGGTCGAGCGACAGGGTCGCCACCCGTCGGGAGTGACCAGAAGTGGTCGGATCGCGCGACTCGATGGCCTTCACGGACGCCTCGACGAAACCGTCGAAGAGACCATGGATCTCCTTGTAGAGGAGCGCGTTCTCCAGCGATACGCCGGCCTGCGCCGCCCAGGCCGCCGCCAGCTCCTCGGCGCGCTGGTCGAACGGGACCACGTCCCGATCGAAGTGGGCCAGCGCCAGGGGCTTGCCCGGCTCGCGCTTCTTGTTGATCAGCTGCACGACGCCGATCACTTCGCCCATCGCCGAGTGCATCGGCACGGTGAGCATGGAACGCGCGCGGTAGCCGGTCTTGTCGTCGAAGCTGCGGTTGTGCGTGTAAGTCTTCGTGCGCCCGGCCTCCGCTTGCGGCTTGCCCCCGAGATCGGGAATGTTGATCGGCTGCCCGGAGAGCGCCGCCTGCCCGACGATCGACTTGTCGTCGACGGGGAGAATGAAAGCTTTGAAGTCGATCTTGATCGAGTCGTTCTGCGACAGCATGGAGCGCAGCCGTTTGGGAATCGGCGCGCCGCTCTCGTCTTCGTCCTCGATGACGTAAATGCTGCCCGCGTCGGCGCCCGTCACCTGACGGCAGCTCTCCAGGATCACCGCCAGGAGCTTCCCGATGTCGCGCTCCGAGGCGAGCGCGCGCGAGGTGGCCACCATCTGGGCCAACACGTAGCTGGACTGGTCGGCGGCGGCCAGATCCTCCGGGGCGCTCACCCGCTCAGATTACAACAGTTCCGGACGACGGAAGTTACTTGCGAGGCTACTTGCCGCGATCCGTTCGCTGGGCGTCGTAGGCCTTGATGATCTGCTGGACCAGTGGGTGCCGCACCACGTCCACCTCGGTGAAGTAGCGAAAGGCGATCCCGGGGATCTCCGACAGCAGCGCGATCGCCTCGTTCAATCCGGAGCGGCGGTTGTCGGGAAGATCGATCTGGGTGACGTCGCCGGTGATCACCGCCTTGGACTCGAAGCCGAGACGGGTGAGGAACATCTTCATCTGCTCGGGCGTGGTGTTCTGGGCCTCGTCGAGGATGACGAAGGCGTCGTTGAGCGTCCGCCCCCGCATGAAGGCGATCGGCGCCACCTCGATGAGGCCGCGGGCCACGAGCTGATCGGCCTTCTCGAAGTCCATCATGTCGTGGAGCGCGTCGTAGAGCGGCCGCAGGTAGGGCGAGACCTTCTCCTCCATGCTGCCAGGGAGAAAACCGAGCCGCTCGCCCGCCTCGACGGCCGGTCGGGTCAGCACGATCCGCTTGACCTGCTTCTCCATCAGCGCGCGGACGGCGAGCGCCATCGCCAGGTAGGTCTTGCCGGTCCCCGCCGGCCCGACGCCGAACACGATGTCGTGCTCGCGGATGGCGTCGACGTAGCGCTTCTGGGCGAGGCCCTTGGGGGCGATCGGGCGCGCGCGACCGGCGACCAGGATGGTGTCGTGGAAGACCTCGCGCAGGTTGACGCCGGCGTCGGCCCGCAGCGCGATCGCCGCACGGCCGATGTCCTCCGGGCTGATCGCCGCACCGCCGCGGGCCATTCCGTAGAGCTGCTCGACCAAACTGCGGGCGATCGCCACGTCGTCGCCGGGACCGACGATCGTCAGATCGTTGCCGCGGCTGTGCAGGTGAGCCCCGGTCTCCCGCTCGATCAGCTTGAGGTTGGCGTTCCGCTCGCCGAAGAGCGCCAGGGCGACCCGGTTGTCTTCCAGAGTCAGCCGCTCGGTGACGGTGTCGCTCAACCCGTTGCAGATAGCACGCACCCGGACAGTCTTCAACGCGTTATGCTGCGCCCGGTGCCTGACGATCCACGCGACAAACTCCCCGATTTGACACCGCTCCCCGGCAAGCAGACCGGCGCCGAGGTGACCAAGCTGGTGGGCCTCATGCAGCGACTCCTCGCCCCCGACGGCTGCCCCTGGGATCGCGAGCAGACGCTGGAGACGCTGGTCCCCTACCTCGTCGAGGAGACCTACGAGGTGGTCGACGCCCTGGCCGACGGTGACGCCGACGATCACTGCGAGGAGCTGGGCGATCTACTGCTGCAGATCGCCTTCCAGTCCGAGCTGAGGTTCACCGAAGGGAAGTTCGGGATCGACGACGTCGCGCGCGGCATCGTCGCCAAGCTGGTGCGCCGCCACCCTCACGTGTTTGGTGATGCGGTGGCCAAGGACGCGGGCCACGTGCTGGCCAACTGGGCCAAGCTGAAGGCGGCCGAAAAGGCCAAGAAGGGAAAGCACGGCGCGCTCGACGGCGTCCCCAGGAGCGCGCCGGCGCTGCTGCGGGCCACCCGCACCGGCGAGAAGGCGGGAGCGGTCGGGTTCGACTGGCCCGACGCCGACGGGCCGCGCGCCAAGGTCGACGAGGAGCTGCGCGAATTCGACGACGCCCGCCGGGGCGGCGATCGGGAGGAGATGCAGCGCGAGCTCGGCGATCTCTTGTTCGCCACGGTGAACCTGGCCCGCAAGCTGGGGCTCGACGCGGAGCAGGCGCTGCGCGGCGCCACCGATCGTTTTGGCCAGCGGTTCGCTCACGTCGAGCGGACGCTGGCGGCCGAGGGGCGCGCCGTCGCCGACGCCCCGCCCGACGAGCAGGAGCGACTTTGGGAGTCGGCGAAACGCGCCGAAGCGGCGCAACGCGTGGACGGAGCTGGGCTTGGCCCAGCGGAGTCCGGCGCGGGAGGGAGCGGGAACCCTCCCAGGGTTCCCGCATTAGATCGAAAAGGGTAGAGTAGCCGCCATGCCGAGGCCGCCCGCGAAGCCGTTCGACTGGATGGAACCGCGACGGAATCCGAACCGCCCGCCGATCGAGGCGGCCGGGCGGGCCGCGATGTACCGCGCGGAGATCGAGGAGCGCGCCGCCCTGCTGGGACGGCTCGGGCACGGGCGCGATCAGGCGCGCCTGCGGCTGCTCGGCAACCTGGCCTGGGATTTCTCGCCCGGCGCACGACCGCTCGACGACAAGGACGTCGACGGAATTCTCGACCGCGTGTTCGGCCAGTCTTCGAACGGCAAGACCGTCCCCCGTGCCAAAGGAAGCCCCCGATGAAACAGACCCATCTCGCGCTCGCGCTCGCGCTCACGACGGCCACGCTCGGCGTCGCCGGCTGTGGCGTCAATGAGGACCTCTACAACTCGACGGTCAAGGACCGCGACGCGCAGAAGCAGAAGCTGGCGGCCACCCAGACGGCGCTAGACCAGGAGAAAGCGCAGCACAAGAAGGAGGTCGCGGCGCGCGACGCCCGGGTGCTGGTGCTCTCCGACAAGCTGACCTCCCTGGGACAGGACGTCTCGCGGCTCGAGACCGAGCGGGGGGGCTTGAGCGGTGAGCTCGCCGACGCGCAGAAGCGCATGGAGGAGCTCAGGAAGGCCCAGGCCCAGGCCGAGGCGCGCGCGGCGCAGTTCCGGAAGCTGGTGACGCAGTTCAAGGCGCTCACCGACGCCGGCAAGCTGCAGGTGGAGATCCGAGAAAACCGGATGATCGTCCGCCTCGGCGACAAGATCCTGTTCGACCCGGGCAAGACCGATCTCAAGCCCGAAGGGAAAGACGCGCTCACCCAGGTGACGCAGGTGTTGAAGTCGCTGCCGAACCGCGACTTCCAGGTCGCCGGCCACACCGACAACGTGCCGATCAAGTCGAAGAAGTTTCGCTCCAACTGGGATCTCTCGACGGCGCGGGCGGTGGAGGTCACCAACTTCATGATCGGCGCCGGCATGGAGCCGAAGCGGCTCTCGGCCGCCGGCTACGCCGATCAGTCGCCGGTGGTCGCCAACGACTCGCCCGACAACATGGCCAAGAACCGGCGCATCGAGATCACCTTGGTCCCGAACCTGGACGACCTGCCGCCCATCGACGACGCGCTCAAGGGCGACGCTCCCGCCGCGCCCGCGGCCGCACCCGGGGCGGCGCACGCCGCGTCCCCCGCACCGTCCTCCTAGGCACTGCCGCCCCCTCGGTCCCGTTCGATGCTGCTCGGACGCTTCGTGGCGCTCGCCACCCGCACGGCGCGCGGCAAGCGGCTGCTCTGGCGCGCTTGGTACCAATTCCTCGCGGCCCGCTACCCCGACCCGCGCTGGACGTTCATGAACTACGGCTACAGCCCGCCCGAGGGGTTGGCGGCGCCACCGCCGCTCGAGCTCGAGGCCGCGGACGAGGCCAATCGCTCGTGCATCCAGCTCTACGATCTGGTCGCGCGCGGTGCGCCCGTCGCCGGGCGCGAGCTCTTGGAGGTGGGGTGCGGCCGGGGCGGCGGTGCCGACTACCTGGCGCGCAAGCTCGATCCGCGCCGGGTCGTCGCCGTCGATCTCTCGCCCCGTGCCGTCGGGCTCTGCCGACGCCGCTTCGCGCACCCACGCCTCTCTTTTGAGGTCGGCGACGCCGAGCGGCTGCCGTTTCCCGACGCTGCCTTCGACGTCGTCCTCAACGTCGAGTCGTCGCACTGCTACGGGCGCTTCGACCGCTTCCTGGCCGAGGTCCGCCGCGTGCTCCGCCCGGGCGGACATTTTCTTTACGCCGACTTTCGCCTCCGCGAGGAGATCGACGGGTGGCGGGCGGCCCTTCTCGCTGCCGGTTTCGCGATCCGCGCCGAGCGCGATCTCCACCCGGGCGTAATCGCCGCGCTGGACGCCGACGAAAGTGGCAAGCGCGATCTCATCCGACGCGTGATCGACCGGCCGCTGGCCGGAATCTTCAGCGAGTTCGCCGCGCTCCAAGGGAGCGAGCTCAACGCCGCGCTTCGCCGCGGCGACTTCGGCTACCGCGCCTTCGTGCTCACGCCAACGCGCTAGTCAACTGACTCGCCGAGCATCCGGCGAACCTCCGGCGTGAAGCTGCCGTCAGGGCCGTGGACGATGAGCGGCTCCTCGGTAACCTGCTCGATGACGGGGACCTCTCCGCGATCGCGCCGCGCCTCGACCAAAACACGCGACGCCGGCTCGCCCTCTCGCGGGCAAACGAGCCGGGTGCGAACCGGGCGAAGGAGGTCGCTGCCGAGCGCCAGCCGCAGCTCCTGCGCTCGTTCCGCCGGCAGGATCGCGGCGACCCGGCCACCCGGCCGCACGGCGCGCGCCGCGACCCCCACCCACTCGGCGAGCCGCAGCGCGATCTCGTTGTACGCGAGGGCTTTCTCCTGATTGGGTGACGGCGGGCTCGACTCGACCGTGCGGTACGGCGGGTTGGTCACCACCAGATCGAACGCCCCCTCCCCCAACCTCTCCCCGAGCACACGGACGTCGCCGTCGATGATCTCGAGCCGCGTCTCCCACCGGTTGTCGTCGCGCCCGCGCACCGCCAGCGCCGCCAGCCGCGGCTGGATCTCGACCCCAACTCCGATCGCGGTCGGATCGCGCGCCAGCAGCAAGAATGAAAGCGGGCCCGTCCCGCATCCGATGTCGAGGAACCGACCGAACGGCGGCGCGACAAACCCCGCCAGCAGGACGGGATCGAGGCTCATGCGCGCGCCACGCGCCGGTTGATAGAGGCGCACGCGTCCCTTGAGGAGCGCGTCCGCCGTGACCGCGTCGTCCGTCATGGGGCCGCGGCGCGACCTATCGGGGTGCCGGGCCGTCGAGGCCGTACATCACGAGGCCGGTCGCCAGCTTGGGCTGGAAGTAGGTCGACTTCTGCGGCAGCACGAAGCCTGCCTCGCAGGCGGCGAGCACCTCGTCGACCTTGGTCGCGTTCATGAAGAAGGCCGCCTGCGCCTGACCAGCGGCGACCCGTGAGATCGCCTCGGCGGTGTCGTGCGTGTAACCGAGGTACGACTGGCTCTCCATCGCCGCGGCGTCGATTCCCAGCAGCGGCGCCAGGATCACGCCGTGCAGGACGGTCACGTCGAGCTTGCGCAGCGCGGGCGGACCCAGCGCCGACAGATCGACGATCGATTTGAGCGTGAACCAGGTCGTCCGCGCGCGTCCCGGGACGCGCGCGGCGAACACGACGCCCGCCGTCCCCTCTCGCCCGAGCCGCTCCTCGATCGCCTCGGACGTCGCCTCGTCACCGTCGACGATCTCGAACGCCGCGCCGGCAGCGGCGCACAGCTCGGCGAAGTCGAATTCGGGCAGGTTGCGAACCAGGCGATGCGTCGGCAGCACCAGCAGCCCCGGATCCTCGGCGCGCGCCAGGAACATCATGACGAAGTCGGCCGCCGCGCCGCCGGCCGCGTAGTCGAGCGCGCGCAGCTCGGGCCCGAGCCCCAGCATCGTCTCGTACCGGTGGTGCCCGTCGGCGATCAGGATCTGCTTGTCGGCCAGGAGCCGCACCAGGCCGGCGATCGCCGCCGGATCGCCCAGCCGCCAAAGTCGATGGCGGACGCGATCACCGGTCGTCGCGTCGACCGCCGGCACCATCGCCGCCGCGCCGTCGATGATCCCGCGCGCGACCCCTTCGACGTCACGGTAGAGGCCGAAGATCGGCGAGATCTGCGTGCGGGTCGCCCGCATCAGCTTCAGCCGGTCCTCCTTCGGTCCCGCCAGCGTCTTCTCGTGCGGCAGCACCACGCGCCGCTCGAAGGGCTCCAGGCGAACCGCGGCGAAGAAACCACGCCGCGTGTAGATCCGCCCCGGCGCCTGCGGCAGCGTGAACTGCTGCTCGTAGACGTAAAACGCCGGCTTGGCGTCGGGGCGCAAGACCCCCTCCGCCGTCCAGGCCCCGAGCAGCCGCGCCGCCTCGGCGTAACGCCCGTCGTCCTCGCCGCGCGGCAGCTCGATCCGCACCACGTTCTCCGGGTGGCGGGCTTCGAGCTCGGAGCGCTCCGCCTCGCCGATCACGTCGTAGGGGGGCGCCAGCACGCGCGACACGTCGCCCACGCGCTCCGGGTCGTAGCGAATCCCCAGGAATGGAACGATGTCAGCCACGGCAGCGGGCCGATTATCTCACGGTTTTCCGCGACAGCGCGTACCAAGCGCCGCCGACCGTTCGGTCATTTGTGACGGCGACGGTGGGTTGCCTCGGTGACGACAACCTTCTGTGACAGGACGCCCCAATAGCCGAACGTGACGACGCCTCCCAAGATCCCCCCCACGACGAGCATGGGCACCTCACATCCGAAGCCGAGCCCGATGGGCGCCGGCCTACGCGACCTCGATCGCTCCGCCGCGCAGAATCTCGACGCGGTCGCCGCGCACGCGCACCAGCGTGCTCGGCGCGCCACCGGTGGTCGCACCGCCGTCGAGCAGGTGACAGGCATCGCCCAGTGTCGCGGCGACAGCCTTCGCCGTGGTGACGGGCGGCTCGCCCGAGCGGTTGGCGCTGGTGGTGGTGACCGGACCACCGAAGCGGGTGACCAGAGCGCGCGCGATCGGATGCGGCGATTGACGGACCGCCACAAACCCCTCGGAGACCAGCGCCGGCGGCAACCCGGCGCGCGCCGGCACCGCAATCGTCAGCGCGCCCGGCCAATGCCGCCGCATCAGCTCGGCGGCCACCGGAGGCACTTCGGCGCAGAGACGCGCCAGCATCGCCTCTCCGTCGATGAGGACCGAGACCGCCTTTTCGCGCCGCCCTTTGACCGCGCGGAGACGCTCCAGCGCCGCCTCGTCGAAGGCGTCGACGCCGAGGCCGTAGAAGGTCTCCGTCGGATAGGCGACCACCTCGCCACGCCGGAGCGCGGCGACCGCGGCCGCGATGTCGTCGTTCTGGGTCAGGCCTTGGTCTCGCGCTGAACCTCAGCGTCGCTCTCGAGGACCTTCTTGCGGCGCGAGGCACGCTCATCCTCGACCTTCGACGCCAGCCCCGGGTCGGCCAGCGCGGCGATCTGGGCGGCGAGCAGCCCAGCGTTCTCGGCGCCGTTGACGGCGACCGTCGCCACCGGCATGCCGGGCGGCATCTGCACCGTCGAGAGCAGCGAGTCGAACCCGCTGAGCGCGCCGTTGGCGATCGGCACCCCGATCACCGGGCGCGTGGTGTGCGCCGCGACCGCGCCCGCCAGGTGCGCCGCCCCACCCGCGCCGCAGATGAACGCCTTGACGCCCCGACGGACGGCGTCCTTGACGAAGGCCGCGGTCTCCTCGGGCGTCCGATGTGCAGAGAGCACCCGCACCTCGACCGCCAACCCCAACTTCTGGCAGATCTTGGCCGCCGGTTTCATCGTCTCGAGATCCGACTTCGATCCCATCATCACCGCCACGTCGATCTTGTCGCTGTTGCTCATGCGCTCTTTGTCCCTCGTAGGCCGATGTCTCGGCGAAAGTGCATTCCCTCGAACCGAATCTTCTCGATCGCGCCGTAAGCTCGGACGCGCGCCGCCGCCAGATCGGCGCCGGTGGCCGTCACGCCGAGGACGCGGCCGCCCGCCGTCACCAGCTTGCCTCCCTCGAGGCGTGTTCCCGCCTGAAACGCGCGCAGATCGTCGGCAGCCGCCGGCAGGCCGGAAATCGCGTCACCGAGGCGCGGCGACTCCGGATAGCGCGCGGCCGCCAGCACCACGCAGGCCGCCACGCCGGGACGCGCGCGTGGCGCGCCCGCCGGCAGCGATCCAGCGGCGGCTCCCGCCAGCCACGGCAGCAGATCCTCGTCGAGGCGCATCAGCACCGACTGCGTCTCCGGATCGCCGAAGCGGCAGTTCCACTCGATCACCGTCGGCCCGCGATCGGGCGTCAGCATGAGGCCGCCGTAGAGCACGCCCCGGAACGGGCGCCCGGCCGCCGCCAACGCGCGCACGACCGGGAGGAACAACGTCTGCAAGATCCGCTCGGCCGACGCGGCGTCGACGAGCGGCGACGGTGAATAGGTCCCCATGCCGCCGGTGTTCGGCCCCTCATCGCAGTCGTGCACCGTCTTGTGGTCCTCTGACGACGGCAGGAGCGCCAGTTGTTTCCCGTCGCAGAGGGCCATCATCGAGACCTCACGCCCGGTGAGCCGCTCTTCGATCACCACGCGCGCGCCGGCGGCGCCGAACGCGCCCTCGCTCAACATGCGGCGGGCGGCGGCCTTGGCCTCGCCCCTGTCGGCGGCGACGACGACGCCCTTGCCGGCGGCGAGCCCGTCGGCCTTGACCACCACGTTCCCCCGCTGCGCGTCGATGAATGCCTCGGCGGCGGCGAGATCCTCGAACACCCCGAAGGCGGCGGTCGGTACGCCGGCGTCGGCCATCAACCGCTTGGCGAACGCCTTCGATCCCTCGATCTCGGCCGCGCCCTTCGAGGGCCCGAAGAACGACAAGCCGGCCGCCCGCATGGCGTCGCCGAGCCCGGCGCAGAGCGCGACCTCGGGTCCGCAGACGACCAGATCGGCCCGCTCGGCGACCGCGGCGGCGGTCAGCTCGCCGATCGCGTCGGCGGCGATCGGGATGCAGGTGACCTTCGGCTCCGCGGCGATCCCGGGATTGCCGGGCGCCACCACCAGCCGCTCGCAAAGCGGGCTTCCCGCGATTTTCCAGGCCAGCGCGTGCTCACGCCCGCCCGACCCGATCAGGAAGACGCGCATGCTAGTGCCTGAAGTGTCGCTCGCCGATCATCACCATGGCCATGCCGTGCTCGTCGGCGGCCGCTATTGACTCAGCGTCGCGCATCGAGCCGCCCGGCTGGATGACGGAGAGCGCGCCCGCCTTGGCCGCCTCGTCGACGCCGTCCCGAAAGGGGAAATAGGCGTCGGAGGCGACGGCCGAGCCGGCGAGCGGCGCGCGCGCCTTGGAGACGGCGATGCGCACCGAGTCGACGCGCGACATCTGGCCGGCGCCGATCCCCAGCGTGCGGCCGTCGGCGGCGAACACGATGGCGTTGGACTTGACGTGTTTGCAGACCCGCCAGGCGAAGTCGAGATCGCGCAGCTCGGCGGGCGTCGGCGCCCGCTGGGAGGCGACCTTGCCGTCGGCGGCGGCGGCCGTATCGCGGTCGCGGGTCTGGACCAGGAAGCCGCCGGCCACGCTGCGCAGCTCGAAGGCGCCGGGGGCGTCGCGGCCGATCTCGGCGGCCAGCAGGCGCAGGTTCTTCTTGGCCGCCAAGAGCGCCAGCGCCTCCTCGGTGAAGGCCGGCGCGATCACGCACTCGAGGAAGGTCTCCGACAGCTCGCGCCCGAGCTCGCCGTCGACCGGCCGGTTGACCGCCACGATCCCGCCGAAGGCCGAGACCGGGTCGGTGGCGCGAGCCCGGCGGTAGGCCTCGGCGACGCCCGCCGCGGAGACGGCCGCGCCGCACGGCGTGTTGTGCTTGATGATCGCCGCGGCCGGCTCGGCGAACTCCGCGCAGAGCCGCATCGCCGCGTCGAGATCGAGCAGGTTGTTGTAGGAGAGCTCTTTCCCTTGCAGCACGCGGGCGCCCGCCAGCGACGGCCCGGGCGTCTCGACCGCGTAGAACGCCGCCTTCTGGTGGGGGTTCTCGCCGTAGCGCAGAGGGCGCGCCAGCGTCCCGGCGATCACCAGCGCCTCCGGGAAATCGGCCAGCGGCGCCTCGGGCGTCGACATCCGCCCGAGGTGCGAGGCGATCGCGCCGTCGTAGGCGGCCGTGTGGGCAAACGCCTTGCGCGCCAACCGGAACCGCGTGGCGGCCGAGATCTCGCCCTCGGCGTCGATCTCCGCCAGCACCGGCCCGTAGTCGGCCGGATCGACGATCACCGCCACCCGCTCGTGGTTCTTGGCCGCCGAGCGAATCATCGCCGGACCGCCGATGTCGATGTTCTCGATGATCTCCTCGAAGGGCGCGCCGCGCGCGACCGTCTCGCGGAACGGGTAGAGGTTCACCACCACCAGATCGATGGGGTCGAGGCCGGCCTTCTGCATCTCGGCCCGGTGCTTGGGCGTCGGGCGACCAAGGATCCCGCCGTGCACGCGCGGGTGGAGCGTCTTCACCCGCCCGTCGAGGATCTCGGGCGCGCCGGTGAAGTCGCTCACCTCGCGCACCGGAACCCCCGCCTCGCCGAGCGCGCGCGCCGTTCCGCCCGTCGACAAAATCTCGAGACCAGCGGCCGACAACCGGCGCGCGAAGTCGACCACGCCGGCCTTGTCCGAAACCGAGATCAGCGCCCGAGAAATCTTCGCCAGCTTCGTGCTTGCCACGAGCGGCTTTCTATCACTTCTCGCGTGAGGGAGGGGCGAGCTTCGCTCGTCCCGAGCTCATCGCGGGGGGTGAGGGACCCTGCCAGGGTCCCTCACTTGTTTGCGGCTACCGGCGTACCTTCCAGCCCGGCGCGCTTTCGCAGGTCGGTGGCCTCGGCCTTGGTCAGATCGCGCCATCCGCCCATCCGCAGCCCCTCGAACGACAGGCCCCCCAGCCGCACGCGCGAGATCTTCAGCAACGAATGGCGGATGAGATCGCCGCCCGCCTTGAGCGCGCGCGGCCGAGTCTCGCCGACGACCATCTCGATCCAGCTGTTCTTCTCGGTGACGGCCAGCCGCCCGACCGACACCGGCTTGACCGGCCGCCCCTCCCAGCGCCAGCCGCGCGCCAGCCGCTCGACCTCGTTGTCATCGACGATGCCCTGCAGCTTGAGGTGGTAGGTCATCGGCACCCGCGACTTGCCGAGCGCCTCGATGAGCGCGCCATCGTTGGTCACCAGCACCACCCCCTCGGCGGGGAAGTCGAGCGGGGCCGCCACCTTCCAGCCAGGCTCGGCGTCGCGCAGGTAGCGCGCCAGTGTCGGGCGGGCGCCGGTGGGCGCCAGCGTGGCCAGGCAGGCGCGGGGCTTGAGCACCAGGCGGTAGGTCGGCGTCTCGGCGGTGACCCGCCGCCCGTCGACCTCGACCCGATCCTTGCCGGAGACGTTGGAGCCGAGCGCGCTCACCACCTCGCCGTTGACCCGCACGGCGCCGCTGGCGATCAGCGCCTCGGCGCGCCGGCGCGAGGAGACGCCCGCCTGGGCCAAGAACTTCTGTAGCCGCACGGGCCGCTATCCAACCGTTTCGTCGTCGGTGCCGACGGTCGTCGCCGGCGCATCGATGGTCGCCGCCGCCGGTGGCGCGGCCGCCTGGCTGGCGGCGGCGCTGGCGCGATCGAGCTCGGTCAGGAGCTCGTCCTCTTCCTCGGGGTCGAGCTCGCGAATCGCGGGCGGCTTGGGCGGCGCATCGGCCGCCGGCGCGGCGACGACGGGCGCGGCGGCGTCGACCTTGGCCATCTCCGCTTCGCCGAGCTCGTGGAACTCGCGCAGCGTCGGCAGCTCGTTCAGATCGCGCAGGCTGAAGGTGCGCAGGAACTCCGGCGTGGTGCCGTAGAGGATCGGGCGGCCGACCTCCTCCTTCTTGCCGATCATCCGCACCAGTCCCCGCTCGAGCAGGGTCTTCAACACCGGACCGCAGTCGACGCCGCGGATCTCGTCGATCTCCGGCCGCGTGATCGGCTGCCGGTAGGCGACGATGGCCAGCGTCTCCAGCATCGCGCGCGAAAGGCGCGGCGGCTTGCCGGCCAACACCCGCGACACCCAGGCGACGTTCTCGGGGTTGGTGCGCAGATGCCAGCCGCCCGCCGCCTGAATCACCTGGACGCCGGTCTCCTCGCGCCGCGCGCGCAGCTCCTCGAGCGCGGCGGTCAGCTTGCCGCCGTCGCGCTCGCCGACCAGCCGCTTGAGCTCGGACAGTGTCAACGGGCGATCGCTGGCGAACAGCAGGCTCTCGATGATGCTCGCCAGACGTCCGGGCGCCACCTCCGGCGGCGGCTCCGGCGCCGCCTCGTCGGTCCCCTCGGGCAACGGAGCGACGTCGCCGACCGGGCTCACCGAAGCGGCGGCCAGCTCGGCCAGCTCGTCCTCGGTCCCCACGTTGGTCGGCCCGTCCCAGCTGTCGGTCGTGGGCGCCGGTCCGACCTGGGTGTCGGGATCGGGCCCGTCAAACGCCGCCTCTGGTCCCGAGAGATCGGGGCTGGTCAGATCCCCCTCGACGGCGGTCGTCACCACGCCTGTCGTCACCGCATCTTCGGCGGCGGGTTCGTTGGTCTTCTTACGTTTGCTCATTCTTCGGCTCGTTCTCTCGTTCGGTCTCTTGTTGTTGCGCCTCGCTGGCGCTCCTGGCCGCCCGGCGGGCCGCCTCGATCGACACGCCGGCCGCCTGGGTGATGAACAGCGTCTCCCCTTCGGGCGACTGCAGCACCCGCACCACCTTGAGCCGCGCCATCTCCAGGATCGCCAGCAAGGTGACCACCACCTGGTTGCGCAGCTCGACCTCGGGCAGCGACAGATCGAAGCAGGACTCGAACCGGAACGATCCGCTGCCGGTCTCGATGGCGTCGATGAGCTGCCCCATGCGATCGCTGATCGAGACCCGGTCGACCGACACCTCGTGAATCGCCTTGCTCCCGCCCGCCTTCTCCAGGATCCGCCCGAACGCCTCGATCAGCTTCCAGACCGACTGCTCGGTGAGAGGCGCGTCGGGTGCGTCGTTGGCGAGCGCCATCCCGCGGCCGAACACGGTGCGCCCCTCGATCGGGCGGCCGCCCAGCTTCTCGGCGGCGTCCTTGTACTTCTGGTACTCGAGCAGGCGGCGAATGAGCTCCTCACGCGGGTCGAGCACCTCCCCTTCGTCGTCTCCGCTCACGTCGAGCGGCTCCGGCGTGGGGACCAGCTCACGCGACTTGAGGTAGGCGAGCGTCGCCGCCATCACCAGGTAGTCGGCCGCCACGTCGAACGGCATCGACTGCATCAGATCCAGATACTCCAGGTACTTCTCGGTGATGAAGGCGATCGGGATGTGGACGATGTCGATCTCGTGCGTCTTGCAGAGGTGCAAGAGCAGGTCGAGCGGCCCTTCGAACTCGGGCAGTGCGACGCGATAGGCGCTGCCCGGCTCGGCGCTCATGTCGCCACGGCGCGCAGCAACGCTTCGGCCCAGACGTCGACGAGATGATAGGCCGGCCGCATGACGACTCGCAGAATTCCCGACAAGAACAAAACGAAGAACAGGACCATACCGTAGCGCTGGAGCGCGCGGGGGATGAAGTCGAGCGATGCGGGAAGAAATCCAGCCAGCACCGCCGCCCCGTCGAGCGGCGGCACCGGGATGAGGTTGAAGAACATCAAGGCGATGTTGAGCGCCAAAAAGTACTGGACCAGGATCGTCGCTGCCTTCGCCGAGAGGTGGCCGCTCTTCCCCAGGATCAGAAAGACGATCGAGACCAAGATCGCGAGGAGGAGGTTCATCGCCGGCCCGGCCAGCGACACCACCATATGCCCGAGCTTCGCCGACAGCCGCGTGTAGTTGCGCGGATTGGTCTGCACCGGCTTGCCCCAGGCGATGAGCGGAAAGCTGCCCGGCATCAGCGCGGCGACGAGCGGCAGGATGATCGTCCCCAGAAGGTCGATGTGCGCCAGCGGCGAGAGCGTGACCCGCCCCTGCATGCGCGGCAGCCGATCGCCCAGCCGGTCGGCGACGAAGGCGTGCCCGAACTCGTGCACCGACACCGAGATGACGAAGGCGATCAGCGACAGCAGCGCGCGCTGAATCTGCTCATTCGAGAGCCCCATCGGGGCAGGTTAGCCGATCGACCCCGCCAATTCACGGGTCTCGGCCGCGAGGCCGGCGATCCCCGATCTTCGCGCCTCCGCCCTCGCGCCAACCTGGAGGTGAAGCCGTCACCCCTGCATGCTGGCCGGAGCGGGCGCCCCACCGCTGGCCGACGTCAACTGGGCGCGCACGCGATCGGTCACCAGGCGCGCCTTCTCCTCGGCCATCGCCAACGCTTGCTCGAAGAGAGGAATCGCCTCGTCGCGACGGCCGGCCCGCAAGGCCGCCAACCCCTTCCACTCGACCAGCTCGACGATGTCCTGCGGCTGCAACGCCAGCTCCTGTCCGCGCGCGATGAGCGCATCGAACTCGGCCGCCGTCCCGGGTCCGAGCGCGACGCCCACCTGGTCGAGCATCAGCCGCTCGCTCCCCGTCAGGACCGCGTCGCTCGGCCCGGCGGCCTGGGCGACCGCCTGCTGCGCGGTCACCTTCCTGAAGATCTCCTCGGCGGCGGCGACATCTCCGCTCCACCACTTGAGCCGCGCCAGCTGCAGCTCGCAGCTCACGGCGCGGGCCGCGTTCTCGCCCAGCGACTGGGCGTACATGGCGTGCGCGCGCCGGATATAGCGCTCCCCTTCCACCGGTTTGCCGAGCGAGAGATAGATCTCGCCGAGATCCCGCACGCAGAGACTCTCGAGCAGGGTCATCCCGTACTCGCGGGTGAGACCGACGGCGCGCTCGAGCTCGGCCAGCAGCCGATCGAACTTGTCGGTGAGGAACCAGAGCGAGCCGCGGTTGATGAGCGTGATGCAGATGCCGAAGATGTCGCCGTGGTCCTCGTAGACCTGGAGGACGCGGTTGGTCCAGGCCTCCGCCACGTCGTACTTTCCCAGCGTCGCGGTCACGAACCCTCCCAGCGACATGCTGGTCGTGTAGGCGTCGTAGGCCTCTTCGCCCAGCGGCTCGGCGATGGCGATCGCGCGGGCAAACGTCGCGTGGGCCTCGGCCAGCTTGTCGGTGCGGGTGAAGCTGCGCGCCCGCGACATCAGCAGCCGCGCTTGCACCACCGGCGTGGCCAGCGTTTCGTCCGAGGCGATGAGCGCCGCCGCCTCCTCGGTGGCCGTCTCCGCGCGCGGCCACTCGCGAACCAGATCGAGCACGATCCCCTCGTCGAGGAGGAGCGCGATCTGCGCCGACTTCGAGCCGGCCTGGCGCGCCAGCTCCAGCGCCGCGCTGTAGTCTCCGATCGCGTCCTCGTGACGTCCCAGCCGGTAGCGCATCTGCGCCCGCCCCTGCGTCGCCGCGATCCGCGACATCTGATCCTCGGCGGGGAGGTTGTCGATCGCGTTCTTGAAAAGCAGCTCGGCGTCCAGATAGCCGTGGCGGGCGCGCGCCCGGCCCGCCAGGTCCAGGTAGAGACGCCCCGCCTCGACCTTGAGGCCGCTGCGCGCGGCGTGAAACGCCATCGGCGGCAGGCGGGCTCCTTCGGCCAAACGATCCTGGTGACGATAGTAGTCGTAGGCGGCGCGGTGGATCGCCTCGCGCTGCGGCCCGGAGACCGATTGGTAGACGGTGTCGCGCAGGAGCGCGTGGCGGAACCCCACGCGGCCGCCGCGGTGGCGGGAGAGGATGCCGCTTTCGACCAGGCGACGAACGCCGATCCCGGCGTCGAGCTGCGTCTCCGCCGCGACGCCGCCGCGCTCCAGCTCCTGCAAGACCCCCTCGATCTCGTCGCTGCTGAACTCGGCCCCCAGCACCGAGGCCAGCTTGGCATGCGCCAACAGATCGGGCGGCAGCGACTCCGTCTCCCGGCTGGCCAGCCACTGCACGAGCGGTAGATCGGGCAGCCGATCGAGCTCGTCGGTGGCCAGCGTCCAGCTCTGCCCCTTGCCCGATCTCCGCACCAGCCCGTCGCGCTTGAGGCCACGCACGAGCTCGACGAGCAGGAGCGGAATCCCCTCGGTGCGGGCGGCCAAGACCGCGAGCGCCGTGGCCGGCACATTCTCCGCAGGGAGCAGCAGGCGCCGGGCCAGCTCGGCGGCGGCGGGCGGCTCCAGCGGCGCGAGCGTGATTTCGCGGCGGGCGGCGGCGCGGCCGGCCCAGTCGGTGCGTCCACGCCCGAAGCTGGGACGCCCGATGACGCAGATCCAGATCGGGCAAGCGGCCTCGGCGAGCGCCGCGTACTCGAGCGCGTCGAGCGCGGTCTCGTCGACGAAGTGGGCGTCCTCGATCACCACCGCCTGGGCCCGCTTGCGCGCTCGCCCGCGCAGCGCTTCGCCCGCCGCGCGCGCGGCCGCCGCCCGGATGGCGCCCGGCGCCGCGGTCAGCGCGCGGACCTCCGGGTGCTCGGGCGGCGCCCACCCCATGGTGATCGCCACGCCGGCCCAGACATCCTTGGCCACGTCGGCGCCCAGCCGTTCGGCGAGCTGCGCGCGCCCGAGATCTGCCGGCGCGGCGTCGGGGAGCGACAGCGTCGAGCGCAAGAGCTCGCGCGCGGTCTGTTCTTCGACGCCGCCCAGGACCTCTTTGGCGCGCACGAACAGCAGCTCGAAGGTCGGAACGATCTCCAGGTGCTGCACCAGCATCTGCGCCAGGTGGGTCTTGCCGTACCCGGGCGCCCCCAGCAGCGTGACGATGGTCGGCGACGATCCGCCCGCCGCCCCCCGCGCCGAGTCGAGCAACGTGCGCAGCAGATCGTCGCGGCCGACCAGCGGCGCCACGCCCATCCGGGTGGTGGTCCGTTCGGCGGCCACCGTCGCCTTCTGCAGGCGCGCCGCCCCCGGGCGTCCCGGCACCGGCTCCACCAGCAGATCGGGCAGCACCTCCAGCGCGGCGGGCGAGAGCAGGATCCCCTCGGGATCCGACTCGCCCGGGTACTGTTCCTTTTTGCTGAAGAGCGGGCTCTGGTAGCGCCGCGTCCCGTCGGGGTGGGCCTGGATGGAGACCGACGCCAGATCGACCAGCGCCCGCTGGGTCAGCCCGCGCGCAACGATCATCTCGCCGGCGTTCGCCGCCGCCCGGGTCGGGTTGTCACCGACCTCGTGACCGAAGGCGAGCACGTACTGGGCGCCCGCCGTGTGCGCCAGCTGAGCCCCCACGCTGGTCATCGCCTCGCGCACGGCGGCTACGTTGCTCTTGCTCTCGAAGAACAGCAGCGCCACGGCGCGCCGCTCGCGCACCGGCGCGGCCGGCTTGGCGGCGGCCTTGGCGTCCGCCAGGGCGGCCTCCTTGGGCGGCGCGGCCGGCTGGACCACCTCCCGTCGGGCGCGCTCCGCGGCGAGCCCGGCCTGCAGCGCGCGGCGCAGATCGGCGATGCTCGCCGGACGCCGGTCGGGATCCTTGGCCAGGCAGCGCATGATCGCGTCCTCGAGCGGCACCGAGATCTCCGCCCGGCGCGACAGCGCAGGCGGGCGGCGGCTGCGGTGGCTCTGCTGCACCTCCGCCGAGTTCCCCCAGAACGGCGGCGCGCCGGCCAGCATCTCGTAGAAGATGGCCCCCAGCGCATAGATGTCGCTGCGGGCATCGATCTCCGTCCGCCCCTCACACTGCTCGGGCGACATGTACTCGGGCGTCCCGGCCGGCGCCTCTTCCTTGGTCGCCTCGACGCGGTCGCCCCCTGCGCCGACGCTGCGCACGAGGCCGAAGTCGAACAGCTTGACCCCCTTTTCGTCGACGAAGATGTTCTCCGGCTTGAGATCGCAGTGCACCAAGCCGCGTCCGTGCGCCGTCTCGACCGCGGTCAGGATCGCCAGTGCGGCGCGCGCGAACTCCTCGAGCGACATCGGCCCTTCGGGCGCGGTCAGCCGCTCGGCCAGCAGCGGCGCCTCGACGAACTCCAACACCACGTAAGCCGATCCGTCGTCGAGGACACCGCGCTCGAACACCGCCGGCACGTGCGGCACGCCAACAGCGGAGAGCGCGTACGCCTCGCGCATCAGGCTCTCGCCCGCGGCCAGGTTGTCGGAGCGCGCGACCTTGATGGCCACCGGCTGTCCGTCCGAGATGCGCTCCGCCAGGAAGACCGCGCCGAAGCCCCCCTGCCCCAAGGTGCGCCGCACGCGAAAGATCGGCAGATTGGGCGTCGGGACCACGAACGGCGTCGTGTCGTCCGGCTGCTCGAGCACGGGCGGCGGCGTCCCGTGCGTGGCGCAGGCGGGCGCGGCGTCGCGCAGGCGGCGCCCGCACGTTGGACAGCGAATCATCGCGCCCCCCGTTCTACCGCGAACGTCACCCCTTTACCCACCTCGGCTCATGTTGTGCGAGGGTTGTCCTCTCCACGTGGCATCTTCATCGACGGACGGAGGCCCCGGCTTGACGCCGCTCCCCATCGACGCGGCCATTCCGGAAATCGTGGCCGCCGTCGAAGCCGACGGGGCGGTCGTGGTCGAGGCGCCGCCCGGGGCCGGAAAGACGACCCGGGTGCCGCGCGCGCTGCTGGAGGCACGCCTGCCCGCGGCGGGGGAGATCTGGGTGCTCGAGCCGCGGCGCCTCCCCGCCCGCCTCGCCGCCGCGCGGGTAGCGGCCGAGCGGGGCGAGAAGGTCGGAGAGACCGTCGGTTACAGCGTCCGCTTCGACGAGGCTGGCGGCCCACGGACGCGGCTGCGCTTCATGACCGAGGGCCTCTTCGTGCGACGGCTGCTCGCCGATCCGCAGCTCCGCGGGGTCGCCGCCGTCGTGCTCGACGAGCTGCACGAGCGCCACGTGGCGACCGATCTGGCGCTCGCCTGGCTGCGCCGGCTGCGCGAGGGCCCGCGGGCCGACCTGGCGGTGGTGGCCATGTCGGCCACGCTGGAGGCCGAGCCGGTGCGGGCGTTTCTGGCCGGCGAGCGGCGGCGCGCGACGACGGTGCGCAGCGAGGGGCGACGGTTCGAGGTCGCCATCGAGCATCTCCCGGTCGCGCAGGCGGCCGAGGAGCGTCCGCTCGAGCGGCGGATCGCGGCGGCGGTCCGGCAGCTCCTGCGCGAGGAGCCCGACGGGGATCTGCTGGTCTTCCTTCCGGGCGCGGCCGAGATCCGACGCGCCCAGGCGGCGCTCGCCGAGCTGCCGCAGGCGGCCGGGTTGGCGATTCTGCCCTTGCACGGCGACATGCCGCTCGACGAGCAGACGCGCGCCGTGCGTCCGGCCGGGCGGCGCAAGGTGGTGCTGGCGACCAACGTCGCCGAGTCGTCGGTGACGATCGAAGGCGTGGTGGCGGTCGTCGATGGCGGCCTCGCCCGCGTGGCGGCCCATTCGCCCTGGAGCGGGCTGCCGACGCTGGCGCTCGCCAAGGTGAGCCGCGCCTCCGCCGAGCAGCGCGCCGGCCGCGCGGGACGCACGCGGCCCGGCCGCGCGCTGCGGCTCTACACCCAGCACGACTTCGAGCAGCGCCCCGCCTTCGACCCGCCCGAGATCGCCCGCGTCGATCTGACCGACACGGCGATGACGCTGGCCGCGCTCGGCGTGCGCGACGCCGACGCGCTCGCCTGGCTGGAGGCGCCGCCGGCCGCCTCCTGGGGCGCCGCGCGCGAGCTGCTCGGACGCCTCGGCGCGCTCGGCGCCGCTGGCGATCTGACCGAAGTCGGGCGGCGGATGCTCCGGTTTCCGGTCCACCCGCGGCTCGCGCGGCTGGTGGTCGAGGGCGAGGCGCGCGGCGCGGGCGACGGCGCCACGCTGGCCGCCGCGCTCATCGGCGAGCGTGACGTCCGCGCCACCGCGCGCCCGTCGTTCGGCGGTGGGCCAGGCGGGCGGCCCGATCGCGGCGCCGACGTCGCCGACCTGGTCGATCTCTACCGCCAGGCGGAGGCCGCGCGCTTTCGCCCCGAGGCGCTGCGCCGGCTGGAGCTCGATCCGCGCGCCGTCGAAGAGGTCGGCCGGGTGCGCCGCCAGCTCGCCTCGGCGACCGAAACGCGCTCCCCGCGCGGAACACCCGACACCGAAGAGAGCGCGCGCGGCCTGGCCCTCGCCATTCTGGCCGCGTTCCCCGATCGCGTGGCCCGGCGGCGTGAGCCGGGCTCGAAGACGGCGCTGCTCGCGGCGGGCGGCAGCGCCGAGCTCGGGCTCGAGCAGACCGGCGACTGGCTGGTGGCGGTCGACGTCGTCGAGGGTCGTCAGGCGGGGCGCGGCGGCAGCTCGGGGCGCGCCCCGATCGTCCGTCTCACCTCGCGCATCGAGCCCGACTGGCTGCTCGACCTCTTCGCCGATCGAATCGTGGAGATCGATCGCCGCGCCTTCGACGCCCGCACCGAGCGGATCGAGCGCACGACCGGCCTCGAGTTCGGCGCGCTGGCGCTCGACGCGCGCACCGAGCCGGCGCCGCCCGACGAGGAGACGGCGCGGCTGCTGGCGGAGGCGGCGCTGGCGCGCGGGATCGACCGGCTCCCCGGCGGCGAGGCGATCCCGGCGCTCCTGCAGCGAATCATCTTCGCGCGCGGGGTCGCGCCCGAGGCGCCGCTTCCGACGCTCGGCGCCGATGCCGTGAGCGACCTCGTGCGGCTGGCCTGCGTCGGGCGAAACAGCTTTGCCGAGCTGGCGACCCCCGGCGCCGATCTCGGAGCAGCGGTGCTGGCCGCGCTCCCCCACGAAGCGCGACGGGCGCTCGACGCTCTCGCGCCGCTGCACATCACGCTCCCGGGCGGACGCGCGGTGCCGATCCACTACGACGCGGCCAGCCCCCCCTGGATCGAATCACGCCTGCAGGATTTTTTCGGCACGCGCGCGGCGCCTGCGATCGGCGGAGGGCGCGTGCCGCTCACCGTGCATCTGCTGGCCCCGAACGGGCGCGCGGTGCAGGTGACGCGCGATCTGGCCGGCTTCTGGACCCAGCACTACCCCGCCCTCCGGAGGGAGCTCGGACGCCGCTATCCACGGCACGCCTGGCCCGAGGACGGCGCCACCGCACGACCACCCGCGCCCGGACCGAGCAGACGCCGCTAGCGCTCATCCGAGCGAGCCGAGTTTGTCGCTCGACATCCCGCGGATCCTGCGCACGCTCAGAGAGCTCGATCTCCTGAAGAGGGGGACCACGATCGCGGTCGACGCGGGCGGGTCGGTCATCGTGGGGGTGAACGGGTGGCGACAACGGCGGTGCCGACAGCGCATATACTCTTGCGATGCGGCCGCGCGATCTCGATCGGCTCGATCTGCAGCGGCGGGCGTGCGAGCAACGGCGCGAGCGCCTCGGCAAGCTGCTCGGCAACCGTCCGGCGCTGATCGCGGCCGGGCTTCCGCGGCCGCGCAATTACGCCGCCAATCTCTATCCGTACCGCGCCAGCAGCCACTTCCTCTACCTGTTCGGTCGACCGCTGCGCGGGGCGATCGCGGTCTACGACGGCGCTGCCTTCACGCTCTATCTCCCCGAGGCCGCGCCCGATCAGGCGCTCTGGGAGGGGCCGTCGCCCAGCTTCGAGGAGATCGCGGAGGTCACCGGCTGTCCGGTGCGCCCGTTCGCGCGCCTCGCCGCCAGCGTGCGCGGACGCGCCGTCGCGACGCTGGCCGCCCCCGACGTCGAGACCTGCCTCGAACAGAGCCGCCTGCTCAACCGCGAGATCCGCCCCGGCGTGATCGACGTGCTCGACGCGCCGCTGGCCGAAGCGATGATCTCGCTGCGCCTCCTGCACGACGAGGCCGCGGTGGCCGAGCTCGGCCGCGCCGCCGCGGCGACCGAGGCGGCCCACCGCGCGGGCATGTCGGCCACCCGCGCGGGGGAAACCGCCGCCGCCGTCCGGGCGGCGATGGAGGCCGCGCTGGTCGCGCGCGGCATGGGCTGCGCCTACCCGTCGATCGTCACGCCGCACGGCGAGACCCTGCACAGCGAGCGGTACGACCACCAGCTCGCCGCCGGCGATCTGTTACTGGCCGACGTCGGCGCCGAAACGGAGAGCGGCTGGGCCGGTGACGTGACGCGCACCTGGCCCGTCTCCGGCCGCTTCTCCCCCACCCAGCGCGATTTTTACCAACTGGTGCTGGAGGCCCAGCGGCGCGCCATCGCGGCGGTCGGCCCCGGCACGCGCTATCGCAACGTCCACATCATCGCCTGCCAGACACTGGCGGCGGGCCTCGTCGATCTCGGCATCCTGCGAGGCGACCCGATCGCCCTGGCGGCAGACGGTGTGGTCGCGCTGCTGTTTCCGCATGGGGTCGGCCACCTCCTGGGCCTCGACGTCCACGACATGGAAGACCTCGGCGATCGTGCCGGCTATGCGCCGGGAAGAGAGCGGTCGAAGGAATTCGGGCTGCGTTCCCTCCGCCTCGACCGCGATCTGGTCGCCGGGATGGCCGTCACCATCGAGCCCGGGCTCTACCAGGTGCCGTCGATCCTGAACAACCCCGAACTGACCCGGGCCGCGGGCGACCGCCTCGATCGCAAGAAGCTTGCCGCATTTGCCGACGTCAGGGGGATCCGGATCGAGGACGACGTGCTCGTCACGGAGACCGGACGTCGAGTCCTGACCGAGGCGATCCCCAAATCGATCGACGCGGTGGAAGCGGCCCTCGGCGCGACCGGATGAACGCCGCTCACTGAAACTGCGGCGACTGCGACTGCATCGGACTCGGGGGTGGTCCCTGTGGCTGGTCCGACGGGGGAGTGTTCGTGGGCGGCGCCACCGTGGCCGGAAAAGCCGGATTTTCGGGCACGGTCGTGGGCGGAGGCTGGCCGACCGACTGCGGCGGCGTCTGCGCGGGAGCGCTCGCCTGTCCGAACGAGTCGACCCCGACCACGCCGGGGCGCTGGCCGCTCACGGGAGCTTCGGGCGCCTCGGCGGACGGAGGCGGTTGCGCGAACGCCGGCTCGGGCGCCTCAGCCGGTGAGGGCGGCGTCGCTTGCGCCGGGGGTGTTGCCGGAACGGCCAGCAAGGCCGCGGCTGGCGGCGTAGCCGGGGCCGGAGGGGTCGCCGCGGCCGGCTCCGCGAGGGGCGCGGCCTCCGGTGTCCGGGATGTCGGCATCGCCGGTGGCATGGCCGTTACGGGGCGGGCCGTCGAAGTGGCGCTGCTCGGTTGGGGGGCGCTCGGTTGCGCGGCAAACGGCGGCGTCGCCGTGGAGGGGATGGGGATGGCCGATCTGGCGGCCGCCGCAGGTGGCTGCGACGACGCCAGCTGCGAGGTCATGACGCGCGCGCTCCCAGGTGGAACAGCGACCGGGGTGGCGTCGGTCGAGGGCACTTCGGCGACCGTGCGTTTGACGGCCGCTGCGCGCTTGCGGGCCGTCACCGCTTGCACGCTTTTTGGATTGAACGTGGGCGGGTCGGTTGCCTTTCTCACATGGTCCGCGGCCGACGTCGATTCGTCTGGACCTGTCGAGGTGGGAAGTGCTGAGATGGAATTGGGCGAATCATCCTGTGCGCGCGCGGCCGGGGAGGCGAAAACAGCCCCCGCGAAAACCGCGCTGAAGAAAATCGCCGGTTGAAGGCACACACGAACCGCACGTCCGAGCATCTGATCCCTCCGCTATTTTTTTGCCACCTGAGTTTGTTCCTGACTTTTTGATCGATCGCTTCAGCTATCGCTTCAGCTAACGTTCGCTTCCTTCGTTTGGTCCCCTTGTAACTGAATGTAGGCCCGTGAAAGCAGGGGGTGAGCCCCTTGCAGTCTCGGCTGTCGTTGGCAAGTTTCGAGGAGGTTCCCGTGGAGAAGTTGCAACCGCAGAAGCTGCCTGGTCTCATCCGCGACCTGCGGGCCGAGCTGCGACGCCCCGACCGGCGGCCGCGCGCTCAGCTGTATGAGCTGGCCCGGCGGCGCATCGAGGCGCCGCACGAGATCCTCGATTGGGCGAAGCGCGACCGCCGCTGGTCGTTCACCCTGGCCGAGATCATGACCGGGACGTTGTCCCGGCCGCGCGATCTCGCGACCGGGCTGGTGGTCGCCATCGCCGACGAGCTGGAAGAGGAGAGCGAGATGCTCGATGACAATTCGGAAACATGGAGACCGGCGCCGATCGAGTAACGATTGCGTCAAGCGAGCATTTTTTTGCTCCGCTTCGAAGCCGGCTTTATATGATCGACTTCATGAAGATCATCGGGCGGAAGACAATCAAAGGGGAGAAGACCTCAGCACCCAAGGCCGTCAAGGCGGGGGCGGGGAAGACCAAGACGTCGAGCGCGGCGAGCAAGCCGGCCTCGACGCCGACTCACGACGAGATCGCCAAGCGCTCGTACGAGATTTACCTCGAGCGCGGCGGCGAGCACGGCCACGCCGAGGAAGACTGGGCGCGCGCCGAGACCGAGCTGCTCGGCAGCTAGCGATCAGCTAAAGCGGCTGAGGACGAGGCAGGCGTTGGTGCCGCCGAAGCCGAAGCTGTTGGAGAGCACGTGCTGGACCCGCGCCTCGCGCGCGGTGTTCGGCACGTAGTCGAGGTCGCAGGCCGGATCGGGCGTCGTGTAGTTGATGGTCGGCGGGATCACCCCGCGCGACAACGTCAGGGCGCAGATGGCGGTCTCGACACCGCCGGCCGCTCCGAGCATGTGTCCGGTCATCGACTTAGTCGAGCTGACCATGACCTTGCGGGCATCGTCGCCGAACACCTTCTTGATCGCCAGCGTCTCGGTGGCGTCGTTGATCTCGGTCGACGTCCCGTGCGCGTTGATGTAGCCGATGTCCGCCGGCGTGAGCTTGGCGTCCTTGAGCGCGAGGCGCATGCAGCGTTGTGCGCCCTCGCCGCCGGGCGACGGCGAGGTGATGTGGTGCGCGTCGGCGTTGGCGGCGTAGCCGCTCACCTCGGCATAGATCCTCGCGCCGCGCGCCTTGGCGTGCTCCAATTCTTCGATCACCACGATGCCGGCCCCCTCGGCGATCACGAACCCGTCGCGATCCTTGTCGAACGGGCGCGAGGCCTCCTGGGGTGCCTCGTTGTGCGTGGAGAGCGCCCGCATCGCGTTGAAGCCGCCGACCCCGAGAGGGGTGATGGTCGCCTCGGTGCCGCCGCAAATCATGGCGTCGGCGTCGCCCCGCTCGATGACCCGCGCGGCGTCGCCGATGGCGTGCGTCCCGGTCGAACAGGCCGAGACTTGTGAGAGGTTGGGGCCCTTGGCGCCGAACTTGATGGAGAGGTTCCCGGAGGCGAGGTTCACGATGATCATCGGCACGAAGAACGGCGAAAAACCGTGCCGCGGCCCCTTCTCCCAGAGTGTCTTGCAGGTTGCTTCGATGGTGGTCACGCCGCCCAGGCCCGCGCCGACGAAGCAGCCGACCCGCTCGGCGAGCTCGCCCGAGATCTCCAGGCCGGAATCGGCGACCGCCAGCGATCCGGCCGCCACCGCGTAACGAACGAAGGGGTCGAGCGTCTTCGCCTCACGCGCCGTCATCCAGCGCAAGGGATCGAAGTCCTTCACCTCGCCCGCAAAGTGCGTGGCGAAGGCGGTGTGATCGAAGTGCGTGATAGGGCCGATGCCGGACCTTCCGGCCAGGAGCCCCTGCCACGTCTCTTCCGTGCCGACGGCGATCGGCGTGACGAGCCCGATTCCGGTGACGACGACCCTGCGTGCCATTTTTCGCGTCCTTTTTGCTGTCCGGGGCGCGCCTCGTCGGCGCGCCAGCGCTGCCGCTCGCCGCTTCCTGATCGCTTATTTGGCGTGCGACTTGATGTAGTTGATGGCGTCCCCGACGGTCTTAATCTTCTCGGTGTCCTCGTCCGGGATCTCGAGCTTGAACTGCTCCTCGAGCGCCAGCACCAGCTCGACGACCGCCAGCGAGTCGGCCTTGAGATCCTCCGCAAACGAGGCCTCGGGCTTAATCTTGTCGGGCGCCACCTCGAGCTGCTCGATGATGATCTTCTTGACCCTCTCTGCGATGTCGTCTGCCATGTTGGTTTCTTGTCCTCTCGATGACGTGTTTCTGGTTTCGCAATCCGGATTTCGCAATCCGGTTTCGGAAAGGCGCGTACCTTACATTAAAAGTCCGCCATTGACCCGTAAGACTTGCCCCGTGACGTAGGCGGCGCCGGGGCCGGCCAGATAGGCCACCGCGGCCGCCACGTCGTCGGGCGTCCCCACCCGCCCGAGCGGGATCGTCTTCATCAGCTCCTCGCGGCGCGCGGCCGGCAACTCGCTGGCGGTCATGTCGGTGTCGATGTAGCCGGGCGACACGGCGTTGCAGGTGATTCCGCGCGAGGCGTACTCCTTGGCCAAGGTCTTGGTCAGCCCGATGATCCCGGCCTTGGCGGCGACGTAGGGCGCTTGGCCGGCCGAGCCGCCTTCACCGGTGATCGACGTGATGTTGATGATGCGGCCCGCCTCGCGCGCCTTCATCAACGCGCGCAGGGCCGCCCGGCAGCAGTAGTAGGTGCCGCTCAGATTCACGTCGAGCGAGCGCTTCCAGTCGGCCTCCTTCCCACCCAGCACCAGCCCGTTGATCGCGACGCCCGCGTTGTTCACCAACACGTGCAGCCGACCTTCGGCGGCGACGATCTCCTTGAATGCCGCGTCGACCGCGGCGGCGTCGGCGATGTCGAACCGCTTGGCCACCGCCACGCCGCCGGCGGCGGCAACGGCGGCGACGGCTTCGGCGGCAGCGGCCTCGTTGGAGGTGTAATTGAGGATCACCTTGGCGCCCGCGCGCCCGAGCGCGACGCCGATGGCGCGCCCGATGCCGCGCGATCCACCGGTCACCACCGCGACCTTCCCTGCCAGCTCGCGCGTCTGTTCAGGCATGTGGCCGATCCTCCCCCGCGTTGGTGGCCAGCGCCACAATAGCGTCGGGATCGCCCGCCGACTCGACCGCGAGCGACGGCGCGATGCGACGAACCAGCCCGGCGAGCACGTTCCCCGCGCCGACCTCGATCGCGCGCGTCACGCCCATCGCCGCGAGGCGCTGGACCGACTCTTCCCAGCGAACGGGGGCCGTCACCTGCCGCGCCAGAAGGTCACGCACCCGCGTCGGATCCTGGTTGGGCGCCGCTTCCACGTTGCTCACCACCGGCACCTCGGGAGCCGCGATGTCGACGCGCGCCAGCTCGGCCGCCAGCCTTTCGGCCGCCGGCTGCATGAGCGCGCAATGGAAGGGGGCGCTCACCGCCAGCGGGACGGCGCGTTTGGCGCCGCGCGCCTTGGCGGCCGCGCAGGCCCGCTCGACCGCTGCTTTGTGCCCGGCGATCACCACCTGGCCGCCGCCGTTCAGGTTCGCGGGGCTCACCACCTCGGCCCCGGCCGATTCGCGGCAGGCGGCCAGCACCTCGTCGGCGACGAGCCCCAGGATGGCGGCCATCGCGCCGACGCCCGCCGGGACCGCCTCCTGCATGAACTTGCCGCGCAGGTGGACCAGCCGGACCGCGTCGGCGAAGCGCAGCGCGCCCGCCGCCACCAGCGCGCTGTACTCGCCGAGCGAGTGGCCCGCCACGGCCATCGGACGCAGCGCCGTCCGCGCGCGCACGAGACGCAGCGCCGCGATGCTGACCGTCAAGATCGCGGGCTGCGCGTTCGCGGTGAGCGTCAGCTCCGTCTCGGGCCCCTCGAAGCAGATCTTGGAGAGCGGGTAGCCGAGCGCGGCGTCGGCCTCCGCGAAGAGAGCCCGCACCTCGGCGTCCGCATCGTAAAGCGCGCGGCCCATTCCGACCTTCTGCGAGCCCTGCCCGGGAAAAAGAAAAGCGACGCCGGGGGGCGACGTCATGCTCACCACCTCACCGCCGCCGAGGCCCAGGCCAGCCCTCCGCCCAGCGCCGCGAAGAGCACCAGATCGCCCGGCCGCAGCTTCCCCTGCTCGACGGCCTCGTCGAGCGCCGTCGGCACCGACGCCGACGAGGTGTTGCCGTAGCGATCCACGTTGGTGAAGAAGCGCGACATCGGAATGCCGACCCGCTCCGAGACCCCTTCGAGGATGCGGAGGTTCGCCTGGTGGGCGACCACCCAGGCCACGTCGGCGGCCGAAAAACCGTTGGCCTCGAGCGCGGTCCGCGCACAGGCCGCCATGTTTCGGACGGCGTGCTTGTAGACCTCGCGCCCGTTCATCTGCACGAACTGGCGTCTCTGCGCCACCGCCTCCGGCGTGACCGGCTCCCGACTGCCACCGACCGGCTGCCAGAGGATCTCGGCCAGGTTCCCGTCGGCGAAGAGGTGGGTCGAAAGCAGGCGCCCCGAGGACTGCTCGTCGCCCGCCGTCATCAACACGGCGCCCGCCGCGTCGCCGAACAGCACGCAGGTCGAGCGATCGGTCCAGTCGATGATGCGCGACAGGACCTCGACGCCGATCACCAGGACGTGCTTGAACTGCCCGACCCGAATGAAGGCGTCGGCGATCGAGATCCCGTAGAGAAATCCGGCGCAGGCGGCCGAGAGATCGAAGGCGCAGCCCCCGGCCGGCGCGCCCAGCTTCTTCTGCACGAAGGTGGCGGTGGCGGGGAACGGACAGTCGCCGGTGACGGTCCCGACGATGATGCAATCGACGGCCGACGGATCGACGCCCGCCTTGCGGCAGGCCTGCTGCCCCGCCGCGGCGGCCAGATCGCTGGCCGCCTGGGAAGGATCGAGGATGTGGCGTTCGCGGATGCCGGTGCGCTCGACGATCCAGGCGTCCGAGGTGTCGACCATGCGCGAAAGATCCTCGTTGGTCAGCACCTTGGGCGGAACCGCCCGCCCGGTCCCGACGATGCGGCTCTTGATCACGAGATCGCCTCCGCGCCCGGCGCGGGCGAAGCGGCGGCCTCCGACAGGAACGCATGGCGCGCGATCGCCGCCGAAAGCTCCTTGCCGAGGCCGAGCTGCGCGAACCGATCGGCGACGTAGACGGCATTTTGCATGGCGGTGGCGTTCGATCCGCCGTGGCAGATGAGCGCGACGCCGTCGACGCCCAAGAGCGGCGCGCCGCCATGCTCGGCGTAGTCGGTCCGCTTGCGCAGGCGCTTGAGCGCCCCTGTCATCAGCGCCGCGCCGAGCTTGGCCAGGATGCCGGAGCGCGAAACCTCTTCCTTGACGATCCCCAGCATCGTCTCCGCCGCCCCCTCGACACACTTGAGCAGGACGTTGCCGGTGAACCCGTCCGTCACGACCACGTCGACCTGCCCCTCGAAGATGTCGCGCCCTTCGACGTAACCGACGTAGCTGAAGTCGGCGTTGCCCGCCGGGACGCGCGCCAGGATCTGATGCGCCTCGCGCGTGAGCGGCGTCCCCTTGTGCTCCTCGGACCCGTTCGAGAGCAGGCCGACCTTGGGACGCGCCTTGCCGTGCAGGAGCCGCGCGTAGACCGACCCCAGCACGCCGAACTGCGCCAGCATGGCCGGCTTGGGATCGACGTTGGCCCCCATGTCGAGGAGAGCGCACTCGCCGGCGCGCGTCGGAAAGGTGGTCACGATGGCCGGCCGCTCGACGCCGGGCAGTCGCCCCAGCACGAACAGTCCGCAGGCCATCATCGCGCCCGAGTTGCCGGCCGAGACGACCGCGTCGGCCTCGCCCGCCTTGACCAGATCGAAGCAGACCCGCATCGACGACTTCTTTTTCTGTTTCACCGCCATCGACGGCGCGTCGTCCATGGTGATCACGTCGGGCGCGTGCCGTACCGCAATGGCCGCCCCTCCGGCCCCCATCGCCTTGAGCTCGGCCCGCAGGCGCGTCTCGTCGCCGACCAGCACGACGTCGATGCCACGCGCGCGCACGGCGGCCACGACGCCCTCGATCTCAACGCGAGGCGCGGCGTCGGAGCCCATGGCGTCGACGGCAATGCGCGGCATGTTCGTGGGGGGCCTCAGCCGCCCGCTTCCGGACTCAAGCCTGCTCTTCTTCCTTCGGCTCGATCACCAGCCGGTCGCGATAATAGCCGCACCCCGCGCACATCCGGTGCGTGCGCTTCGGCTCTCCGCAACGCGGGCAGGGAACGAAGTTCGGAACCGGCTTCTTCATCACCTGCGCGCGCCGGATCGCGGAGCGGGACTTGGACTGTCTTCTCTTCGGAACGGCCATTGGTCGAACCCTTTCTAGTGTGCCTACTGTGAGTTGGAAAGTTTCAGCTTGCCGAGCGCAGCGAACGCGCCCGCCTTGGCATCATCGGTCTTGCAGGCGCAAGCCGCGAGGTTACGGTTGCCGCCGCAGACCGTGCAGAGCCCGCGGCAAGACTCCTTGCAAAGCGGGTTGATCGGGAGCGTCAACAGGATCTCGTCGCGGATCTCGTCGCCGACATCGATCTCGTTGCCGAGAAAGGCGATCACGTCCGGGTCCTCGTCGTCGTCCGTCTTGTTGGCCTCGGCCGGGACAAAGGTGACCGCCAGCGGCACGTTCACCGGAACCTGCGCCAACTCGAGGCAGCGCGCACAGGTCGTCTCGATCTCCCCCTTCAGATTGGCGCGCAGGAGGTAGTCCTCGCCCATTTTTTCGATCCGCCCGACGAGGGCCAGACCCTTCGTCCCGGGACGCGCATCGAGATCGGGGCAGGCGGCAGCCATCCATTCGGCGGTCACCGCCACCTTCAGAGGGAGCCCCTCGGCTCCGATCTCATTGATTTTAAACCGCATTTTTGACGAGCTGCCACCTTTTCGGTGGCCGAAAAGGTCAGTTACTATAGGAAGGAGGCCCCCGGAGTCAAGCCGGCGACTCGGCGCGGTGCGTTCCCACCCCGCTGCGGTCGGGCTTACTTCGAGCTTACTTGGACGCCGACCCGGCGGCGGCCCCGCCGCCGACCACCAGCAGTGACTTCAGATCTTCGTCGTTGAACCTGAGCATCCCGCCCACGAACCAGTCGAAGCCCCCGCCCGTCCCGGCCTCGCCGCGGTGGTAATTGAGGAGATCGTCGGCGCCAGCGACCAGGTAGGCCGTCCGGTTCCAGATCTCCCAGCCGAGGCTGGCCTTCAAGCGCGGATTCAGACCGACCGTCGACTGCGCGAAGCCGAACAGGTCGACCGACAGGCTGAGCCGATCGTCAAACAGGTAGAGATCGCCACCCACCCCGCCCGTCGACTCCTTGATGCCGAAGCGCCCGGCAATGGTCGCTCCTCCGAAGCTCACCCGCTTGCCGAACATCAACGAGAACCGGAGGGCGTCCGAGGTGGTGACTGTCGTCGCGTTGTTCACCCCGGTCACCGAGCTCGTCACCGAGGTGGTGACGGTGTTCGAATAGCCGCGCGGGTCCTCGATGAGCTCGATCAGGTAGAACTTGTCCGGCCGGGGCATCAGCTGGACCGAGAGGTAGTTCTTCAGCGTGTGGGAGAGGATGTTGTACTCGGTGCGCAAACCCACGATGGTCTGCAGCTTGGTGATGCCGCGGACGAAGCCGCTGGCGTTCTCGGTGATGTCCTCGACGTTGCGTGCGATCGTGTCGTCGTTGAGGATGTGCCCGACGGTCCCCTCGCCCTTGTCGATCCGTTCGGTGATCGCCTCGATGTTCTTCATCGACTTGTCGAGGTTGTCGAGAGTGTTCTGAAGGCGATCGATCGAGCCCTGCATCTTGTTGCCCGTCCCGGCGATCTGCCCCTGCGTGGTCCCGACGAGCGACTTGATCGAATCGGTGATCTCCCGGACGTTCTTGATCGAAGCCTTGACGTCGCCCGCCTCGGTGGAGGTCACCCCCTCGACGTTGGCGGCGATGGTGTCGACCCGTTCGAGCAGCCGCCCGAGGGTGTCGGAGTTGCTCTCGATCAGCTTGTTGATGTTGTCGGCGATGTCGGTGATGGTCCCCGAGGTCAGCTTGCGCACGTCCTCCAGGATGTCGTGCAGGATCGGCAGCAGCGTCCCCACGTCGTCCATGATGTCGCCCATCGCCGTCGGCTCGCGGACGTTCATGATCTGGTCGCCGTCCTTGAGCACGCGCATCGGGCGCCGTTCCCCCTTGACGATGCCGATCGGCGTCCCCGGATCGATCTCCAGGTAGTACTCGCCGAGCAGCGAAGCCGACTTCTTCGACACCACCGCGTTCTCGTAGAGCGTGACGCCGGGAAGCATCCGGATGGTGATCCGGGCCTTGGGGACGTTCGGATCGAGCTCGCGCTTGCCGATCTCCCCCACCGAAATACCGGCGGTCTGAACGCGCGACTTTTCGAACAGCCCCGAGGCGTCGCGGAACAGCCCCCAGACCGAGATCCCGGTCGAGCCCGAGTTGTGCTCCGAGGTCATCCGGATCAGCTTGTAGCTGATCAGGCCGACGACGATCACCAGCAGACCGACCGTCAGCGATGCCCAGCTTCGCCTCACGCCTGTGCCCCCGATCCGGAGCCCGGCGCGACGAGGCCCGACATCTCCACGAACTCGCGCAACGGCGGGAGCTGGCTCTGCAGCACCTCCTCCGGCGTGCCGCTCACGATGATCTTCCCGCCGGCGAGCATCGAGATGCGATCGCCGATCCGGAACGTCGAGGCCATGTCGTGCGAGATGACCACCGAGGTGACGCCGAACTCGTCGGCGGTGCGGCGAATCATCTCGTCGACGTTCTTGGTGGCCACCGGGTCGAGACCGGTCGTCGGCTCGTCATAGAGCAGGATCTCCGGCCGGTCGATGAGCGCCCGGGCCAGCCCGACCCGTTTGCGCTGTCCGCCGGAGAGCTCGGGCGGAAACTTCTGCTCGATGCCGCCGACGTTCTCCAGATCGAGGCGCTTCAGCAGGTCGCGGACCCGCTCCATCACTTCGGACTTCGGAAGGTGGTATCGCTCGAGCAACGGGAAGGCGATGTTCTCGACGACGTTCATGGAGTCGAACAGCGCCGCATACTGGAACACCATCCCGTACTTTCGTCGCAGCTTCCCCATCTCCTGATCGCCGAACGGCACGACGTCGACGCCGTCGACCCAGATCTGGCCGGCGTCGGGCTTGAGCAACCCCATGAGATGCTTCATCAGCACCGACTTCCCCTGTCCGGAACCGCCGATGATGATGTTCGTCCGGCCACGCTCGATGTCGAGATCGACGCCGCGAAGCACGTGCTGCGGGGGAAAGCTCTTGTGCAGCCCGCGCACTCGGATCTGCCAGCGCTCATCTCGCACCGCGAGGGCGCCGCCGCCCGCGGACGGATCGACGACGGCGGGCGGATTGGCGTTTTGCGGACTCAAGATTGATAGGGCCAAAGGATGTGGAAGATATCGATCAGAAAGTAGTCGGACACCAGAACCGACACGGAGCCTGCAACCACAGCCCTCGTCGTGGCAAGCCCCACCTCCTTCGCGCCGCCGCGGACGTGGAACCCCTGATAGCAGGCGGCCACCGAGAGCGTCACGCCGAAGACCGCCGCCTTCGTCATCCCGATCATGTAGTCCTTGGGGTCGGTCCAGTAGGTGAACTGCTGGATGAATTGACCGAGATCGATGTGCTCGAAGTAGATCGAATAGGCGTAGGCCCCCAACAGGCCCACGATGTTGAAGACCATCGTCATGACCGGCATCATCAAGACCGTGGCCACGATCCGCGGCGTCACGAGGTACTGGATCGGATCGACGGCGAAGGTGGTGAGCGCGTCGATCTGCTCGGTGATGCGCATCGAGCCGAGCTCGGTGGCCATGCCCGAGCCGGCGCGCGCGGTGATCATGAGCGCCGTGAACACCGGTGCCAGCTCCTGCGCCAGCGAGATCCCCACGGTCGCCCCGACGAACCGCTCCTGATTGAAGATGCGCAAGGCGGCGATCGCCTGCTGGGCCGAGACCGCCCCCGAAAACAGGCCGACCAGACAGATGATGGGGAGCGACCCCACCCCGACGAAGTCCATCTGCTCCAGAAACAGCCGCAATCGGAACGGCTTGCGAAAGAGGCCAGCCACCGCGCTCGAGAGCAGCAGGGTGCGATCGCCCGCGTAGGTCAGCATCGAACGCACGGGCGCGACGGCTGCCTCGATCAAGGCGGTGGCGATCTTTGTTGCGGTCTTGGAACGCGTCCCCGGCTCTTCGCCGGGCGCGCCGTCCACGGAGGAGGGGGCGGTCATGGCCCGCCCGTCGGCGGCCGCGTCGGTCCAGGAGAAACGGTCACCGCGGCGTCCTTCAGGACGCGCGGTACCCGTTTGGAGATCCCGCACAGGATCTCGTAGCTCACGGTCCCCGCCCAGCGCGCCAGATCGTCGACGGTGATCTCCTGGCGGCCGTCGCGTCCGATCAACGTCACCGGGCCATCCAGCGCGGAGGCCGGCAGGTCGGTCACGTCGATCATCAGCATGTCCATGCAGACCGCCCCGACGATCGGGACCCGCTGTCCGCCGAGCAGGACCGCGGCGCCGCTGACGTGGCGGGGGTAGCCGTCGGCATAGCCGATCGGCAGGGTCGCCACCCGCGAGGGGCGTGCCGCGCGCCAGATCCCGCCATAGCTGACCCCGGCGCCGACAGCGACGTCACGCACCGCCATCACCCGCGTACGAAGCGCCAGTGCCCCTTCGAGGCCGACCAGGGAGACGATCTCCGAGGGCATCGCGCCGTAGAGCGCGAGGCCGGGCCTGACCGCGTCGAGCCGCGCCGCGGGGAAGCGGACGGCCGCCGCGCTGTTGGCCGCATGGTTGACCAGGTTGTGAAAGCCGAGCTGCGCGGCGCGGTCGAGCCCCCGTTGGAACTGGGCAAGAGCCACTTCGGTGGTGCCGGCGTCAGCCAGGTCCGCCGACGCAAAGTGCGTGCAGAGGCCAGAGAGCCGGAGCGCCGGGAGCGCGGAGAGACGCGCCAACGTCGCCTCGAGATCTCCAGGCGGCAGTCCCAGGCGGCTCATCCCGGTGTCGATCTTGAGGTGAACCTCCGCCGGGCGGTTCCGGCGGGCAGCCGCCGCCGCGAACTTCTCCAGATCGGCCCGGTCGTAGACGACCGGCGTCAATCGCTCACCGAGAACCTCATCTTGATGCCGGTTGTAGTAGGCGCCGAGCACGACAATGGGCGCGCGAATTCCCGCTGCGCGGAGCTCGAGCCCCTCTTCGACCAGCGAGACCGCGAGCGCGTTGCAAAGCGGCTCCAGAGCCCGCGCCACGGCAACCGCTCCATGCCCGTAGGCGTCTGCCTTGACCACGCCGAAGATCCGCACTCCGGGCCCGACCGCCTGGCGGACCCGCGCCAGGTTGCGCTGCACGGCGCCGAGATCGATCTCGGCGACCGTCGGGCGGATGGAGGTGCGGATGTCGACTTCGGCAAACGGGACGCGGATCCCCTCTGCCGCAGCCCCACCGACTTTGGGTTGGCTGGCCAAACCCTACAAAGTTTCACCCGCGCTCGACGCAGCGTCAATTCTTGCCGTGCGTTTCGAATCTCGGCCGGGGCGCCGAGCGCGGTTGCGGTCAGGCGGCGTTTTCGACGAGCCGCTTGCTGACCAGCAGCGAACGCCCGCGCGGCGTGAGCAGCCCCTGACGGACCAGCTCCGAAACCGTACGCGAGACCGTCTCGCGGCAGGCCCCGATCTGGTTGGCCAAATCCTGCTGCGTGGGACGATTCCGGATCAGGAGCCCATCGGGCCCGGACGTTCCGTCCTGGCGACCGATGGCGACCAGACGCGAGACGACCCGCTCCTGAACCCCCGCCAGAGCCAGACCGGTGGCGAGCTGCTTCGACCGCTCGAGCCGTGCGACGAGCTCGGCCGCCAGCCCCAGCGCCAGATCGGGCGTCGCCCGGACGCAGCTGAGAAATGCCTCCCGGGAGATGATCAGGAGTGTCGAAGCCTCGACCGCCTCCCAGTCGTGGGCCAGCGGCGTCTCGGGCGCCAGCGCTCCGTCGGCGATCAGATCGCCGGCGCGAAACACCTCCATCGAGATCTCCCGACCGTTGACGGCGCGGCAGACGGCCCGAACCTTACCGCGCACCACCAAGACGGCGGCGTCGAGGCGCCCGCCCTGTGGTGCGATGTTCGCCCCCCGCCCGAGCGCCCGCAGAGTGGCGTCGCGCGCGAGCGTCCGGAGCGCCTCCGCCGACGCCCGTTCCATCTGTGGACACGCTCTGAGCGCCTCCATGATCGGAGCGTCGGCCGGCACAGCCGGCCTCATCAACTTTCCGAAGGGATCGAAATCCAGCGTTGCTGATGCGATGGCCATATGCTCGCCTCCTTGGGCTTCGGCCGCATCTCCATCGCAACGCCGGT
Organism: Polyangia bacterium; assembly: GCA_036267635.1. GTDB lineage: Bacteria > Myxococcota_A > Polyangia > Fen-1088 > Fen-1088 > JADGRB01. The sequence continues at coordinate 25,792 of DATAVR010000009.1, read as the reverse complement.
GCCAACGCCAGGCACCGAAAACTATTGGGAATTCTCAGACAGGTGCCCGGCGGAGGAGGCTGTGACGTGGCGCGCGCGCCACACAAGCCGTGAAAAACGGGGCCCGGTGGCGGTCTTCACGACGCCGCGGCTTCGCCCCCCCGGCCGCCCTCAGGCTGCCTTCTTGGCCTTGGCCTTCTGGGCGCGACGCGCCTCCCGGTGTTTCTTGATCTCCGCCTTGGGGAGGTCCTTGTGTTTGGAGCAGACCATCCCGAAGACCGGCGCCGCGCGATTCGTGCAACCCGGCACTGGACAGAGCTGGATCGGCCCCTTCCGCCGTTTGCGTGCGCCCTGCAGGCCCTTACCGGCGGTGCGCAGCTGCACTCCGGCCGGTGCATGTCCGCCAAAAGCCGCCATGACGGCGTCTCTCGCGCGCGCTACGGTGTCCTCTTCGATCAAAGACGACAATCTATCGACAAACTGTTGGACAAGATCCTGAACGTCGGTCCTTCTCGGCATCGCGTTTTCCCCCTGGTTGCGCGCGCAGACTAACCGCGAACAATCGACGATGCAAACGCAAAAGGCTTGATTCGCCGTCGGTGCGTGTCAAAACGGAGGTCCGTGAGTCGCTTCTTTACGTTCATTGCGGTCGCATTCAGTTTGCTCGCCGGGATTCATTACTACCTGTGGGTGCGGTTGATCCGAGATCCGCGCTGGACGCCCGCTTGGAGCAGGGCGGGTGGCACGCTTCTCGCGTTGCTCGCCATGAGCGTGCCCATCTCATTGATATTGGGACGCGGAGCGGGAGACCTGCGACGGGGGTTGGTTTGGACCGGTTACGTTTGGTTGGGCGTCATGTTTCTGCTGCTCATGGTGATCGTTTCGACGGATCTCTTGCGCCTGGTCGTGGCGCTCGGCCGTCGCCTCGCTGCGGCGCAACCCGTCGATGCTCAGCGACGCGCTCTTTTGGCCCGGGCCACCGCCGCGGTGTCGGGGATCCTCGTCGCCGGTCTCGCGGCGACGGCCCTCCGGTCAGTGAGGAAGCCGGTCGAGGTCCGGAAGGTAGGTGTCCGGCTGGCCCGCCTCCCGCCGCAGCAGGACGGATTCCGGATCGTCCAGCTCACGGATATCCACGTCGGTCCGACGATCGGCCGGAGCTTTGTCGAGGAAATCGTGGCCCACGCCAACGCCCTGGCGCCGGACCTCATCGCAATCACCGGCGACCTCGTTGACGGAGCGGTCGCCCACCTGGCCTCGGCGATTGAGCCATTGAGGAAGCTGCGAGCGCCTCACGGTGTGTTCTTCGTGACCGGCAACCATGAATACTTCTCCGACGCTGAGGCATGGGCGACGGAGCTCAATCGAATCGGCATTCGCGTATTGCGAAACGAGAGGGTGTCGATTGGCAACGAGTCCGCCGGCTTCGATCTTGCGGGCGTGGACGATCGCTCGGCGGTTCATTACGGGGGCCCCGCGCCGCAGAGCGCCTTGACGCAGGCCATCGGCAATCGCAACCCGGATCGTGAGCTGGTCCTGCTCGCGCACCAGCCAAGGACGTTTCTCGACGCCCAGCCGTTCGGGGTCGGGCTGCAGCTCTCCGGCCATACTCACGGAGGTCAGATCTGGCCATTCAACTTCATCGTCCGGCTGCAGCAGCCGTTCGTGGCGGGGCTCCACCGCCGGGGGAACTCCCAGATCTACGTCAGCCGTGGCACCGGTTACTGGGGCCCGCCGATGCGCCTCGGTGCGCCGGCCGAAATCACCGAAATCCGCCTGGAGAGCGGGTCGGCCGCCGGCTGAGCCGATCCACCGGCCTCAGCCGGCGGCAGCTCGCCGATGGAGAGCCGGACGACCCTTTTGCTCCCGTCGCGGACGAACCCGATGACGACCTGCGCCCCCACGTCTTGACGCGCGATGAGGGCCACCAGATCTCCAGGCGCAGGAATTTCGCTGTTGTCGGCGGAGGTGATGACGTCTCCGCGGCGCAGACCGGCGCGCGCGGCAGGAGCTCCGCGCCAGACATGGCTGATGAGCGCGCCGCGGGTGGGAATCGTGCCGAGGCTGCGCCGTTCGCCGCTGTCGAGATCGCGCGGGTCCCGCAGCCCGACCCCGATGTAAGGATGGACGACGCGGCCGTCCTTGATGAGCGCCTGCGCCACGCGCCGCACGCGATTGATGGGGATGGCGTAGCCGTAGCTACCCCCGGGGCCGGCGCTGATCGCCGTCGTCAACCCCACCACCTCACCGTCGAGGTCGACGAGCGGTCCCCCGGAGTCACCGGGGTTGACGTTGGCGTCGGTCAGGAGATAGCTGCGCTGCGAAGGGCTTCCCCCCTCTTCGACCTGGGGCCGGCTGCTGATGATCCCGGCGGTGATGGTCTGGTCGAGCCCGAGCGGGCTGCCGACGGCCAGCACCCACTCCCCGACCGCAGCGCCATCCGAGTCTCCGAAGCGCGCGGCCGAGAGGTCGTGGGGCGGCTCGAACATTCGCACGACCGCCACGTCGCTGTCGGCGTCGAGACCGATGAGCTCGGCGCCCAGCTTGCGTCCATCCATCAGCACGACCGCGATCGGCTCCGCGTCGCCCCCCGCCGTCGGCGCCGACCAGTCGTCGAACAGGTGGCCGCTCGTGACGACGTCACCCCGGGTGTCGAGCAGGACTCCCGACCCCGTCGCTTCGTCCCGGGCCCCGCTCACCTCCAGCCGAACGACCGACGGCGCGATTGCCTGCGCCACCGTTGCGAAGGAGTGCGACAGGACCTGCGTGGAAGAGGGCGCGACTGTCGGCTCGACCGCCGACGTCGTCGTCCCGGCCCGAGGGGAAGGCGCGGTCCAGGCCCCGGCGAGCACGACCCCAACCGTACACAACCACGATGCTTGCATCGGCGATCCCTCGCCGTCGGGGAAAAGCATCAGGCGTGCCCCGAGTCGGGAGGCGATTCGCCCTACCGATTGGATGGGCGCGGCAACGCCCCGTTACGAACGGCGGCCGCGCCCGGCCGCGGCCGTCACTTGACGGTGACGAACCGCGTTCCGTTCGGTCCGCGCACGCGCAGCAGGTGTCCGCCAGTCTTCGACGCGCCATGCAGCGCGCCGACCGCTTCGTCGGCCGATCCCACCGGCCGGCGATCCACCTCGACGATCACGTCACCGGGATGCAGGCCCGCCTGCTCGGCCGGGCTGCCGGCGATGACATCGGTGATCACCGCCCCCTTGGTGCCGCGGTCGATCCCCAGCGAGGCCGCCACATCGGGCGTCAACGTCTGCAGCGCGAGCCCGAGCTTCCCCTGCCCCTGCACGTCGGGGTTCTGGCGCTGATCCTCGTCCGGCAGCTCACCGAGCGCCACCTGCGTCTGCGAGGGGTGGCCGTCGCGCACGTAGTGCAGGAGGACCCGCGCGCCGATCGGCTGGTCCGAGACGTAGTCGACCACGTCGCCCGCGCCGACGATCTTTTGACCGTTGACCTCGGTGATGACGTCGCCCGGGCGCATTCCGGCCTTGCCGGCGGGACCGCCGGGCGTCGTCTCGGCGACGAAAGCGCCCGACGCTGGCACCGCCTTGCCGAGCTTGGCCTTCTGCCCGTCGTCCAGATCCTTGATGTCGGTGAGCATGAGCCCGAGGTAGGCGTAGCGGACGCGCCCGTCCTTGACCAAGGCCTGGGCCACCCGCCGCACCTCGTTGACCGGAATCGCGAACCCGTAGGCGCCGCCCGCGCCCACCTGGATGAGCGTGTTGACGCCGACCACCTCGCCCTCGAGGTTGACGAGTGGCCCACCCGAGTTGCCCGGGTTGATCTTGGCGTCGGTCTGGATGTAGCCGCGCACGCGCCGCCCCGACATTTGAACGTGGCGCCCCGGCCGCCCCTTGCCGCTCACGATCCCGGCCGTCACCGTCTGCTCGAGGCCGAGGGGGCTGCCGACAGCGACGACCCACTCGCCCACCTCCAGCTTGTCGGAGTCGCCGAGGCGCGCCACCACCAGGTTCGACGGCGGGTGGTCGAGCCGCACCACGGCCACGTCGGTCTGCGCGTCCTTACCGACGACGTGCGCGCTGTATTCCTTGTCGTCGTTCATGGTGACCGTCACCTTGGTGGCGCCCTGGACGACGTGTCGGTTGGTCACCACGTCGCCGTTCGTGTCGATGATGAATCCCGAGCCGACGCCATGCGCCGGCCCGGGCGCCGGCATGCCGCCGCCTCCGCCGCCGGGGCCGAACTGGAAGAAGTGCCGGAAGAACGGCGGGACCTCGTCGTCGCCACCACCACCGCCGTCATCCCCTTCGTCGTTCGGCATCTGCGGCCCGCGGCCGTGCGGCCCCATCCCGCGCCCGGCGCTCATCTCGACCTCGATGCGGACCACCGAGGGAGCGAGAGCCTTCGCCACGTTGGAGAAGGCATGCGAGAGGGCCCGTGCCTCGTTGGGCGCCTCCGTCTTGGGCGTCACGGCGGCGCCGGCCGCCTGAGCCGCGGCGGGCGCGAACACCGACGACGGCGTGCGGGCGCCGAAACCGACGGCGGCGCCCAGCAGGGCGAGACCAAAAACGAGGCTCAGGCGGGTCCGGTTCATAGCGTTCCTTTGTATCGAGTTGGATGAGCTGTCAAGCCGCGCGGGATGCCCGCGACCGGAAGCATTTTTGCCAATTGGCGCAACACCCTGGATAACCGGACCCACACAGTGAAAAATTCCACCATCGGCTCCCTTTCGATGCCCACGAGATCTCCTTGAACTGGTTCCGCCGCCTGCGCGAAGCGCCTGTCACCTCTGCGCTCATCGTCGCGAACCTGCTCGTGTACGCGGTCATGGCCGGCCTGTCGCGGGAAGTCGTGTCATTCGACGGCGACACGTTGCTGTCGGCGGGCGCCTCGGTTTCGGGCGCTGGCGCGGTCGCATCTCACTGGCGCTGGCTCACCGCCGCGTTCATCCACGCCAACCTCTTGCACATCGTCATGAACCTCTGGGTGCTGGGGCAGATCGGCGCGCTCTCGGAGCAGGCGCTCGGCGGCGGCCTTTTCGCGGCCACCTACGTCTTCACGGGCGTCATCGGCAACGTGCTGTCGAGCGCGCACGCGGCCGGGCATGTCCAGACGAGCGTCTCCGTCGGCGCGTCGGGCGCCATCATGGGGCTCATCGGGATGGCGGCCACGTTCGCCTGGCGGACGGGGCAGCGCGGCGCCGCGAAGGCGCTGGCGTTCAACATCCTGTTCGTGCTCGGCGTGGGGCTGTCGCTGTCGGCGCGGGGGATCAGCCTGGTCGACAACGCCGCGCACATCGGGGGCCTCGTCGCCGGCGCGGCGATCGGGCTCGCGCGCGCGGCGGTGCGGCGCCCCACGCCGCGGTGGCTCGACCGGACGGCGATCGTGGCGTCGTTCGCGCTGGCGGCCCTGGCCTTCGCCGCCGTTCAGCTCACCGGCGGCTGACCTCGGCCCTGTCGGCCCGGCCGGCGGGTCCTGCATTACCTTTACGGCATGCCGATCGAGAGCATCAATCCGGCGACTGGCGAGCGATGGCAGACGTTCGAGGCGGAGAACGCGTCGGCGGTCGAGGCGAAGGTGGCCCGCGCAGCCGCCGCGTTTCGCAGCTGGAGCCGGCGGCCGCTGGCCGAGCGCGCGGCCGTCGTGGGGCGCGCGGGCGAAATCCTGGACGCCGAGCGGCGGGCCTTCGGCCGCCTGATGACGCTGGAGATGGGGAAGCTCGTCGGTGCGGGCGCCGACGAGGCGGCCAAGTGCGCCACCGCTTGCCGTTACTACGGCGACAACGGCGACGAGCTCATGCGCCCGGAGATCGTTGCCACGTCGGCGGCGGCGCACGACGCGATCCACTTCGAGCCGCTCGGCGTGGTGCTCGCCGTGATGCCCTGGAATTTTCCGTTCTGGCAGGTGATCCGCTTCGCGGCGCCGGCGCTGGTGGCCGGCAACGTCGGCCTGCTCAAGCACGCCTCCAACGTCCCGCAGTGCGCGCTGGCGCTGGAAGATCTGTTCCGCCGGGCCGGCGCGCCCGAGGGGGTGTTCCAGACCTTGCTCATTGGCTCCGAGCGGGTGGAGGCGCTGGTCGCCGACGAGCGCGTCGCCGCGGTGACGGTCACCGGCAGCGAGGCGGCCGGGCGGGCCATCGGCGCCGCGGCCGGCGCTCACCTGAAAAAGAGCGTCCTCGAGCTCGGCGGAAGCGATCCGTTCTTGGTGCTGGCGAGCGCCGACGTCGACCAGGCGGTCGCCACCGCCGTGAAGGCGCGGGTGGTGAACGCCGGCCAGTCGTGCATCGCCGCCAAGCGCTTCATCGTGGTGGACGCGGTCTACGAGCGTTTCGCGGGCCCCTTCGCCGCGGCGATGAGCGCCCTGGTGATCGGCGACCCGCTCGATCCGAAGACGCAGGTGGGCCCGCTGGCGACGGCCGCGATCCGCGACGGCGTCGCCGACCAGGTGGCGCGCTCGGTGGTCGCCGGCGCGCGTCTCCTCGCCGGAGGGGGCAAGATCGAGCGCGCGGGATATTTCTACCCCCCGACGGTTCTGGCGGATGTGCCGCCGGCGGCGCCGGCAGCCGTCGAAGAGATCTTCGGACCGGTGGCGGCGCTGTTTCGGGTGGCCGGAACCGACGAGGCGATCGCGCTCGCCAACGCGACGACTTTCGGGTTGGGCTCCGCCGCCTTCACGCGCGATCGCGCCGAGGCCGATCGGCTAGCCCGCGAGCTCGAGGCCGGCAGCGTGTTCATCAACCAGATGGTCGCCTCCGACGCGCGCTTCCCGTTCGGTGGTGTGAAGCGCTCCGGCCACGGCCGCGAGCTCTCGCGCTACGGCCTCCGCGAGTTCGTCAACGTGAAGACCGTCCGCATGACCGACCTCGGCTTTTAGCCTTCCACTTTTAGCCTTCCTTTAGCCTGGCTGCTGCTCTTCCAGCCGATCGAGCCGCGCCAGCGCCGGTACGCGCCAGGCGGTGATGAGCGTGACGACCACGGTGATGATGCCGCCCACCACCACCGAGGAGACGGTGCCGAGCAACTTGGCCGCCACCCCCGATTCGAACGCGCCGATCTCGTTCGACGAGCCGATGAAGATCTGGTTGACCGCCGAGACGCGCCCCAGCATCCCCGACGGCACCAGCACCTGCATCAGCGTGCCGCGAAAGTAGACGCTCAACATGTCGGCGGCGCCGCTGACGGCGAGCAGCAGGAGCGACAGCCAGAGGGATCGTGAGAGCGCAAACGCGATCATGAAGACGCCGAACAGGGCGACCGCCGAGAGAAAGAGCCGCCCCGCCCGTCGCGGCGGCGGGTGCAGCGCCAGCAGGCTCGACATCAACACGGCGCCGACGGCGGGCGCCGCGCGCAAGGCGCCGAGGCCCTGCGGTCCGACGTGCAGGATCTCCTCGGCGAAGATCGGCAGGATGGCGACGGCGCCGCCGAAGAGCACCGCCAGCAGGTCCAGCGTCATCGCCCCCAGAAAGATCGGCCGGGTGAACAGAAACGCCAGCCCGGCGCGGATACTGACCCCGAGCGACTCGGCCCGCGCCGCCGACGGGCGCGCGGGGGCGCGGATGCGCGCGACGGTGAACAGAGACGTCGCCATCAGCGCCGCCGCGATGGCGTAGGAGACCGTGGCGCCGAGCCAGACGTAGAGCAGCCCGCCCATCGCCGGGCCGGTGACCGCCGCGACCTGCCAGATGCCGGTCCGCCAGGCCACCGCGCTCGGGAAGAGCGGGCGCGGCACCAGATCGGCGCCGAGCGCGTTGCGTGCCGGCAGGAGGAAGCTGCGCGCGCCGCCGCAGACGACGATCACCGCGTAAATCGTCCGGCGAATCCAGCCACCGGAGCGCCCGCGCGCCAAAAACAGCGTGGTGGCGACGGCCAGCGCCACGGCGCAGAGGAACAGGATCGCCAGCGCCGTCAGCGCGATCCGCTTGCGATCGCGGATGTCGGCGACGTGACCGGCGTAGAGCGCGAAGACGATGAACGGCGCCGCCTCGGCGAGGCCGACCAACCCCAGCGCCAGCGGATCGTGCGTGACGGCGTACATCTGCCAGGCGACGACCACGCCCTGAATCTGGGCACCCATCGCCATGGCCAGAATGCTGGCGACGAACCAGCGGAAATTCGTGATGCGGAGGGGCGCGTAGGGGTCGTGGAGAACGGGGACAGCAGGCGCTTGAGACATCCGTCCCTAGATTACGGTACAAAGGCGTTCGCTCCACCCACCCAAGGACCGCGTGACGAAGCTCGGAAAAGACTTTCGCCTCCCGATGGAGGTCAAACCCAAGAGCTACGACGCCGATCTGCGCGTCGATATGGCCGCGGGGCAATTCGAGGGCGAGCTCGGCATCGCGCTGCAGCTCGCGGCGGCACGCCAGGAGATCACGCTGCACGCGGTGGGCCTGGAGGTGGTTTCGGCCCGCGCCGAGCTGGGCAACGGGCGGAGCCTCCCGGCCAGCGCCGCCGCCGACGGCGCCAGCGAGACGGTCACGCTGACCTTCGGCGAGGCGCTCCCCGCCGGCGCCGCCCGGCTGACGATCGTCTACCGGGGAGCGTTCAGCCCGGGGCTGCGCGGCCTCTACCGCGCGGGGCCGCTGGCGGTCACGCAGTTCGAGGCCGCCGACGCCCGGCGACTCTTCCCCTGCTTCGACGAGCCGGCCTGGAAGGCGGTCTGGCGGATCGCCGTGTCGGGCGTCCCCAGCGACGCGGTGGCGCTCTCGAACGGCGTCGCCATCCGGGACGAGAGCGACGGCCGCGGCGGGCGGCGGGTCACCTTCGCCCCGACGCCGCCGCTGTCGTCGTACCTCATCGCGCTCATCGTCGGCCCGATCGTGCCGAGCGCCGTCACCCGCGTCCGCGACGTCCCCATCTGTACCTGGACGACGGCGGAGAAGCGCCACCTGACGTCGTTCGCGCAGGAGACGGCCGCCGCGGTCCTGTCGCGGCTCGAGGACTACTTCGGCCTCCCCTATCCGTTCGGCAAGCTCGACCAGATCGGCGTCCCCGACTTCGAAGCGGGCGCGATGGAGAACGCCGGCGCCATCACCTTCCGCGAGGTGGCGCTGCTGGCCGACCCGGCCACCGCGCCGCTGGCCGTGCAGAAGCGGGTCGCCGAGGTCATCACCCACGAGCTGGCGCACCAGTGGTTCGGAAACCTGGTGACGATGGCCTGGTGGGACGATCTGTGGCTCAACGAGGCGTTCGCCACCTGGATGGCCTACAAGATCGTCGACGACTGGCGGCCGTCGTGGCGGATCTGGATGGACTTCGAGGCCGGCAAGGGCGCCGCGCTGGCGCTCGACGCGTTGGTCTCCGCGCACCCGATCCGCGCCGAGATCAAGAACGCCGAAGAGGCCGGCGAGTCGTTCGACGCCATCACCTACGAAAAGGGGGGCGCCGTCCTGCGGATGCTGGAGGGGTTCCTGGGCGCCGATCGGTTTCGCGACGGCATCCGGCTCTACATGCGCCGCCACCGCGAAGCCAACGCCACCGCCGACGATCTGTGGGGCGCGCTCGGCGAGGCCTCCGGACAGCCGATCCTCGAGATGGCCAACGGCTGGATCCGCCAGATCGGCTATCCGCTCATCGGTCTGTCGCTGGAGCACGGCGCCTCCGAGACCACGGTGGTGTTGGAGCAGCGGCGCTTCTTCGCCGAGCCGGGCGCAGCGGCGCGCGGCTCCACCACCCGCTGGCTGGTCCCGATCGTCCTGCGCTTCCGCGACGCGACCGGGCTCAAGGAGCAGGCGGTCCTGCTCGGCGAGGCGTCGGCGCGGGTGGCGCTCGCCGCCGAGGGAGAGGTCGCCTGGTGCATCGGCAACTCCGAATCGCGCGGCTTCTACCGCACCGCCTACGGCGCCGAGGCGCGCGCGCGGCTGCTCCCGGCCGTGGGGGAGCTGCGCCCCGCCGAGCGGGTGGCGCTGGTCTCCGATTCCTGGGCGCTCGTCCGCGCGGGCGAAGCGACGATCGAGGCGTTCCTCGAGCTCGTCGCCAGTCTTCGCCACGAGACCGATCACGTGGTGCTCGACGAGCTGGTGGGGAAGCTGTCGATCATCGAGCACCGCTTCCTCGACGAAGCGGATCGCGATTACTTCGGCGCGTTCGTGGCCGAGCTCTTCGGCACCGAGGCCGCGGCGCTCGGGTGGGCGCCGGCCGGCGGCGGCGTCGAGGACGACGAGGTCCGGCTGCGCCGCACGGTGTTGCTGCGCGCCGTCGTGCTCTTGGCCCGAGACCGCCGCGCCGTCGCGGAGGCCGAGAAGCGTCTCCCCCCCGCCGCGCTCGATCCGAACCTGCTCGACACCGTGGTGACCGCCGCGGCCCGCGGCGCCGACGAGGCGCGCTTCGAGGATCTGCGCGCGCGGGCCCGCAGCGACGCCGATCCGGCCGCCAAACGCCGCTTTCTGCACGCGCTGGCGAAGGTCGAGTCTCCGGCGCTGGCCGCGCGCGCCGTGGAGCTGGCGCTCGGCGCCGACGTCCCGATGCAGGATTTCTCCTCGTACGTCGGGGTGCTGCTTTCGAACCGCGCCACGCGCGAGGCGGCTTTTCGCCTGATCCGCGACCGCTGGAGCGAGACGCGGGCCAAGGCCGACTCGCCGATGATCCTGCGCCGGCTGGTCGAAGCGCTGGCCGCGCTCCCCGAGCGCAGGCACCTCGACGAGGTGCGGGCCTTTCTGGACGCGCATCCGATCGACGGCGCCAGGCAGGCGACGGCACAAACCCTCGAACGGATGCAGATGGACGCCGATTTGCGCGATCGCATCCTCACCCGCGTCGGTGCCTGGCTGCGCGGCCGCGCGCCCCGCGATCCCCAGGCGGGCGTGGGACGACCGGGCGGCCTGCTGGTGGCGGCGCTGACCGCCGCGGCGGTCTTCTTCGTGGGGCAGCGGCTGATCCCTCCGCACGAGACGCCGGCGCCCGCCCCTCCCGCTCAGGTTGTGGAGCCGCCGGCCCCTTACAGATCCGACGCGGCGCTCGGCCATAGCGACGGATCGGCGGCCACCGCGGCCGACGCCGCGTCACCCGATGCGCGCGCCGACGGTGGCGCCGCGCCAGCGAGCGATGCCGCATCGGCGTCCGACAGCCGTGCAGCCCGTCAGGCGATCGACGACCGGCGTCCGCCGGTCAAGGCGGCGGCGGGATTGGCCGAGACCCCGGCGCCACCGACCCCGGCCGCCGACAAGAACGACGAGAAGCAGTCCGACAAGGACGTCGCGCGCGAGGCCTGGCGCCGCAATCTCCCCGACGTCAGCGTCGACGGTCCACGCGCGACGCTGCTCATTCCACTCAAAGGCTCGAGCGCCGGGGCGAGCTTCCATGTGACCAATAAACCACACGCCGTGGTGGTCAAGCTCCCTCAGGCGGCCTCGATGATCACCATGCGTCTCTACCGGGTCGAGCGCGAAGGGTTCCGCCTGATCCGGATCAATCAGGCCGAAAAGGACGCTCAGGCCGAGGACGGCACCGAGCTCAAGATCAGCCTCAGCGATCTCGGACCGCCGCAGGTCGAGATCAAGGATGACTTCGTCCGGATCACCGTCCGCCGCCCCACCGAATCGCCGCCCGCCGAGACCAAGAAGACGACGAAGACGACGAAGGCGACGAAGACCACCAAGACCACCAAGACAGGCGCGAGCCCGCCCGACGCCGGCGGCAACGACTGAACGTTCGAACGTTCGCTGGCGGTCAGCCGGCGAGCGAGCTCAGCTCGGACTGTGCCCCTGCAGCCAGGTCTCCACCTCGGCGAGCTTGGTCTTGACCTCCGCCTTGGCGTAGCTCTCGCGCGCCTCGAGGGCGAGCGCGCGCGCGCGGCCCCGATCGCGCCCCGACTCCCAGAGGGCGCGCGCCAGGGCGAAGCGCGTCTCGGCGCGCCGTGAGGGATCGGTCTCCTGTGCCTCGCGGATCTTGAAGGCGCGCTCGAGCGGCACGACGGCGTTCCCGGGATCTCCCTCGGCCAGGTAGCTGAGGCCGATCCCGGTGAGCGCGTAGGCGAGATCGCGGTTTTCGAGGCCGAGCTCCCGCTCCCAGATGATGCGCGCCTTCTCGAACGAGGCGCGCGCGTCGCGCGAGCGACCGAGCGCGTTCAAGATCTCGCCGCGGTTGTTGAGCTCAGTGGCCATGTCGGGGTGCCCGGCGCCGAGACCATTCTCCAGAATCTGGATCGAGCGATCGACGTGCTCGAGGGCCTCCTGATTGCGGCCGAGCCCGGTCAGAACGACCGAGAGGTTCCCCTCCGAGAAGCCGACGTCCGGGTGATCGGGCCCGAGCGCTTGCTCCTTCAACGCCAGCGCCTGCTGATGCGCCCGCAGCGCCTCCTCCCGCTCGCCACGCAGCTCGTAGAGGCCCCCCTGGTTGTTGAGGAGCCAGGCCTGCAGCAGCTCGTGCCCACCCAGCCGGCGCAGGATCGCGTCGGCGTTCCTGGCCCAGCGCTGGGCGTCGGCGTAGCGCCCCTCTTCGTAACCGAAGACCCAGACGAGGGCGATGGCGTCCTCGGCCCGCACCTCGTCGTGCCGGGAGGCGTCGGCGGCCAGGTACGAATCGATCAACGCCTGCTCCGCCTGGCGCGATTCGTTGAGCTCCTGGTAGGTGCGGCCCGCGAGCATCAACGTCTCGGCGACCAGCGGTTGGTAGCCGAGCGTGCGCGCCTGCTCGACGAGGCGCGGCGCGCTCTTGAGCCCGTCGTGGTAGCGGCCGGCGTCGAAGAGCGCCTTTTCGCCGGCGAGCTGGTGACGGATCTCGGCGACGCGCGCACGGGTCTCCGGATCCTCCGGCGGGCGGAGCACCGAGCGCAGCAGCGGGACGTCGGCGCACCGGTCGAGCGATCCCAGGTTGTTGGCGGCGCCGACGGCGTTCTCGACCACCTCGCCGTTGGCCTCGCTGAACAGATCGGTGAGCGCGCGCAGACCGCCGAGGCGTTCCTGCAGACAGGTCATCCTCAGGTCGAGCACCTCCGGTGACTGCTCGCCGCGCTCCGAGGTCGCCTCGCAGGCCTCGCGGTACATCTTGGCCCAGCTTTGCGAGTAGCCGGTCAAGATGCGGTTGACCGTGGCGTAGACCTCGTTCGCGTAGCTCTTGCCGGTGTGAAGGAAGGCGGAGTGGATCCCCGCCTGCCGCGCCGGCTCCGGCTCGCCGACCGCGGTCAGATCCCAGACCCCCGCCAGCCGCGCCGGCCCGGCGCCGCAGATCGACTTGTGGTTGGCCAGGCTCTGGTGGACACCGACCGTGAGCGCGACCGGGACCAGCGCCACGGCGGCCGCCGTCAGGAAGCGCCGGCGCGCGGCGTTGGGGTTCTTGCCGAGCGCCTCGAGCAGATCCTGCATCGACGCAAAGCGGTCCTCGGCCTGGGCGCGCAGCCCGCGCAGCAGCACCTTGCGCAGCCAGAGCGGAACCTTGGAGCTGGCGGGCGCTTCCTTGACCTGTCCCTGCACGACCGCCGTCGTCAGCGCGAACATGGTGTTCCCGCTGAACGGGCGCTCCCCGTAGAGAGCCTCGTAGAGGGCCACGCAGAAGCTGAACTGATCGGTCCGCGCGTCGGTGAGTGTGCCGAGGAACTGCTCTGGCGCCATATAGGCGGGCGTCCCCATCATCGCCCCGGTCCGGGTGAGCTGAACCTCGAACATGCCCGGGGCCTGTGGCTCCGTCCCGACGGGCGGCGTGGCCGGGACGGTTCTCGGCCCGCTCGGCCCGTTGAGGAGGATCGTCTCCATCGGATCGCCGATCGGGACCGGGCCCTGCTCGGTGATGAGGACCGGGACCCGTCTGGTCGGTGTCGTCCGCTCGACGGCGGGCTTCTCCGTGACCTGGCGCGCGAGGCCGAAGTCCATGACGCGCACCTCGCCGTCGCGGCTGACCATGACGTTGTCGGGTTTGAAGTCGCGGTGCACGAGCCCCTTCTCGTGCGCGGCCTGAAGGCCTCGCCCCGCCGCCCGAAACACCCGCAGCACCTCCTGCCAGCTGCGTGGCTGCGCCTGCAGCCAGTAGGTCACGGTGTTCCCCTCGACGAACTCCATCGCGATGAACACCTGATCGCGGAACGTGCCGACGTCGTAGACCACGACGACGTTCGCGTGAGAGAGGCGCGCGATCGCCTGCGCCTCCCGCAGGGTCCGCTGGCGCCCCTCGTTCAGCGAGACCCCGTTGCCCGGCTTGACCCGCAGCAGCTTGACCGCGACCTTGCGATCGAGCTCGGGGTCGTACGCGGCGTAGACCTCGCCCATTCCCCCGCGCCCGACCATGCCGAGCACGACGTAGCGGCCGATGGTCGCGCCACGGGCGAGGGGCGCCAGCGCATTCTCTGGCTGCGGCGGGTGGGGGGGGGCTCCGGCTCCGGTCGACATGGGGCCTGTGGGCCTCCTACATCGACCGATCGCCGCCCCAATTTGAGTCAGGATTTGAGCCCGGGCCCAGACAGTGCGACGCTACGGCTCGCCAAGGGGCCCTGCTTGATGTTAGTGAAAGGTATCCGTCCGTGACGCCGCTGAACCTCGATCTTCCCCTCACCGTCTCGCCCGCGATCGTTTCGCCGACGCGTCGGTTGCTGGAGGCGAAGCTGGCGCCGGTGCTCGATGACGAGGACGCCGTGTTCAGGGTAGCGATGACGGCGCACGAGCTGCTGGAAAACGCCGCAAAATATGCCTCCGACGGCAAGGCGCGCCTGGAGGTGCAGGTCTCGCCGCGGGGCGAGGACGCCGTCATCCGCGTCGTCGTCACCAACACCGCGACCCGCGAGCACATCGACAATCTGGGCGCCTGTTACGCCGAGATGAACGCCGAGTCCGACGCGATGGCTCACTACTTCACCCTGATGCGCCGCAACGCCAAGGTGGGCGCTGTCTCTCGCCTCGGGCTGGCGCGGGTGCGGGCCGAAGGCGAGATGGACATCGAGGTCGACATCAGCGGCGACACCGTCAAAGTCGTGGCTTCCGGGATCGTCATCCACTCCTGACTACATCCACCGATATCGACCGATAGCTACCGACGTTGGCCCCCGGAGTCGGGGAATGACCGAGACGTCGGACGTTTCAGGTGAAAATGCGCGAAAGGCGCTTGTCAAATAACGACAAGCGCCGATAATAGAGGCTCGTATCCCCCCCACCCCCACGTGGAGGTCGTTTTCGATGCGGTCCAGGCTGTTCATTTGCGCCGCGCTTGCGGGCACCTGTCTCTTCGGAACGTGGTCTCAGACCGCGCGAGCGGCCGATCCCAAGGCCAAAAGTAAGAAAGCCAAGTCCGGCGACTCGCTGAGCGACGACAAGGTCATCAGCAAGCAGATGCAATGGGAAGACTCGGTGATGGGTCCCGACGACAAGCGGGCCGAGCTCGACAAGATCGCCCGCGCGCAGGCCATCAATAAGGCCGCCGCAGAGAAGGCGGCCAAGGAGAAAGAGAAGTCCGACGCCCAGGCCGCCAAGGAGGCCGCCGCGCCGAAGCCGCAGACGACCAAGCGTGGCGGTGAGGTCGCGCTGCCGACGCTCCCCGACGAGGATTCAACCAAGGGGAGCAAGGGCAAGTCGAGCGAGATCTCATCCAAGCTCGAGACGGCGGCCGCCGCGGCGCCGCCCCCGCCGGTGAAGCACGGCGACGACAAGTTCATCGACAAGCTCCTCAACGATCCCAGCGCCAAGAAGCACAAGGCCTCGGCCGCCGACGACAAGGCGCTCGATGACCTGCTGGCGGTCGAGAAGCCGGCTGCCCCGGTGAAGGGCAGGGGGAAGAGGGACGACGTCGACAGCATCCTCTCGGCCAAGCCGCAGCCGGTGCAAGAGACCCACGTCAAGCACGAGACGCCAGAATGGGCGAAGCCCGAGATCTCGTCGGCGCCCGTGGAGGCCCCGATGCCCATGCGGCCGCAGCCGAAGCGCGACGACGGCGTCATCCACGTCGTGCAGGGGGCGGCGCCGATCGGCCGTCCCGTGCCGGCCGTGCGCCACACGGTCGCGGCCCCGCCGCCCACGCGGGCCTCGGCGATCGCCACGCGAACAGCTGCCGGCCACCGTCAGGCCAGCCCCACACAAGACAACAGCTGGAACGATCCCTTCGCCAGCGGGCCAAAGAAGACGGTGGCCGCCCGCGAGACCCACAGCGACAGCGGCGCCGACGACCTCGACGGTGATGTCGCAGTGACGCGACGGAGGGCCACCCCGTCCCAGACGACGCGCAACGGCCGTGGCTCCCGTGACGCCGACGACGACCTGGGTGCCAAGACGACCGGCGGAACCCGCCGGGCCGCGCCGTCCGCCAAGCCGCCCAAATGGAAGGACCCGTTCACGGCGAGCGACACGCCGGCGCCGGCGAGATCGACCCTCGCCACACGCGAGCCGCACAAGGGCGAGTCGTCCAAGTGGGACGTCGCCGAACGGCACGCGGCGCCCGCCGCCACCGCGGAGACGCCGCACGATCGCAGCGGCCGCTGGGGCGTTCTGAAGAAGCACGCGCATTAGACGCCGCGTGCTCGAGAAGCACGCCGGCGTAGAACGCCGCCTCAGGCTGGGCACTTTCTAGCCCATCCGTTTTCAGATAGAGTATCGGGCATCTTCCCATTGGAGACGCCCTTGTCTAAGCGCTCGTGGAGCCCGCGGTCGAGGTGGATGGTCTGGATTCCCGCGATTCTGCTGCTCCTGGCGTCGGTGAGAGTTCGCGCGGCTGACGCCGACGACGCCAAGGCGCACTACCAGAGGGCCACTGCACACTTCGCGGTCGGCGAGTATCGCGAGGCCGCCGTCGAGTACGAGGAGGCCTTCAAGCTCAAACAGGATCCCGCCATTCTGTTCAACGCCGCTCAGTCCTTGCGCCTCGCGGGCGACAACCAGAAGGCACTTCTTCTCTACAACAACATCATCAAGCTCTACCCGAGCACGCAGTACGCCAGGGATTCGAGGGAGCGGATCGAGAAGCTGGCGCAGAGCGGGACCAGCCCGCCGACGGCCATGCCCCCCGCGCCGCCAGCGGTCGCGCCCCCGCCCGTCACACCGATCGCGTCCGCGCCGGCCACCGGCAGATCTTCCCCCGCGCTGGCCCCCGCGCTGGCCCCCGCGCTGGCTCCCGCGCCGACCGCACCGGAGGCTTCGCCGCTCGTCGTTTCGTCGGCTCCGCCGGGCTCGAGCGAGGACCATCCGATCTACACCAGGTGGTGGTTTTGGACGGCGGCTGCAGCCGTGGCGGCCGGAGCGGCAATCACGATTGTCGCGGTCTCGTCGGGTGGGACCAGCACCGTCACCAACGCTTGGAACAACCTTCCCCCTGTTCAAGCCGGAGTGGTGCGCTGATGAAGCCGCGCTCGAGACAGGGGGGCGTGGTCGCCGGCGCGTTGGCCTTCGTCGCGCTGGCCTTCGTCGCGCTGGGTTTCGTCGCGCTGATGCCCGCGGGATGCAATAAATCCACGACGACGATCCAGGGAGCGCCACCGACCACCTTCGGCGTCAACGTCACCGTGAACGCGAAGGCGCTCTCGGCCACGCAGCTGGCGATGGTGAAGGTCGGATCGCTGATCGTGACGAGCCTGGCGACGTCAGAAGCACAGCAGTTCTCCGTGGTCCCCCAGATTTCGAGCGGCCAGCTCACGTTCCAGTACCTCCCCAAGGCCGGCACCACGGGCGCGCTCAATTTCGAGTTCGACGCGCTCGACGCGGCCGGCGAGCTCTGGGGCACCGGCAAGGCTGGACCGGTCACGCTCACGGCCAGTGCCGCGGTTCCGGTGACGATCACCCTCGCCGCCAGCGCCGGCACCTCGAAAGGGCTCGGCGCGAAGTGCACCACCGCGACCGAGTGTGGGAGCGGATTCTGCACCGACGGTGTTTGCTGCGAGAGCGCCTGCAAGGACACCTGCGCCTCCTGCGCGCTGATCAACACCACCGGTCTTTGCACCGGTTACGCGGCGAACACCGACCCCGAGAAGGAGTGCGGCGGATTCTCCCTCACGACGGGAACGGGCGGGACGGGCGGCGCGGGAGGCAAAGGCGGGGCCGGCGGCGCCAAGACCGACGCTGCGGTCCCGATGGACGCCTCCGCCAGCGACGCCGAGGTGATCAACCCTCCGGACGGC
Source organism: Polyangia bacterium (assembly GCA_036267635.1). Taxonomy (GTDB): domain Bacteria; phylum Myxococcota_A; class Polyangia; order Fen-1088; family Fen-1088; genus JADGRB01. The sequence goes on along the minus strand of DATAVR010000009.1, from coordinate 7,822 downwards.
GGCATCGTGGCGACCGCGAGCACCTGCGGTGGCACCTGCAACGGGATGAAGGCCTGCGCCTTCGCTTCGCCTGGGGCCTCCTGCGGCGAGCCTTTTTGCAACACCCGCAAGGATCTGGCGAACCTCATCTGTGATGGTAAGGGGACCTGCTACATCGGCCTCGATGACTGTTCGAACGGCTACGCCTGCAGTTCCCAGACGTCGGCCTGCCGCACGACCTGCAGCGCGAATCTAGACTGCCTGGCGAGCTACTACTGCAACGGCACCACCAACGCCTGCGCCGCTACCAAGAGCGATGGCCTCACCTGCGCGACCGACGCCGAGTGCACCAGCAACCACTGCGTGATCGCCAACGGCACGGGCGTCTGCTGCAACACCGCTTGCGATTCGCCCAACAGCTGCAACAACTCGGGCTCGGCCGGCAAGTGCCAGTGCCCGAACGTCACGTGCACCGCGGGCGTCGCCTGCCAGATTTTCTATCAAGATGCCGACGGCGACGGGTACGGCAACAGGAACGGCGTCCTCGGCACCACGGCCAAGGCCGGTTGCGCCGGCGCGCCTCCCGCCGGCTTCGTGGCCGACAACACCGACTGCGACGACGGGGACGCCAATGCGTTTCCCGGACAGACGGCCTACTTCCCGACGCCCAGCAAAGGGATTGGAACCTTCGACTACAACTGCGACGGGACCTCCGAAAAGGGGATCCCCGAGTATCCCAGCGCCTCCTGCACCTTCTGCCCGTCGGCTTGCGGAACGAACGGCTGCTCGGCTGCCGCTTCGGGCTCGTGCGGCTCCGCCAACGAGTCCGCGTCCCTGAGCTGCGGTCGCGAGGGGGGCATCTGTCCCCCGGTCATCGTCTTGCAACCGACCATGAGCTCGGAGATCGCGTCCAGCATCGGCCTGCCGCCGCCCATCACCTTCTACGGCGCCTGCTGCGGGTGCAACGCCGCAGACCACGCCGGATTCACCACGACCGTGGCGTGCGGTGTCTCCTCCAACACCTACACGACGTGCGGGACCTGCGGCAGCTCGAGCGGAACGGGGATCGGCAGCACGGGTGGTACCAGCACCACGGTGGTCACCAAAGTCCAACCCTGCCACTAAGGGGCGAGGACCCGCGGCGCCCGCGCGAGGATGAGACCGGCGTTTTCCGGCAGTGAAACCGCAACGCTCAGGTCGCTGGCCGGCGCAGCGTTGGTGGCCAGCGCAAGCTTCCAACCGCCGCCTTCGGGCAACAGGATCTGCGCCGTCTGTTCGCCGAAGTTGGCGGCCGTGAACGTGGCCGCGCCGCCGGGATCGCCGCGCGCGATGGTCAGCCAGCGTCCCGCCGCGTCGGCCGCGACGCGGGTGAGGTCCTTGCGCCCGTTGTGGAGCGGCGGGAGACGGCGGCGGAGCGCGATCAGCGCCCGGTAGAACGACAGCAGCTCGGCGTGCGGCGAGCGCCCGATCGACCCCCAGCGCAGCTTGGCCCGTTCGAAGGTCTCCTCGGCCTGAGGATCGGCCCAGACGGCCGCTTCTGCTCCATCTTCGAGCAGGTGCAGGTACTCTTGATGCCGCCCCTGCCGCACCGCCTCGGCCAGCGCGGCGTCGCCGTGACTCGTGAAGTAGTCGAACGGAGCCTCTTCGCCATATTCTTCGCCCTGAAACAGAAGCGGCAGCGACGGCGTCGAGAACAGCACCATCGCCGCGACCTTCTGGCGCTCGAGCCCCACCAGCTGTCCGAGGCGCCGCCCCTGGCAGGCGTTGGCGATCTGGTCGTGGTTCTGATTGAACGCCACGAAACGCTCGCCGGGCTCGCCGGTCGACGGGGCGCCGTGACGCCGCCGGCGGAAGGCCGACGGCTGCCCGTCGTAGACGAAGCCGCTCCCGATCGCCTTGGCCAGATCGCCCGCGCGGCCGAAGTCGACGAAGTAACCGCGGCGGTTGCCGGTCACGAGCGAGTGCTGCGCGTGGTGAAAGTCGTCGCTCCACTGCGCATCGAGGCCCAGCCCTCCCGCGGCGGCTGGCCGAATGACGCGCGGATCGTTCAGATCGCTCTCGGCGACCAGCCAGGCGCGGCGCCCGAGGTGGACCGCCTCGGCGTGAAACGCCTCGGAGATCTCGCTCAGGATGTGCCGCGCGCCGAAGTCGAAGATCCCGTGGATGGCGTCGAGCCGCAGCCCGTCGACGTGATACTCCGTCAGCCAGGTGAGCGCGTTGTCGACGAAGAAGCGGCGCACCTCGTCGCTGTCGGCGCTGTCGAAGTTGAGCGCGGCGCCCCAGGGGGTCTTGTAGCGGTCGGTGAAGTAGGGGCCGAAGTCGTGGAGGTAGTTCCCCTCCGGGCCGAGGTGGTTGTAGACCACGTCGAGAAACAGCGCCAAGCCGTGCGCGTGGCAGGCGTCGACCAGGCGGCGCAGCCCCTCGGGACCGCCGTAGGCCTCGTGCGGCGCGAACAGCGACGCGCCGTCGTATCCCCAGTTGCGCCCGCCGGGGAAGGTGGCCACCGGCATCAGCTCGAGCGCCGTGACGCCGAGGTCCCGCAGGTAGGGGAGCTTGTCGACGACGCCGGCGAAGGTCCCCTCGGGCGTGAAGGTCCCCACGTGGAGCTCGTAAAAGATGAGCTCGGCGAGCGGCAAGCCGCGCCAGTCGCCGTCGCTCCAGGAGAACCCGTCGGCCGCCACGATCCGCGACGGCCCATGCACGCCGAACGGTTGCCGGCGCGACACCGGATCGGGGCGGGCCCCGACGCCCGGCAGCAGGTAGACGTAGTCGCCGCCCGCCGGGGCGGTGGCGGCGTCGGCGCGCACGCTGTAGACCGCGTTCGCGTCGCGCTCCATCGACAGCTCGGCGCGGACGGCGCCGTCGGGAGCGAGCAGCCGCACCGCCAGCGACTCCGCCCGCGGCGCCCAGACCGAGAAGGTGACCAGCCCGTCTCCGCCGATCTGTGCCCCACGCGCGAGTCGCCAGCTCATTCAGTGAAGATAGCGCCGCCCGCGCCCGCGATCACCCGTTGGTGCCGCCGTCGGACGTGCCGGGCGCGCCCCCGTCCGCGCTCGGGCAGCCGTCGTCGACGAGGCCATTGCAGTCGTCGTCGATCCCGTTGCCGCAGATCTCGGCGGCGCCCGGGTGAACGGCCGCGTTCTGGTCGTTGCAGTCGTTGCACCAGGGGGTCCCGTCGCCGTCGGCGTCGGTCACGTCGCCGCTGCCGTCCTCGCAGCCGAGGAACTTGCTGACGAAGGCCGCCCGATCGCTGACCTCCTGCCGCATCCCCGCGATGGCGTCGTTGTGGTCCTCGACCGACACCGCCTTGTGCGGATCGGCGGCCACGGCGGTGGCGATCTGCGCCGACCAGGCGTCGATCCAGGACTGAATCGTGGCCACATCCCAGCGCGGCAGCATCGCCCGGATCTCGGCGATGTAGTTGGCGCGCCAGGTCGGGTCGTTCATGACGATGAGGTAGTGCTGCCCCGGCTTCTGCAGCGTGGAGCGGGTGATCCACCAGTAGATGGGGTTGGCGTCGCTCTGCCCCAGCCAGTCGAAGCTGGCGTCGGCGTCGTGCACCAGCCACTGGTACCCCTTGCCGGGGTAGTCGTAGAGGTAGAAGTTGTGGCTACCGCCGTAGTAGCCGTCGGCGTCGTTAATCAGCATCTCGGCCGACCATTCCGCGATCGCCTCGTTCATGTCGACCAGCGCCGACATCGAGGCGACGTCGTGCGCGTCCCAGAACATCTGCAGCCGCGCCAGATCCGGGTCGAGCGTATTCGTCTCCGGCGTCTCGCCCCCCTTGAAGAGATCGCCGCCGGAGTACCCGGGGTAGATGCGCTTCAGGTAGTCATGGCCGGCGTGCTCCTCGTTGGCGTAGAGGCCGTAGAGCACCCCGTTGAAGGAGATCGTGCCGCTGTTGGCGCAGGGGGCCGGCTGCCCCAGCATCGCCGGTAGGACGTTGTAGGCCAGACGCTCCTGCAGAAACGTTTCGTCGTCGCGCGGCATGTCGAGCACGATCTTGCTGACGCCGTGGAACTTGGCGTTGCTGTCCACCTGATCGAAGGCGATCACGAACTGCATCTTGGCGTTGGCGCCGTCGAGCTCGACCGTATGCCGCCACGACGACTGCCCCTTGAGACGGATCATCGCGTCGGTCACCGTCTCGGTGCCGTAGTGGAAGACGATCGGGTGGTAGATCTTGGCCGACTGACCGGCGGTCTCGACGGTCGCGTAGTTGAAGAACTCGTTGGACATCGCGTTCCAGTCGTCGGCGGTCATGTCGACCTGGTAGTCGGTCACCGCCGTCGGGTCGAAGATGTCGGCGCAGGCGAGTGGTCCGCCAACCGATCCGGCAGACCCGCCGGCCCCCCCCGTCGCGCCGCCGGGGCCCCCTCCTCCGGCGTCGGGCGACGTCGTGCCGCCGGTCCCTCGCCGGGCGACCGGGCCGCCGTCCGTGCTGCGCGAGGCAGCCGTGTTGTCCCCGCACCCGGCGACGAACGCCCACGATGCCAGTCCGACGCAAGCGCCCCACCCCACCAACCTACGCATGAGCCACCTCGACAAAGGAAGAAGAAATTCCTTTCGCCAATAGAGCAACGGACACGCCAAGCGAAGCTGCCCGTTTGCCGGGCGCCAGGATCACGTTTCAGTAACGTCACGATCCCCAGGGGTGCGATAGCCAGCGCCGCGAAGACAAATCGAGGCCCGCATTTCGGCCGGATCTGCGCCGGCACGATCCTTGATTGAACGCCGTCGGTATGTCGATTCGGTGTCCTTGTCGGTTGCTGGTGGTGTTGGTCGGATTCGCGGGTTCGACCGTCCTCGGCTGCGGCGACAACTCCCCTGGCCAGGGCCGGCAGATCTCGACGGTCTCGCCCAACCCCGACGCTGGCGTCCCCGACGGCGGGCCGCTGCCGCCGCTGATGGACAAGGCCGACGTCTACAACCCGGGCGACTTCGACCTGGTCACGGTGAACTTGACCGTCCCCGACGCGGCGACGCTGGCCACCATCGAGAGCACGATGTCGAACGCCGAGACGCCGGTGGTGTTCAGCGCTCCCGACTATTCGTCCGACGGAACGACGCCCAACGGAACGCTTCAGCTGCACGGCAGCACCAGCCGCACGGCGATCCAGAAGTCGTTTCAAGTCCACCTCACCAAGACGGACGCCGCCTGGCGGGGCTCACACACCATCAACCTGTTGAAGCACCCGTTCGACCTGACCCGCGTGCGCAGCAGCATCAGCTTCGACGAGTTTCGGTCGATCTCCGATTTCACCAGCCTGCGCCAGGGCTGGGTGCACCTCATCATCAACTCGGTGGATCAGGGCCTCTACCAGTGGCTGGAGGAGCCAGACACCGACTTTCTGGTCGCACACGGCCTCGATCCAAACGGGACGATCTACAAGTCGGAGACCTTCGCGTTTCAGCCGATCGATCCGTCGGTGGCGGCCGATCCCGACCAGTTCGCCATGCTGGTCGAGGCGAAAGGGACGCCGGCCGTCGGCAAGCTTCAGCAGATGGCCGCGGCGGTCAACGACCTGAGCCAGGACATCAACGACGTCGTCGCCAAGTATTTCAACCGCGCCAACTACGTCACCTGGCTGGCCGTCGACATGTTGATGACCAACTACGACACCAACACCCAGAACTTCATCCTCTACAGCCCGTCGGGTTACGCGGGGTGGTACTTCCTGCCGTGGGACTACGACGGCGCCTGGGACTGGTACAGCCAGCCGACCGAATTCACCCTCCCTCGCTACCGCCAGGGGCTGGCCAACTGGTGGGCGGTGACCCTGCATTCGCGGTTCCTCTCCGATCCCAACAACCTCGCCGAGGTCGACGCGCGAATCGCCGCGCTGACCTCGACCATCAGCGACAGCGCGACCGCTGCCCTGATGGCCGGCTACCACGACCTGGTGCAGTCCTTCATCAGCGTGGAGCCCGATCTCGACAACCTCCCCTGCCCCGACGGCGGCACGCCCCAGGCCATCGTCGACTGGCAGACCGAGTACACCCGCATCGGCAGCGCCGCCAGCGCCGCCTTCGCCACCTATCAATCGACGCTCGACCGACCGATGCCGTTCTATCTCTACACGCCGGCCTTCGACGATCCGAGCAATCCCGAGTCGGTGACGCTCTCCTGGGGGGCCTCGTTCCAGCTGCATCAGATCCCGTTCAGCTACGATCTCGACGTCAACACGACGCCGACCTTCGATCCGAGCGGCGCCGTCGTGTCGCAAACCGGGCTCACCACCCCGGAGGCGACGCTCACCACGCTGACGACGGGGCAGTACTACTGGCGGGTGACGGCCCGCGCATCGACCGATCCGACCGACAACTGGCAGTCCGACTACATGGACCAGACCTTCGCCGTCCCGTAGGCGGCCCGATCTGGACGCCGCGCCTCCGGTCGGCGAAGCTCGACCGGGATGGGCCAGCGGTCACGGGCATTTCCGCGCCACATTCCGCTTCACGCCCACGGGCGGCTGGTCACCGCCGCGGTGCTGGGGGTCGCGACCGCGCTCGTCGTCCCTGCAAGGTTGGGAGTCAGCGTGCGCCTGCTGGCCGCCTGGGACGCCGTCGCGCTGGTGATGACGATCTTCGCCTGGATGATCATCCTGCCGAGCGGTCCCCAAGAGACCCACCGACACGCCGGCACCCACGATCCCGGGCGACGCGCGGTCAGCGTCCTGGTGATCCTCACGAGCGGCGTCTCCCTGCTGGCCACCGCCGTCATCCTCCGCCAGGCTCGCCGCTACCCACCAGACGTCCGCTGGCTGTTCGTCGCGCTCTGCGTCCTGACCGTCGCGGGCGCCTGGGTCCTCACCCACAGCGCCTATGCCCTCCGCTACGCGCACCTCTACTACCGCGACGACGAGGAGGGGGTCGGCGGCCTCACCTTCCCCGACGAGGCCGCCCCCTGCTACCTCGACTTCGCCTACTTCGCCTTCACCATCGGCATGTGCTTCCAGGTCTCCGACGTCTCGGTCCCCAGCCGCCAGATCCGGCGCGCCGTCCTCGGTCACAGCGTGCTGTCGTTCCTCTACAACACGGCGATCCTAGCCACGGCGATCAACCTGGCGGTCGGCGTGTTTGGGTAATAACCTCAGCGCAGCTCGACGATGCTGACGCCGTCGCCCCCCTGGCGCGCGGTGCCAGGGGCCCAGCGGGCGACGTAGGGAGAGTCGTCGAGATAGCGGCGGACGCGCTTGCGCAGGGCGCCGGTGCCGTGGCCGTGGACGACGACCAGGTGGCTCTGGCCGGCGAGCGCCGCGCGATCGAGCGCCGCCTCGACGGCGGCGAGCGCCTCGTCGCCGGTCTGCCCGCGTAGATCGACGGTCGGCGAGGTCCCCTGCGAGACGAGCGCCAGCGCATCCTCGGAGGGACCTGCGTCGCGCGATACGGCCGCCGCCGCCCGCGTCGCCTGGCGGTTCGGGCTGGCGATGAGGCGCAGCTCGTCGGCGCCCACCTCGAGGGTCATCTTGCCCACGGTGACCTTGGTGCGGCCGCGTGCGTCGGGGAGCTGCGCCACGACGCCATCGGCGCCCATCCGGTCGACGCGGACGCGCGCCCCGATCGCGAGCGCCGGCGCTTCGACGACCGCCGGCGCGTCCGGCCGCGGGAGCTTCGCCAGCGCCTCGGCGCCGACGCGGGCGAGCGCCTCCCGCCCCGCCTCGGCGGCCCGCGACGTGCCGGCCTCCTGCGCGCGGCGGACTACGCCGCGGATCTCCTCGCGGGCTTCTGCGATCGCCTCTTCGACCGCCTCGCGCGACTTGTGCCCGAGCTCGCGCTCACGCCGGGCGAGCGCCTCGGCGGCGGTGCGCTGCGCGTCGGCCGTCGCGCGCGCGGAGGCCTC
>DATAVR010000008.1:0-9969 GCA_036267635.1 Polyangia bacterium | reverse complement strand
ATCCCGACCTGCCGGGCTGGGGTGCGCTCAATCTGGCGTCGACGGTGGGGGCCTTCGTGCTCGCGCTCGCCATGCTGGTGTTCGCGCTCAACCTCCTCCTCAGCCGGCGGAGTGGCAAAGCCGCGGGCGACAACCCGTGGGAGGCCTGGACGCTCGAGTGGGCCACCGCCTCGCCGCCGCCGCCGCACAACTTCAAGCGCGTGCCGCCGGTGCGAGGGCGCCGCCCGCTCTGGGATCTGGCGCATCCCGAGGCGAGCCGGCCCGAAACACCCGGCGAGGCCGCGCCGCCGCCGGACAAGAACGTCGTCGCCGTCTGGACGTTCATCGCCTCCGAAGGGACGTTCTTCGTGATGCTCGTGCTCGCTTACGTCGTCTTCAACGTCTCGACCCAGGCATCGTCCGCCGCGCTCGACGTCAAGGCGACCGGGATCTACACCGGGTGTCTCCTCGCCAGCAGCTTGACGCTCTACCTGTCCGAAAGAGAGCTCGCGAAGGGACACCCGAGAGCCTTCCGCGCCTGGCTCCTCGCGACCCTGGTGCTCGGCGCCGTCTTCCTGTTCGGTCAGGCCAATGAATACCGGCGGCTCTTCCATACAGGACTGACCGTCAACAGCAGCCTGTTCGCCTCGACGTTCTTCACGCTGACGGGATTTCATGGGTTGCACGTCACCGTAGGGTTGCTGGCGCTCGGGACGCTGGCCGCCATCGCCTTCGCCGACGGGGCCCGCCGGCGCTTTGGTCGCGCGTTCCACGCGGTCGGCCTCTACTGGCATTTCGTCGACGCGGTCTGGGTGGTGGTGTTCGCCGTCGTGTATCTGCGGGGCCTCCTATGACGACGGGCGATCTGCTCTGCAGAGCCTGGCAGCCAGCCCCCGTCGCGGCGTCGGTCGGCACCGCCGCGTTGGTGCTTTACCTGTGGCGCTTCCGCTGGCGGCTCACGGGGCGCGCGGGTCTGTTCGGGGCGGCGGTCGCGCTGTTTTGGCTAGCGCTGGCATCGCCCGTCGCGGTGCTGGCGCGCGGCTATCTCTTCAGCGCGCACATGTTGCAACACCTGATCTTGCTCTTGGCGGTTCCCATCCTCGCGCTCCTCGGATTGCCCGGCGCGGCCGCCGCTGGCGCCTCGCCCGAACGGCCGCCGGCGCGCCCTCCGTCGGGGAGCAGCCGTTCCTTCGGTTCCTGGCTTGCCGGCGTCGGCGCCATGTGGCTCTGGCACGAGCGATCGCTCTGCAACCTGGCCGCTCTGCATCCCGGGGCCCAGGCGTTCCAGACTGTGTCGTTGCTGGCGGCGGGGCTCCTCTTCTGGTGGCCCATCCTGAGGCCGCGGATGGGGGCGCGGCTCGCTCCGTTTCCAGCGGTGCTGTATCTGTTTTCGGCTTGCCTCGCCTGCTCGGTGCTGGGGATCTTGATTACCTTTTCGCCGATCGAAGTTTGCAGTGTCTATGCGCACCCGGTCGATCGGCTCGGCGCCCTTCCGTTGTTGCGGCGCGGGTGGGGGCTTTCGCCTGCGGTCGATCAGCAGGTCGGGGGCCTCATGATGTGGGTTCCCGCCTGCTTGGTTTACGCGGGCGCGATCCTGGCGGTTCTCGCCCGCCACTACCGCGAGGAAGGGAGCCCGCGCTTGGCGCCCACGGAGAGCAGGGCCATGGCGGAGATCAAGTGACGGCCGATTCGGGCTCACCATCGGACGACCTGTCGTCCACCTCTCATCTCGCCTGGGCCGAGGCGCGCCCCGCGGTCGTTCCGCGCCCAACCTTTTGGCCGGCCGGGACGGCGTTCGGGATCGCGTTTCTGTTCTGGGGCATCGTGACCTCGCCCGTGGTCGCCGGGGCGGGCGGTCTCGTCGTCGTGATTTCGCTCATCGGCTGGATTGGAGAGATGCGCCATGAACAAGAATGACGATCCGAAAGACGACGAGAAGGGCGCCGAGAAAGGCGGGGACAAGGGCCCCCCTCTCGCCGATCCCCAGCGGCGCCGATTTTTGAGCAAGGTCAGCATCACCCTCGGGGTGGTGGGTGGCGCCGCGCTCTCGGTTCCAGGCGTCGTGTTCGTGGTCGCCCCGATCTTCCGCGATCCGCCCTCGGAGTGGCGATCGCTCGGCAAGGTGGCCTCCTTCGAGGTTGGAGCGACGGTCAACGTCGTCTTCGTCGACGCCTCGCCGCTCCCCTGGGCCGGCGTCTCCGCCAAGAGCGCCGCCTGGCTGCGCCGGACGGGCGAGCAGGAGTTCATGGCCTTTTCGGTCAACTGCGCGCACCTCGGCTGTCCGGTGCGCTGGGTCGAGAAGGCGCGGCTCTTCATGTGCCCCTGCCACGGCGGCGTCTACTACGAGGACGGGCGCGTCGCCGCCGGCCCGCCGCCCCACGGCCTGGCGCAGTATCCGGTGCGCATCCGCGAAGGCGAGGTCGAGATCTCCACCCAACCGATCCCGATTGGTTGAAGAGATGCGCGTCTTTTTGAAGCGCCTCTGGAAGACCGTCGACGATCGCGTCGGGGTGACGTCGCTGTTGCGCCCGCTGCTCGCGCACCGGGTCCCGCGCGGCGCCCGCTGGTGGTACGTGTTCGGGAGCGCGACGCTGTTCGCCTTCCTCATCCAGGTGCTGAGCGGCGTGACGCTGTCCTTCTCGTACATCGCGTCGTCGTCGCAGGCCTACGAGACGCTGATCTTCATCACCAACCAGGCGCCGTTCGGTCGGGTGCTGCGCGGCCTGCACTACTACGGCGCCTCGGCGATGGTTCTCATGGTCGGCATCCACCTCGGCCAGGTGTTTCTCTCCGGCTCCTACAAGTTCCCGCGAGAGATGAACTGGATCTCCGGGGTGGTGCTGCTGGCGTTGACGCTGGCGATGGGGTTCACGGGGCAGCTCCTCCGCTGGGATCAGAACGCCACCTGGTCGGTGGTGGTCGGCGCCGAGCAGGCCGGTCGGCTGCCATGGATTGGAACGCGGGTGGCGCGATTCATCCTGGGCGGCGACACGGTGGGCGGCGCGACGCTCAGTCGCTTCTTCGTAATTCACGTCTTCCTCATCCCCGCCCTCATCTTCGCGGGCGTGGGGCTGCACCTCTTGCTGGTCGTGCGGCACGGGATCTCCGAACCGCCCAAGGCCGGCGAGCCGGTCGATCCCAAGACCTACCGCGCGCGCTATCAGAAGCTCCTGGCCAAGGACGGTGTCCCCTTCTGGCCCGACGCCGCCTGGCGCGATGTGGTGTTCGGCGTCGTCATGGCGCTGGGGATTCTGGCGCTGGCCCTCATCTTCGGGCCGCCGAAAATTGGACGCCCCCCCGACCCCAGCCTCATCGCCGCCGATCCGCGGCCCGACTGGTATCTGCTCTGGTACTTCTCGATCCTGGCGCTCTGTCCGCCCCGCATCGAAACGTTCGTCATCCTGTTGGCGCCGCTGTTTGTGGGGGCATTGCTGTTCTCGGCGCCGCTCATCTCCAACAAGGGGGAGCGGAGCGCGAGCCGCCGTCCCTGGGCGATCGCCCTGGTGCTGATGACAGTGGTGATGATCGGTTCGCTCTGGATCCTGGGCGTGCAGTCGCCCTGGTCCCCGAAGTTCGGCGCCCCCCCGCTCACCGCCGAGGTGGTTGGTGCAACCAGCGGCCCCGTAGCCGAGGGAGCACAGCTGTTTCACGACAAGGGCTGTTTGAGTTGCCACCTCGTCGCCGGCACCGGCGGGCTGCGGGGGCCCGATCTCACGCACGTCGGCGATCTTCTCACCCGCGACCAGATGACGATCCGGATCTCGAACGGTGGCACGAATATGCCGAGCTACGCCGGAAGCCTGCCGGCCGGGGATCTCGCGCTGCTGGTCGACTTCTTGGCATCGCGAAGATCGGCAGGCCGTGATTAGGCTCCGCAGCCGCTGGGACGACCTGCGAGCGAGCTTGTGGTTAGTCCCCCCCGCTAATCGTCGTCATCGCCGTTCTGCTGGCGATTGGATTGATCGAGCTCCATCGCTTCAGCAGCCGCCAGCACCTCACCGAGCGTTGGCCGAGGTTGTTTGGCGCCGGCGCGCCCTGGCTCACCTGGTGGACTTTCGTCGCCGCCCTTTTGACACGAGCGATCCGCCGCTGGGTTGGTCTCGAAGGCCTCCGGACGCGCTCCGGTCCCGCGAAATCATCTAGAACGTCCACCAGGCGACCCACGCCGTACCGTCGCCCTGACGACAGTCCGGCAATCCACAAAACGACGAGCCCCAACCCGAATGCGCTCGAGATGGCGCCGCACATCTCGACCTCCCAGGCTCATCGCCTCCGGATCACTGGGCGGGCACCGCCGGCGCAAGGTTGGGGCTGGCCGCCGGCGACTGCTTGAGCAACGAGGCGCGGCACTCAGCTTCATAGCGATGCACCATCTCGACGCCCTTCGGATCGTAGCTGCCTACCAAGGTCGCGTACTGTTCGAACGCACTCTGCGCCTCCGCACAAGGTCCTGCCTGTGCGTAGGTGTGGCCGCGCCCATAGAGGGCCACGGACTTGCCCCAGAGATCGCCTGGGAAAAAGCGACGCTCGGACTCAAGGAAGGCGGCCGCCGCGGCGTCCACCTTGCCGAGCTCGCTGAGCGCCATTGCCTTGCCGTAGTAAGGCCACGGATCGCGGCAACTCCAGACGTCTAAAACCTAGCTACGATCCACGACGGACAGTGTGGCCGCCTTTTGCTGATGCGTGACTGCCGGCGCAAGAGCTTCCCGGCTGATCCAGGAACGCTCGCCCGACACGGCACAGACTCCCGGTATTCCTCAGCACGAGATCACGTCCATGATGACGACGAGCACGCCTGGTTCCGCTTGATGCGAATGCTTCGACGGCCATATTGACTCCAGGAGGTACGAGCTTCCTCCACACGCTGCAGCCTGGATCAGGTTACGGTCGCACGAAGGCAGCCCCCTTCACGGTTACCAACAAGATGAAACGGAGGGCCCGATGTATTACTGGTCGTTTTGGGGAATGAACTTCTTCTGGTGGATCTTTTGGGTCGTGCTGATGGTCGCGTTCTTTTCCTTGCTTGCGCCCGTGCCGCGGGGACGAATGCGCCTCTACGACAATCCGCTGTCGGTCCTCCAGCGACGCTATGCCGGCGGAGAGATCAGCACGCAGGACTACGAGGAACGCAAGACCGTCCTCGAGAGAGACATCGCTGCGCCCCAGGACCGGTCATTCTTTGGGAAGCATCGGCTCGATCAGCGCCATGCGGGTTGATCGGTAGGCCCACGCTTTCCGGAAGGAAAGCCGGGGCGGCGCGGGGACTGGAGGCGATCGCACACTACAGACCGTCCGCACTCAAGACGTCACGACGGCCGCGCCGACAACGAAGTTGTTCCAGCGCGTGGCTGCCGAGAAGGGGCGAATGTAAAGAGCGGAGAGCATCAGCCATGCTCCTCCGAGAGTGTTCAGATACCTGACGTTGGGAATCTCGGCCGCGCCAGCCGACACGACCACGATGAGGCCTCCCATGACCAAGGTATTCGCCCATTGCAGACTGCTGTGCCACCAAAGGAAGGAGGAGAGGGACAGCAATGCTCCCGCAAAGATGTTCAGGTATCGAGCCGTCCTCCTAACCATCAGTCCTCCTGTCCTACCGACCTCAGCCTTTCGTTTGCGCGCAATACCTCAATGTCGAGCGGGCCGCTGAGATCATTCGCCCGCTCTTCCGAGCTCCCGGGGGTCGGCGACCTCCCCGGGCCGGTTGGGCGACCCGCCCGCCCTCGCCGGGCCGGCGAGCTGCCGAACGTAGTCCCCCAGCACGCGCAGCGATTCGTCGAGAACCAGGTCGTCGGCGGCGCTGGAGGCGCTGGACTTATCCTCGTCGAGCGTATCGCCGGACGCAGAGGCCTCCGCCTCGGGGCGTGGCTTCCCCGCACTTGCCATTCGCGGCGGCAAGCCCGGGACGCCGGCGTCTTTGAGGGTGAGCTCGTAGGCGGGGACGCTGGCCTCCTCGGCCTCGGCTCTGGCGGAGATCGCCTTGCCGAGCGCCTTGTCCTGGGCCAGCTCGCGCCGGCGCTGAGCCTCGTTGAGCGAGAGTGAACCTTCGTCGACGCGGGACTTGAGGCGCACGAGCTGCTGCCGAAGCTCGGCGAACGCAGGATCGGCCGCCACACGCGCCGCCGAGGCGTCGCGCAGCGCCGTCAAATGGGGCGCCACCTCGCCAAAGGAGTTGTAGCGCGAGGCCGGGATGGTGTCCCAGGGCAGCGGGTCGGTGAGCTTGGATTCACCGATCGGCACCAGGCCGCTCGCCGACGGAATCACGATGTCGGAGGCGACGCCGCGCAGCTCGGTAGAAGCGCCGCTCGGCCGGTAGAACTTGCTGATCGTCAGCTTTGCCGCGCCCGGATCGAAAGCATAGCTCAGGCCCGAACGGTCCATGATCGGAGCGAGCGCTATGATCGTCTGCACCGTCCCCTTCCCGAAGGTCGACGGATCGCCGACCACCACCGCCCGGCCGTAGTCTTTCAGTGCACCGGCCACGATCTCGGATGCCGAGGCGCTGAACCGGCTGACGAGGACCACCAGCGGCCCTACATACCGTAGGGTCGCGCCTTTGTGGGCGCCGACCTCGATGGTGTTGTCGGCGCCGCGGGTCTGCACGATCGGCCCCCCGCCGACGAACAACGACGCCAGATCGATCGCCTCCTGCAGCGATCCGCCGCCGTTTCGACGTAGGTCCAGGACGACACCCCGGACCTTCTCGGCCTGCAGCTTGGCCAGCAGGCGCTCGACGTCGACTGTGCAGCCGTGGCTCCCGCTCTCATCGGCGCCCGAATAGAACGACGGCAGGTCGATCACCCCCAGACGCAGCGGCGCGACGCCGGGGCGCGGAAGGTCGACGATGCGGGCCTTGGCCTGCTGCTCTGCCAGCTTCACCTCGGCACGCGTGAGGCGGACGGTCTTGGTGGCGCCCGTGGGCGGAAGGACGGTCAACGTTACGTTCGACCCCTTGGGTCCCCGAATCAGCTCGACGATTCGCGTGAGCGGCATGCTGGTCACGTCGACCGACGCCGCCCCACCCTGGGCGACTGCGACGATGCGGTCGCCGGGCTTGAGTGCGCCGCTCGAGGCCGCCGGGCCGCCCGGGACCAGCTCCCGGATCGTGCACAAGCCGCCTTCGATCTCCAGCGTCGCGCCGATGCCGAACAACGACAGGTTCATCGCGATCGACAACGACTCCATCGACTCCTTGTCCAGGTAATCGGAGTGCGGATCATAGACGTGGGTCAGGGCATCCAGGTAGATCTCCAGCACCTCGTCATTGCCGAGGTCGCTCATCACCTTGAGCTGCTGCTCGTGACGTTTGATCAACGCCGCCCCGATGTCGTGAGGCGGCTTGTCGTCCAGCTTCTCGTCCAGGTACTCCGCGCGCAGCTGCTGACGCCAGAGCTGGTGCGCGCCCGCCACATTTTGCGGCCGCTCGGCGTGCTCACGGTCGACCTGCACGCGGTCGTTCCCCTGAAACTCGAAGTGGCCTGCGCGCAGCAACCGGGTCTCGAACACCACCTGCTGGCGCAGCCGCTCGAGGTAACGCGCGAAGATGAGGTGCGCCGGCTGCGTGTCGCCGTCGGCGCGCGTCGCCTGCGCCAGCGTCGCACGCATCGGCTCCCACTCGTCGACGTCAGTGGCCAAGAGCAAGGAGCGCGTGCCGTCGAGCGCGTCCATGTAACGGTCGAGCAGCTTCCCGGCAAGCTGCTCGTCCAGCGGGTGGTGCGCGAGCTGCGAGCTGGCCAGCAGCGAGGTCGTCACCCGGGTGATGTTGGCCTCGGTGGCGCGCTGGGCGGCCGTCTCGGGCGCCCCGGCGACGGTCAGTGACGGGAGCAGCGTGAGAGCGAGGATCGCCGAGAGCCTCCCGGGCCACTTCCGTAACACTTTCATTCCATCTCGGCCGGAGGCCGCGCTCGATAAATACTCAGCAGCCACGATTTCAGCGCGGCCTTGTCGCTGTTCGACAGTCTGGCGCGGAGGTGAAACGGATAGACGTAGTACCAACGCGGCATGTGGTTCGCCTCGATCTGATCCCAGCAGTCCCGCTTGTCATCTTGGCGCTCGTCCGCACCTTCATCACCCCAGGTCGAGAAGTTGACCTGCTCGCGAGCGTTATAAACGTCGTAGGCCATGAGCCAGGAAGCGGGCGCGATGCGGGTATAGAAAGGCCACCTCGTCTCATTCGAGTGGCAATCGAAGCAGGAGCGCCGCAGGATCGCCGCGACTTTCGGCGGAGCGTCGACGTTGAGTCGTTCGGGAGGGTTTGTTCCGATCACCTCGATGGGAATGCCGATACTTCGGGCTGGAAACACCTGCAGCCCGGCGAATGCCAGCACCAGCGGCCCGCCCAGGATCAGAGACTTGCCGCACCTCCTGCTCGCGGGTCGGTCGGGTTCGAAACGCTTCGCCATTTCCCTGTTGTTGGACCGTTCCGTCTACGTGCTCCGGTGAACGCTGTGCGGATGCCCTCATGGTGGCAATCCGTGTGCTTCTCGTCCAGGGATCGCTTGAACCGGGGGCAGGTCGCGTCGCCGACGACGTCGACAGCGAAGGTCCTTGCACCAACCGACAGCGTTCGACCCGCCCCCACAATGGGACAGACAGGGCTGGACACGGACAGTGGCACAAGCACGGGCGCGCGTTGACCGCCTAGATCCGGCGCGCGGACCTAATGCTCGTGACCGGCGCCCGACACGACCTGGGCGTGATTGAGCGCGGTGGTGAGCGTGACGCCGCCGATGACGTTCCCCACCAGCGCGGGCGCGAGATAGTCGCAGAGGCCATCGACGAAGCGCGCCTCGGTGCGAAACGGCAGGTAGAAGACCTCGACGGCCCCAGCCACGACGTGCGTGAGGTCGCCAAGGCCCACCAGATACGTGATCGTCACGATGACCGTGATTCGGCTCCCGCGGGCCACGGGCAGCAGCCAGACCATGAGCGCGATCAACCACCCGGCGAAGATCGCACGGAGGAAATTTGTTCCCGGACTTGCCGCCGTCGCGTCGGTGCAAATTCGGTCGAACGCCTCGCGGACGGGGTCAGAAAACACGGCGGTCTTGGCGACCATCAGCGCAAACAGGAAGGCGCCGATGAGGTTCGCCGCCAATACCACGCCCCACAGCCGGAGGATGTTCCTGAGCGCGACGCGCTCGGTCCCGCCGCCGCGGGCCGCCAAGAACGGGATGATCGGCGTCAGCGTATTCTCCGTGAACAGCTGCTGCCGACCGAGAACCGCGACCAGGAACCCGACCGGATAGCCGAAACGGACCAGCAGGGGAGCCCAAGCGACTTCGGGTAACCGTGCCTGCACCAATCCCTGTGCGACCAGAGAGAACCCCATCGAGAGACCAGCCGCGATTCCGGACCAGGCCAATGCCGAGGTCGAACGGGCGAGCTCTTCTTCCCCCTCCGCCCGCACCGCTTCGTAGACGACCGCCGCCGAAGGAGACGCCCGCCGCTTGGCCTCTCGCGCCTTTTCGTGTTCGGCCATTTGCCCTTCGGCCGGTCGGTCCTCGGGCGGGCGCTCCATCGATCTCACAATCTGGATGTCACGCCTGGATCGTCAACCGCGACGCGCCTTGCGAACGACGTTTATGGTCTTAACGACGTTTATGGTCTTAGAGATGGGATCGCGGAAGATCAATGAAGATTCACGATCTCGGCAGCCACACCGTTGGATCTTTTCTTGATCCCGCACGCAGTCACCATTTCACCGAATGCGAGGCCGCGAGCAGCCGGCCAGATGGGGCACCGCCCTTCGCGAGGCACGGCAGATGGTGAGCCGATGACGATCAAGAACTTCGTTATCGACTCGGTGGCTGGACGTTGACGGTCGCTACTCGCCCATGCGGCGGTCGCCGCCGCGCCTGGCGGAGCGTCGGCCGTCGCTCAGGGAAGACGCGCTCGACCTTGACCCGCCGGCCACTGCGGGCGGAGGCCTCTATCGCCTCGATCACCTTGAGGTCCGCCAGTCCCTCGCGGCCGGATGGCTCTGGATCG
>DATAVR010000007.1:0-28359 GCA_036267635.1 Polyangia bacterium | reverse complement strand
GGGGATTCCCTCTCGCGAGCGGCGGGGAGACACCCCTGCCGCCTCCGCCCCCGCCGGAAGAGCCGAGCGAAGCGAAGCGTCTACGCGAAGCGGGCGTGGGCGCCCTGGGCTTCGATGCGCCGAACGAGCTCTTTGATCCGGCGGCTGCCCCCGGCGTCACGGGCCTTCCATTCGACACCGAACCCATTTTGGCTACCCGGGTGGCTCTTCCAGCAGACCCGGGCGGAGAGCGGCATCGCCACCTCGGCGCCCGGCGGGGAGACCATCAGGACGACGTCGCTCTCGGACGGCAGGGCCTCCTCGGTCTTGACGAAGGCGCCGCCCCGACCGATGTCGCGCAGGACGCCGGCCTTGTCTTGCAGCACGCCCGCCACCTGCCACATCACTGGCAGCTCGACCGGGAGGCGCTGGTGGCGCCGCGCGACCATCTCTTCGGAGTCGCCGCGCGCCACGCCGAGCAGGTAGTCTCGCGCCTGCGTCTCGGTCTCCAGGAACTCGATGCCGATGCCGGCCTTGATCTTGGTGCTGTGCTTCCCCGGCCGCCGCCAGACGACGCGGCCGCGAATCAGCGTCGGGCTCCGGCGCCGTCCCAGGCGAATGGCGACGGCGACCGTCTCGCCGATCGCCAGCAGCCGCCGCGTCGGGAAGAAAAGGCCGCCGTTCGCGAATTCCGGCAGGAACCTTTCCAGGAATGCCGTCCCTGTCGGAAAATGTGCCTTGAGGATGTCCATGTGGGGAACTGAAGGTCTATCGTATTACGAAGAAGAGAAGTTTTGTAAAGTGCGTTGCAGAGACCGGTGGAGACCGCTGATTTCGATTACCTGCTGCCGCCGGAATGCATTGCGGCGACACCGGCTGCCAAGCGAGACGAAGCTCGCCTGCTGGTCATGGATCGTGGGCAGGGGACGCGCAAGCACACGCGCTTCCTCGACATCCTGACCTATCTGCCACCACGCGCGCTGCTCGTGTTGAATGACACCCGGGTCTTCCCGGCGCGATTGCGCGGCCGAAAAGCGTCCGGCGGCGCCTTCGAGCTCCTGCTGACGCGGCGCGTGTCAATCGACCCCGCCGGCACCGATGCGTTCTGCGAAACCTGGGAGGGGCTCACCCGCGGGCTCGGATCGGAGCGGGCGGCGCGGACCCTGGAGGTTGGCGGCGGCGCGCAGGTCGAGGTCGTGGAGCGGCGAGACGGTGGCCGGGCTCTCCTGTGCGCCAGCGGGCCAGGCCCCTCGTTGCTCGCCTTGCTCGACCAGATAGGAGAGGTGCCGCTGCCCCCCTATATCGAGGCGGCTCGCCGCCGGGACCCCGGCGGGCAGCCGTCGGTCGACGATCGCGCGCGCTACCAGACGGTCTTCGCCGACGAGCCGGGCGCCGTGGCCGCGCCGACCGCTGGCCTCCACTTCACCCCCGAGCTGCTGGCCGCGGCGCGCGCGGCAGGGCATGACACCGCCTTAATCACGCTGCACGTCGGGCCAGGCACCTTCCGGCCGGTCGAGGCCGCCCAACCGAGCGGTCACACGATGGAGGCCGAGCACTTTCGCATCACGCCTCCGGCGGCCGAGGCGATCGGGCGGGCGCGCGCCGAGGGGCGGCGCGTGGTGGCCGTGGGGACCACGGTCGTCCGAACGCTGGAGGCATCTGCCCGCGCGAACGCCGGCGCGGTCGTGGCGGGCGAGGGGGCGACCGATCTCTTCATCCTTCCCGGCGCGCGGTTCGAGGTGGTCACCGATCTGGTGACGAACTTCCATCTGCCGCGCTCGACGCTGCTGATGCTGGTGGCGGCCTTCGCCGGGCGGGAGAACGTGCTGGCGGCGTACGCGGACGCGGTCGAACGCGGGTACCGGTTTTACAGCTACGGCGACGCCATGCTGATCACCGGAGCGGCCGCGTGACGGTGCCGGGGACGTTCCGCCTGACCGGACAGGCTGGGCGCGCGCGGACCGGGATCTTGGAGACCGCGCACGGGCCGATCGAGACCCCCGTCTTCATGCCGGTGGGGACGCAGGCGAGCGTGAAGGCGCTGGCGTCGGAGGACGTCGAGCGGCTGGGGGCCGAGGTCATCCTGGGCAACACCTACCATCTGGCCCTGCGCCCGGGCGCCGAACGGATCGCCTCGCTGGGCGGGCTGCACGAGTTCATGAGCTGGTCGCGAGCGATCCTGACCGACTCGGGCGGCTTCCAGGTGTTCAGCTTGCGCGACCGGCGCAAGGTCGACGACGACGGCGTCACCTTCGCCTCCCACCTCGACGGCTCGCCGCAGCGGCTGACGCCCGAGCGGGCGATGGAGATTCAGGCGCTGCTCGGCAGCGACATCGCGATGGCGTTCGACGAGTGCCCCCCCTCGGATGCGCCGCGCGAGGTGATCGAAACGGCGATCTCGCGCACCACCCGCTGGGCGCGCCGCTGCCTGGCGACGCCGCCGGCGCCGGGGCAACTGCGGTTCGGGATCGGGCAGGGGGGCGTGCACGTCGATCTGCGGTGTGCGCATCTGGCCGAGCTCACGGCGCTGCCGTTCGACGGGTACGCGCTAGGTGGGCTCGGCGTGGGCGAGGCCCCCGAGGTGATGCACGCGGTGATCGCCGACGTCGCCGGGGAGATGCCGGCCGACAAGCCCCGCTATCTGATGGGCGTCGGGACCCCCGAGGACATCTGGCGGGCGATCGGCGCCGGCATCGACATGTTCGACTGCGTGATGCCGACCCGCAACGCGCGCAACGGCCAGCTATTTACCCGTGCGGGCCGGCTGAACATCGGCAACGCGCGCCACCGCGACGAGGCGCAGCCGGTGGAGGAGGGGTGCGCCTGCGCTTGCTGCGCCCGCTACAGCCGCGCCTACCTGGCGCATCTCTTTCACGCCAAGGAGCTGCTTTATTATCGCTTGGCGACGATCCACAACCTCGAGCACTACTTGAGCCTCGCTCGGCGCGCGCGCCAGGCGATCGCCGAGGGGTCGTTCCCCGGGACGCCGTGGTAGACGAGAGCGATGGGCAAGCGTGTCGGCGTGGTGCTTTCCGGATGCGGGTGGGGTGACGGCAGCGACGCGGCCGAGACGATGCTGGCGATGCTCTCGGCGGAGCGGGGCGGGGCGAAGATCATCTGCGTGGCGCCCGACCGCGATCAGCGGACGGTCGTCGATCACCTGACCGGCGGGGGCGTCGACAACGTCGTCCGCAACGCGCGGGTCGAGGCGGCGCGGCTGGCCGGCGGGCCGGTGCTGCCGCTCGCCGAGCTGCGCCCCGACGCCATCGACGCGCTGCTGGTCCCGGGCGGCGGCGGCGCTGGCATCACGCTCTCCGACTACGCCGAGAAGCACGAGCTCTGCACCGTCGATCCCGATCTGGTGAAGCTGCTGCGGGCGCTCTTGCCGGCCCACAAGCCGATGGGGTTCATCGGCCTCTCGGCGCTGCTGGCGGCGCGCGTGCTCGGCCCCGTGGCCGGCGTGCGTGTCACGCTGGGGCCGAAGGGGACGGCGCTCTCCAAGCACGCCGCGGTGATGGGGGCCGACGTGCGCCCGGCCACGGTCGACGACGTCATCAGCGACCAGAAGGCCCGCGTCCACACCACGCCCGGCTTCCTGGCCGAGGAGCCCACGCTCCCCGCGGTGGCCAAGGCCATCGACCTACTCGTGCGCGAGGTCCTCGGCGGTCCCGGCCGCTCGAAGCGTTAGAAAGGCGCGCTGGTGATCGCGTCGAGCCCAACGCGGCTCCGCCGCGCGAAGCTCGTCGCGGGGTCCTACTGATCCAGCCCGCGGTTCCGCTTGATCTGATCGAGAACCTTGCCGTACTCGACCTCCCAGGTGGAGGTCCCCTCTTCCAGGTTCTTGATGCGGCGGCGCACTTCTTCGTCGAGCTCTTCGTCGACCTGCATGTGCTTCTTGAGGATGTCGCCCATCCGCTTCCGCAGGACGGTGTCCTCGACGTAGATCTCCTCGATGTGGGGCGATTGCATGAACGACTCGATCATCTGGGTCGTCATCCACTCGAGCCCATCCTCGCCGAGCCCGAACGCCTTCTCCCCCGCCAGCGTGCGCTTGATCTTCCCGAACTGCTCGTAGGGGAGGTTGCGCTTTTGCAGCAGGTCCTTGGCCTTCTCCGTGATCTCGCGATCGAGGCGCAGGTACTCCTTGAGCACCGCCTGCACGTCCATCTCGGCCTCGGTCCGATCGGTCACTTCGATGTCGCCCGCTTCCATCAGCGTCTTGACGATCTCCGTCCCGACGAGAGGAATTTTTCCGCTGTAAAGCCGCATCTGCTAAGCGCGTTATAGGGGTGCGGTCGAGGACAGTCAAGGTTCGCGGGGTCGCCAAATGTGGCAAACTTGCCCCGCGTGTTCATTCCGCTCCGCGACGACAACCCACGCACCCGCTTTCCGGCGGTCACGCTGCTGCTCATCGCGGCCAATGTCGTGGCCTTCCTGTTCTGGAAGTCGCTCAACGCGCGCGGGCAGACGCTGCTGGTCTTGGAGGCCGGGGCGATCCCCTACGAGATCGTCCACCGGGTCGACATTCGTCCCGAGAACCTGCTGCCGGTCCCGGGCTCGATCTGGACCTCGATGTTCCTGCACGGCGGCTGGATGCACCTCATCGGCAACATGTGGTTCCTCTGGGTCTTCGGCGACAACGTCGAGGAGGCGATGGGGTCGATTCGCTATTTCTTGTTCTATTTCCTGGTCGGCACCGTCGGTGCGCTCGCGCAGTGCTACGCCATGCCCGACTCGACGGCGCCGATGATCGGGGCCTCGGGGGCCATCGCCGGCGTGCTCGGCGGCTACCTGATGCTCTACCCGCGCGCGCGGATCCATACCCTGGTGATGATCCCGTTCCTCTGGCCGGTGGTGCCGGTGCCGGCCTGGATCTTCCTGGGCGGCTGGTTCCTCGCGCAGTTCGCCTTGCCCAGCGCCTCGGGCGTCGCCTGGATGGCGCACGTGGGTGGCTTCCTGGCTGGTCTCGGGGCGGTCCGCCTGCTGGCCCACACGCGCCGCGGCCCGCCTGCCGCCCCGGTGGAGTACATCCCGCCTGCCCGCCGCGAATCCTGGTGAGGGACCGCGACTCCGTGCTTGACAGCGACGGCCCCTCGCGCAAAATCGCGCCCCGTTAGCCGCGGCGGATTAGCTCAGCTGGTTAGAGCAGGCGTTTCATACGCGCCGGGTCCGGGGTTCGAGTCCCTGATCCGCCACAGATTAAAAATGAAACGCGTCGACAAGCCCTGGGGGCACGAAGTGATCTGGGCGGTGACCGACCGCTACGTCGGGAAGGTGCTGCACATCAAGGCGGGCGAGAGGCTGTCGCTGCAGTACCACCAGAAGAAGGACGAGACGGTGATGGTCTGGTCCGGGCGGATGAAGTTCGAGCACTTCGCCGAGGGAGAGGCGCCGCAGTTCAAGGAACTGGGACCGGGCGAGGCGTTTCACGTCACCCCCGGGCTGCGCCACCGGATGATCGCCATCGAGGACACCGACGTGTTCGAGGTCTCGACCACCGAGCTCGATGACGTGGTCCGCCTGGAGGACGCCTACGGCCGCCAGGGAACGTCTGTGCCCTGAGCGCGCCCTGAAGGGCGCCCTCTACCTTGACGGGGCGGATGGCCGCAGGCTAAACCCCACATTCCCATGTACGACACGTCCGACATTCGCAAGGGCTTGAAGATCATGATCGACGGCGCGCCTTACACCGTCGTCGAATTCCAGTTCGTCAAGCCGGGGAAGGGCGCCGCCTTCACGCGCACCAAAATGAAGAACCTGCTCACGGGCGGCGTTCTCGAACGCAACCTGCGCTCGGGCGAGCGGCTCGAGCCGGCGGACGTCGAGACCAAGACGATGCAGTACCTCTATGCCGACGCCGACTCGTTCGTCTTCATGGACACGACGACCTACGACCAGGTGCAGATCCCGCGCGACACGATCGGAGACTCCGCCAGCTTCATGCCGGAGAACACCAACGTCGAGGTGCTGTTCTTCAACGGGCGCGCGGTCGGCGTGACGCTGCCGAACTTCATCGAGCAGGCGGTGGTGGAGGCGGATCCCGGCTTCCGCGGC
The DNA here is from genome assembly GCA_036267635.1 of Polyangia bacterium. Taxonomy (GTDB): domain Bacteria; phylum Myxococcota_A; class Polyangia; order Fen-1088; family Fen-1088; genus JADGRB01. Next base: position 22,326 of record DATAVR010000007.1, on the reverse strand, counting down.
GACACCGCCACCGGCGCCACCAAGCCGGCCAAGATCTCGACCGGCGCCAGCGTCAACGTGCCTCTCTTCATCAACGTCGGCGACGTCATCAAGATCGACACCCGCACCGGGCAGTACCTCGAGCGCCTCAGCCGCGCCTAGCGGTTCCAACCGCGATGCTCGACACCCGCGCGACGCTCGAAGCGCGGGGCCGCATCGTGCGGGCGGTGCGCGCCCGTTTCGACGGGTGGGGCTTCCTGGAGGTCTCGACGCCGGCGCGCGTGCGCTCGCCGGGACAGGAGGTCCACCTCGACGCCATCCCGGCCGGTCGAACCGATGGCGATGCCCACTGGCTGATCACCTCGCCCGAGTACCACCTCAAGCGACTGGTCGCGGCTGGGCTGCCGCGCATCTTCGAGATCTGCAAGTGCTGGCGCGCCCACGAATCGGGGCCGCACCACCGCACCGAGTTCACCATGCTCGAGTGGTACCGTGCCGGATCCCCGCTCGAGGTCCTGGCCACCGACTGCGAGGCGCTGGTCGGCGTCGCCTGCCAGGTGGCGGGGCGCGATCCGTTCGCGCTCGGGCTCGGCACGCCGTTCGCGCGCACCACGGTGCGTGAGCTGTTCGAGCGCCACGCCGGGGTTTCGCTGCGGGGGGACGAGTCGCCCGCGGAGCTGCAGGCGGCCGCCAAGAGCGCGGGGGTCGACGTCGGCGCCGCGACCGCCTGGGACGACATCTTCTATCAAGTGTTCCTCGACCGCATCGAGCCCGCGCTGGCCAGGTCGGGACCGACCTTCGTCTTCGACTGGCCGGCGCCGCTCGGCGCGCTGGCGCGGCCACACCCGCTCGACCCGCGCGTTGTCGAAAGGTTCGAGCTCTACGCAGGCGGCCTCGAGCTGGCCAACGCCTTCGGAGAGCTGACCGACCCGGTCGAGCAGCGCCGCCGGTTCGAGGAGGAGGCCCAGATCCGGGCCGCGCGCGGAAAGGCCGTCTACCCGATCGACGAGGCGCTGCTGGCGGCGCTGCCGCGGATGCCGCCGACCTCCGGGATCGCGCTCGGGCTCGATCGGCTGATCATGCTGGCCATGGGCGCGCGTGACATCTCCGAGGTCCAGGCGTTCCAAGGCGCATAAACCTTGCCCGTTTTTAGCTTCCCTGCTATGCGTTTGCCCGGCTGGAGGCCGTCGTCGTGACTCAATTGCTAAATGGACTCGCGCAATCCGCTCCTGGTGGGGGTGGTTCGCCGCTGACGCAGTTCGTTCCCCTCATCGCAATCTTTGCCATCTTCTACTTCCTGGTGCTGCGCCCGCAGTCCAAGAAGGCCAAGGACCACCAGAAGATGCTGTCGGAGCTGCAGCAGGGGGCCATCGTCGCCACGCAGGGCGGGATCATCGGCAAGATCACCGGTATCAAGGACAACGGAGAGGTGACGCTGCAGGTGCAGGAGGGCGTCCGCATCCGATTCCTGCGCAGCGCCATCACCGGCGTCTACGCCGGGGACACGCCAGCGCCCAAGTCGGAAAAGTCCGAAGCCAAAGCGTCGTAGCCCGGCGCCCGCAACAGACAGACAAGCGATCCCATGGAAAAGTCTTGGTGGTGGAAGGCAGCCCTCTACGGGTTTGTCACCGTGCTGGCCGTCCTCTATCTGATCCCGACGGTCGTGCCGGAGGACAAGCAGCCGGCCTTCATCCAGAAGCATTTTCAAAAGCGGATCCAGCTGGGGCTCGATCTCCAGGGCGGTCTGCACCTGGTCTACGAGGTCGACGTCGACAAGGCGGTGTCGGGCAAGGTCGATCGCCTGGCCTCCGACATCGAGGACCGGCTGCACAAGGACAAGGGCGTCACCGACCTCGGCGTCAACCGCGAAGGGCGCGACGACATCGTGCTCACGTTCAAGCCGCCGAGCGACGAGGCGAAGCTGGACGACGGGATCCTGCGCGAGTACCGCAAGGAGCTCGACGTGATCAGCCGCGACCCGGCCGCCGGCGTCGTCAAGCTGAAGCTCGACCAGACCCAGGTCGACGACGAGCGCGACTACGCGCTCGGACAGGCGATCGAGACCATCCGGGGGCGGGTCGACAAGTTCGGCGTCGCCGAGCCGACCATCATTAAGAAGGGGACCGACATCATCGTCGAGCTCCCCGGCCTGAAGTCGGCCGACTTCGAACGGATCAAGTCGATCATCGGGCGGACGGCCCAGCTCGAGTTCAAGATCGTCGACGACGGCTCGGAGTACATGAAGAGGGTCGCCGCGACCGTTCCCAAGAACAGCGGGATCGACGTGGTGCCGGAGTCCTGGACCGAGAAGGACTCGGGCAAGCCGCACGAGGACGTCTACCTCCGCTCCAAGAGCCGCGACACGCTGATGAAGTTCTTCGCCGGGTTGACCGGCGACCTAGCGGTCCCGGCCGATCACGAGATCGGCTACGAGGAGACGCAGGCGCGCAACGACGCCGGCGAGCAGACCCCCGATCGCTACTGGCGGACCTACTACCTCCACAAGCGCGCGCCGCTGACCGGCGAGTACCTGGCGAACGCCGACCAGACCTGGGACCAGCAGACGGGGCGCCCGGAGATCTCGTTCGAGTTCGATCGCCAGGGGGCCGCCATCTCGGAGCGGATGACCGGCGACAACATCGGCCGCAAGATGGCCATCCTCCTCGACGACAAGATCAACAGCGCGCCGGTCATCGAAGGGCGCATCGGGGCCCGCGGCCGCATCACGCTGGGCGGGTTCGGCGATCCGTTCGCGCAGCAGCAAGAGGCCAAGGACCTGGTCGGCGTCCTCCGCTCGGGCGCGCTGCCGGCGCCGCTCAAGAAGACCTTCGAGACCCAGGTCGGCCCGACCATGGGCCGCGACTCGGTGGAGAAGGCCAAGTTCTCGATGTACATCGGGGCGGCGGCCGTCATCCTGTTCATGCTCATCTACTATCGGCTGTCCGGGATCATCGCGAACGTCGCCATGATCCTGAACATGCTCTACATGATCGCCATCCTGGCCGCATTCGAGGCGTCGCTGACGCTCCCCGGGATCGCCGGACTGGTGCTCACCATCGGCATGGCGGTCGACGCCAACATCATCATCTACGAGCGCATCCGAGAGGAGCTGCGCCTCGGCAAGTCGGTGCGGACCGCCGTCGATTCGGGGTTCGCGCGCGCGTTCTGGACGGTGTTCGACGCGCACGTGACCAACTTCGTGGCCGGCGTGGTCCTCTACTCGTACGGGTCGGGGCCGATCCGGGGCTTCGCCGTGACGCTGCTGGTCGGCATCGTCACCAATCTCTTCACCTCCTACTGGCTGTCGCACTGGATGTTCGACGGCGTGGTGGGGCGCCGGGGCGCCGCGCGCGCCACCCTGTCGATCTGAGGACCCGATGCCGTCGGTGAATTCACAGCAGAAGTTCTTCGAGGTCATCAAGCCGGGCTCGACCTACGAGTTCATCGGCCGGCAGAGGTACTGGATCGGCCTCTCGATCGTCCTCGTGACGCTGACGTTCGTCATGCTTCCGCTCAACGCCTACGTCTTCAAGTCGCGCGGGCACATGTTGAACTGGGGCGTCGACTTCCGCGGCGGCAGCGAGATCGTGATCGAGTTCTCCAAGCCGGTCGAGGCGGGCGAGATCCGCAAGACGCTGACCGACGCCGGTTTGCCCGACGCCGACGTGGTCAAGTACGCCGATCCCTCGGGGCTGAAGAAGTGGAACTACATGATCCGCGTGGCCGCGGTCTCGGTGGTCTCCGAGCAGCAGGCCAAGCAGATCCAGACGTCGCTGGCCCACGAAGGGGACGCGGCGTTGAAGCGCTTCGAGTTTACGGAGGGGGGCGACAAGCTCTACCTCCGCTACGACAAGTCGGTCGATCCGTCGGCGCTGGCAGGCGCGCTCAAGGCGCTGGGGGTCAACACCAACCAGGTGCAGCCCTTCGGCCGCCCCGACGAGCACACTTATGAAGTGACGCTGACCGGGCTCGACACCGAGATCCGGCGGGCGCTCGACGCGCGTCTCGGGGAGGGGGCGGTGGCAGCCATCCCGTCGGTGGAGTCGGTCGGCGCCAAGGCCGGCAAGCAGCTTCAATTCGACGGGGCGCGGTCGCTGCTCTACGCCATTCTCCTCATCATGGTGTACATCGCCTTCCGCTTCGACCTGCGCTACGGCCCGGGGACGGTGGTCGCGCTGCTGCACGACGCGGTGATCACCGTCGGCGCGTTCGCGGTGACCTACAAAGAGTTCTCGCTGACCACTGTGGCGGCGGTTTTGACGGTCATCGGCTACTCGATGAACGACACCATCGTCGTCTTCGACCGCATCCGCGAGAACGCCACCCGACTGCGCGACCGGCGCTTCGACCGGATCGTCAACCAGTCGATCAACGAGACGCTCTCGCGAACGTTGCTGACCAGCGCCACCGTGCTGTTCGTGACCCTGGCGATGAATGTCTTCGGCGTCGGCGTCATCCGCGACTTTGCCTTTGCCTTGAACATCGGCGTCCTGGTCGGGACCTACTCGTCGATCTTCATCGCCAGCCCGATCCTCATCTGGCTGAACGACAAGTACGTCACCAGCCAGAAGCGCCAGCAGGCCTCCGGCCGCAACGCCCGCCGCGGCCGCAAAGACGAAGACGAGCCTGAGGTTTAGGCGAGAACGCGTGAGGGCGGGCGAGCTTTGCTCGCGCGACCTCTTCGCGGGAGGTGGCAGGAACCCTCCCAGGGTTCCTGTGTTGTCGTTCGGCGGTTTGTCCACAGGCTGCGGTGCTAGGGTGGCCGGGTGACCATCGCTTGGCGCGCGCCCTCGATTGATGACGGACTGGCGATCGCGCTGGCGACGGGGGCCAAGCTGCGGCCGCTGACTGCCCGGGTGCTGGTGGGGCGGGGGATCCTGCACCTCGATGCGGTGTCGAAGTTTCTCGAGCCGCGCCTGGCGGATCTCCGGCGCCCCGACGGGATGGCCGATCTCGAGCGGGCGATCGACCGACTGGTGGCGGCGCTCGCCGCGGGCGAGACCATCGGCGTGTTCGGCGACTACGACGTCGACGGCGTGACCACGGCGGCGACGCTGGCCAGCGCGCTGCGGGCGTTCGGGGGCAAGGTCGTCGCCCGCGCCGCCAGCCGGACCGCCGGCTACGGCCTCGGCGTCGACGACGTCACGCGCTTCGCCGCCGACGGCTGCGGCGTGCTCGTCACCGGCGACTGCGGGACCAGCGATCACCAGGCGCTGGCGGCCGGGCGGGCGCAGGGTCTCGACGTCATCGTCATCGACCACCACGAGCTGCCGACCGGGGAGACGGCGGCCTACGCGCTCGTCAACTCGCGCCGTCCCGACGACGCCTTCCCGTTCAAGGGGCTCGCCTCCTGCGGGGTGGCGTTCTATCTGGCGGCCGCGCTGCGCACGCGACTCGGCGCCGCCTTCGATCCGCGCGAGCTGCTCGATCTCGTGGCGCTGGGGACGATCGCCGATCTCGTCCCGCTCACCGACGAGAACCGGATCCTGGTCGCCGCCGGGCTGAAGGTCCTCTCGGCGCGCAAGCGGCCGGGCCTGGCCGCGCTGGCCGAAAAAGCCGAGCTGGTCGCCGGTCCGATCACCGCGCATCAGGCGGCGTTTCGGCTGACCCCGCGGCTGAATGCGGCGGGCCGGCTCGGTGAAGCGCAGCTGGCGCTCGATCTCTTGCTGGCGTCTCCCGCCGACGCGCCGCGCCTGGCCGAGGCGCTCGACGAGCAGAACACCGAGCGACAGCGGATCCAGGAGCTGGTCTGGATGGAGGCCCGCGCGCAAGCGGTCGCTCAGGATGACGCCGCGGCCATCGTCGTCGGCGCCGAGGGTTGGCACCAAGGGGTGGTCGGCATCGTCGCCGCCCGGCTGGTCGACGAATTCGCCCGCCCCGCCATCGCCATCGGCTTCAAGAACGACGAGGGACGGGGGTCGGCCCGGACGATCCCCGGCGTGAACCTGTTCGAGGCGCTGGCCGCCTGCAGCGTGCACCTGACCAAGTTCGGCGGCCACGCCGGCGCCGCCGGGATGAGCATCGCCATCGATCGGCTGGCGGCCTTCCGGGCGGCGTTCGTCGCCGAGGCGGCCCGCCAGCTGAGCGGCCGGGCCGCGCTGGCGGTCGAGGTCGACGCCGAGGTGGGGCTCGGCGAGCTCGACCTGCCGTTCGCCGAGGAGCTGGCCCGCCTGGGGCCCTTCGGCGCGGCGAACCGCGAGCCGCTGTTCGCGCTCCGCGGCGTCACCACCCGCGCCACCCGCGTGGTGGGCAAGGGGCACCTGCAGCTGACCCTCGACCATGACGGCACCATCGGCGAGGCGATCGCCTTCGGGTTCGGCGACGACGATCCGGGCCCCGGCGCCCTGCTCGATCTGGTGGCGACCGCCGAGCTCGACACCTTCCGCGGCGCCCGGCGGGCGCGGCTGAGGGTGACCAAACTCGCCCGCCGGCCGAACGGCGACTAAGCTCTCTGTCCGCCGTGCGCTCACGCCGCCTCATCAACGAGCTCCCCCCGCCGCCGCCGGAACGCAGCTTCTGGCAGCTGCTCCCCCGCCGGAACCTCCGCCGCGCGCTGCTGCTGATCATCGCCATCGTGGCCGTCATCGCCATCAAGCACAGCGGCGGGCTCTCGCTCGACAAGATGTTCGAGCGGGTCGCCCCGCCGGTGCGGACGCAGCCTGCCGTCCCGGGCGGCGGATTCCAGCACCTCGAAGTCAAACCCTGAGATGGTCGCGCCGGGCGAACCGTTGGCGTGGGCGGTGTTCGGCGTGGTCGTCGCCGTGATGCTGGCGCTCGACCTCGGCGTGTTTCACCGCAAGGCCCACGTCGTCCGCGGCCGAGAGGCGGCCATCTGGTCGCTGGTCTGGATCGCGGTGGCGCTGCTCTTCAACCTGGCGATCTATCTGCGCAGCGGCTCCGATCGCGGACTGGAGTTTTTCCAGGCCTATCTGATCGAAAAGGCGCTCTCGGTCGACAACCTGTTCGTCTTCCTGGCGGCGTTCTCCTTCTTCGCCGTCCCCGAGAACCTGCAGCACCGGGTGCTGTTCTGGGGGATCTTGGGCGCGCTCATCACCCGGGGCGTCTTCATCGCCGTCGGCGCCGTGTTGCTGGCCGCGTTCCACTGGGTCACCTACATCTTCGGCGTCTTCCTGGTGCTGACCGCGTTGCGCCTGCTGTTCGGCGGCACCGACGAGGTCCACCCGGAGAAGAACCCGGTCTTGAGGCTGTTCCGGCGATTCATCCGCACGACGCCCGACTACGCCGGCGCTCACTTCTTCGTGCGACAGGCAGGCAAGCTGTTCGCGACCCCGCTCTTCACCGTGCTCGTGGTGATCGAGGCGACCGACGTGGTGTTCGCCGTCGATTCGATCCCGGCGGTCTTCGGCGTCACGCGCGACGTGTTCATCGTCTACACCTCGAACATCTTCGCCGTGCTCGGGCTGCGGGCGCTGACCTTCCTGGTCGCGCGCCTGGTCCGCCGGCTGCGCTACCTCAAGGTGGGCTTGGCCCTGGTGCTGGCCTTCGTCGGCGCGAAGATGCTGATCGCCGATCGTTACCGAATCTCGGACCTGGTCTCGCTGGCCGTCGTCGGCGGGCTGATCGGCTTCGCGGCGCTGCTCTCGCTGATCGTCCCGCCGCCGCGCAGCGACTGAAGCCCTGCTCAGACCCGTCGGTGCGTCAGCGCGGGGAGGGCGGCGCGCACCTGGTCCTGGTAGGCGAAGTCGAGGCGGGCGAGGGCGACGCCGTCGTGGTCGCCGCATTCGGCCAGCACCGCGCCCCAGGGGTCGACCACCAGGGCGTGTCCGTAGCTGCTTCGGTTCGGTCCGTGCGCTCCGAACTGCGCCGGCGCCAGGAGAAAGACCTGGTTCTCGATGGCGCGCGCCCGCAAGAGCACGTGCCAGTGATCTTTCCCGGTCTCCATCGTGAACGCCGAGGGGACCGCCACGATGCGCGCGCCGCGCGCCCCGAGCGCCCGGTAGAGCTCTGGAAACCGCAGGTCGTAACAGATGCTGAGCCCGAGTCCGCCCCAAGGGGTCTCCGCCACCACCGGCACGTCGCCCGGCTCGATCGCCTCCGATTCCCTAAAACGTTTGCCGCCCGGAACGTCGACGTCGAACAGGTGGATCTTCCGATAGACGGAGACCACCGTCCCCGCCGGGTCGAGCAGGACGGCGGCGTTGCGGATCTTCTTGCCGCCGCCGCGCTCGGGGAATCCCCCCAGGAGCAGCCAGGTCCCGGTCGTGCGGGCCAGATCCTGCATCCCGCCGAGGATCGGTCCCACGCCGTCGCGCGCTTCGGCGGCCGGGGTCCCCGGATCGGGGATTGTCTCGGCGATGGCCAGGCGATGGTCGCGATCATTGCCCAGATAGGCGAAATTCTCCGGCAGACCAACCAGCAGCGCGCCGGCCGAGGCGGCCTGCCGAACCAGATCGCCGGCACGCTCGAGGTTGGCCTCGACGTCCTCGGATGAGGTCATCTGAACCGCGCCCACAACCAGCTCGGAGACCAGGTCAGCCATGTCGGCCGACGTTACCACAGCGTCCGCGAAGGCTGGCCGACGCGAGCGGCTGGAGGGCAAAAACACCGGAGAATCCTGGCGCTTAGCCCAAGCGTCGCTGTCTTGCGCCCTCCAGATCAGCATGTTATAAAACGCGGCCTCGAAAGATTACGTTGCCTCCGTAAAAGGGTGGGCCGCGTGCCCGCCCTTTTTATTGCCCGACACATTTTTGTTTCCAAACACCCCAATGCGAAAGGAACTCCAAGACTTGTGGACGCTCGCTGAACCCTACGTCCGCGATGCGGGCTTCGATCTGATCGAAGTCCAGTTCGGGCGTGAGCAACGGGGTGCGGTGCTGCGTCTCTTCATCGATCGGCCGGCGGGGCAGGGGGACGCGGGCTCTGCTGCGAACCCGACCGTCACCCCGACCGTCATCGGCGTCGACGACTGCGAGCGTGTCAGTCGCGACGTGTCGGCGGCGCTCGACGTGGCCGATGCCATTCCGAACGCATACCAGTTGGAAGTGAGCTCGCCCGGGCTTGATCGGCCCCTGCGGCGAGAGCGGGATTTTGCGCGGTTCGTGGGGGAGAGCGCCCGTTTTCGGCTCGAGTTGGGGGTAGAGGGGCGGCGCAATTTTTCCGGGACCATCCACGGGGCCAAGAACGGCCACGTGGAGATCGCTTGTGATGGTCGATCTTACGAGCTCCCTATTGCCGACATCGTGCGGGCCAACTTGGTCCCCGATTGGGAGCGGGAGTTCCACCGGAGCGCTTCATGAACGAAGGTGCCGCCCTCGGCCTGGTCCTCGACCAGGTCTCCAAAGATAAGAACATCGACCGCGCCGTGCTGGTCGAAACGCTCGAGCAGGCGATCCTGACGGCGGCCAAACGCGCCTTCGGCTTGCAGCGCGAGATGGAAGCGAAGTTCAACGAGGAGATCGGCCGCGTCGATCTGTTCCAGATCATCGTCATCGTCGAAGCGTTCACCCCCGGCAACGAGGGGAAAGAGGTCCTGCTGGCGGACGCGCAGCGGTTCGGGCTCAAGGCCGATCCGGGCGACGAGCTCCTGTTTCAAATCTTCTACGACGAGAAGGACCAGGCCAAGGCCGAGGAGCAGGACGCCAAGTACGGCGAGCTCCTCAAGCTGAACCGCGCCTGGAAGGGGTTCGGCCGCATCGCCGCCCAGACCGCCAAGCAGGTCATCCTGCAGCGGGTGCGGGAGGCGGAGCGGGAGAACGTCTTCAACCAGTACAAAGAGCGCAAGGGCGAGCTGATCTCCGGCATCGTCCGCCGCTTCGAGCGCGGCAACATCATCGTCGATCTGGGTGGCGCCGAGGCGGTGCTGCCGGTGCGCGATCAGGTGCCGCGCGAGTCGTACCGCGCCGGCGACCGGATCGTCGCCTACGTGGTCGAGATCGACAAGGCGGCGCGCGGGCCGCAGATCATCCTCTCGCGCACGCACAAGGGCCTGCTCGAGAAGCTGTTCGAGATGGAGGTCCCGGAGATCTACGAGAAGATCGTGCGGATCGAGGCCTCGGCCCGCGAGGCGGGCGCCCGCTCGAAGATCGCCGTCCACTCACGCGATCGCGACGTCGACCCGGTCGGCGCCTGCGTCGGCATGAAGGGGTCGCGCGTGCAGGCGGTCGTGCAGGAGCTGCGGGGCGAGAAGATCGACATCGTTCCTTACGACGCCGATCCGGTGAAGTTCGTCTGCAACGCCATCGCGCCGGCCGAGGTGGCCCGCGTGCTGATGGACGTCGGCTCGCACACCATGCAGCTCATCGTCCCCGACGAGAAGCTGTCGCTGGCGATCGGCAAGAAGGGGCAGAACGTCCGGCTGGCGTCGCAGCTCACCGGCTGGCGCATCGACATCCACTCGGCCTCCAAGGTGATGGAGATGGAGGCCCGCGCCCGCCAGTCGCTGTTGGCCATCGCCGGCGTCAGCCCGGAAGTGGGGGAGGCGATGTTCAAGGCCGGCTGGCGTTCCGCCGCCGAGGTGGCGGGCGCCAAGCCCGAAGAGCTCACCTCCGTGGCCGGCATCGCCAACGCCCAGGCGGCGCAGGCAATCATCACCGCGGCAGGTCCGGCGGCTGAGGCGGAGCGCGTTCGACTCGCCACCGAAGCCGCGGCCCGCGCGGCGCAGGCTGCCGAGCAGGAGGCCAACGCGGCCGCCGCCGCGGCGGTTCCCATTCCGGGGGCATCATAAAGATGCCGCATGTCGCTCTCGACTCGAACTTGCATCGGATGCCGCCAGCGCGGACCGGCCGGCGAGATGGTTCGGCTCACGCTCGAGGCGGGCAAGCTCCAGGTCGCGTCGCCGAGACGCGGCCGCGGGGCGTCGGTTCATCCACGCGCGAATTGCGTCGAGGTGGCCTTGCGCCCCGGCGCGCTCTCGCGCGCCTTCAAGCAGCCGGTCGACATGTCGTCGGGCACGGCGGAAGTTCTTCGGCAATTGACAGCGGTCTCGCGTAACCAGGGGACATCATGATCAGCGGATACGACAGAGACAGAGCAGGAACGCCGGAAGCGCCGGTCGGCCCGCGTGTACGGCTTTACGAGCTGGCGAAAGACCTCGGCCTTCAGCCGAAGGATCTGGTCGCCAAGGTTCGGGCGATGGCCATCGACGTCGCCAACCACATGTCTCAGATCGAGCCGGCCGACGCGGATCGGATCCGGCGCGCCGTCGACCGCGAAAGGCACGAGAGCCTGGTCGAAGAGCGCCTGACCGTCGACGGCACCGTCATTCGCCGCCGCTCGAAGGTCGTCGCGGCCGCACCCGCTCCCGCCCGCCAGGTCGTCACTCCGTCCGCCCCGGCTCCCGCGCCGGCCCCCACGCCGCCGCCCCCGCGTGCGCAGCCCGAGCCGCCACAAGCTCCGCCGGCGGCCGCGCCGGAGCCGATCGCGGCGAAGGCCGAGCCGGCGCGCGTGCCGACGCCGGCGCCCGAGCCGCCCGTCGAGGCTCGCCCCGCGCCCGTCGAGGCGCCAGCCCCGGCGCCGACCCCGCCACCCGTTGCGGCGGCCCCGGTCGTCACCAGCAGCAGGCCCGTCGAGGTGCCGCTCCCTTCTCGTGCCGGCCTGAAGACCATCCCACAGCCGGTGGTCACCGGCTCGGCCGCCACGGGCGCGTTCATCCAGCTCCCCGGCCTGGCCCCGCGGGGCGAGGCGGGCGCGCCGCGCGTCGAGATCAAGGACCGCGACGAAGAGCTGCGCCGTCTCGGCCGCAGCAACCTGCTCAATCGCGCGCCCGCCGGTCGCGACCGCTTCGGGCGGCCCTCCTTTGGTCCCGGCGGCCAGCGCCCCGGCAGCTTCCCCAAGAAGCGGGTGGCGGCCGCAGGCAAGAAGCTGAAGCAGACGCAGATCACCACCCCGGCCGAGCACAAGCGCGTGGTCCGGATGGGCGACACCATCGCCGTCGCCGAGCTGGCCAAGAAGATGGCCGTGCAGGGCCGCGAGATCGTCAAGAAGCTCTGGGCGCTCGGCATGATGGGCGTGACGATCAACCAGGACATCGACCTCGACACCGCGACGCTGATCGCCAACGAGTTTGGGTTCCAGATCGAGTCGACGGCGTTCAACGAGGAAGAGGTCCTCACCGACACCGAGACGGTCGACAACCCGGAGGACGTGGTTCCCCGCGCGCCGGTCGTCACCATCATGGGGCACGTCGACCACGGCAAGACCTCGCTGCTCGACGCCATCCGCAAGGCCAACGTCGCCGCCGGCGAGGCGGGCGGCATCACCCAGCACATCGGCGCCTACAAGGTGGCCGGCGAGAAGGGGGACGTCGTGTTCCTCGATACGCCGGGCCACGAGGCGTTCACCGCCATGCGCGCACGCGGGGCCCAGATGACCGACATCGTCGTGCTGGTCGTCGCCGCCGACGACGGTCCGATGCCGCAGACGATCGAAGCCATCAATCACGCCAAAGAGGCGCAGGTCCCCATCGTGGTGGCGATCAACAAGATCGACAAGCCGGGCGCCAACCCGGACCTCATCCGCAACAAGCTCTCCGAGCACCAGTTGGTGTCGGAGGAGTGGGGCGGCACCACGATCTTCGTGAACGTCTCGGCCAAGACCAAAGAGGGGATCGACAAGCTGCTGGAGATGTTGGCCCTGCAGGCCGAGCTGCTCGAGCTCAAGGCCAACCCCAACAAGCAGGCCAAGGGGCACGTGATCGAGGCCCGCCTCGATCGCGCCCGCGGGCCGATCTCGACGATCCTGGTCGAAGACGGGACGCTGAAGCTCGGCGACCTGGTCGTCGCCGGCGAGTACTCCGGGAAGATCCGCGCCATGCTGGGCGACAAGGGGCAGACCGTCACCGAGGCGGGACCGTCGACGCCGGTGGAGGTTCTCGGCCTCGACGGCGTGCCCGACGCGGGCGAGGTCTTCAACGTCGTCACCGACGAAAAAGCGGTCAAGACCTTGGTCGAGCACCGCCACGACGCGCGCCGCAAGAAAGAGCTCGCCTCCGGGTCCAGCACCGGCCGGGTGACGCTGGAGAACATCCTCGACAAGATCAAGAGCGGCGAGGTGAAAGAGGTGAAGGTGATCCTCAAGGCCGACGTGCAAGGGTCGGTCGAGGCGGTCGCCAGCGCGCTCACCAAGCTGTCGACCGAATCGGTCGGCGTGAACGTCATCTCCACCGGCGTCGGCGGCATCACCGAGTCCGACGTCAGCCTGGCCAAGGCTTCCTCGGCGGTGGTGATCGGCTTCAACGTGCGTCCGGCCGGCAAGGCGCAGCAGTTGGCCGAGCAGGAGGACGTCGACATCAAGCTGTACCAGGTCATCTACGACGCCATCGACGACGTGAAGAAGGCCATGGTCGGCATGCTGGCGCCGATCTCGCGCGAGAAGGTGATGGGCAAGGCCGAGGTCCGGCAGGTGTTCACCATCCCCAAGGCTGGCACCATCGGCGGCTGCTTCGTCACCGAGGGGAAGATCAGCCGCAAGGCGCAGCTTCGTCTGGTGCGGGACTCGGTGGTCATCTTCACCGGCAAGGTCGGCTCGTTGCGCCGCTTCAAGGACGACGCCTCCGAGGTGGCGGCGGGCTACGAGTGCGGCCTGTCGATCGAAGGCTACGGCGATCTGCGGGCCGGCGACGTGATCGAGGCGTTCGAGATCGAGACCGTCGCCGCCACGCTCGACGCCCCCAAGGCCTCCTAACGGCCAGGACCGCGCGATGACCGTCGCCATCGCGCGGATCACGCTGGTTCTGGCGGCGGCGCAGTCGCTCAAGGACAAGCGCTCGGTGGTCAAGCGGCTCAAGGATCAGGTGCGACAGAAGTTCAATGTCTCGATCGCCGAGGTCGACGCGCACGACAACTGGCAGCGCGCCGTCCTCGGCCTGACGCTGGTGGGGAGCGATCGGCGATTCGCCGAGTCGGCCATCGACGAGATCCTGCGCTTCGTGCGCGATCACGCCGACGTCGCCAAGGACGAGCACGAGCTGCAGGACTTCGGCGGCGGCGCGCTCAACGGCCCCGACTTCACCCACTGGGAGGGCTAGGGATCATGTCGCAGCGGGTGGAGCGGGTGGCGGGCGAGGTGCGGGCGGTGCTCGGCGAGGCGTTGGCGCGCGATGAGATCAAGGACCCGCGCGTGCGCGGCGCCGGCCTCATCACCGTCACGCACGTCCGCGTCTCCGGCGATCTGCGCCACGCGCGCGCCTCGTTCACCGTGCATGGCCTCGACGATGCGGCGATGGAGCGCGTGCGCGTGGGGCTCGACAACGCCAGCGGTTACTTCCGGCAGGCGATCGCGCGCCGGCTGCGGATGAAGGTCGCGCCGGCCGTCACCTTCGTGGTCGACAAGGTGTTCGAGCAGGCGGCGCACGTCGAGCAGCTCCTGCGCGAGCTAGAGCCGAAGCCAATCCCCGCGCCCGCCGCCGCCAACAACGACGACGACGACGAACCGGACGACAAGGAGTAGATCTGGTCTCCGATGTGGTCCTGGTGGTCGACAAGCCGGTCGGCCCGACTTCCTTCGCGGTGGTGCGCCAGGTGCGGCACGCGGCCGGCGTGCGACGGGTCGGCCACGGCGGGACGCTCGATCCGCTCGCCTCGGGCGTGTTGCCGGTCTGCCTGGGCGAGGCGACCAAGCTGGCGCCGTTTCTGCTGGGGGCCGACAAGGAGTACGAGGTCACGATCCGCTTCGGCGTCGAGACCGACACCGACGACGCCGACGGGGCGGTGACCAGCACCCGGGACGCGTCGGCCGTCAGCGCGGAGCTGGTCCGCGACGCGCTGGCGCAGTTCCGAGGCGCGATCGAGCAGGTTCCGCCGGCCTACGCGGCGATCAAACGCGACGGACGGCCGCTCTACGCCTACGCGCGGGCAGGGGAGGTGATCGAGGTGGCGCCGCGCCCGGTGGTGATCCACGCGCTCGAGCTGCTGCATTTCGGGGGCCCCGAGGACGCTCGCCTCCATGTCCACTGCTCGAAGGGGACCTATGTCCGCGCACTCGCGCGAGACCTCGGCCGCAGGCTGGGGGTTGGCGGCCACGTCACGGCGCTGCGCCGAACGCGGTCGGGCCCGTTCTCGCTCCTCCAGGCGCGACCGCTTCCCGAGATCCTCGAAGCTCTCGGGCGACAGGCGCAAAGCGCGGAGAGCTCGTCCGAGCTGTTGCTCGTCTCCCTCTCGGCTGCGTTGCGCTTCCTGCCCCAGCACCGGGTCGACGAGGCGCTGGCGCGTGACCTGCGGGCCGGCAAGCGGGTCGCCTGGGAGACTGCCACGGCGGGCTCGACCGATCCGCGCGTCTGCCTTCTCGATCCGGCCGGTGACCTGATCGCCGTCGCCGAGCCTCGCCCCGACAAGCTGGTCAAGACTCTGCGCGTCTTCGGCGCCGCGACGCCAGCCGACAAGCCGACAGCGGGGCCGGCGAACAGCAAGACGAGCCAGGAGACGGCTAAAAAACCGTCCTGACGAGCCAACTTACGTTGACTGTAGAACTGGAATGTAGGACATTCAATCACCTCAAAAGAAAAGAAGAATCGTAAATGTCCCTCGCAGCAGAACGCAAATCGTCAGTCGTGCAGAAGTTTGCACGGAAACCGGGTGACACCGGTTCCCCCGAAGTCCAGATCGCTCTCCTTTCGGAACGGATCTCGTACCTCACCGAGCACTTCAAGGCCCACGTGAAGGATCACCACTCACGTCGCGGCCTTCTCATGCTGGTCGGCCAGCGTCGCCGTCTCCTGGACTATTTGAAGTCCAAGAACGTCGACCGCTATCGCGCCGTGATCCAGTCGCTCGGAATCCGCAAGTAGAGCGTCGCGACGTCGAGCCGGACGGCCGCGCACCCGCTGCGCGCCGTACGGCAGCAACGCGCGCGCTCGCGCGTCGTGGCTGCTCGACCACGATTTCATCGCTGCAGGCCACAGACAGGGAGACCACATGTTCGTACGTGAAGGCGTCAATTTCGGCGGCAAGGAGCTCAGCATCGAGACCGGCCGCATGGCCAAACAGGCCGACGGCGCGGTCGTCGTCCGCTACGGCGACACCATGGTGCTGGTGACCGCGGTTGCCTCCACCGGCGTGCGCCCCGGCGTCGACTTCATGCCGCTCACGGTCGACTACCTCGAGAAGACGTCGGCCGCGGGACGCATCCCCGGCGGCTACTTCAAGCGCGAAGGGCGCATGACCGAGGTCGAGGTGCTCACCTCGCGTCTCATCGATCGTCCGTCGCGTCCGCTCTTCCCCAAGGGCTGGCGGTTCGACACCCAGGTGATCGCCATGGTCGTCTCCACCGACCGCGAGAACGGCTCGGACGTGCTGGCGATGACCGGCGCCTCGACGGCGCTGCACCTCTCCGACATTCCTTTCGCCGGCCCCTACGCCGGCGTTCGGGTCGGCCGCATCGACGGCAAGTTCGCGATCAACCCGACCTTCGCCGAGCGCGCGACGTCCGACCTCGACCTGATCGTCGCCGCCAGCCGCGACGCCATCGTGATGGTCGAAGGGGGATGCGCCGAGGTGAGCGAAGACGTCATCGTCGACGCGTTGATGTTCGCCCACAAAGAGGCCCAGCCGCTCATCGACCTGCAAGACAAGCTGCGGGCGGCGGTCGGCAAGACGAAGCGCGTGTTCGTGCCGCCGGCCAAGGACCCGGTGATCGTCTCCAAGGTCGCGGAGATCGCCAACCAGAAGATCGAGGCGGCGATGGCCATCCGCGACAAGCACGAGCGCTACGCGGCGCTCGACGCGGCGGGCGGCGAGACCAAGACCGCGCTGGCGGAGACCTTCCCGGATCGCGGCGCCGAGGTCGGCGAGGCCTACGAGTCGGCCAAGAAGAAGCACCTGCGCGAGCTGGTGCTCAACACCGGCAAGCGGATCGATGGACGCGCGGGGGCCGACATCCGCCAGATCACCTGCGAGGCGGGCGTGTTGCCGCGAACGCACGGCTCGGCGCTCTTCACGCGCGGCGAGACGCAGGCGCTCGTCACCACCACGCTCGGCACCAGCCAGGACGCGCAGCACATCGAGGCGCTCACCGGCAACATCGACAAGCGCTTCCTGCTCCACTACAACTTCCCGCCGTTTTCGACCGGCGAGACCAAGCCGCTGCGCGGCGCCAGCCGGCGCGAGGTCGGCCACGGCAACCTGGCCGAGCGCGCCATCGCCCGCGTGCTCCCGACGGAGAAAGAGTTCCCCTACGTCATCCGCATCGTCTCGGAGATCCTCGAGTCGAACGGCAGCTCGTCGATGGCCTCGGTCTGCGGCGGCATCCTCTCGCTGATGGACGGCGGCGTCCCCATCAAGACGCCGGTGGCCGGCATCGCCATGGGCCTCATCAAGGAAGGGGATCGCGTGGCGGTGCTCTCCGACATCCTCGGCGACGAGGACCACCTCGGCGACATGGACTTCAAGATCTGCGGCACCAAGACCGGCGTCACCGCCGTGCAGATGGACATCAAGATCCAGGGGCTCACCCGCGAGATCCTGGAGACGGCGCTGCGCCAGGCGCGCGACGGCCGGATCCACATCCTGGCCAAGATGGCCGAGGCGCTGGCCGCCCCGCGTGACGATCTCTCGATGTTCGCCCCCCGCATCCACACCCTGCAGGTGAAGCCGGATCAGATCCGCGAGATCATCGGCCCGGGCGGCAAGACCATCCGGGGCATCACGGCGCAGACCGGCGTCTCCATCGAGGTCGAGGACGACGGCACCGTCCACATCGCCTCGCCCGACGGGATCGCGGTCAAGAAGGCGATCGACATCATCAAGGGGCTCACCACCGAGCCGGAGATGGGCGAGTTCTACATGGGCGTGGTCAAGCGGCTGGCCGACTTCGGCGCCTTCGTCGAGATCCTCCCGGGGACCGACGGCCTGGTGCACATCAGCGAGCTCGACGAGAAGCGCGTCAACGTGGTGCGCGACATCTGCAAGGAGGGCGACGAGATGCTGGTGAAGGTCATCGGCATCGACCGCGCCACCGGCAAGATTCGCCTCTCGCGCCGCGAGACGCTGGGGAAGACGCCCGACGTCGTCCACAACTTCCGCACCGCGGCCTCGTAACATGGCCGATCGCGTGGACGCAGCCGGGCTTGGCCCGGCGGAGTCCGTCGCGGGAGGGAGCGGGAACCCTCCCAGGGTTCCCGGGCCTAAAGTCCGGTTCGTGAAGCTGCGACCGGGCGCGCTGGCGCCGCGTTACATGTCGGCCGGCGCCGCCGGGCTCGATCTGGCGTCGGCCGCCGACGCTCCGATCGCGCTGGCGCCCGGGGCGCGCGCGGCCGTGCCGACGGGGCTGGCGTTCGAGATCCCGGCCGGCTTCGAGGGGCAGGTGCGCCCGCGCTCCGGCCTGGCCCGCAAGTTCGGCATCGGCTTGCCGAACGCCCCGGGGACGATCGACAGCGACTACCGCGGCGAGGTGGCGGTGCTGCTGATCAACCTCGGATCGGAGCCGTACGTGGTGCAGCCGGGCGAGCGCATCGCCCAGCTGGTGATCGCGCCGGTCGTCCAGGCGGAGCTGGAGGAGGTCGCCGAGCTCTCGGGCACGGCGCGGGGCGATGGCGGGTTCGGACACACCGGGTAGTCTCCTCGTGCTGCTGCTCGGCGTCGCGTCCTGCATCACCGACGCCGGTCGCGGCTATCCGCTCTACACCGCCGCGAGCCCGCTCGGTCCCGACGAGGTGGCCACCCTCGGCGGCTACGTCGCGCGCGTCGACGGCCGCGACGTGAGCGCGCTCGGTGGCGCGTTCGAGCTTCGCCCCGGCTGCCACGTCGTTCAGACCCCTAAAAATTGGGGGAGCGGAAACCAGTACGGCGCCGTCTCCGCCACCACGGGTACCGTCACGTTCGCGCTGCCGATGGTGGCTGGCCGTCACTATCTCGTCGTCACCGACGCCGATACGACCGTTCGCCCCACCGGTGGCGTCTCCGTCCGGGCCGACGAAACGACCACCTCGGGCGACCCCCTCCGCTCGATCGCGCCCGCCAAAACCGCCCAAGAGATCGACGCCTGCCGTCACCCCCTGAGCGTCCCCTGACACGCCTTCCGTGAGGATTGCGCCCCATGTCCCGAGCCGCTCCCCCGCTGAATAACCATCCGCCGCGGATCGAAGACCGGAGCCGGATGACGACCGCGGCCGGTAGGCGGGCGAGGGTCCTGCTCTGCTTGCTTGTCGCTTGCGCCGGGTGCATCGCGCGTCCCGTGCGGGGGTATCCCCTTTACGCGGCGAACGCGCGGCCGGACGCCGATCAGGTCTCCCTGCTCGCGGGGTACGTGGCACGGGTCGATGGTCGGGACGTCACCTCTCTGGGGGGCGCCTTCGAGCTGTTGCCGGGCTGCCACCTCGTCGAAACGCCAGTGAAATGGAGCAAAGGGACCCCGACCTACGGGGTGCTCGTCGCCACGACGGGGCCGTTGACGTTTGCCTTGCGGATGACGGCTGGGAACCGCTACGAGGTAAAGGTCGCGGCCGGGATGCCGACCGGCCCGACGGGAACCGCCTTTGTGCGAGCGGAAGAAAAACGACGGCGAGAGGCGACACATCGTGCGTGTCATCGGTCCCGTGTTGCGCGGGCAAGAAGCCGAACTTGTCACTTGTGCCAACGCCCAGGGTATGAATACTTATCCACATGACGACTGACACCTCCCCGCTCCGCGTCGGGATCATCGGCGTCTCGGGCTACTCGGGCATGGAGCTGGCGCGGCTCCTGGCCGGGCACCCGCGGTTCGCGCTGGCGCTCGCGGTGAGCGACAAATGGGCGGGCGACCTGATGGGCGACCGCTTGCCGTTCGGCGGCCCCTCTGCGACGGTGCGCATCCGCCCGCAGACGGACGCCGCCCAGGCGATGTCCGGGCTCGACCTGGTGTTTCTCTGCACGCCCGCCGAGGCCTCGCTGGAGCTGGCCGGCCAGGCGCTGGTGGCGGGGGCGCGCGTCGTCGACCTCTCGGGGGCCTTCCGCCTGGCCGCGGATGAGTATCCACGGTGGTACGGATTTTCGCACCCGCGGGCCGACCTCCTGCAGATCGCTTGCTACGCGATGCCGGAGGCGGGCGTCTCCGGCGAGCTGCGAAGCGCCAAGCTGGTCTCCAACCCCGGGTGCTACGCCACCGCCAGCACACTGGCCACGCTGGCCCTCTTGCGCGGAGGCGTCATCGCCAAGGAGGGGATCGTCATCGATGCCAAGAGCGGCATGACGGGCGCCGGGCGCAAGGCGACCGAGGAGATGTCGTTCACCGAGCTCGAAGGCGACTTCCGGGCCTACAAGGTCCTCAAGCACCAGCACACGCCCGAGATCGAGCGGACGCTGGCACTGGCTGGCGCCGGCGCGTTGCGCGTCACCTTCACGCCCTACTATCTGCCCGTCCGCCGCGGAATCCTGGCCACGGTCTACGGGCGGCTCCTGCCGGGGAAGACCGGCGCTGACGCGGCGGCGGCGGTCAAGGCGTTCGTGGCCGATCGGGCGTTCTTGCGCGCGACCAAGCCCGAGGGGGTTCGCCTCCACGCCGTGGTGGGGACCAACCGAGTGCTCATGGCCGCCGACGCCGATCCCGAGCGGGGCGTGGCCATCGGCTTCGCCGCGATCGACAACCTGGTGAAGGGGGCCGCCGGGCAGGCGGTCCAGAACGCCAACTTGATGTTCGGGCTGGCCGAGACGGCCGGCCTCGAGCTCCTCGGAGGTACCGCACCTTGAGCGACACGACGAACGCGACCGGCAGCAAGAGCTTCGCCCCCCCGATCGGTTTTCGCTTCGGCGCGGTGGCCGCCGGCGTGAAGGAGGCTGGAGGCGCCCGCAAGGACCTGGCGCTCATCGCGTCCGAGATCCCCTGCGCGGCAGCCGGCGTCGTGACCGTCAACAGGATGTCGGCCGCGCCGGTCCGCTATTCGGCAACGCGGTTCCCGGGGAGCGGAATTCGCGCCATCGTCGCCAACAGCGGCAACGCCAACGCGCTGACGGGCCCCATCGGGGCGGCCGACGAGCGCGCCGTCGCAACCGCCGTCGCCAAGGCGTTGGGCGTGGGCGCCGACGACGTCCTGACCGCCTCGACGGGCGGGATAGGCATTCGGATGCCGGTGGAGCGGATCACCGCCGCGGCGCCGGCGCTGGTGGCGGCGCTGGGCGACGACGTCGCGCCGGCGGCCGAGGCGATCCGGACCACCGATCTTCGCAGCAAGCTCGCCTTCAGGGAGATCGACGTCGGCGGCAGG
Organism: Polyangia bacterium; assembly: GCA_036267635.1. Classification (GTDB taxonomy): domain Bacteria; phylum Myxococcota_A; class Polyangia; order Fen-1088; family Fen-1088; genus JADGRB01. The sequence goes on along the minus strand of DATAVR010000007.1, from coordinate 1,217 downwards.
TCGGTCCGTTTCGCGGCCATCGCCAAGGGGTCGGGGATGATCCACCCGCAGATGGCGACCATGCTCTGCTTCATCACCACCGATGCGCGCGTGGCGCCCGAGACGCTGCAGCGCGCGCTCGTCTCGGCCGTCGACGAGACGTTCAACACCATCACCGTCGACGGCGACATGTCGACCAACGACACCGTCGTCGCGCTGGCCAACGGCGCCTCGGGCGCGCCGGCGATCGAGCCCGGCAGCGCCGACTTCAAGACCCTGGAGGCAACGCTGACCAGCCTGTGCGCCGACCTGGCCAGGGCGATCGCCGCGGACGGGGAGGGGGCCAGCAAGCTGTTCATCGTCGACGTGGCGGGGGTGCCGGAGCGGGAGATGGCGCGCGATCTGGCCCGCGCGGTGGCCGGGGGCAGCCTGGTGAAGTCGGGGATCTTCGGCGGCGATCCGTCGTGGGGACGGATCCTCGCCGCGCTGGGCGCCCGCATCGGCGCCCGCGACTACCCGATCGATCCGGCCGGCGTCACGCTCGACGTCCAGGGGGTCCGCGTCTACGGCGACGGCGGGCCGGTGGCGTTCGACAAGGACGATCTCTCGGCACGCATGCGGTCGACCGAGATCACCGCGCGGATGGACCTCGGGCTCGGCAAGGCTTCGGCACGCGCGCTCGGCTGCGACCTGACGTTCGACTACGTGAAGATCAACGCCGAGTACTATTCGGGGCCGAGCGCGAGCCTCGAACCCGGGAATGGCAAGCGCGCCCCGGGCGGAGTAAACCGTCCGGTCATCGTCGAGGCGCTCAGCTACATCCGCAAGTTCGCCGGCAAGCGCGCGGTCATCAAGTACGGTGGCGCGGCGATGATCGACCCGGCGCTCAAGCGCAGCTTCGCCGAGGAGATGGTGCTGCTGCAGTCGGCGGGGCTGCGGCCGGTGATCGTCCATGGCGGCGGGCCGGAGATCACCAAGACCCTGGAGAAGATGGGGCGCAAGTCGGAGTTCTCCGACGGCCAGCGGATCACCGGCGCCGAGGAGGTCCGCGTCGTCGAGATGGTGCTGACCGGCCGGATCAACACCGAGATCGTCGGCCTCATCAACAGCCTGGGCGGCAACGCCATTGGCCTGTCAGGGAAGGACGGCCGGCTGCTCATCGCCTCCAAGCTGGAGACGGCGCCCGGCAAGACCGACCTCGGCTTCGTCGGCGAGATCGACGCCGTCAACGCCGACCT
>DATAVR010000006.1:0-195116 GCA_036267635.1 Polyangia bacterium | reverse complement strand
TTGTCGGCCGAGGTGTCGAGACACGTCGAGCCACAGAGCTTCTGGCTTCCCGAGCACCCGCAGGTCCCGCCGCTGCAGGTCGCGCCCGCCGGACAGACGGTCCCGCAAGAGCCGCAGTTGTTGGAGTCGGTCGAGGTGCTCGTGCAGGCCGTCCCGCACTGCGTCTGTCCTGAGCTGCAGCTCGAGCTGCACTGGTTGTTGTTGCAGACCGGCGACGACGACGGGCAGACCGTCGAGCAGCTCCCACAGTGGTTGGCGTCAGACGTCACGCACGACGACCCGCACAGCATCCCCGACGAGCAGGCGCACTTCCCCGATTGGCAGATCTGACCCGACTGGCAGACCGTGCCGCAGGCGCCGCAGTTCTGGTTGTCGCTCTGCACGTTCTTGCAGACAGACCCGCAGGCCGTCTGATCGGAGTTGCAGGTCACGCCGCTGCCGCTGCTGGCCGGCTTGGCGCAACCCCCGATGAAGAGCGCGGAAACGAGCGCGGCGAGGCAAGCAAAGTAAGACGTGGTGCGTGAAAGCATTTTGACTCCTTATGGGGGATCGGAGCGGACGGTGTGACCCAAGAGCTCCCGCGAGGCGGGCGGCAAGGGCGCTTTATACCGCAGCCCCCGGCGGGGGAAAAGGAAACTCGGGGTGGGCGTCACGGACCGTGTGGAAGGTCCTTGGCATCGCGACGCTGCGCGGGGTAGTCCATTGTCCTGCCGACGATGGGTCATCTCCCCGCCGCACTCCTCCTGGCGATGTTGCAGGCACAGCTGCCTCCGCCGTCCAATGACGGAGGCGCCGGCGCGCCCCCTTCTCCCGACGCGGCCGCCCAACAGGCGGCCGGGCAGCCCGATGCCGGCGAGGCGGCCGTAAAGCCGCCGGCGCTGGTCCACTTCGTTCCCGCCGCCTACCCGCCCGACGCCGAGGCGGCCGGCATCACCGGCGCCGTGACGATGTCGATCGTGATCGACGAAAAAGGGGCGGTCGGCGCCATCAAGATCGTCGATCCGGGGCCGCACCCCGGCTTCGCGCCCGCCGCGGAGGCGGCGGTCAAGCAGTTCCAGTTCTCGCCCGCGATCATCGGCGGCAAGCCGACCGCGGTCGAGATCGAATACCGCTACGAGTTCGTGCTCAAGCGCGCGCCCCCGCCGCCGCCCCCGACCGAGAAGCCGGTCTCGCTCATCGGCCAGGTCATCGAGCGCGGCACCCGCGCACCGGTCGTCGCCGCCAGCGTCGAGGGCGCCGGCGCGACCGCCGAGACCGGCTACGACGGACGCTTCACGCTGCGCGGGCTGCCGGTAGGTCCGGTCAAGATCCGCATCGTCTCATCCTCCCACCACGACCTGACCGTCGACGAGGTGATCGAGGCCGGCAAGGTGAAGGAGGTCGAGTACCGGATGAACCGCAAGCGCTACGGCGCCTTCGAATCGGTCGTGCGTGGCGCGCGCGAGCGAAAAGAGATCGCGGTGCACGAGGTCTCGGTCGACGAGCTCACCACCGTCCCCGGCACGCAGGGGGACGTGCTGAAGGTGATCCAGGACTTCCCCGGCGTCGCCCGGGCGCCGTTCGGCCTGGGGCTGCTCATCGTGCGCGGCTCCGCGCCGCAGGACACCGTCGTCTACATGGACGGGGTTCAGATCCCGCTCCTGTTTCATTTCCTGGCGCTCACCGCCGTCGTCAACTCCGACGTCATCACGGGAATCGACTTCTTTCCCGGCAATTTCTCCGCCTACTACGGCAACGCCATGGGTGGCGCGGTCGAGATCCACACCCGCGATCCCAAGCACGAGTGGCACGGCGCCGGCCACGTCGATCTCTACGACGGCGCGGCGATGGTCGAAGGTCCGGTGGGCGACGGCAGCTTCTTCGCCTCGGTGCGCCGCAGCTGGGTCGACCAGGTGTTGAAGGCGGTCGTCCCGAGCGGCCTCACCGTCGCGCCGGTCTTCTACGACTACCAGGTGAAGTACGTGCACCGGCTGTTGGGCGGACAGGCGTCGATCTTCGCGTTCGGCTCGAGCGACGCGCTCGACATCTTGGACAGCAACACGGCGCGGGTGCTCTCGTTCGACAGCACCATCCAGTTCCAGCGGCTGGCCGCCCGCTGGCAGGTCGGCTTTTCGCACAGCTGGCGCAACGACGCCGTGCTGTCGCTCGGCTACGACGACACCGGCGCCGAGGCGGTGAACGCGATCAAGATCGACAGCACCATCTGGTCGATCAACCTGCGCGACACCCTCGCCTACCACCCGTCGGAGCGGTTCTCGCTGGAGATGGGGATCGACTCTTCGCTGCGCCACTTCTCCTACGACGTCACCCTGCCGCTGTTCGGACAGCCGGGGGCCGCGTTCGGAAACGGAGGGCTCTCGGCCAACCCGCCGCAGAACACCAAGGCCAGCGGAAACTGGGCGCAGCCGGGCCTGTTCCTCTCGTCGAACATCGCGCTCGGCTCGCGCCTTCGCCTGCAGCCGGGCCTGCGGCTCGACGGCAACTCGCGCATCACCAGCGGCAACTCCTGGTGGCTCGATCCGCGTCTCTCGGCGTTCTTCACCGTCAGCCCCAAGACGGTCCTCAAGGCGGGGGTCGGCCTCTACTCGGAGTCGCCACAGCCGCAGGACCTGACCCAGCTGTTCGGCAATCCGGGCCTCACCTACCAGCGGTCGTTCCAGTACAGCGTGGGCGTCGATCAGAAGCTCCCCTTCCAGGTCGACCTCGAGCTGACCCTTTACGACAAGTACATGTACCAGCTGGTGACGCCGACCAACATGACCGATCCGATGACCGGCCAGGCGCTCAACCTCTCCAACCTCGGCAAGGGGCGCTCTTACGGCCTCGAGATGTTGCTGCGGCGGCAGATCATGCGCGGCTTTTACGGATGGGTCGCCTATACCCTCTCGCGCACCACCCGGCTCGACGACCCCACCGTGGACAACTACGGCTATCACCTCTACGACTTCGATCAGACGCACATCCTGACGGTCATCGCCTCCTACCAGACCGAGCACAACTGGACCTTCGGAACGCGGCTGCGCTACACGAGCGGCGATCCCTTCACCCCCTTCATCAATGGCATCTTCAACGCCAACAACGCCATGTACGAGTGCATCCCAGGGAACCCGGACACCGCGCGGGCGCCGCCGTTCTTCCAGGGCGATGTGCGCATCGACCGCCGCTTCGTCTACGACAAGTGGATCTTCACCGGCTACCTCGACATCCAAAACGTCACCAACCGCGCCAACCCCGAGGCGCTGTTCCCGAACTACAATTGCCAGGGGTATTCGACCTTGACCGGGCTCCCGATCTTTCCGACCTTGGGCCTGAGGGCCGAGTTTTGAAGCGCGCGCTCACCGCGCCCGCCCTTTTCGCGGCCGCCGCCGTCGTGGCTCCTCTGCTGGCGACGGGCCTGGCCTCCTGCGAGTCGGGGTTCGAGCGCAACGATCAGATCGTGAACAGCCTGCGCATCCTCGGCGCGGCCACCCACATCGACAACGGCGACGGCACCGATTGGGCCGACGCCGAGGTCGGCGACACGATCACGCTCAGCGCGCTGGTCGCCAATCCGAACGCCATCGCCACCGTGACGGTGACCTGGGTGACCTGCCTGCCGAATTTGAACAACACCCTCACCCCCTGCGCTGACGAGAACGTTCTGCAGAATCCCGTCAATCTCATCGGCATGGCCGGCGTGCTCCAGCTCGGCGTCGGCGAGACGATCCAGTACACCGTCCCGTCGGAGGTCCAACCTCTGCTCGACCAGCTCGTCACGCGCGCCGACGCGAACCTGAACGCCCAGTGCTCCGTCTACATCGAGGCGCCGCTCATCGTCATCGCCCAGGGCAGCGACGGCTCGGTGGTCACGGCGGTCAAGAACCTGCGGCTGTCGCCCTGGAGCCTGACTGGACCGGGAGCGAGCGACCCGGCCTTGCAGCACTACATCCGCAACGCCAACCCCAGCATCACGGCGCTAAACATCCCGAGCGACGCGAGCGCCTGCGCCGGCCAGACGCTGGTGGCGAGCTGCAAGAGCGACGCCGATTGCGACGGCGGCGGGACCTGTTCGACCGACGGCTGGTGCCCTCCCGCGCCGTTCCCCGCCGGCAACCAGCTCATCTGCGGCCAGATCCCCGCCACCGACGTCGACATCCAGACGTATTACTACTGCGGTCTCGACGGGGTCGACGGCAGCGAGATGGAGTATCCGACCATCACCTGGTACTCGACGGGCGGCTCGCAGGGGGGCGTCACCAACAAGAACACGGCCGGCACGCCCGATCTCGCCAGCCGCACTTTCATCAACTTCACCCGCCCGTCCGCGCCGTTCACTCTCTACGGCGTCGTGCGCGATGGACGGGACGGCGAGAACTGGATCGCGCAAGCTTTCCAGTGACCTGACTCGAACTGGAACGGCAACCGAAAGGAACGGCCCCGAATGATCGTCCAAAAGCTCCTCGCCATCGTGAACCTGGGCGCGGCCTGGGTTCTCTGGCTGCTCATCGTGCTGTCGGTGATTTCGGTCGGCATCATGATCGAACGCGCCGGGTTCTACCTGGGACGGCAGCTGCCGAACCGCGACGCGCTCGGCGGCTGGCTCCTGGGCGGCGACCTCGGCAAGGCGCGCGCCGCCGTCGCCGACCGTGAGGGGATCGAGGCCGAGGTGGTGCGCGCGGCGCTGGGGCAGGCCGACAACGGCCCCGACGCCGTGGCCAAGGTAGTCGACGCCGCGATCAAGAAGTCGCGCCTCGAATATGAAGCGCGGCTGGCGTTTCTGGCCACCCTCGGCAACAACGCGCCGTTCATCGGCCTCTTTGGCACGGTGCTGGGGATCATCCGCGCCTTCGGCGATCTGGCCAAGAACCCCAGCGCGGCCGGCGCCAGCTCGGTCATGTCCGGGATCTCCGAGGCGCTCATCGCCACCGCGGTCGGCCTCCTGGTCGCGCTGCCGGCGGTGGTCGCCTACAACATCTTCCAGCGCGCGCTCCGGCGCTCCTCGCAGCGCGCCGCCTACTTCGGCGATCTGCTGGAGGCGCGCCTGCGCGGGCGCGACGCCAAGACCGAGGCCGCCTAGATGGCCTCGGTCTCCGACGGCGACGACGGTGACGACGGCGCAATGATCAGCGGCATCAACGTCACCCCGCTGGTCGACATCACGCTGGTCCTCCTCATCATCTTCATGGTCACGGCGACCTACATCGTCCGGCAGGCGATCCAGATCGATCTGCCGCGCGCGGCGAACGCGGGCGAATCGACCGGCACGACACTGGCGGTGCTTCTCACCAAGGAGGGCGACATCTACCTCGACGGCAAGAAGCGCGACGAGACGGGCCTGCGCGACGCCGCCCGCGACGCCGTCGCCAAGGACAAGGACACCCGGGTGATCATCAGCGCCGACAAGATGGCGCTGCACGGCTCGGTGGTGCACATCCTCGACCTCATCAAGGGCGAGGGGATCGCCAAGTTCGCCATCAACATCGAAAAGGAGCAATGAGGCGATTCGGCCCGACCGCGGGCTACGCCCTCTCGGCGGCCGCTCACCTGGGAATCTTCGCCTGGGCCTGGGCGCTGCCGGCCCGCGCCAACCGCACCGAGCGCGTCGACGTGACGATCGTCGAGACGGTGAAGCCGCGCCCGCTCGAGCCGAAGCCGCCACCGCCCGAGCCCCCCAAGCCGACCGAGCCGGTCAAGATGCGCCCCGCCCGCCGCCTGGCGCTGGCGCCGCCACCGCCGACAAACGCACCGCCGCCCCCCGAGACGCCGCCGCCCGAAACGCCGCCGCCCACCACCACGGTCGCGCCCGGGCCGGTCCACCTCGGCATCTCGCTGTCGTCGACCAGCGCGGGCGGCGGATTCGCCGCGCCGGTGGGCAACAGCCTGGGCGGCAGGCCCGGACCACGCGCGGCTGCGCCCGCCGCCGACGACATCGGCCCGATCGCGCATGCCGCGGCGCTGAGCGTGCAACCTGAACCGATCGACGTCAGCATTCCCCAGGGGGAGTACCCGAAGGAGGCGCTCGACTCGGGCTTCGAGGGGAGTGTGATGCTCAGGATCGTCATCGACGCCACCGGGCGCGTGCGCAAAGCGGTGGTGATCAAGGATCCCGGCCACGGCCTGGGCGCCGCGGCGGTCAAGAGCGCGCTTCACCATTTCAAATTCAAGCCGGGCGAGATCAACGGCAAGGTGACCGCCACCGAGTGGACCTTCACCGTCACCTACGAAGTCCCGTAGCGCCGATCAGACGCGCGCGGCGCGCAGCCGGAGCGCGTTGCCGACGACGGAGACCGAAGAGAGCGCCATCGCCGCCGCGGCGATCTCCGGCGTGAGCTGGAGCTTCAGCAGCGGGTAGAGCACCCCCGCGGCGATCGGCACGCCGAGCGCGTTGTAGGCGAAGGCGAAGAAGAGGTTCTGCTTGATGTTGCCGATCGTGAGGCGCGAGAGCCGCCGCGCGCGCAGGAGACCGCCGAGATCGCCCTGGAGGAGCGTGACGCCGGCACTCTCGAGCGCGACGTCGGTGCCGGTCCCCATCGCGATGCCGACCTCGGCGCGCGCGAGCGCCGGCGCGTCGTTGATGCCGTCGCCCGCCATCGCCACCACCCGCCCGGCCGCCTGCAACTTTTCGATCGCTGCCGCCTTGCCGGCCGGCAGCAGCCCGGCGATCACCTCGTCGACGCCCAGCGCCTTGCCGACCGCCTCCGCGGTCGCGCGGCTGTCGCCGGTGAGCATCACCGTCCGCACCCCTTCGGCGCGGAGCGCGCCGACCACCGCCGCCGCGCCCTCCTTGATCGGATCGGCCAGGCCCAGGATCCCGGCCAGCCGCCCGTCGACCGCGACAAAGGCGACCGTCTGGCCCGCGGCGCCGAGCTCGTCGGCGCGCGCCGCCGCGGCGCCGGCATCGACGCCGAGCTCCTCGAGCAACCTGGCGTTCCCCAGCGCGACGTCGCGTCCGCCGACGCGCCCGCGCACCCCGCGGCCGGCCAGCGCCTCGATCCCCGTGGCGTCGACCAGCGCTACCCCGCGCACGGCGGCGCCGCGCACGATGGCCCCCGCCAGCGGGTGCTCGCTGGCGCGCTCGAGGGCAGCCGCCAGCCGCAACAGCGTCGCCTCGTCCTGCCCGCCGGTGACGATCACCGACACGAGCTCCGGCCTCCCCGCCGTCAGCGTGCCGGTCTTGTCGATGGCGAGCGTGTCGACCTTCTGCAGGACCTCCAGCGCCTCGGCGTTCCTGAAGAGCACGCCCGACGCCGCCGCCTTGCCGGTGGCGACCATGATCGACATCGGCGTCGCCAGGCCGAGCGCGCAGGGACAGGCGATGATCAGCACCGAGATCGCCGCCACCAGCGCGTGCGGCAGCCGGGGGGCCGGCCCGATCAACGCCCACCCAACGAACGCCACGATCGCCGCGCCGACCACCGCCGGCACGAACACCCCAGAGACGACGTCGGCCAGCCGCTGGATCGGCGCCCGGCTGCGCTGCGCCTCGCCGACCATCCTCACGATCTGGCCGAGCAACGTCTCGCTCCCCACCCGCTCCGCGCGCATGGTGAGCGCGCCGGTGCCATTCAGCGTGGCGCCGACCAGATGGTCCCCGGGGGCCTTGGCCGCCGGGACCGGCTCCCCGGTGATCATCGATTCGTCGACGGCGCTCGCCCCTTCGAGCACCAGGCCGTCGACCGGGATCTTCTCGCCGGGCCGCACGCGCAGCCGATCGCCGACGCGGACCTCCTCGAGAGACACCTCCTCATCGGCGCCGTCGGGCCGAACCCGCAGCGCCCGCTTGGGCGCCAGATCGAGCAATGCCCGGATCGCGGCGCCGGTGCGGTGCCGCGCGCCCAGCTCCAGCACCTGCCCGAGCAGCGCCAGCGTGACGATCGTCGACGCCGCCTCGAAGTAGAAGCCCGTCGCTCCCTTCTTGTCTTGAACCAACGTCGGCAGGAGATCGGGGAACGCCAGCACCATCAGGCTGTAGCCGTACGCGACCGCCACGCCGAGCCCGATCAGCGTGAACATGTTCCAGCGTCGGTTCCCGAGCGACGCCAGCGCCCGCGCAAAGAAAATCTCTCCGCCCCACAGCACGACCACCCCGGCCAGGATCGCCTCGGCCCAGGGGGCCCAGGCGCCGTCGAGGCCCGCCACGGCGATCGCCACCACCGGCGCGGTGAGCGCGGCGCTCACCCAAAATCGTCGCGTTAGATCGGTGAGCTCGGGGCTCGCCTCGGCGGCGGCCGCCGGCAGACGCGGCTCGAGCGCCATCCCGCAGAGGGGGCAGTCGCCGGAATGGTCACGCCGCACCTCCGGGTGCATCGGACAGATCCAATCTCCGGCCGCCGCGGAATGTGGCGGTGCCACCGGCGCCGGCGAGGCGCCGCCCAGAAACGCCGCTGGCGCCTCCTCGAACCGCGCGCGGCAGCTGGCGCAGCAAAAGTAATAGGTCCGCCCCTCGAAGCTGGCGCGCTCGGGCGCTTCGACCGAGACCGCCATGCCGCAGACGGGATCCCTTTCGGTCTGGGCTGCGACCACCGAGAGGCGACGGTGCGCGGGGCGAGGGGGTCCAGGGGCGCCAGGCTGCAAGGAACGGCTCTTCGTCGAAAACGATAGCACGCCGGCGCACAGCAAAACGCCCCTCCCGCCGTCGGCGGAAGGGGCGACCGTTTCTATTCTTCTCGCGACGCTGGAGCGCGCCGCGCGATCAGTACTCGAAGCCGATCTGGCCGCCGACGCCCCAGGTGTTGAGGTTGCCGCCCATCGTCTGGGTCAGGTTGTTGAAATACGTCTGCTGGTAGGTGTACCGCGCGTCGGCGATGAACCCGCGGTAGGAGTATTCGAGCCCGCCGCCGAACGGCAGGGTCAGGATGTTGTCGGACGACGTCAGGTCGGAGACAGCGACGTTGTTGTTGGTGACGGTGTAGTGCGCCCACCCGACGCCGACAAACCCGAACGGCTCGATCAGAGACTCCCCTTGGGCGATCGGGATGTTGAGCCTCAGATTGCCCGAGAGGCCGTTGGCGATCAGCCTCGAGTTGCTGTTGTTGAGCCCGAGCCCGGTGATCCCACGCGCCGAGCCGTCGTAGGCGGCCTCCATCCCGATGTACTCACGCGTACCGGCGATGATGCGCGCCGTCCAGTACCCGCCGTCGCCGGTGACGTTTCGGAGGTTGTTGTTGGTGAAGTCCTGGAACCCGCCGCCGACCAGCAGGCCGACGCCGATGTGCGAAGCGACGGCCGCTCCGGGAACCACCCCCTCCGGTGCCCCCTCCATTGGAGGCAACGGCTGCACGGGCACCGACTCCGTCACCTGCCCGTTCGGCGGCGGCGGCAGGACCGTAATGTTGGTCGCCCCCGACGGCGCCTGGGTCGGCGCGGCCGGGACTCCCGGCGGCGGCGTTGCCGCGTTCATGTCGTCCGTCGTCACGGGCGGCGTCGGCGCCGGAGCGGCCGTCGTGTCGGTCGCGTTGGGCGCAGGAGCCGGCGCCGTCGCCGGTGTGTCGGACGTGGCCGCCGTGTCCGTGGCGCTCGGCGTGGCCGGCGTCGTTGCCGCCGTGCCGGGCGCAGTCCCCGGCGTCCCCGGATCATACGTCGCGGGCGGCGGCGTCTCCGGCTCCGCCCCGCTCGGCATCGTCTGAGCGCCGCTCGTTGCTGGATTCGGACTTGGATCCGCCTTCGCCGCCGAGATGGCCAGAGCCAGCACCCCCGGTACGACAATCAGTGAAAGCACCTTCATGATCCCCTCCTCCCGTACTCCGTCCCCAATCCGTTTCTCTGTTCCGTTTCTCTTTCCTAGATATGTCCATCGTCCGGCGACCGACAAGGACGCGGTCCGGGCAATGACCTACAACCTCGACCGTAACGAACCTCGCGACTTTCATTTGGTTGAGCTTTGAATTCTTGGTGCGCGCCTCTCCGCGCCCGATAGGATTGCGCCCTCCCCTTGGCCCGAAGTTTGAGCCACGCATCCCCGCATTCACTCGCGCTCTCCTCGATCGCCGCCCTGGTCGGCGTCTTGGCGATCGGTTGCGGGCAAGATCCATCGGCTGTCGGCCCGGCAGTGGCATTCAACGCCTGCGCGCCCCTGACCCTGGTTCCCGATGCCACCGCGACCGAAGCGCAGCTCGCGGGGGTGGCGGCCGGCGCCGCGCTCTGGAACGCCAGTGCCGGCACCGAGCTCGGGCCGGCCAGCGCCGCCGGCGGGGCCATCGGTCCGGCCGTACCGATTCATTTTCAGGTCGCTGCCGCGCCGTTCCACGGGCTCTACGACCCACCCGACGGTCAGATCTTCATCAATGATGATCTCACCGGCGAGGAGCTGGCGATCACCATCGCGCATGAGGTCGGGCACTCCTTCGGCCTGGTCCACATCCCTCCGGGCGTGCGTCCCTCCCTCATGAATCCGGGAAACCTGACCGTGTCGATAACGCCCGAGGACGTGGCGACGCTGGCGGGACTCTGGGGGCGATGCGGCTCACTTGACGCGGCCGGGACCGAATGAGAGCGTAGTTTCCGGAAAAGGGACAGGGCCGCCCCCCCATGAAACACCTCGCCCCCCGCTCTGGAATTCCTCTGTCGAGCCTCGCCTTCGCCGTGCTCGCGCTGGCGCTCGTCTGCCGCACGGCCGCCGCGCAGGTGATCGAGCCGAACGGCACCTCCGTTCCCGGGCCCACCACCGACCAGATCTCGCTCCAGCAGTACTTCACCAATACGGCGAAGGAGAACATCAACGCGGTCGCCGACGCGTCGATCGTCCCGGCGACCTTCACGCCGCTCTGTAACTTCCAAGCGACGCTCGTGCTCAGCCAGTCGAGCGCGACGGGCGGCCTCGGCTGGTACAACGTACCCAACACGACGACCGATCCGAATCACACCCAGACGCCGACCGTCTACCCGATCGGCACGTTTCCAATGATCGTGGGCACCACCGTCGGCAGCTCCGACATCCGCAGCAACACCATGTACGCGGGCGGCCTGGTCGGCTTCGCGCTCATGAAGGCGGTCGGAACCAACGGCGCGGTCATCCCCGTCTACTACTCGGAGGACACGCGCAACGCCGACTGCACCGGCTGCACCGGAGCAGGCATGACGCCCGGCTACTGGAAAATGATGCTCTCCTACGAGTCGACAGTGACGTCGAACGAGTACTACATGGCCTGGGAGGACTGGGAGGGGGCCAACACCACGACGTGGTTCGGGAACGACGGCGACTTCAACGACAAGGTTTTCGCCATCAGCGGGGTCACCTGCGACGGCGGCGGCGTCCCCTGCCAGACCACCATGCAGGGAGTCTGCGCCAACGGCATCACCCAGTGCGTGGTCGGCGGGGCGCCGACCTGCGTGCCGACGATCAAGCCGAGCGCCGAGAAGTGCGACAACCTCGACAACGACTGCAACGGCATGGTCGACGACGGCGACGGGCTCTGCCCGACTGGCCAGGTCTGCGTGCAGGGGAAGTGCACCGGCCCCTGCAGCGACACGGAGTTTCCCTGTGGGCCGCCCCTGCAATGCGTGAACGGCCTCTGCGTCGATCCGACCTGCATCGGCGTCACCTGCCAGGCCGGTCAGCTCTGCCAGAACGGCGCTTGCGTCGGCGGCTGCGACGGCGTCGTCTGCCCCGCCAGCCAGATCTGCGAGCTGGGCGTCTGCGTCGACCCCTGCCGGGGCGTCACCTGCAACGGCTCCATCTGCGTGCTCGGCGTCTGCGTCCAGAATTGTTCCTGCCAGGCCTGCCCGAGCGGCCAGGTCTGCTCCGCGACCGGCGCTTGCGTCGACACCGGCTGCGACACGATGACCTGCGGCGCCGGTGAGGTCTGCAGCAACGGGAGTTGCGGCGATGCCTGCGCCGGCGCGAAGTGTCCCGGCGGCGCCGGCTGCCACAACGGCCAGTGCGATCCGCCGCTGCCGCCCGGATCGACCGGGAGCGGCGGCTCGAGCGGCACGGGCGGCGCGACCGCCACCGGCGGAGGCGGCGGCGGAGGCGGTGGAACGATCGTCGGGACCACCGGAACCGGCGGGAGCGGCACGACCGGCCGCGGCGGTACCACCGGGGCTGCCGGCGCCGGCACCGGCGGGACCGTCGGCGTTCCCGGCACGGGCGGCGACGGCGGAGGCGCGCGCCAGGAAGGCGGCGTCGTCAGCTGCTCGTGCGCGGCGGGCGGAGCCGGGGCGGGCGGTGGCGCGGCGCTGTTCGCGCTGCTGGCCCTCACTTGCGGCAGCTTCACGCGGCGCCGACGCGCGCGGCGCTGACCGACGCGCGACGGGTCCGCGGGCCGGCGGCCTGCTGACGGCCGGCTTTGCCAAAATACGCGAGCGGTGCCTACCATTCGGCACCGTGGCGAATCCCGAGACCCGCAAGATCGTGGCGCTCCTCGCGAGCGAAGCGCACGAGCGGCAGATCGCGGCGGCGATCGTGCTCGGCGAGATCGGCGCGCGTGACGCCGCCGCGCTCGATGGGCTGGTCGCGGCGGTCGCGCGCGGGATTCCGCCGGTGCAGCGGCACGCGCTCGATGCGCTCGGTCGGCTGGCCGCGGGTCCGAGCGTACGGCGCGCGATGCCGGCGGTGCTGACCGGCCTGGCCGCGCGCGACGAAGCGGTGCGACGCGCCGCGATCGACGCCGCAATCGCCATCGGTGACGACGCGATCGGCGCCGTCCGCGCGCGGCTGCCGGCTGCCGCCGATCCGCTCGAGCGACGCGCGCTGGAAGAGGTGCTGGGGCGCGTGGGCGGCAAGGACGCCTTCAAGACGCTGCTGACGGCGCTCGACACGCCCAACCTCGAGGCGGCGCGCGCGGCGGCGCTGGCCGTCCGACAGCGCGTAAAGGAGGCGAGCGCGCGCGAGAAGGCGGCCTACCTCGCCGAGATCACCAAGATGCTGAAGGCCCGCGGGGCCAAAGCGCGCAAGTCGAACGAGGCGGTCGGCCTCGTGAGCGGTGGGCTGAAGATCCTGGGATACCTGGAAGATCCAGCGGCCGTTCCGACGCTGCTGGGGTTCGCCCGCGACGGCAAGCAGGCGGCCGCCGTGCGCGAGGAGGCGATCGTTGCGCTGCGGTTCACCGCGCGCGGCAAGGCGGCACCGGTGGCCGCGGCCCTCTGCGAGCTGGCCGAGCGCGCGTCGCCCGAGCTGGCGCGGGCAGCGCTCTACTCGCTCGCCAGCCTCGAGCTGCCGGCGGCGATCGCCCCCAGGCTGCGCAAGATCGCGCTCGGCCGCGAGCCGGAGCGGGCGCTCTTGGCCATCGAGCGGCTGGCCCAGATCGCCGGCGCCGCCGGGGCCGACGGCCTGGCCGCCGTGTTGTCGTCGACGTCCGATCGCGGGCGGGCCGAGGTGGCCGCCGCGGCGCTCGGCGGGCGGGCCGACGGGGCGCTGGCCCTCGGCCGCGCGCTCGTCGCCACCAGCGACGACGAACGGGTGGTCTTGCTGGCGCGCCTCTTGCGACCGCGGGCGCGCGCGCTCACCGACGGCGGAGCGGCCGGGAAGAAGCTCGGGCGCGAGCTGGTGAGCACCGCGCTGGCACGCGTCGGGCGCGGCGGCGCGCAGGCAGACGCGCTCGTCCCGCTGGCGCGCGACCTCGACCGCGCGGCCACCGGCGACGGCCTGCGCGCCGAGGCGGCCAAGCAACACAAGCGCAAGAACGCCGCTGGTGCGCTGACGATCCTGCGGCTCCTTGGACAATCGACCGACGCCACCGCCCAGGACGGCTACGCGCTCGCCTCCGCCGAGCTCGGCGCCGGCCGGCGCGACGAGGCGCTGATCATCTTCGGTCAGCTGCTCGATCGCGGGTTCGATCTCGGCGCAGCCGTACGAAAGGATCGCCAGCTCGAACCCGAGCAGCGGTATCAGATCGGCTTTTCGCTCATCGAGCGCCGCCACGCCGCCGGCGAGGAGATCCTGACCGATCTCGCCAGCGGCGGCCGCAACAAGGTCGCGGCCATGGCAAAGGCCAAGCTCAAGTCCGCCGGCTACCTTTAGCCTTTCTGTAACGCCGAAAACGTTTCCGCGACGGCAACTTGCCGAGGCAAGAGCCGAGGCAAGAGCCGAGGGAAGATCCGATGGTCCGCGCCGTTCAATCGGCGCACAATCATCGTCCGGTCGTGCGTTAGGGGGAGCCGCCGGGGATCAACAACAGGAGGGCAGCCATGACCGTCGACCACTCACGCTTCAAGCTCGGCAAGAAGCCGGCGCATCACGACCCACGAACGCTGCAGATGGCGAACTATCTGGAGCTGCCGCCGGTCCCGCCGGCGCAAGACTGGACCGAAAAGGCGGCCTCCAACTGGGGAATGATGTTGAACGACAAGCTCGGCGACTGCACCTGCGCGGCCGTCGGACACATCATTCAGGCCTGGTCGTCGAACGTCGGCTCGCAGATCACCCTCCCCGACCAGGCGATCCTGAAGACCTATGAAGCCGTCACCGGCTACAACCCGAACGATCCCAGCACCGACCGTGGGGCCGTCGAGCTCGACGTGCTCCGCTACTGGCGCAAGACCGGCGTGGGCGGTTACAAGATCGACGCCTTCGTGGCGCTCGAGCCGAAGAACCACCTGCACGTCCAGGCGGCGGTCGATCTGTTCGGCGGCTCGTACATCGGCCTCGCGCTGCCGGTGTCGGCGCAGCAACAGAAGGTCTGGTCGGTTCCGCCCGGCGGTCCGACCGGCACCGGCGCGCCCGGCTCCTGGGGCGGCCACGCCGTCGTCGTCGAGGCCTACGATGCGCACGGCCTCACCATCATCACCTGGGGGCAAAAGAAGAGGATGACCTGGTCGTTCTGGGACGCCTACTGCGACGAGGCCTACGCTTGCCTCTCCGAGCTGTGGGCCGGCAAGAAGCCGGCGCCGTCGGGGTTCAACCTCGCCGCGCTCAAGGCCGACCTCAAAGAGGTCGTCGGCTGAGCGGCGGCGCGACGGTCAGATCCCAGGCCGCCGTCTCGATGCGCCCGTTTTCCTTGACCTGAACGAACAGCCGGTAGTCGCCGGCACGCGGGAAGACGCAGGGAAAGCGGACGCGCGGCGCGAAGGTCATCCCCTGGTGATGGGCGTGGTCGATGACGGCCGCGCCTTCGATCAGGCCCATCGCCGCCATCGGCACCGAGCCGGTCGGGTGAACGTGGGCGAACACCGAGAAGTCGCTGGCGACGATCATCGCGTGCCCCGCCATCCCCATGTACGGCTCGAGGCCGGAGGCCGGGCTCCCGTCGCGCGTCTCGGCTTCCATCTCCAGCGTGACGGTCTCGCCGGCGTGCGGCGTGCGCGCGTCGAGCCAGCGGAGCTGGCCGCGTCCCCCGGGAAGAACGAAGACCGGCGCCGCCACCGTCGCCGCGCGCGCGTCGAGGACGGCCATTGCATCGTCGGCGTCGAAGCGCTCGTTGGACGGCGCCGGCGCCTGCGGGGCGCCCGCCAGATCGACCACCGCGGTCACCGTCTCGTCGAGGCCGGTCTGGTGGACGATATCGCCGAACAGACGGTACGACCCGGCCGGCAGCGGCGGGGTCGCCTGCGCGAAGGTCGCCTCGCCCGTGCGCCGCGGGTGGAGGTGCGCGATGGCGTCGAGCTTCGGCGCGCGCACCAAGAACAGGTGCATGAGATGCCCGTGGTCGGGGACCAGGTCGTCGATCTGCCGCCAGCGCAACCACCCCGGATCCGACAGCGAGAGCGACAGCAGGTCGGGTGAGGGCTGCCTGACGGAGACCTGCATCGGCTTGAAGACGAGGCGGCGGTAGAGGCCCGCCTCACTGCTCCACCACCGCCGCCCACCGACGATGGCCAGTGCCAAGATCGCGGCGGTGACCGCCATCGCCGTCTGCCCGCGCGCCCGGCGTCGAGCGTCGGGTGTCGCGCCGAGCTCCAGATCCGACTCGCGCAGGCCGGCCCCCACGATGGCGATCGCGCCCGCCACCAGCAGCCCCATCAGCGCCACCAGCGCCCCCGCCAGAAAGCCCGGCATCGGCCGCACGGTGCGCGCCAGCGCTGGGATTGGGATCGCCAGCACGCCGGAGCCGCGCGCCCCCTCGGCGGTGACCCGGATCTGCCAGGCGCCGGTCCGCATGAGCCAAATCGTGCTGTCGAAGAGGCGCGGATCGTCGGCGCGCGGGCGCGCGACGTCGGCGACCGGCGGCAGGTTCACCCCTGGCCCGCGCAACGGCACCGGCACCACGGTGACGCGCGCGACGTCGCCGGCGAGCGCGCGGACTTCGATCTGCGCGATCCCGGGGATCACCTCGGGCGGACGGATGGTGACCAGCAGGTGGTACGGCCCGGCCTGACCGTCCTCCACGGCGTCGGGGCTTCCCACGTGGGCCCCGGCCGCGGACGCCGAGCCGGCGACCACCAGCCCGACGGCGAGCGCCAGCGCGCGCCTCATCGCCGCAGGCGCGCCAACCAGCGCCCGGCGGCGCGTCCCGCCGCAATCGACAACCCGGTCCCCACGACCGCCGCCGCCATCCAGCCCGCCGTCGACGCGCCCGCCTCGGATCGGAACAGGTAGCGCCGGTAGAGAGCGACGGGCGGCATCCAGAAATCGAAGTAGCGAGCGCCCCAGAAGAAGTTGCGGGCGTGCGTCGACATCAGAAACGTGGCGAACGGCCACTGGCAGACGAAGAAGACGCCCGTGAACAGGACGGCGCCGTAGGTGACAGTCGCGCTCCCCGGCCGGTTGCGGCGCCGCCAGACCCAGGCGTCGAGCGCCAGCGCGGCCGGCAGCAGCAGCAGAGGAAACTCGGGCGGAATCAGGTTGGTGACCGGCACCAGCACCGGGCCGAGCTTCGGTTGCGCGGGGACCAAGGGGAAGGTCCAGAGCAGCGCCAGAAGAAAGATCGAATAGGCGAGCGTGACCGTCGTGGCCGCCCAGCGACGGCCGGTCGCCCCCTGCACCGCTACCAGCAAGACCGGTACGCAGAGCCCCACGATCAGATAGAACGATCCGAGGTGCATGAACGGGCGGACTGTCTTCTCCATGAACAGCGTCATGAGCGCGACGACCATGTTGCCGCCGACAATCAGCAGCAGCGTCTCCAGCGTCCGGCGTCGTCTCCCCGCGGAGCGGTTCATCGCCCCGGCCAGCATCACCAGCGCGCCGAGGTGAAGAGCCAGCAGGCCCACCGCCAGCACGATGTGCGGCGGGCTCAGGATCTTCACGTCGAGGCCGTAGGCGTTGTGCCACCAGTCGTCGAACGGCGCCGAGACGAGCATGGTGACCCCGCCCCAGGCGGAGATGAACGCCCCGAGCGGTCCCCGGAACCCGAGCACGCGCACGGCGGCCGGATGCTCGTCGCGCCGTCCGAACGTCGCCGGGACGATCTGCGCCAGCGCCGCGATCGCCGCCAGCACGGCCGCCGAGTAGATCGCCACGTGCGGCGGCGTCCAGAAGGCGTCCCGCCCGATCGAGCGGTGCCAAGCGATGTCCCAGTGCACGCCAAACGCCGCCGCCAGCGAAGATCCGAGGGCGCACCAGAGCGGCCAGACGGCGCCTCGCTCGCGCGTGGAGGTGCGCGACACCGCGACGCCGAGGTCTGAATCGGCGGTGCTGACGGCCATGCTCGGGAGCATAGCGGACCGGGCGGCCGCTTGCCCTTGCCTTGGCCCTTGCCCGCGGTAACCGATTTCGCGAGACGGATCGCGACCCTTCTCCCTTCGACGGGCCGGCGAACGTCGATATACTGCGGCCGGTGAACCTCCGTCCCCAGGCGGTCCGGATGGTGCTTGCCCACGGCCTGCCGGTCGTGATTGAGGTGGTGGCCGAAAGCATGGCCCCTTCGATCGGGCTGGGCGACAAGGTGAAGGTCGAGCCCGCCACCGGCGATCTGCACCCGGGCGACATCGTCCTCGTGCTGGCCGACGACGGGCACGAGCTCTTGCTCCACCGGGTGATGCACCTCTTCTCGGAAGGCGCGCGCCGTTACGTCATCCACCAGGGGGACGCGCGGAAATCGATCTTCGCCACCTGCCCGCGCGAGGCGGTGGTCGGCCGCGCCATCGCCTTCCCGCTCACGCCGTCGCGCCCGCTGCCGACGCTCGACGCGCTCGACCCGGCCGCGCGGGCGCGCTTCCAGCGCCGCCGCCGCGCCTGCGCGCTCTACTCGCTGGCGCGCCGATTGAGCTTGTCGTTGCGGCTCGAAGATCGCGCGCTGACCCGGAGCTTCGCCCGCGCCTACCGCGCACTGGCCCGCAAGGTCGTCGGTTGAGCCCCAGGTACCGGACCCGTTTGAGCTCGGCCGCGGCCGCGATCCTCTACGGCGCGATCGTCATGCTGTCGACTGTCGGCGCGGCGTTGGCCAAGAACCCGGAGGAACCCGAGACCGCGCCGAAGGCGGGCAGCGACATCACCTTCCTCGATCACGATCCCGATCTCGACTACTGGTTCGGCATCGAGGCCAACAGCATCGCCCAGTTCAATCCGGCGTTTCACTCCCCCTACTCGGGGACCAACAGCTTCGGCCCCAACGGCGACGGCGGGGCGGCGATCTCGGGGCTCCTGACGGTCTTCACCGGCCACCGGGCGACCGAGACGACCGAGATCATCCTCGACGGTGAGATGGCGGTCGGCGGCGGGCTCTCGAACGCGCTCGGCATCGCCGGGTTCACCAACCTGGACGTCGTCCGCAACCCGTCGCTGCCGCACGATCCCTACGTGGCGCGCTTTCAGATCCACCAGCTCATCTCGCTCTCCGACGTCTGGGAGGTCAACACCGACCGAGGGCCGATCTCCTCATTCGCTTACGTTCCGCGCCACCGATTGGAGATCCGGGTCGGCAAGATGTCGACCGCCGATCTGTTCGACATCAACCCCGCCGGCTCCGACAGCCACATGCAGTTCATGAACTGGACGGTCGACAACAACGGCGCCTACGACTACGCCGCCGACACGCGCGGGTACACCTACGGCGTCGTCATCGAATACCAGGGCCCGTTCGTCGAGGCGCGCTACGGCTTCATGCTCATGCCGACGGTGGCGAACGGCGAGAACCTCGACTGGAACATCTCGGAGAACCGCGGCGAGCAGCTGGAGCTGGAGATCAAGTACAGCCGCCGCGACAATTGGGCAGGGACGACGCGCCTCCTCGGCTATCTCAATCATGCGGCCATGGGGAGCTACGCCGACGCCATCGCCTCGTCGGAGGCGACCGGGTTGACCCCCGACATCACCGCCTCCCGCCAGAACGGGCGCACCAAGGCCGGGTTCGGCATCAACGAATATCAGGAGCTGGGGCCGCTGTTCCGGGCGTTCGGACGCATCGGCTGGAACGACGGCAAGAACGAGAGCTTCGCCTACACCGAGGTCGACAACACCTTCGAGATCGGCGGCGACGTGCGCGGCACCCGCTGGCGGCGTCCCGACGATCGCGCCGGCCTGGCGTTCGTCAGCAACGGCGTTTCCAGCGTGCACGCCGAATATCTGCGGCGCGGCGGGATGGGCTTTCTCCTCGGCGATGGTCCGGGGTGCAACGGCCTGGCGCCGCCGCCGACCTGCCCCGCGGTCCCCGGCGAGAGCTACCTCAGCTACGCGCGCGAGACGATCGTCGAGCAGTACTACAACTTCCACATCTGGCGCGGCGCCTTCGCCGCCGAGGACGTGCAGCTCGTGGCCAACCCCGGCTACAACAGCGCGCGCGGCCCCGTCTGGGTGCTGTCGCTGCGCGGCCACCTGGAGTTTTGACAACCTCTCCCACGCGACTACAGCGGGTGGAAGAGCCTGGCGACGACGACGCCGATGGCGGCGCCGGCCACCCCGATCAGAATGACGTCGCGGTTGATCTGGGTGGCGACCCGGCGGCTCTGCGCCACCTCGTCGGCGGGCGCCTCGATCGTCGAGAAGTCGTCGTGCTCGAAGGTCCCCTCCTTCGCGCGCATCACGCAGGTGTTGCGGCGCGCCTGCAGGAAGCCGACCGCCGACAGCGCTGCCGGAACGAACATCACCAGCCCCCAGTACCAGCGGACGCGCAGCACGACCAAAGCCACCAGAAGCACGACCGAGATGATCAGCCATTGGTTGCCGAAGCGCATTCGCTTGCGGCGCCCGGCGGGCGAGATGTTGGCCTTGCAGGCGGGGGCCGCGTCGGACACCGCCACGAATATAGCGCCGCGGTCTGGAACGGCCAGGCAGGGCGCCGCATGGTTTAGGATGCGCCGGTGACCGCGAAACCGAAGGCGCTCCTCGCCTGGAGCAGCGGCAAGGACAGCGCCTGGTCGCTGCAGGAGTTGCGCGCAGAGGGCCAGGTCGAAGTCGTCGGGCTGCTCACCACGATCAACGAGGCGTTCGACCGGGTGGCGATGCACGCGGTGCGGACCGAGCTCTTGCGGGCGCAGGCCGACGCCGCCGATCTGCCGCTCCGGCCGGTGCCGATCCCCTGGCCCTGCAGCAACGCCGAGTACGAGGCGGCGATGGACGCAGCGATGGCGCGGGCGCGCGCCGACGGCATCACCCACGTGGCGTTCGGCGATCTCTTCCTGGAAGACATCCGGCGCTACCGCGAGGAGCGCCTGGCGCCGACCGGCATGACGCCGCTGTTTCCAATCTGGGGGACGCCGACCGGCCCGCTGGCGCGGCGGATGCTGGAGGCCGGGCTGCGCGCGCGCCTCACCTGCGTCGATCCGAAGAGCCTCGACGCCCGCTTCGCCGGACGCGAATTCGACGCCGCGCTGCTCGCCGAGCTGCCCGCGTCGGTCGATCCCTGCGGCGAGCGCGGCGAATTCCACACCTTCGCCTACGACGGCCCGATGTTCCGGCGCCCCATTCCGATCCGCAGCGGCGAGGTGGTCACGCGCGACGGCTTCGTCTTCGCGGATCTACTCCCATGAGGCGGGTCGGCCTCCTCGCGGCGATCCTCCTCTGCGTCTCGGCGCGACCGGCGCGCGCCTCCGGCCATCTCACCTTCGACTCTCCGGAGCTCGAGGCGCTGGGCGTCGTCCTCTTCGTGCTCGGGATCTTCGGCCCGTCCGATCTGGGAGCGTTGATCCCGGCGCACGACCAAGCCGACGAGACCAAGCTCGTGCTCGGCTGGTCGTGGCAGATCCCACTGCCCCCGATGCGCAAAGGGGAGCTCTCCGGAAGCAACCACCATTTCATCGGCGGTTTCGACTATCTCCCCCAAGGCAACGACGGGCACTTCCTCGGCCGCTTCGGCTACCGCTACAGCCGCTCCCGCCTGATAGCCGGGTTGACCGCCGCCTTCGGCCACGCGGGGTGGGACTGGTCGCCCGAGATCGGCGTCAAGCTGATTCACGGCTTCGAGCCCGACGCGCCCTTCGATCCGTCTCTGCACCTCCTCGCCCGCGCCAACTTCGCCTTCGGCCTCGAGCGCTTCGACGGCGTGACCGTCCTGCTCGGTTGGAGCTTCCTTTGAAGCGAGCCGGCTTCACCGCGGCTCTGTTGATCTGCCTCGCGGGGCGGCCGGCGCACGCTTCGGGGCACGCGCTGAACGCGGTCGGCGACGCGTTCGCGCCGTTCCTCGTGCTCGGCGTCGTCATCGCCTTGGCTATTCCCTCAGACATCGGCGCGGTGATCCCGGCGCACGACGCCGGAAACCCGACCTTCGCGCTCGGGTGGTCGTGGCAGATTCCGCTCCCCCCGATGGTCGACGGTCATCTGTATTTCAGCCATCATCGTCTCATCGGCGGCTTCGACTACCTGCCCGACGGGGGCGACGTCAATTTTCGCGGAAGGTTCGGCTACCGCTACTGGCGTGGGTACCTGTTCGGAGGTCTGGCCGGCGCCGTCGACCACACGGGCTGGTCCTGGTCGCCGGAGATCGGCGTCAAGTTCCTGCCGTGGCAAGGCAAGATCGACGAGCCGGGACCATGCTGGCACCTCCTGGTCCGCGCGGACGTCGCGCCCGATCTCGACGCCTTCCGCGCCGTGACGGCGTTCTTCGGATGGAGCTTCATCTGAAGCGACCCGCGGTCCTCATGGCGCTGTTGCTCTCCCTTGCGGCACGGCCGGCGTTCGCCTCGGGTCACTCGGAGGAACACATGTATGACCTGGACAGCCCGGTACCCGCGCCCGTCGTGATCCTGGGCCTGTTCGCCCCTTCCGAGATCGGCGTCGTGTTTCCCCACGATTCGCAGCAGACCGTCGAGCTCGCGCTCGGGTGGTCCTGGCAGGTTCCCATCCCAACCATCAGCAGCAACGACCTCCTCGCGAGCCGGCACCATCTGGCCGGGGGCGTCGATTACGTCCCCGCCGACGCGGGCCCCCACCTCCGTGGTCGCGTCGGCTACCGCTACGATCGCCGACACTCGTTCGCCGGCCCCGCGGTCGAGCATGCCGGCAACGGTCTCGGCTGGTCGCCCGAGGTGGGGGTAAAGTTCTTCAACTTTCGGGCCGCGACCCAGACCGCCAGCCCCTCGCTTCATGTCCTTGTACGCGCCGACGTGGCGACGGGTCTGGACAGTCTCCGCGACGTCGTCGTCCTCTTCGGATGGAGCGTCTTTTGACCATGAAGATCGTCTCCCTGCTGGCGAGCGGAACGGAGTTGGTGGCGGCGCTCGGGCTCGGCGAGCGCCTGGTCGGGCGGTCGCACGAGTGCGATCACCCCGCCTGGGTCAAACGGCTGCCGGCGCTCAGCCAGCCCGCCTTCGACATTCATGGCACGAGCGCCGAGATCGACGCGCGCGTGCGCGAGCGGCTGCATGCGGGCCTGCCGCTCTACCAGGTCGACGAGGCGGCGCTGGCTGCGCTCCAGCCCGACATCATCATCACCCAGACCCACTGCGAGGTCTGCGCGGTCAGCCCCGGCGACGTCGCGCATGGGGTCGCCGCCAAGCTGGAACGCCATCAGGTGGTCGCCCTCAGCACCGGCACCGTCGACGGAATCTTGGACGGGTTCACGCGTGTCGCCGAGGTGCTCGGCGCGGCGGAGGCGGGACGCGCGTTGGTGGCCGACATCCGCGCGCGCCTGGCCGCGGTCGCCGCCCTCACGCGCCCGCTGCGCCGGCAGCGCGTCGCCTGCCTGGAGTGGATCGCGCCGCTCTTCGAGATGGGGAACTGGGGCCCGGAGATCGTCGAGGTCGCCGGCGGCCAGAGCCTGCTGAGCGCGCCGGGCGCGCACTCGACGACGTTGCCGTTCGAGGCGCTCGAGAAGGCCGATCCGGAGATCATCGTCGTCGCCCCCTGCGGCTTCGATCTGAGGCGCACGCTGGCGGAGCTGCCGGCGCTGACCGAGCGGCCCGGGTGGCGAGCGCTCCGCGCCGTTCGGGCCGGGCGGGCCTTCGCCGCCGACGGCAACTTTTACTTCAACCGCTCGGGACCGATGCTGTTCGACACCCCGGAGATCCTCGCCGAGATGTTGCACCCCGAACAGTTTCCACCTCGCCACGAGGGGACGATCTGGCGTCGGTTGCCGACGGGGGGCTGACACCGAATTAACAATCCGCCTCTGGTCTCGGCGGCCGGTTCGTGCCATGTCAGATCCATGAGCGAGCCGGTCGCGCGGACCCCTGACGAGTGGTTCGCCATCCTGCGCGGGGAGGTGAACGAGCTGGGGCTGGCGCTCGGCGAGGCGATCCGGACCCTGTCGGGCGACGCCCTCTTCGCGCACGAGGAGGCGGTGCGGGCGTTGACCAAGGAGGCGCGGCGGGGGGGTGGAGCCGGCGCGGCGCAACGCTGGCGGGAGTTGGTCGGCGCGCTCTCGCTCGAGGACGCCGAGGGGCTGGTGCGGGCGTTCTCCGTCTACCTGCACCTGGCGAACACCGCCGAGGAGCGCCACCGCATGCGGGTGAACGGCGCGCGCGACGCCGCCAGCAGCACCGCGGCGCCGCGGCGCGAATCGCTGCTGGCCCTGGTCGGTTCGCTCAAGGAGCAGGGCTTCAGCTACGAGGAGGCGGTCACCCTGCTCGGGTCGCTGCGGTTGCACCTGACCTTCACGGCGCACCCGACGGAGACGCGCCGCTGGACCGTGCGCGGGCACCTGGCCGACATCGCGGCGGCCCTCGATCGCCTGCAGAGTCGGGTCCGGGGCGCGCGCGAGAGCCTGCAGGCGCGGGTGGCGCTCCTGTGGGGGACCTCCGAGCTGCACAACGCGCGCCCCAGCGTCGAGGACGAGGCGCGCGGTGGGCTCGTCTACCTCCCGACGGTCCTCTGGTCGGTGATCCCCCGGCTCGTCGAGGAGCTGGAGCGCGCGGTCGAGGCGCACTTTGGCCGGCGCCCGACGCTGCCGCCGCCGGTCGTCTTTCGCAGCTGGATCGGGGGCGATCGCGACGGCAACCCCAAGGTGCTCCCCGCCGTGACCGCCTGGGCGCAGAGCTTCGCCCGTGCCGAGGTGCTGCCGCTCTACGCCGACGAGCTCGATCGGCTGGCCCGCGTCCTCTCGCTCTCCGATCAACGGGTGCGGCTCCCGGAGACGCTGCGCCTCGAGATCGCGGACGCGCTCTCCGGGCTGGAGATCCCGGCCGCGCTCGCCAACGAGCCGTTCCGCTGCCTCTGCCTCGGCATGGCCCAGAAGCTGCGCGCGCCAGCCGGTGACAGCGACCGGCCGCAGTATCAAGAGGCGCGCGATCTCCTGGCCGATCTGAAGACGATCTCGGGCGGGCTCCGCCGCCTTGGGCTACCGAGCGCGGCGGCGACCGAGGTACGACCGCTCGAGCTGCGCGCGCAGGTGTTCGGGCTCGACCTGGTGACGCTCGATCTGCGCGAGGAGTCGCGCGCGCACGCGGCAGCCGTCGCCGAGCTGCTCCGGGTGGGCGGCGTCGCGGACAACTACGAGGCGCTCGACCACGGCGCCCGCGAAGCGCTGCTCACCCGTGAGCTCGCCTCCGCGCGCCCGCTGGCGCCGATCGGTCATCAGCCGACGACGCGCGCGCTGGAGGTGGCGCTCGGCGCCTTGCGGGTCTGGCGGGCACGCGGCGCCTACGTCGTCAGCATGACCCACGCGCCCTCGGATCTGCTGGAGGTGATGGTGTTGGCGCGCGAGGTCGGTCTCTACCGGCCGCAAGCATCGCTGCCGTTCGACATCGTGCCGCTGTTCGAGACGCTGGCCGATCTGGAAGGGGCCGGCGCGACGGTCACCCGCCTCCTCGACAACCCACTGTTTCTGGCGCACGTGCGCGGGCGCCACGGTCTCGAGGTGATGATCGGCTATTCCGACTCGAACAAGGACGCCGGCTTCCTGGCGGCGAACTGGGCGCTTTATAAAGCGCAGGAGACGATCACCGCCGCGGCGCGCCCGTTCGACGTGAAGGTCTGGTTCTTCCACGGGCGCGGCACCTCGACCGCGCGGGGCGGCGGCAGCGCCGGCCGCGCCATCGCCAGCCTGCCGCCCGGCACCGTCGGCGCGCGGCTCCGCCTCACCGAGCAGGGAGAGGCGCTGGCCGACCGCTACAGCCAACCCGAGCTCGCGCACCGCAACCTGGAGCAGCTGCTGTTTCACCTCGGTCAGGCGGCCGCGCGCGATCTGCGCGACAGCGGCGGGTTGCTCGATCCCGCCTGGCGCGAGGCGCTCGAGCAGGCCTCGCGCGCCTCGGCCACCGCCTACCGCGCCCTCTTCACAGAGCCCGGCTTCTTCGAATTCTACGAGCAGCTGACGCCGATCCGGGAGATCGGCGTCCTGCAGATCGCCAGCCGCCCCGTCTACCGCTCGGGCCGCGTCCGCGAGATCACCGACCTGCGCGCCATCCCCTGGGTGATGTCCTGGACCCAGGTCCGGCTGCCCCTCCCCGCCTTCTTCGGCGTCGCCGAGGGGCTGGCGACGATCCCGCTCGCGCTGCGGCGGCAGCTGTTTCGCGACTGGCCGTTCTTCGCCTCGACGCTCGACAGCGCCGCGACGGCGCTCGGCAAAGGCGACGTGGAGGTGACGCGTGGCTATCTGCGGCTCTGCGATCCGCAGCTCGGCGAGCGCTTCTTCCCGATGCTGGCCGACGCGCAAGCGCGGGCGCGCGCGGCGCTGGAAGAAACCTTCGAGTCGCCGCTCCTGGCGCGGCACCCGGTGATGGCGCGTCAGATCGAGCTGCGCGACCCCTACATCGATCCGATCAGCCAGCTGCAGATCGAGCTCCTCGCTCGCTACCGCGCGGCGCCCGCCGACGCGCCCGAGCGGCCGCGGCTCGAGCGGGCGCTCATGATGTCGATCCTGGGCATCGCGGCTGGGCTCAGGAACGCCGGCTAGCGCCCCCTCCTGCTTCCCTTCTCGCCCTTGAACGGCCCCGCTTGAACGACCCGCGCCCTTGAATGACCCGCGCGCTCGAACGACCGCTACCCCAGTTTCGTGCGGACGGCCCCCAGCACCTCGAGCCCACTCCGAGGGCCGCACGAAGCTTTTTCCGGCGCGTGGCCTGCCGTTGATGTCATTGCAGGCCACGCGCCGGAAAAAGCCCACGCGCGGTCAGAGGCGCGCGAGCGAGAGCGGCGGGCGAAACCGCGCGTAACGAAGGCGAGCTGCGCCCGGGGGGTCTTCACCGAGGCGGGTGGAAGGGTAACGGGAGATCAGGGCGAAGAGATAGGCGCGACATCCACCGAGACGTGGAGCTGGTGGTGCCCGCCACCCAGAAGGACGCCGCGCATCGGCGTCACGTCATCGAAGTCGCGCCCGTAGGCGACGACGACGTGGCGGTCGCTCGGGACGACGTCGTTGGTCGGGTCGAGATCGAGCCAGCCGGAGGCTCCAAGATTTCCGAAGTTGGGCGAGCAGACCGACAGCCAGGCGTGGGAGGCATCGGCGCCGACGAGACGCGGTTTGCCCGGCACCGGCACGGTCGCCAGGTAGCCGCTCACGTAGCGGGCGGGCAGCCCCAGCGCGCGCATGGCCGCGATCTGGACGTGCGCGAAGTCCTGACAGACGCCGCGCCCGCCCCGCAGCACCTCGTCGACGGAGGTCGACACGTCGGTGGCCTCCTGATCGTAGGTGAGCTGGGCGTGAATCCGGCTCATCAGATCGCTCGCCGCCTCGCGGAGCGGGCGCCCCGGTGGGAACGAGGGCACGGCGAAGTCGAGCGCAGCAGGCGACAGATCGACGTGTGGCGAGCGCAGCACCCATTCGAAGGCCGCGCGCGCCTCGGGATCGGCTGCCGCGCGGACCCAGTCGCGCGTCGCCTCCCAGGGGCCACCGTCGTTTTCGGGAGCGGCCGGCGCGGTCACCTCCAGCTCCGTCTGCGAGGTGACGGTCAGCTCGCTGTGGCGCTCGTGGATCGCCAGGTGGGTGGCGCGGTTGCCGAACCAGTCGAAGCGATCGCGCCGGACGGAGGGCGTCGGCGTGACCAGCAGCGATTCGGAGCGGATCTTCTGCCGGGGTGAGCCGCGCAGCAAGACGTGAAGGTCGTGGTGCGAGGTGGAGACCGGCACGCTGTAGCGGTAGGAAGTGACGTGCTTGACCCGGTAAATCACGCGCCGATCTCCGGCGACGCCAGCGCGCGTGAAATCGTGGCCGGCGTCAGGTAGGCGGTGAAAAGAGCGTCCGACAGACTTTGCAGCTTGTGCACCAGATCGCCGAGCAGCGACCCCAGCGCCGGACGACCCTCCCCCGCCTCCCCCGCCAGCGCGCAGACCGTCTCCACGTCGACCAGGCGAATCTCCGACAGCGCCTCGAAGGCGAGCCGCTCTTCGGAGCTGCGCCGGGCGCTGGCGGCGTCGCGTGGCAGCGACGTCACGTGGTCGGCCAACGCGGCCAGCTGGAACACGATCGCGCGCGGGTTCCGCTCGTCGGCGACCAGGAGGTCGATGACCGGCGCCACCTGCAGCGTCGCGCGATAGCGGCGGCGGTAGGTCATCGCGCTGTCGGCCGCGTCGAGGAGCGCCTCCAAGAGCGGCTGCTCGTCCGCCGCCGCCGCGGTGGGGAGCGTCCTTTCGATCATGAGCGCCGTGTTGACGGCGCGCTCGAGCCTCCGCCCCATGTCGAGGAATCGCCACGGCGCTTCGCGCGTCATGCTCTCCGAGGTCAACCCCGACAGCCCCGCCAGGATCATGACCACCCGATCGAGCCGCGCGCCCAAAACAATCGGACGCTCGTCGGGCCCGCCGCGCTCGGCGTCGGCCAGCTCGTGCGCCAGCGCCGACACCACCGTCCAGGTGTCCATCGACAGCCGGTCGCGGATCCCCCGCGCCACCCTGTCGATGGCGCGCCCCGAGGCGATGAAAGAGCCCGACAGCTTCTCGTCGAACAGCGCCTCGCGCATGATCAGATTGGATTGGGCCACCTCGGCCAGTGGCGGCAGGGCCGCCAGCTCGGTCCCCGAGGCGACCATGGTCAGCGCCCGCAGCGAGGCGACCAGCGGCGCGAGATCGCCCGCCAGCGACTGCGCATCGCGCGGCTCGGCCAACCGCGAACAGATGATACGACCGAGACGCGCGATGGCCTCGGCCCGCTCGGCGTAGCGGCC
Organism: Polyangia bacterium; assembly: GCA_036267635.1. Classification (GTDB taxonomy): domain Bacteria; phylum Myxococcota_A; class Polyangia; order Fen-1088; family Fen-1088; genus JADGRB01. The sequence continues at coordinate 166,850 of DATAVR010000006.1, read as the reverse complement.
GAGCCAGAAGAAGTTGTCGGCCACGCGGCTCGGCAGATCGCCGCCGCCGCGGGTCAGCTCGACCGGCTCCACCGTGTGACGCAGCAGCGTGAACTCGCTCACCGCGCTGTCGCTGATGACCCAGGTGTCCTTGCTGCGCGCGCCGCGCGCGATCGAGATGTCGGATTCGCCCGCGCCCCCCACCAACCCCAGCGCGCCCGGCATGACCTGGTAGCCGTCGGCCCCGTCGGCGACGACGAAGCTGCGCAGCACCACCGGACGCGGCCGGAGCTCGTCCCCTTCGATCACCGGCACGGTCGAGGGTGCCACCTGGCGCTGGGCCACGAACCGGCTCGGCGTCGCGCGGATGGTGGCCGCCAGCGTCTCCGTCGCCGCGCGATCGAGCCGCGCGCCGAAGATCGGGTCGGTCGGACCGAGCGGATAGGTCGGCTTGACCACCATCTCGTTCAGGTTCGCGATCACGTGCTCGAGGACCGCCGGCTCGCCGCACCACCAGGTCTCCACCGATGGCAGCTTCAGATCCTCGCCCAGGAGCATGCGGCAGAGCCCGGGCAAAAACGGGATCAGCGCCGGCGTCTGCAGCACGCCGGTGCCGATGGCGTTGGCGATCGCGATCGTGCCGTCGCGCGCCGCCTGCAGCAGCCCCGGCACCCCCAGCAGCGAATCGGCGCGCAGCTCCAGCGGATCGCAGTAGTCGTCGCGCAGCCGGCGCAGGATCACGTCGACCGGGTGCAGGCCCCCCAGCGTCTTCAAGAAGACGCGCCCGTCGCGCACCGTCAGATCGCCCCCTTCGACGAGCGGGTAGCCGAGGTACTGCGCCAAGAACGCCTGCTCGAAGTAGGTCGCGTTGTGCGGCCCGGCGGTCAGAAGGACGATGCGCGGGTTCAGCACCCCCTGCGGCGCCAGCGCGGCCAGCGTCTCTCGCAGCGTGCGGAAGAACAGCGCCAGCCGTTGCGCGTTCGAGTCGCGGAACGCCTCCGGCAGCACGCGCCCGAGCACGATGCGGTTCTCGAGCGCGTACCCGGCCCCGGCCGGCGCCTGCGTGCGATCGGCCATCACCCGCAGCGTCCCGTCGGGGGTGCGCGTCAGATCGGCGGCGTAAAAGTGCAGGAAGCGTCCCCCCGGCGGGGTCAGCCCGGCGCAGGCGCGCAAGAGGTTGGGGTGCGCCAGGAACACCTCGGGCGGGACCACCCCCTCGGCGATCGTCCGCCGCGGGCCGTAGAGATCGGCCAGCAGCCGGTCGAGCAGCGTCGCCCGCTGCGCGACCCCGGCGGCGAGAACCGCGAACTCGTCGGCCGAGAGGAGCACCGGGACCGGATCGAGCGGCCAGGGCCGCTCCAACCCACGCGGATCGCCGTAGACGTTGAAGGTGACGCCGTGCTGGCGGATGAGCTGGCGGGCCTGCTCCCAACGCCGCCACATCTCGCCCGGCCCGAACGCCTTCAGCGCGCCTTCGAGCACCTGCCAGTGCGGCCGGACCGCGCCGTCGCGAGCGCGCATCTCGTCCCACGGGGGAGCGGATGGCGCCGCCACGCCAGGCCCGGACGAATCCCCTGGCGCTGAGCCAGGCGTGTCCTGCGGTTCTCGGTGGATGTCGGCCAACTTAGGGTGTCCGAGGTTAATGAAAAGTTTCCAGAAGGATCAAATACCGTAAACGGACGCTGCTGGGATAGATTGCGTCTCGGGCATTTTTTAGGATTGGGGGAGGTGCTCATCGACCAGACGCAAACAGCCGCACGCGCGGCCCCCCCCACCATCCTCGACGGCTACCGCGCCCTGCCCGGTACTTACGACGAGCTGGTGGAGGCGGCGGGGACGACGCGCCAACACGCGCAGATGGTGGCCAGCCTGCTGGCCAACATGAGCGCAGACTCGTTCGCGCGCTGCCAGGCGCTCGCCGAGCTGTCGCTGGCCCAGCGCGGCGTGACCTTCTCGGTCTATTCGGACGAGCGGGGGACCGAAAAGGTCATGCCGGTCTGTCTGGTGCCGAGGGTCATCGGCGCCGCGGAGTGGGCCCGCCTCGAAAAGGGGCTGGTCCAGCGGCTCACCACGCTGCAGCTTTTCCTCGACGATCTCTACGGCGAGCAGAAGGCGCTGCGCGACAAGGCGGTCCCCGCCGACCTGCTGCTCGGCTCGAAGCACTACCTGCCGCAGCTGCGCGGGATGAAGCCGCCGGGCGGGGTGCGCATCCACATCGCCGGGATCGACCTCATCCGCAGCCCCGACGGCGTGCTGCGCGTGCTGGAGGACAACTTGCGGACGCCGTCGGGCGTCTCGTACGTGATCGAGAACCGCCTCATCACCAAGCGGGTGTTTCCGGCGGCGATGGATCGCATCGGCGTCCGCCGCGTCGACGACTACCCGACCCAGCTGGTCGAAAAGCTCCGCTCCGTCTCGCCCGAGGATCCCGAGCGCTCGACCATCGTGGTGCTGACGCCGGGGCCGTTCAACTCAGCCTATTTCGAGCACAGCTTCCTGGCCCGCTCGATGGGGATCGAGCTGGTCGAGGCCTCCGACCTATTCGTGAGCGGCGACGAGGTCTTCGTCCGCACCACCCTCGGGCCGCGCCGCGTCCACGTCATCTACCGCCGCACCGACGACGCCTACATCGATCCGGAGTTCTTCCGCCCCGACAGCATGCTGGGCGTGCCGGGGCTGATGCGGGCCTGGGCCGCCGGCAAGGTCACGCTGGCCAACGCGCCCGGCAACGGCGTCGCCGACGACAAGGCGATCTACCCCTTCGTCCCCGATCTCGTCCGCTACTTCCTCGGCGAAGAGCCGATCCTCGATCAGGTCGACACCAAGGTCTGCGCGCGCAAGGCCGACCTCAGCTACGTGCTCGAGCACCTCGACCAACTGGTCGTCAAAGCGGTCGACGAAGCCGGCGGTTACGGCATGCTGATGGGCCCGACCGCCAGCGCCGCCGAGCTGGACATGTTCCGCGACCGCATCATCGCCGACCCGCGCCGATACATTGCCCAGCACCGCATCGAGCTCTCCACCTGCCCGACCTGGGTCGCCGAGGAGCGCCGGATCGAGCCGCGCCGGATCGATCTCCGCCCCTTCGTCCTCACCGGCAAGCAGGGGAGCTGGGTGCTGCCCGGTGGGCTGACGCGCGTCGCGCTGCGCGCCGGCTCGTACGTCGTCAACTCCAGCCAGGGGGGCGGGTCGAAGGACACCTGGGTGCAGGCGCAGGCGGACGGCACCTCGTGATCTCCCGGGTCGCCGACCATTGCTTCTGGCTCGGCCGCTACATCGAACGGGCCGAGAGCACCGCGCGCCTCCTGCAGGTGACGCGCACGCTGGCGTTCGATGCCGAGCTGCCGCCGCTCTACTGCTGGCGGCCATTGGTCATCGTGTCGGGCCAATACCCCGATCTGGCCGAGGAGCTCGGCGTCGACGCGGTCGGCAACGGCGAGACGGTCCAGCGCTACATGACCTGGGCGCCCGACAACCCGGTGTCGATCCGCAACTCGATCCGGGCGGCCCGCGAGGGGGCGCGCTCGATCCGCGAGGTGATCGGCCACGACATCTGGGAGGCGGCCAACGAGCTCTTCTTGTGGTTCATGAGCGAAGGGGCCGCCGCGCAATATCTGAACGACCGCGACGAGGTCTATCGAAACATCCGCCGCTCGACCCAGCTCTGCCTCGGCCTCATGCGCAGCACGATGATGCATGACGAGCCGATGGATTTTCTCTGGCTCGGCGTGATGATCGAGCGCGTGGGCCAGACCGCCCGCACGCTCGACATGCACCACCACATCCGCGGCGCCGCCGAAGGGCAGCAGCAGACGCTCTTGCAGGCGGCGCTCTGGCTCTCCCTCTTGCGCGCCTGCTCCGGGTTCGAAGCCTACATGCGCAAGCAGCAGGGTCGCGTGAGCGGCGAGAGCGTGATCGCCTTCCTGCTGTTCGAGAACCGCTTCCCGCGCTCGCTGCGCTACTGCCTGCGCTCCGCGCTGGGTCTGGCCAAGCGCCTCCCCTCCCCCGGAAGCCGGGGAATCACTGACGCCCGCAAACGCCTAGACGCGCTCGACCATTGGCTCGACGGCCAGGAGAAGGCCGGCGTCCAGCTCTCCGAGCACGCGCTGCTCACGCACGTCGTGGACGAAATCGGCGCCGCCTGCGGCGAGTTGCAGGGCGGCCTCGAGGGCGAAGAACCGGTCGCCGCGCCACAATCGGAAGCGGCGCAGTAAGCCGCGGCGAGCGCGCCGCGCCACATTTGCCCCCGGGCTGCCGCGCCAGGCGCTGCCGAGCGATCCTTTTTTCGAATTGCGGGCCTCCAGGATTGGTTAAGACTCAATGCCGATGGCCCCCCTGTCGCGCACGGCCTTGCCGTGCCCGTGGCTCCCGCTGCTGGCGTGCCTGCTCGCGCTCGGCGCGGAAGCGTGCGCGAACAGAGGGATGCAGGCGCCGGACGAGATCGACGACGACGGCGGATTCGGCGACGGAGGCAGCCAGGGGACGGGAGGGCGCGGTGGCTCGGGGAGCGGAGGCGCCTCGGCGACGGGAGCCGGTGGGATGGCGGGCAGCATGGCGGGCAGCATGGCGGGCAGCATGTCGGGATCGACCGGCGGTCGCGGTGGAACCGCCGGGATGACGGGGAGCGCCGGCACGGGCGGCACCGGCGCTTCCACGGGCGCCGCGGGTGCGGGCGGCGTGACCGGAACCGGCGGCGCGACTGGATCGGGCGGTGTGAGTGGCAGCGGCGGCACCACTGGGACCGGCGGTATCTCCGGGACCGGCGGCGTGACCGGTTCGGGCGGCGTGACCGGCACCGGCGGCGTGACTGGCACCGGCGGTGTGACTGGAACCGGCGGTGTGACGGGAACCGGCGGCACGACTGGAACTGGCGGCAGAGGCGGCACAACTGGCACCGGCGGCTCCACGGGCACCGGCGGCAAAGGCGGAACGACCGGAACTGGTGGCACGACCGGAACTGGCGGCAAAGGTGGCACGACCGGAACTGGTGGCACGATCGGAACCGGCGGTGCCACGGCTGCCGGCGGATCCACGGGCACTGGCGGCTCTACGGGTACCGGCGGGAAGGGCGGCACGACCGGAACCGGCGGTGCCACTGGCGCGGGCGGATCCGCGGCGGGCGGAAGCGGAGGTGGCCACGGGGGCGCGGGTGGGGCCGCGGGCGCGGGCGGCAACACGTGCCCTCTCGGCGGCGCGCTCAGCTGCTCGGGCACGGGCGCGCTCACCTTGACGCCCGACGGTCAGGTGGTGGACTTCTCTGCTCCCGAGTGGAACAACGCCACCGGCAGATGGTGCGACACAGATGGGCTCCGCGGCAGCACGTTCTCCTACGCCGGGCCGTCGCCGTCGACCGCCGCCGCGGCCGTCGATACCACCGCCCAGAACCTGAAGCTGAACCTCACGGTCGCCGCGATGGGCTACGCCGGAGGCGGAGTGAGCTTCGACTCCTGTGTGAATGCCTCGAGCTTCACGTCGGTCGAGTTCACCGCCACCGTCACCGCCGGCAGCCTCACCGGATGCGCCTGGCAGGTCCAGTTGCAGACCCAGGACCAACGGGCGAGCAGCGCCACCAGCCCGAGCGGGGGAACCTGCAACCCCGACGCAGGCGCCAGCTGCAGCCGCTACCCGGCGGTCGCCAACCTCGCGGTCCCCGCGGCGACGGCGACCATCTACACGGAGCCGTTCACGCTGTTCAACAACCCGTCGAGCTCGCCGATCGCGACCCCGACCCAGGTGGTCGGGCTCCAGTGGCAGGTGAACTCGGCATCGAGCGGCACCGGGACCTGCACCGTGGAGCTGCGGATCGACAACGTCAAGTTCCAGTAACTCCCCTCAGAGCTTGATGTCGCCGCCGTCGTCGCTCTGTTGCAGCTTGCGGCGAATGGCGGCGCCGGCGTCGGGCGGGGGCGGAGAGGCGGAGAACGACCAGCGGAGCCAGCTCCCCTCCTTGGCGCCGTCGGGGAGCAGGCGTGCCGGGACGTCGAACGCCTCTTCGCCGAGCAGCAGGTGCGCCCAGCCGTTCTCGATCTGGTCGACGAACAGCAGCGTGTCGGCCGAGCCGGCGGGCGGTCCGCTCATCGCGCCGACACCGCCTCCTGGCGCCCTCGGGCCGTGCGGACGCGAACCGAAGAGCCGTCGCTCTCGATCGTGACGTCGCCGTCCATGTCGGTACGATAGATCGTCGCACCCGTGCGGGCGAGCCGGGCCAGCGTGGCGGAGGCCGGGTGGCGGTACCTGTTCCCCGCGCCGACGCTGACGACCGCGATCCGCGCGCCCACTGCCTGCAGGAAGGGAGTGGCCGATGCGTAGCGGCTGCCATGATGCGCGACCTTGAGGACCACCGACCGCAGCGTCGCACCCGACGCCAGCAGCCAGGTTTCGGTCGGCGCCTCGGCGTCGCCGGCGAACAGCACCGAAAATCCCCGGTAGCTCAGGCGCGCGACGACGCTGTTCGCGTTCACGTCCGAGTGCGATCCGGTGATGAGGGGTTCGGGCGGCCCGAGCAGCGTCAGCGTCGCGCCTCCGCCGAGATCGATCACCCGTCCCCGGGTCGCGTCCTTCACCACCGCCCCGCGCGCTTCCAGCGCCCCCATCAGCGCCGTGTACCCTTTCTGCGGATGCGGCACCGGTGCGTCGAGAAACTGGCGAACGCCGATCTCCCGGACGACGTCCGGCAGCCCGCCCAGATGGTCCTCGTGGCGATGCGTGAGCAGGATGAGGTCGAGCGGCGCATGGACGCGCGCGTGCAAGAGCTCCGTCAGCGCCCGCGCCGAGCTGTGCGGACCGCCGTCGATGAGCACCGTCTTCCCGCTCGGCGAGGTCACCAGCTCGGCGTCCCCCTGCCCCACGTCGATGAAGTCGACCCGCAGCGTCCCGGCCGCCAAACTGGGACTCGAGCGCAGCAGCGCCGCCACCAGGGCCGAGGCCAGCAACAGCCGGCACGCCAATGAGCTGGGCTTCGACAACGAGGACGACAATGGCAGCAACGGCTCGAGCGGTCACGATTCGTTATCGAGCCACCCGCGACGGAGGTGCGCCCCGGACGCAACTCATCCGTAGGCCAGGCGATGACGTCAGCTGCGATGGGACCTCGCCCCGGCGTGTCGAAAGCTGCATTGCCGCGTGCTAGCGTACGTGTCATGGCCAGGTTAAATTTGACACTTGACGACGAGACGCTGGCGGCGCTGAGCCGCGAGGCTCGGAAGGCTGGGGTACGGGTGGCGACACACGCGCGGCACTTGCTCGGCGAAGCAGTGGCGCGCCATCAGCTGTTGCAACGGCGTCGCGTCTGGGCCGAGGCCTATCAGGCTGATCGGACCGACGCGGGCAAGCTGGCTGCTGATCTCGAACCCGCGACCTTCGACGTTCTTGGCGATGAAGACGCGTGAGCCGATCGAGCCCCGGAGAGGGGACATCCTCTGGATCGACTGCGATCCTTCGGTCGGGGCCGAGCCAAAGAAGGTCCGTTCATGCGTGGTCGTTCAGAACGACGTCGCCAATCAATTCGGCGCGACGGTGACCGTAATCGCCACGCTGGCTTTCTCGGCCGAGCGGGCCAGTCGACCGTACAACGTCGACCTTCGCCAGCCCCGCTCCACGATGGACAAGCCGCGCGTGGCCAACGCATCGACGATCATGACCTACGATCGGGGTCGAATCGTGGGGCGTGCAGGTCGCGTGACAAGCGACGCGCTCGCCAAGATCGACCGCGCTCTCGCCGTCCACTTCGGATTGGCGGATCCGTAGTCGACGAAGCGCGCTCTAGTCTAGCGTCCTTCCGCAACGAGCCCGAGGATTTCTTCCTCCGTGGCGTTCTCGGCGACCTTCTCGAGCAGCAGAGCCGCGATCTGCATCGGGTGCACCTCGCCCCCGCCGTGGTCACGGATCGTGGTGGCGAGCTTCTCCAGTCGGTCCAGCGTTTCCCTCCGGAGCGGAAGCTGCCGGCGTTCCGTCCAACTCGGGTCGGTAGACCGCCCGCCTGTCTGAGGCACCCTGAAGCGCGCGGCGATGTCGGCCGCCAGATTCAAAGCACCGAAGTGTCCACCCGTCGCGGTGACCGGTCCTCGGCGCTCGCCGCCGAGCCCCTTCGCGATCTTGTCCATGTTCAGTCGCGGTTTCATGACCTACTCCTTCAAGTTCCGGACGGCGATGTACTCGTCGCCGACGACCAACCCGACCTCACCCTGGTTCGTCTCCCGTCCCATGCGTCGGCAGAAGCTCCCCAGCTCGGCCAACTTGGCTTCATCTTCGATATCGGAAGGGGTCGTGAGCAATGCATGACCACGGGCTCGTCGAAGACCAGGGCGCCGCCCCGCTCGTCGTCTCGCCAAACACCCTGCGCCTTGGGGTAGGCGGTCGCGCCCCCGAAGACTCTCCCCAGCGCGGCGAGCGCCTGTTCCACCCATCCAGGTTGGTCCGCGATCGGCTTGCCCTCGCGGTCGGCGCTCGGAATGAAGAGCACCAGGAGGACCGCCTTTCGAGCCTCTTCCGTTAGCGACCTCGCCATCTCGCCGATCAGTATAGATCGCTTTTCGATCTATACAAATCGGTGAGAGCCGATGCGTCTCAGCGCTTCATCAACAGCAAGCCCCTAGACCGCCCTCATCTTGAAAATGATTGCATCCCTGTCTGTGACGATCGGCTCGGCGGTGCGCTCTCCGAGCCATGTCGATCACTTCAACCTGGAAGCCGTCTACCGCCGCGCGTGCGGGAGGATCGACGCGGTCAGCTTCTGGCAACCGGCGTCGCACTCGGGGAACAGCGTCAGGAACTCGGCCTGGCGCAGGCAGTGGTCGCGCAGAGCGCCATCGCGGGCGTCGGAAGTGGTGCAGGAGCGGTCGACGTCCTCGAGCGAGCGGTGGTAGAGGGCGGCGCGATCGGCGGCCGGAAGGCTGCGGACGCTCTCGACCGTCCGGGCGTGCGACACGGCGACCACCGTCACCAGCAACAGGCCGGCGCCGGCGAGCGCCAACACCCCGCGGACGCTCTTGGGGGGCGCCGCGGGGACGCGCCGGGGCGCCGCGACCGCCGCCGGGCGGCGCGACGACAGCGGGATGATGTCCGCGGCGCGATCCACGAAGAGCCTCGCCCGCTCGAAAATGCAGATTCTGCGCCAACCTTGAACGCTCGCAACGACGCGCCGACGGCGGTCGTGGTCATGCAAAACGCCAAATCCGCCCGACCGTAGGCGTGCGTGCTGCATGTGCGGCACGCGCCACGGTCGAGCGGTTGGTGGACGAAAGGCCGAGGCGGCCCGAAGTTCCGAGGCGGCCCCGAAGTCCGCCAGTTGACCGTCCGCCAGTTGACGTCCGCTAGTTGCGGACGTAGTGGCAGGTGTAGCCGCCGGGGTTCTTCTCCAGGTACTTCTGGTGATAGGCCTCGGCGGGGGTGAAGGGACCAGCCTCCACGATTTGAGTCACGATCGGGCTCTTCCAGCGCCCCGACTTCTGCGCGTGGTCACGCGCCATCTCGGCGACCTTGCGCTGCTCGGCCGAGGTCACGAAGATCGCCGAGCGGTACTGCGAGCCGACGTCGTTCCCCTGGCGGTCGCTGGTGGTCGGATCGTGCATCCGGAAGAACCACTTCTCGAGCAGGTCATCGTACGAGAGCTTCTTGGGATCGAAGACGATGCGCACCGATTCGGCGTGACCGGTCTTCCCGGTGTGGACGTCCTCGTAGCTCGGGTGCGCCGACTTGCCGCCGGTGTAGCCGACCTCCGTCTCGATCACGCCCGGGATCTGCCGGAGGATGTCCTCCATCCCCCAGAAGCAACCGCCGGCCAGGATTGCCGTCTCCAGCGTCGGCGAGCAGCCGGGCTTGGCGCCGGGCGCCGGCCGGGTGCAGGTGTTGGGCGCCGGTGCCGAGGACGTGGCCGCGGCCGTGGTGCTCTTGGCCGCGCCACCAAACAGCGGCGCATAGGCGCCGTAGCCCTCGGCCTCGAGCTTGGCGACCGGGATGAACCGCAGCGACGCCGAGTTGATGCAGTAGCGCAGGTGCGTGGGCGCAGGACCATCGTCGAAGACGTGGCCCAGGTGGGAACCGCCGCCCATCGAGCGGACCTCCTGTCGCTCCATCCCGTGCGAGCTGTCGCTGGCGTCGACCACCCGCCCCGCCTCGACCGGCCGGGTGAAGCTGGGCCAGCCGGTTCCCGATTCGAATTTGTCGGTCGAGCTGAAGAGCGGCTCGCCGGTGGCGATGTCGACGTAGAGGCCCGCCTGGTGGTTGTTCCAGTAGGCGTTGTCGAACGGCGGCTCGGTACCCGCGTTCTGGGTCACCTCGTACTGCACGCCGGTCAGATTCTTCTTGAGCTCTGCGCTCGACGGCTTGGTGTATTTCTGCTGAGACATCACTCGCCCTCCTGTGGGGTCGTTCGCCCTCGGCGCGGACCGACTCCAGCGCGCGGCGCCGACCAGCGCGATGGCGACCATCACCGCGATCGCGACGGGGACCGTTGGCAACAGCCTGGATTTCAGCTCGTGCTCGGGCGACTTCATGACGACCTCCTACAGAAGTCTACGATCGCGGGGCGGCGCGGTTACGGTCGGGGCGCCCGGCCACCGGAACGGATCGGGCATCAGCTTCGCGCCGTTGAGCTGGTAGGCCACGGCGTAGATGTCGAACCAGCAGACCTCGACGGGGACGACCAGGGTGGCCTTGGGGGGGACCGGCACGACCTTGATCGCTTGCAGCACCTCGGTCACCAGCTGCGAGCAGAAGAGGCGCCGGCAGCTGGGCTCGTGCTCGATCACCTTGGCCCACACCCGGGCCATCCGCCCGATCAGGCGATACCACCAGCGGACCAGGCGCGACTTCAGCGATCGGCCATGGAAGAAATGGAGGAACGCCTTGTACAACGGGTGGTCGAGATCGTAGATGCCGGCCCCGACGACACCGTCGTAGTTGTAGCGGTCGAACGCGTTCTCGGCGTAGTAGGCGACCAGCTTGCCCGGATCGACCAGCGCGCGGCTCTTCTGCCCGAGCGGCAGGTAGAAACAGGTGTGGTCCTCCTGGTAGTTCGCCAGCGCGTCGGCCAGCGGCGTGAGCGTGACGCCGAGCCCCGTCGCTTCCAACACCAGGAACGGCCCATCTGCCTTCTGGCGCAGCAGGATCGCCACGTGCGAGATGGCCGATTTCGTCGCCCCCTGAATGAATTCGTCCACCCGGGAGACGCCGTTGAACGCAAGGACGTCGCCCACCGCGACCTCGCCGCAGCGCCCTTTCAGCAAATCGTCAATCGAAGCCAGCCGAATGTCGACCAAAGCGTCTGTTTCCCGCTGTTCGCGAGCCTACACCGGCTGGACGCGCCGAGGCAGTCGCGTTAGACATGAGCTGCGCGGCCTCCGCGCGGGTAACGATGGATTTAGGCGCTGTCGCGTTTCGGGGAACGACGCGGTTTCGTCTGGTCCGCTTCCTGGGGCGGGGCGGAATGGGTGTGGTCTACGAGGCGTTCGACGAGGCCAACGCCGTGCCGGTCGCGCTGAAGCTCTTGCCCGTGGTCAGCCCCGACATGTTGCTGCGCTTCAAGCGCGAGTTCCGCACCGTCGCCGACGTCCGCCACCCCAACCTGGTCCGCCTCGGCGAGCTGGTCTCCGAGGGGTCGCAGTGGTTCTTCACCATGGAGCTGGTGCAAGGGCTCGACCTCATGAGCTACGTGCGCGGCGTCGAGCCGACGGGGCGCCTGTCGCTGGCCCCGTTGGTGGCCTCCGACGCGCCGACCCCCATCGTGATGCCCGGCGAGGCGACCCGCCGCTACGATCCTTCGTCTGGTCTCCCGCTCGGGGGCCTCCCGCAGGGCGCTTTGGGCGGCGCCAACTATCGCGAGGACCGCCTGCGACCGGCGCTGGCGCAGCTGGCGCGCGCGCTGGCGGCACTGCACGCGGTCGGCGCCGTTCATCGTGACGTCAAGCCTTCGAACGTGCTGGTGACCGCCGAGGGGCGCGCCGTGCTGCTCGACTTCGGGCTGGTCAGCGCGGCGTCGATCGAGACGACCCAGTCGGGCGCCGGAACGCCGGAGTACATGGCGCCCGAACAGGTGGCGATGCAGCCGGTGAACGCCGCCGCCGACTGGTACGCTTTCGGCGTCATCCTTTTCGAGCTGCTCTCCGGGCGGCTGCCGTTCGAGGGGCTGCCGCACGAGATCCTCTATCGCAAGCAGCACGGTCGCGCGCCGCGTCTCGCCGCGCTGGCCCCCGGCGCGCCGCCCGATCTGGCGGGCCTCTGCGATCGTCTCCTGGACGGAAATCCGGAGACGCGCGCCTCGGGCGCCGAGGTGCTGGCGGTGCTGGCGCCGGTGCCCGCCGGGCGCGCGGTCGATCCCCCCTCGCCGCGCGACGAGCCGATCCGTTTCGTCGGTCGCGAAAGCGAGCTCCGGGCGCTCGACGCCGCGCTCGAGGCCGTGCGGAAGGGGGACGGCGCGCGGGTCCTCATCGTGCGGGGCGAGTCGGGCGTGGGGAAGTCGGCGCTGGTGCGCGCATTCCTGGAGACGCGCCTCGAGCGCGACGAGCACGCGCCGCCCATCCTGCTCACCGCCCGCTGCTACGAGCGAGAGCTGGTGCCGTTCAAGGCGCTCGACGGCCTGGTCGACGTCCTGACCGGCCTCTTGCGGCAGCTCGACCCCGACACGATCGGGCGCATCGTCCCCGATCGGGCGGCAGTCCTGCTGCAGGCCTTTCCGGTCCTCGGACGGGTCCCGCTCATCGCGCATGCGCCGCATCAGTACGTCGGGCCTGACCCGCGCGAGGTCCGCGCCTCGATGTTCGCCGTCTTCCGCCAGCTCCTGCGTGCGCTCGGCGAGCGGGCGCCGATCGTCGCCTACATCGACGACCTGCAGTGGGCCGACGCCGACTCGTTGGCGCTGCTGTCCGAGGTGCTGCGCCCGCCGGAGGCGCCGCGGCTCCTGCTGCTCGGCACGTTGCGAACGCCGGGCGCCGACAGCGCCGCCGCGCGATTGCTGGCCGCCGACGTCCCCGAGGAGCAGCTGGCGCTCTCCAACCTCGGGGGCGAGGACGCCCAGACCCTGGCGCGCGAGCTCCTGCTCTCCGGCGGCGTCGGCGCTCCCGAGCGCGACGCCGAGGTGCTGGCGCGCGAGTCGGCCGGGCACCCGCTCTTTCTCCTCGAGCTGGCGCGCACCGCTCACCTGCGGCGGGGCAACGGGGCCCTGCTCACCCTCGACGGCGTGTTGCGGGCGCAGATCGAGGCGTTCCCCGACGCGACGGTGCGCGTCCTGCGCACGCTGGCGATCTCGGGCGCGCCGACCCCCGTGCGCATGCTGCGACGGCTCACCGAGCTCGACGGCCCGACCGCCGTGCGCCTCTTCGACGAGCTGCGCGCCGCGCGCCTCTGTTACTCGGTGACCGAGCGCGGGGACGAGCTGCTCGATTTTTCCCACGATCGCATCCGCCAGGTGGCGCGCCAGTCGACCTCCAGCGCGGATGCGCGCGAGCTGCACGAGAAGCTGGCGGAGGCGTTCGAGGACGCCAGCAACTCGCTGCGCGCGGGGGGACACTGGCGGGAGGCCGGCCACCCCGATCGCGCCGCCGTCCACTTCGCCTCGGCGGCGCGCCGCGCGGCGGAGGCGCTGGCCTTCGATCGCGCCATCGAGAGCTACACCGACGCGCTGGCGCTCGGCAACTGGTCGGAGGAGCAGCGGCGCGAGATGCTGGTCGGCCTGGGCGACGCGCTCTCCAACGTCGGGCGGGGCGCCGACGCGGCCGCGAACTACCTCAGCGCGGCCCACGGCGCCGGCCCGGCCCAGGCGATGGATCTGCGCCGGCGGGGCGCCGAAGAATTGATTCGCAGCGGTCACCTCGACGAGGGGCGCGCCGTCGCCGAGGAGGCGCTGGCCGACGCGGGGCTGGGGTTCGCCAAGTCCCCCGTGCGCGCGCTGGTCGCGCAGCGGGCGGCGCTGTTCCTGCGCGGGCGCCGCTTCAAGCGCCGCAGCGCCGAGGAGATCGCCCCCCGCGAGCTGGCGCGCACCGATCTCTGCTGGTCGATCTCCTCGGGGCTCGGCCTCATGGACCCGGTGCAGGGGGCGCATTTCCAGGTGCGCAGCCTGCGGCTGGCGCTGGCGGTCGGCGAGCCGTACCGGGTGTCGCGCGGGATCGCCGGCGAGGCGGCCTACGCCGCCGCCCAGGGGAACGACCCGCGGGCGCAGAAGCTGCTCGGCGAGGCCTCGGCGATCGCCGCCCAGCTCCAGCATCCGCACGCGACCGGGATCGTCTCGCTGATGAGCGGCCTGGCGGCGCACCTCGGCGGTCGGTTTGCTTCGGCGCTCGACCACCTGGCGACGGCGGAGCGGATCTTCCGCGATCGCTGCGTCGGCGCGGCCTGGGAGCTGAACGCCGTTCGCCACTTCACGCTGGAGTGCTTCTACTATCTGGGCGCTCTCGAGCGGTTTCGAATCGAGGCGGCCGAGGGGCTCAAGGAGGCCAACGATCGCGGCTCGGTCTACGCCGCCACGACGCTGCGGATCGGGCTCGCCAACGCCGTGTGGCTGCTGGGCGACGATCCGGCGCGCGCGCGACGGGAGGCGCGCGAGGCGATGGCCGCCTGGTCGGCGCAGGGGTACCACATCCAGCACTGGTACGACCTCATCGCCGAGACGCAGATCGATCTCTATCAAGGCGACGGCGAGCGGGCGTACCTCCGCTTCGTCGCCGGCTGGCCGGCGCTCCGCCGCTCGCTGCTCCTGCAGATGCAGCACACGCGCCACGTCGCGGTCCACCTGCGGGGGCGGGCGGCGCTGGCCGGCGGCCTCGCCGCGGCGGGCGCCGAAAGGACCGCCCGGCTGCGTCTCGCCCGGGCGTGCGCCGACCGCCTGCGCCGCGGCGCCGGCTGGGGGAGCGCGATGGCGGCGCTGCTCTACGCCGGCATCGAGCAGGCCGAAGGGCGCGCGACCGAAGGGGCGGCCTGGCTGCGCCGGGCGATCGAAGAGACCGGTACGCACGAGCTGAGGCTCTTCAAGGCCGCCGCGCAGGTGGGCACGGGCGAGCTCGGGGGCGACAGCGCCACCGCCGCCGTGGGGGAAGCCTGGATGCGCGACAACGGCGTCAAGGCGCCGCTCGCGCTGGCGCGGATGTTGGTCCCGGGCGTCTCACCCGCGCGCCTCTGAGAGGTCTCCAGGTCGCCTTCAATAGACCTGGAACTGGCCGCTCAAGATGAGCAGGCCGACCAGCTCGAGAATCCCGGAGTAGTAGCGCGCGTCCCCGGTCGGGATGTCCATGTTCCAGACCGCGCTCACGTAGCCCGAACGATCGCCGTTCGTCGATGCCACGGCCGCGATGCCGTTCGCGACCACCAGCGACGGTTCGTGACTGGGATCGAGGACCGTCGTCCCGTCGAGGCTGAACGACTTCCCGTAGGTGTTGATCCCCTGGCCGCTGAAGAACGCCAGCAGCTGATTGCTCTCGGTGACGTTCCAGGCGTCGCCGCCCGACCAAATCTGATCGATCACCACGTTGATCTGCGCGCGGTATCCTTCCGGCTGGAAGGTGTCCCAGCCCGGCACCGGCGTCCCGTCGAAATCGGCGCGCACCGGCATGAATCCGGTCGTCGCGTTCGCCGCGGCCTGCCAGAAGGCCCGTCCGCTCTCAGCCGCCGCCGTCCAGTTCGGATCGGCGTCGGCCTCGGCCCAGAGCGCCTCGTATCCCGGCATGACCAGCGACGGACGGGTCACGCCCGCCGCCGAGACGTCGGGGACGTCGAGCGGCAGGTTGGTGGTCGCGTCGAACATGTTGGTGACGCCCTCGACGACGCCGCCGTTGTCGTCCTGCTTGTGGCGCAGGGTATGAAACAGCGCCAGCGCGTCGGCTGCGTAGTCGATCGTCGTCCCCGTCGTCTTCCAGCGGTCGTTGGCGAAGATGAGCGCGGTGACGAACTGCTCGAAGCCGTAGGGGTCGAGGCAGCTGGTGGTGGTGCCGTCGGCCGCGTCGCAATAGGAGGGGAAGTATCCGGCGTTGGGGCCGCTGCCGAGCTCGACCATCTGCTTGGCGTAGGTCCAGAGTTTGTCGAACTCGTCCTGCTTGTTGAGCTCGACGCAGATCATCATCCCGAGGCCGATCCCCTCGGTGCGGATCTCGTTGTCGTGAAAGGTGTCTTCGATGTACGCCTGATCGTCACCGACGGCGACGTAGATCGCCTGCGCCGCCGAGCCGTGAAACAGCGTGTTGAACACGTTGGTGATCTTGGCGGTGATCGCGGCGTCGGTCTCGCCCAACAGATCGCGAAACGGATTCGGGTACGACGCCGGCGGCTTCAACGGCAAGAGCACCTTGCTCTCGCTGTCGTCGTAGCCGAGCGAGTCGGTGGTGGCCGTGCATGCGCAGATCGCCAGCGCTGCCACCGAGAGGCCGGCGAGCCCCCAGACCGAGCGGGCTCTGGCGATCATCGCTGGCCTAGTCGCCGAGCCGCGTGCGGACGCGCGCCGCGAGCACGCTGTGCGGGTGGCGCTGCAGGAATGCCGCTGCCCGCGCGCGCGCGACGTCGCCGCGACCATTCTCGTCGAGCGCGTCGATGCGCAGCACCTCGGCCTCGAGGCTCAGCCGGCCGTGGGGATAGGCGCGTCCATAGGCGTCGAGCCGCGCCAGCGCGCCCGCGGCGTCGCCCCGAGCGAGCATCCCGCGCGCGGCGTCGATCGACGACAGCTCGTGCGCCAGCGTCACTGACGGACGCGCGACCGGCCGCACCGCGTGGGCCGGGGCGTCGTTCGGCGCCCCTGCGAGCGGTGCATAGTTGATCGATCCCCGCCGAGCACGCGGGTTCACCTGCTCGCTTTGCGCGGGGGCCGACAACCAGTCGGGAACCTCGACCGAGCTCGCGGCGACGGCGACGGCGACCGGCGCGGACGCTCGGTGCTTGGCGGTCTGATGGCGTTGCCAGGCGTAGTAACCGGGAACCGCCGCCGCGGCGCCGACGATCGAGACCGCCGCCAGGAGCTTGCCCCAGGTCATCTTGGCCAGCGAGCCCAGCGTCGTGGCCTGCGCAGCCCCGGCAAGGAGCGTCGCCGATCCGGCCACACCGAGCGCGGCCAGCGTCTTCGTTCGCGTCTCGGACGAGCTTCGATACGACGTCCCCGCCGCCAGCAACGCACGCTCGAGGGCGCTCGCGCCTTCGTCCCGCAACCGCACCGGATCTCTCATCGCCCGCTCATCTCGCGTTAGCCTTGACCTTCCCTGTCGACGTACCCGAACCCCTCGATGGCGGCCACGCGCTCGCGGAACTCGCTGCGCGCCCGCCGCAACCGCGAGGCCACGGTGCCCCGCGGGATGCCCAGCGCCTCCGCGATCTCGGCCGTGCTCATCTCCTCGAACTCGTGCAGGACGAACGTCGCGCGCAGATTCTCGTCCATCTGATCGAGAACACCGTCGAGCAGCTCGCGCATCCGCTTCTGGTCGGTCAGCGCCTCGGGCGTGGCGAATCGTTCGACCTGCTCGGGGGCCTGGTCGGCCGCCACCTCGCGCCGACGCGCGGCCGTCCGCCTCGCATGCGCCGCCAGGTTGTAGGCGATCCGAAACAGGAAGCTCTTCTCGGCGCCGAGGCGGATATCGTCGAGCCGGCGAGCGGCAACGATGAAGGTGCGCTGCACCTCGTCGTCGATCTCGGCGTGCGGCGTCCCCGAGTTCCGCAACACGCGCGCGACGAAATCGATGTGGGTGTCGACGAGGCCCCGCAACCGCTGGTTCCGGGTCTGGTCCTCACGCGTCTGGCTCTCGCGGGCCTGGCTCTCGCCGGTGCGCGGAGGCGCAGGCACGTGCACGCCCGGTATTGCGCGCTCGAGATCGCGCGTATCGAGGACGGCCGCGGCGGTCATAGTCGTTCGAGCTCTCAATTCCCGCTCCCGCGAATCCTGATCATAGCGCGCCCGGCCCGGAATTTATAGACCGTGGGAGAGGCCCACCGACAGCGCAGGAGAGACCGACGGCGTGGCGCCAACTGGTTGATTTGGCACGATTGTGGTGGTGATGAAGCGGCGCGCGACGAACGGAACGTCGACCCCGGCCTCGAGATCGAGGTGAAGGCCCCAGCCGAGGGAGGTCGTGGCGCGCAGGAGCGCACCGGCGCCCCCCCACCAGCGATCGACCGAGCGGCTGTTGGTGACCGAATGGTCGGTCGCCGTGAGCACGCCGCCGGTCAAGCGCCCGCAGGGCTCGATCAGGACCCTTCCGCGGAGCGCCCAACCGGGACAGACGGTGGCGGCGAGCGCCGCCCAACGAATCCCGAGATCGTCCCCCGACTGGAAAAAATCGCCGGGAAGATACAGCAGCGCCAGGGCGGCCGACGGCGTGAGCCCGCCCCGGGTCACCGCCGTGAGCCGGCCCGAGATCGCGGCGCCCAGGCTCAGCGATGACGACAGCACCCGGGCCGCGACTGCCGCCGCGCCCACCCGAAGCCCCACCTCCGGCGGTGCTTCCGGAAGCGGCGGGCCGACCACCGTCGCCTCGGGTGGAGGCGAAACCGCCGGCGTCCCGGGCGGCGGCGGTGCGTTTGGCGGCGGCGCGGCGGGCGGACTCTCCGCCACCGGCGGCGGCGGCGCGGCGGCGGGCGGCGGCGCAGCGACCGGCGGCGGCGCAGCGACGGGCGATGGCGCCGCAGGCGGCCCGGGGCTGGGCGCCGCAGGAGGCGACGCCGCGGGCGGTGACAGCACAGGGGCAGGCGGCGGGGCACGAACCGGTGCGGCGGGCTTCTCCGGAGCTGCGGGCGCCAGCAGATCGACCGTCGGATCGATCGCCAGCGCCGCGGTGAGCGAGAGCACCTGGACCACCTCGGCACAGGTCGCTCCGTCGACGCGCCGGGTCTCGGATTGGCCCCCCGTGGTGACCCGCAGCTCCCCGTGCACTCTGCCTCCAGCGCGCGTCAAGCGGACGGTGAGGCGCGCTGCCACCTCGCCGGGATGGGCCCGGTGCACGTGACTCGCCCGGGCGAGCACCCCGGCGAAAAAGTTGTCGGCGTCGGAACAGCCGGCAGGGGCGTCGAACTCGACGCGAACGGGCACGGAGACGGACGGGGCCGCCGGCGTGAGCGCCACCAACGCCAGAATCCCGAGTCCGGGGAGGGGCACGTCCACCACGGTGACATGAACCGATCCTCGCGCGCCAGAGGGGGCGCCCGTTTGAGCCGTCTCGACGATGCAGGTCAACTCACCCTCAGTGAGCCCGAACGCAGCGGTGGTCGTCTGCCCGGCGGTCCGCCCGGCGCCGTTTTCGCGGCCCTAGTCGCCGCGGCGCTGTCGGCGAGCGCTTGCCCGTCCCGCCCGAGCAGCCTCGGGGCCGGCGCTCCGCCCCCAAAGGCGCCCGCGCCCTTCCGGATCGCGATGATCGCCAAGAGCGCGAGCAACCCGTCGTTTCTCGCCTCGCGCCTGGGCGCCGAAAACCGGGCGCGCGCGCTCAGCGCCGAGCTGGGGCGGCCGATCGAGATCGAGTGGCTGACGCCGGCGCGCGAGGACGCCGCCGCGCAGGTGCAACGGATCCAGCAGGCGGTGAGCGAGAAGTTCGACGCCGTGCTCCTCTCCTGCTCCGACGTCAAGACGGTCACGCCGGCGATCGACGACGCCGTCGCGCACGGCGTCCCGGTCATGACCTTCGACAGCGACGCGCCCGATTCGCGCCGGTTCGCCGTGTGCGGCGTCGACGACTTCAAGGCGGGCCAAGCGGTGATGCGAGAGCTCGCCCGCCTGATTCCGCACCGGGGCAAGGTGGCCGTCCTGGCGGGAAATCCCACGGCGCCCAACCTGCGCCGCCGCGTCGAGGGGGTGATGAACGAAGCCGCCCACCACCCAGGGCTCACGGTGATCGGGCCGTTCTTTCACGTCGAGACGCCGCAAGACGCGACGGCCGCCGTCATGCGCGCCGAGACCGAGCACCCGGACATCGCCGGCTGGGCGATGGTGGGCGGCTGGCCGCTCTACACGCAGACGCTGCTGCACGAGATCGAATCGGGCACACCCAAGTTGATGGTCCCGACCATCGTCTCCATCAACGCCATTCCGCCGCAGTTGCTCTACGTCGAAAAGGGGCTGGCGCCCGTGCTGCTGGCGCAACCGACCTATCTTTGGGGCGAGGTCGGCGTCGACACCATCGTCGACAAGCTGCTGCGCGGAAGGACCGTCCCCGAGCGCATCCCGATGGAGCTGGTGCGGGTCACGCGCGACAACCTGGCGACCTGGGTGCGCCAGCTTCGGGCCTGGGGCTTCGTCGACGCCCCCGAGGAGTATCTGCAGCGCCCATAGGCGAGGGCCTGATCGCGTCGAGTGCAGGCGAGCTCTGCTCGCCGGAGCTCATCGCGGGAGAGTTACTCGAAATCGCAGCAGTAGAGCGTGCCGGGGTAGCCGTCCATGCTGGTGCCGGGGAAACCGGCGTCGGGGCAGTTCATCGGCGGGAAGTCGTCGGAGGGCTTCTCGGGGCCGTAGCAGGCGAAGCCGAACCGCCCGACCGCGCAACCGGGGACGCTGATGTCCTCGTAGCACGAGCTGCCCGGCGGAACCGCGGCCGGTGGGTAGCAACAGAAGTCGTTCACCTTCCCGGAGGGCGAGACCATCGGCGTCGAGCAGACGAGGTAGTACTGATCGGCACGGCTCTTGTTGTCCCCGAGGTCCTGCCCCTTGGGGATGGTGCCGGCCGGTACGGTCGGACATGTCCATCCCACCAGGCCCGCGGCGCAGCCGAGCCCGTCGAACTCCATGCAGCCGACCGGCTGCTTGATGCCCGCGCAGCAATAGTCGACGTACTCCGGTCCGCGCACGCCCTGGCCACAGCTGATGGTCGGGTTGTAGCTCTCGGGGCGGTTGATGTTCTGGCACTGGTAATCGTAGGTCCCCGCGCCGCAAGCGGCGCTCGGGTTGTAGGCACAGGTCGTCGGCCCGCTGGTGCAGCAATACGACTGCGGCCCCGACGGTACGCCTCCATCGGGAAGCGGCGTCTTGTCGGCGCAGATGATTCCCTCGGGGACCCCACCGACGTAGCTGGCCTGCTGCAGATCGGGCCGCGCGCCGGTCCCGGTGCAGTCGTAGCCGACGAGGCCGAGGGTCGCGGGGCCGCCATCGGGAGTGTCGTTGCAACTCGCGGTGAGCGTGTCGTCGACGATGCAGGTCCCTTCCAGCGGTTCGGCAGTGGTGGTCGTACAGGCCGCCAGGAACGCGCAGGGGAGCAACCAGACGAGTCGGCGCGTCGTCACTTTCGCAGCCGTCACCGTGGTCATCATCGCAACCACCCCGGCGGCGGTTGCGGAGCCGGCAGCACAGGGAACACGCAGTTGATGGGGGGTGCGCTCGGATCGGCGAACGCCTCGGTCACGTTGACGTCCGTTCCGTCGATATATCCGGCGAAGTTCACCGCTCCCGGCCCGAGGGCGATCTGCGAGAACTCCGCCGACACCGCCAGTGGTCCGATGTTGTCGACGATGACGTTGTCGAGCCCGATGCCGGTGGCCGGATAGAGCGCGGAGAAACCGTTGAGCGTGACGACCGGCTGCTGCACGCCGAAACAGGTGACGTCGTGGATGTTCTTGAAGCTGATATTGCTGAACCGTGGGTACATGGTGCCGGAGAAGAGCGGGTTGTAGGCGGTGCTCATCAAGATGGTGTTGTTGACGTCGCGCATGCAGACGTTGCGGAACGTAACGTTACTGACCGGGCCGCCGCGGCTCACGTCGGACTTGACCCGGATGCCGTTGAAGTCGCCGGGGCTGGCACCGTCTCCCACGGGGCGCGAGTCGGCGTCGATGGTGAGGTCGCAGACCGTGAGGCCGGTGACGCCGCCGTAGGTCTCGCTGCCGATCGACATCCCGTGCCCGGTCCCGAAGTGGTTGTGCACGACGACGATGTTGTTGATGCCGTGGCCGCCCTTGATGGCGATGTGATCGTCGCCGGTGCTGATGGTGTTGTGGGCCAGCACGCCGCAGGTGGCGTAGCTGGTCTCACCGGGATCGATTCCATCCGTGTTGCGCGACAGGTGAGGCGTCATGGGCAGGCCTTGCGTGTTGACCCAGCGCGACGGCGTCAAGATGGTGACCCCCCAGACGATGAACCCCTGACCGGGCGAAGTGCAGGGAGTGGTGAACGATGCCGGCGGCGGCGTGGAGGTGATCTTGACGTGGAACTTGGGCGAGTTGTGCAGCGTGATCTTGTACATGAGGAAGCCGGTGACGCCGGTCTTCAGATCGATCAGGGTCGGGTTCCCGATGCTGCCGTCGATCGTCTGCAGCGCCGACGAGAGCTGCCACCAGGAGTAGTCGTACCCGATGAGCAGCTCGCCCCCCTGGCCGTCGATGATCCCGTCGCCGACGATCGCCGGGCTGGCGCCCATCACGGTGATGAAGCTGGTGCAGGCCGAGGAGTCATTGACCCCGACCTTGGCGCAGTCGCCAGCGCTGGTCGCCGTCTTGTTCGCCTGGTAGTTGTTGGGATCGCGCGAGGCGTAGAGCGTGACGCCCTGGTCGACCCAGAGCGTGGCGGCGCTGACGGTGAGCGGCCCCGAGACGAAGGCGTTGTTCGCCCCCCCGTCGGTCATCAGCTTGACCACCGGGCACGTGCTGAGCGCGGTCTGGATGCGCACGGTGTCGATGTTGGTCTCGTCCGGGATCCATTTGCTGTCGGTGGTCCCCGTCTGCGCTTTCAGGATACAGGCGGGGTTGGAGGGATCGGCCGGCAACGATGGCTCGGCCGGCAACGTCGCATCGATATCCGCGCAGTCGTCGACGGCGCCGGCCATCGCCATCGTCGAATCGGTGGTGGTCCCACAGGTGTAGACGAGCGGCGTGATGGGAGGCTGCTTCTGGCAGCCGAAGCCGGCGAGCAGCGAGACCGCCCAGACCGTCTTGGTTAGACGCGCGAGCAACGTTCGTTTATGTGGGTTCGACAACGTGGGGCTCGTTTGACTGCCGCGCGCCGTCCCTGGTTACGTCAGGCGGCGCGCGGCGGTTTGCGGGAGCGGTCGTCAGGTTAGCAGCCGCTGCCGTTCGGGCAGGGCCAGGCGGTGTTGCTCGCGCAGCTCCAGGTCGGGGTAGTGGCGCTTGCCTGACAGACGCAGTAGCCGGTCTTCGCGGCGCCGGTCGAGTCCAGGTAGCCAGTCCCCGCCGTCGGCGGCGTCATCGTGGTATCCCCTCCCCCGCAGACCACACAGTCGGGGATCGAGCAGGGACTGGAGGCCATCGGTGCCGTTGTCGGGCAGCTCGGGTCGGGCGCGGGCGGAACTACGTAGCAAGCATAGGCGCCAGCCGGGTCGAACGCGCAGTCGCCCTCGGTGTAGGCGGTCCCGCTGCAGGTCTCCGGCTTGACGCCGGTCTTCTCGGGACCGCAGGTCTTGTAGCAAAGCTGGACGTCAGCGGTGGTGCAGGCGACACCCTTGCCAGCCGCCGCCCCGGCGATCGTGTTGCCGCAGGCCGGCTGACCGAAGGCGCCGCTCGCGCCGGCCGCGCCGGTCGCCCCGCCGGTGCCGGTCGCCCCGCCGGTGCCGGTCGCTCCGCCGGTGCCGGTCGCCCCGCCCGTACCGGTCGTCCCGCCGGTCGCCGTGGCGCCGCCCGTGCCGGTCGTCCCGCCGGTGCCCGTGGTTCCGCTGTTGCTACCGCAGCCCTGGAAAACAAAGACCTGCGCCAAGAGCGCGATCGTCCCGCAGAACGGCGCCATTCGTTTCGTCATCGTCGTCATCGATCCCCTCGCTGGTTGGTGCATTTGAAATCCGGAGCTTCGGAGAGCTGGGTGTCCGCACCTGGGGCGGATGGCTCACGGGAGACCCCCGGGACGCCGGCCGAGCCGTTTGGGCTTCATCCGACAACCCATGACGGCGTCAGCCGTGCCCCGACAACCTCTGCCATCATCGGTCCCCATGCTTGCCTCTGGCCAAGGGTCGGGTGGCGCCCTGACGCGGGACGAGGGCGGCGCGAACCCCAGCGGCTCAACCGGCGTCATCGGGCGCTACCGCTGGCTCGTCTGCGCGCTGCTCTTCTTCGCCACGACGGTCAATTACATGGACCGGCAGATCCTCTCGCTGCTGAAGCCGATGCTCGACACCGAGCTCAAGTGGACCAACGCCCAGTTCGGGGCGGTCAACGCCGCGTTTCAGGCGGCCTACGCCATCGGCCTGCTCTCCTTCGGCGCGCTCATCGATCGGGTCGGCACCAAGATCGGCTACGCCGTCTCGATCGCCGCCTGGAGCCTGGCCGCCATGTCGCACGCTCTGGTGGGCAGCGTAAACGGGTTCTTCGTCGCGCGGTTCGCGCTCGGCCTCGGTGAGGGGGGCAATTTCCCGTCGGCGATCAAGG
Organism: Polyangia bacterium; assembly: GCA_036267635.1. Lineage (GTDB taxonomy): Bacteria > Myxococcota_A > Polyangia > Fen-1088 > Fen-1088 > JADGRB01. The sequence goes on along the minus strand of DATAVR010000006.1, from coordinate 142,622 downwards.
CGGTCGCCATCTGGTTTCCCCCCCGCGAGCGCGCCTATGCGACCGCGCTCTTCAACAGCGGCAGCAACGTGGGCGCCATCATCGCCCCGGCGGTGGTCCCCTGGCTGGCCTCCTCGTTCGGCTGGCGCTCGGCGTTCGTGGCGGCCGGGATCGCCGGCCTCGTCTGGCTGGCATTCTGGATCCCCTGGTACGACGTCCCCGAGCGGATCGCCAAGCTCAGCGCCGCCGAGCTGGCGCACATCCGGAGCCAAGACGGCGACAGCGCCGCGGCCCGCGCCGGCGCCGAGGCGCGCATCTCCTGGGCGGAGATCCTGCGCCACCGGCAGGCCTGGGCGTTCATCGTGGCCAAGTTCCTCACCGATCCGGTCTGGTGGTTTTTTCTCATCTGGCTGCCCGACTACTTCAAGAAGACGCGCGGGCTCGCCATCAAGGACAGCTGGGTCTACCTGGTCACGATCTATTCGATCGTCACGGTCCTCAGCATCTTCGGTGGCTGGCTCTCCGGCTTCCTCACCGCCCGCGGGATGAGCGTGACCCGCGCGCGCAAGATCGCGCTCTTCACCTTCGCCTGTACGGTGCTGCCGATCCTGGCCGTCACCCACGTCGGCAACTGGGCGGCGGTGGTGCTGATCGGCATCGCCGGCGCCTCGCACCAGGCCTGGTCGGCGAACCTCTTCACCAGCGCCTCGGACATGTTTCCCAAGCGCGCGGTGGCGTCGGTCGTCGGGCTCGGCAGCATGGCCGGCTCGCTGGGCGGGATCCTGTTCCCGATCTTCTCGGGCAAGCTGCTCGACCGCTTCGCCGCCACCGGCAACGTCACCTCGGGCTACGCGATCCTGTTCGGGATCTGCGGCTCCGCCTACCTCCTCGCCTTCGCCCTGAATCACCTGCTGGCGCCCTCCTTCGAGCCCATCCAGACACCCGCATGAGGTCCTCACCAATGATCGATCGAAAGACCCCGAACGAAACTCGACAGGCGCGCACGACCGTCGCGCTGGTGGCCACCGCGCTCGCCCTCACGGCGGCCGTTCGACCGGCCCGCGCCCAGGAGCCGACGCCGCCCGCCGCGCCCGAAAGCGCGCCGGCCACGCCGCCCGGCGAGGTGCCGCAGCCGCCGCCCGCGCCACCGCCCCCCTCCGAGGCGCCGCCGCCCAGCATTCCGGCCGTGCCGACGCCGACCTCGCCCGCGCCCGGAGCCAATCCGCCGACCGCCTCCTGGTTCGATCGCGCGCCGCTGACGCTCAAGATCGGCGAAGGGACCCAAAAGTGGTCGGTGACCTTCTACGGATTCGTCGAGGCCGACTACATCGCCGACAGCACGCGCAGCTACAACGACTCGATCGGCAGCGCTCTCGTGGCGCGCTCGGACGTCTACGAAGGGACGGTCGGCCGCACGCAGTTCTCGATGCGCAACACGCGTATCGGGCTCGCCTTTCAGGCGCCGCAGATCGGCGACCTGCGGCCGTCGGCGCTGATCGAGGGCGACTTCTTCGGCAGCCAGACGCCCCCGCCGGACGGCAACGAGTCGACCTACTACGACAGCCCGATCTTTCGGATTCGCCACGCCTACTTCAAGCTCGACGGCGGCCCGGTGGACTTCTTGGCCGGGCAGACCTACGACGTCTTCGGCTGGCAGAACTACTTTTTCCCTGCCTCGGTGGAGTTCCTTGGGCTGCCGAACATGGTCTTCTCGCGCAACACGCAGCTGCGTCTGTCGCGCGGGTTCGGCGCCGACGGCCCGGTCGGCGTCGACGTCGCGGTCTCGGCCGAGCGTCCGGTGGAGCGCGACTCGCAGATCCCGGACTTCGAGGCCGGCCTGCGCCTCAGCGCCAACGGTTGGAAGGGGATCACCACGCCGGGCAACGTCCGGACGGTCGCCGCGCCCCTTTCGATCGGTGTCTCGGGGATCGTGCGCCAGTTCAAGGTCGACGCCTACGCGCCCCCCCCCACCCAGCGCTCGAACAGCGCCACCGGCTGGGGCGTGTCGGTCGACGCGCTCGTCCCGGTCATCCCGGCGGCCGACGCCAACGATCGTAAGAACCGGCTGACGCTCACCGGATCGTTCGTCACCGGCACCGGCATCGCCGACCTCCTGACCACCGGCGGTGGCGCGATGTTCCCCACGCTCCCCAATGCCATGCAGCAGTCACCGCCGCCGATCTACACCCCCGACATCGACAACGGCCTGGTGACGTTCGACGTGCAGACCGCGGTTTTGCACACCATCAACTGGTACGCGTACAAGGCGGGCCTGCAGTACTACCTGCCCGTCATCGACGGCCGACTGCTCTTCGCCGCCAACTTCACCTACTCGCACTCGAACAACATGTCCCAGCTCTTCCAGGTAGGAAGCGTGGAGATCGGGATCATCGACCTGGTCGCCAATACTTCGCTCTACGGTGACGCCAACCTGTTCTTCGACGCGACGCCCAGCATCCGCTTCGGCCTCTCCGGTCAGTACACGCAAGTCACCTACCTCGACGGCAACAAGCCCCACAACATCCGGGGCATGGGGCAAGCCGTCTACGTCTTTTAGCGCGGGCCGCGAGCTCTTGTGCCGGGCCGTGGCCCGGCGCAAGCTCGCCTTCATCGTCCATGAGCGAGCTTGCGATCAGACCGGCGGCGGAGTGCCGCTTCGACGAGGTGAGCCTGGGCGAGGTGATGTTGCGCCTCGATCCCGGTCAGGGGCGCGTGCACACCACGCGCACCTTCCGCGCCTGGGAAGGCGGCGGCGAGTACAACGTCGCGCGCGGCCTGCGCCGCTGCTTCGGCCTGCGGACGGCGATCGTCACCGCGCTGGCGGACAACCCCGTCGGGCGGCTGGTCGAGGATCTGATGCTGCAAGGCGGGGTCGACCTGTCGCTCCTGCGCTGGGTCCCCTACGACGGCGTCGGGCGCGCAGCGCGCAACGGGCTCAACTTCACGGAGCGCGGGTTCGGTGCGCGGGGTGGCGTCGGCTGCTCCGATCGCGGCGCCACCGCCGTCTCGCAGATGCGCCCCGGCGACGTAGACTGGCGCGCTCTCTTCGGCACCGAGGGCGTCCGCTGGTTCCACACCGGCGGGATCTTCTGCGGCCTGTCCGAGGAGACGCCGGCCGTCGCGCGCGCCGCGATGGAGGAGGCCCGCCGGCACGGCACCCGCGTCTCGTACGATCTCAACTACCGCGATTCGCTCTGGCGCGCGGTCGGCGGTCAGGCGCGCGCGCGCGAGGTCAACCGCTCGCTGCTGCCGTTCGTCGACGTGCTGTTCGGCAACGAAGAGGACTTCGCCGCCGCGCTCGGCTTCGACCCGCCCGGCGTCGACCTGCGCCACGGCGAGCTGCCGACCGACGGCTTCCGCACCATGATCGGCGAGGTGCTGCGCGCCTTCCCAAACCTCTCGGCGGTCACCACCACGCTGCGCACCTCGCGCTCGGCGAGCGCCAACGGCTGGGGTGCCATCGCCTTTGTAGACGGCCAGTTCGTCGAGATCGCACAGCGCGACGTCGAGATCCTCGATCGCGTCGGCGGGGGCGACTCGTTTGCCTCCGGGTTCATCTACTGCCTCCTCGGCGGCAAGGATCCGGCCTGGGCGCTCGGCTGCGGCGTCGCGCACGGCGCGCTGGCCATGTCGACGCCCGGCGACACCAGCATGGCGACGCTGGCCGAGGTGCTGCGCGCGATGGAGGCGCCGAGCGCGCGGATCGACCGATGAGTCGCGTCGAGCACGCCTCGCGCGCCGAAATCGTCCGGCGCATCGCCGATGAGGCCATCGTCCCGGTCATCCGCGCGGCCACGCCCGATCTCGCGCTGCGGGCGGCGCGGGCGGTGCTGGCCGGCGGCATCTCGATCTTCGAGATCACCATGACCGTCCCCGACGCGCCCGCCGTCATCCGCGCCCTCGTGCGCGAGCTCGGCGATCGGGCATTGGTCGGCGCCGGCACCGTGCTGAGCGCGACGGCGGCCCACCAGTGCGTCGACGCCGGCGCGGCGTTCGTGGTCAGCCCCGGCCTCGATCCCGACACCGTCGTCGAGGCGCACGCCCGCGGCGTCCCTGCCATGCCGGGCGCGCTCACCCCGACCGAGGTGATCGCCGCCTGGAATCTCGGCGCGGACCTGGTGAAGATCTTCCCCGTCTCGGCGGTGGGGGGGCCCAAGTATCTTCGCGCGCTGCGCGGCCCGCTCCCCGAGGTGAAGCTGTTGCCGACGGGCGGGATCACCGCCGCCAACGCCGCCGAGTACCTGGCCGCCGGCGCCGTGGCGCTCGGCATCGGCTCCGAGCTGATCGACCCGGTCGCGCTCGCCGAGGGGCGCGACGCGACGATCACCGAGCGCACGCGCGAGCTGCGCGCGGTGGTGCAGGCGGCCCGCGCTTCGTTATCCGCCGGCGCCTGACTGAGCGGCGGCTAAGGAACCGTCACGCTGACGTCGTCGAACTCGGCGTCGGCGTTTTCGACCGCCAGCGCAATCCCGCCGTTGGTCAACGACGAATCGGTGATCGGCGACGAGGCCGACTTGGGGAGCACCGGCGTCCCGTTGATGGAGGCGCTGATCGTCCCGCCGACCACTTCGAGCTGCACGGTGTACCAGGTCCCCGCCGTGACGCCGTAGCTGGCCGAGCTGCCGATCGAGTTGCTGCTCCCGCCGATGTCGCCGCGGATGGAGACACTGCCGTCGCTGCGAAGCGCGACGCAGTAGTAGTTGCTGGCGTCCTGCACCCGCGCGCAGATCCCCGCGTAGTACGAGGAGCTCGAGCCGTTGAAGGAGAGGATCTTGACCTTCGCTTGCACGATGACGTCGGTCCAGGTGGTGACGCCCGCCGCCGACAGATAGACCTTGTTCATCAAGCAAGAGAGCTCGTAGACGTTGCTCCCGTCGGTGAGGGTCGAGGCGGTGCCCGGACCGCTCGTGACCCAGTTGGTCGTTCCGTTCTCGAAGCCGTCCGAAAACAGGACCGAGCCGGAGCTGGCGCCGCTGCCGGTCGCGCCGCCGCTGCCGGTGGTGCCGCCGGTCGATGTCGCGCCGCCCGTGCCGGTCGATATGGTGCCGCCCGAGCCGGTGGCCCCTGCCTTTCCCGTGGCGCCGCCCGTGCCGGTCGCGCCGCCGCTGCCGGTGACCGGGCTCGTGCCGCCCGCTCCCGTCCCCGCGGCGCCCCCGCTGGCGGTGGCGCCGCCCGTGCCGGCGCTCGTCCCACCCTGGCCGCTCCCGCCACCCTGGCCGCTCCCGCCGGCGCCGAGGTCGCGGTAGTAGCCGTCCGGCGTGATGCAGCCCGCGGTCGCCAGCAGAGCCCCGGCGCAGAGCGCGATCCGGACCACCGTGAAGGGCGCTCGATGCGACAGAGTGGTCATGCACATCCCCAAGTCACGAAGTGTCCGCGGGGGATGAAGGCGGCTCACGCTGCGGAAAACCGAGGCCTGCCCCCCTACTTGAACGGCTCATGAGCTGCGCCGTGGAGGTGCGGACACTCCCAGAGCAAAGCATTTCGCCGCTCGGGTCGCTCTGGGCGGCTCAAGGTTGGCTCTGCAACGAGCCAGAGGATCTGCGGGGCCGCGCCGGTTGCCTGGGAGTGCTGGCGCGGCCCCGTGGGAGGTCACGATGACGAAGTTGTGCGCGCTGATTCCCTTGCTGGCGGCTCTCGCTGCCGCCGGTGGCTGTGCCGGAACGAAGCAGGTGCAAAGCGCCGCGGGCGAAGGCGGCAGCGGCGCGACCGGCGGGGGTACGGGAACCGGCGGAGCCGTCGGCGCTGGGGGCAGCAACGTCACCGGGAGCGGTGGCAGCACCTCACCGACCGGCAACGGCGGGGGCGGGGGTGACGTCGGCCCGATGAGCGACGCCGGCACGCCGAACTGCGGCCTGCAGCAGTTCCAGCCGACGCCCAAGAACGCGGACATCCTGCTGGTCCTCGATCGCTCGGCCTCCATGCAGGACCCCATCAACTCGTCGTCGGGCGCGCCCTCGAAGTGGAGCGTGGTGGTGCCGACGCTCAACAGCGTCGTCACCGGTACCGACAGCTCGGTGCTCTGGGGAATGAAGTCGTTCCCCGAGGGATCCGGGAATGAATGCGTGGCCGGCAGCGTCACCAGCAACATCGACGTCAAAGTCGCGGCCACCGACGCGACCGCCGTGACGGCCGGGATCACCGCCACCACCCCGGACGGCAACGGAACTCCGACCGGCGACGCGATCAACGCCGCCGTCACCTATCTGAAGACGCTCACCGACACCAACCCGAAGTACATCCTCCTGGCGACCGACGGCGAGCCCTCGTGCGCCGCGATCCCGTCCAGCGAGGACACCGACGCCGCCAGGCCGTACGCGGTGACGGCCGTGACGAACGCCAAGACGGCCGGTTTCCCCACCTTCGTCATCGGGATCGGAACCACGGCCAGCGACACCACCACGCTCAACCAGATGGCGGACGCCGGAGGCGAGGTCCCGGCCAACGCCACCAACCCGCTCTCCCCGCACTTCTACCTGGCCAGCGACATGACGACCCTCACCTCGGCCCTCGGGTCGATCACCGGTCAGATCTCGAGCTGCCTGTTTCCACTCGGGATGACGCCTCCGGTCCCCAACGACAGCACCAAGCTGGGCGTCTACGTGGGCTCGGGGATGACCCGCATTCCCTACGACGCGAAAAACCTCAACGGATGGGACTACACCGACGGCAACGACACGGCGGTCGAGGTCTACGGCTCCTGGTGCAACATGATTCAGGCCGACGGCGCCGGCGCGGTGCAGATCATCTTCGGCTGCCCCAGCATCAACCCGCCCGGTTAGTGGCCCCAGTTGAGGGCGCCGGTCAGATCTCGAACTTGAAGTAGTCGCGCGCGTTCCGGAAGCAGACGTCCTCGACCAGCGCGTCGAGCAGCGGGCGATCGTTCGGCAGCAGGCCCCGCTCGACGTCGTGGCCCAGCATGTTGCAAAGCAGCCGCCGGAAGTACTCGTGGCGCGAGAATGATAGGAAGCTGCGCGAGTCGGTCAGCATGCCGACGAAGCGGGAGAGGAGACCGAGGCTGGAGAGCGCGTCGATCTGCCGGCGCATGCCGTCGAGCTGATCGAGGAACCACCAGGCGCTGCCGAGCTGCATCTTCCCCGGCGCCGAGCCGTCGTTGAAGCTGCCGATGACGGTGGCGAACGCCTCGTTGTCGGCGGGGTTCAGGTTGTAGACGATCGTCTTGGCCAGCTGGCCGGCCGCGTCCAGGCGATCGAGGAAGCGCGCCAGCGCGACCGCCTGCGGGAAGTCGGCGATGGCGTCGTAGCCGGTGTTGGGGCCGAGCGCGGCCATTCCGCGCGCGCTGGTGTCGCGCAGCGCGCCGAGGTGGAACTGCTGCGCCCAGCCGCGCCGGTGGTCGAGGATCGCCAGGTCGAAGAGGAGCGCCGAACGCAGCTTCTCCGTCTCGTCGGGAGACGGCGCCTGACCGGCGCGGGCCTTGGCGAAGATGGCGGCCACCTCCCGCTCGGTGTAGTCGGCGACGTAGAGGCGCTCGAGGCCGTGGTCGGAGGCGCGGCAGCCGGCGGCGTGAAACGCCTCGTGCCGCTGGGCGAGCGCGCTGCGCAGCTCGTCGAGCGTCCCGACCGGCGCGCGCGCCGCGGCCGAGAGCGCGTCGACCCAGGCGTTCCAGCCGGCGAGATCGGCGAGCGCCAGCGCCCGATCGGGGCGCCAGGTCGGGTAGAGCTTGGTGAACGCGTCCGCCCGCCGCGCGTGGCGCGCGTGCGGTGCGAGATCGTCGATGGGATCGTCGGTGCTGCAGACGACCCGCACGTTGAACTGGCGCAGCAGGCCCTGGGTGGTGAACCCCTCCTCGCCGAGCTTGCGGTTGCAGTGCTCGAAGATCTCGCGCCCGGTATCGGGCGAGAGCAGCTTGCCGGCCACGCCGAACGGGAAGCGCAGCTCGAGGTGCGTCCAGTGGTAGAGCGGATTGCGCAGCGTGTGGGGGACGGTCTTGGCCCAGGCCTCGAACTTCTCCCAGTCGGTCGCCGCGCCGGTGATGGCCCGTTCGGGGACGCCGTCGGCACGCATCGCCCGCCACTTGTAGTGGTCGCCGTCGAGCCAGATCTCGGTGATCGAACGGAACCGGTGATCGTCAGCGACCTGGGCCGGCGACAGGTGACAGTGGTAGTCGAGGATCGGCTGCTGGGCGGCGACCCCGTGATAGAGATCGACCGCCGTCGGCGAATCGAGCAGAAAGTCCTGATCGAGGAACGGTTTGACGACGGGTTTGACGGCGGGCACGGCGGGCCGATCGTTACTCGGTGACCACGACGTTGTCGAACTCCGCCGTCCCGTTGTTCACGATGAGGCCGAGGCCGCCCGCGGGGAGCGCGTTCGGATCCGTCACCATGCTGACGCGCGCCACGCCGTTGACCGACACGGTGATGATCGAGCCGTGCATGTCGAGCTTGAAGGTGTAGACGGTGCCGATGACGGCGTCGCCGGTGGTCGACTTGCTCTTGCTCCCGAGCGAGGTGGTGCTGCCGTTGAGGCGGACGCGCAGCTGCACCTGGCCGCTGTCGTCCATGTACGCCTCGTAGTAGTTCCCCTTGTCGGTCCCCAGCGCGAAGCGGCCGAACACCCCGAACTCGTAGCTCGATCCGGACGTCATCTTGATGTCGACCTGGAAGGTGTAGTCGGTCCAGGAGAGCATGCCGCCGATGTCCATCGTGAAGTCGCTGCCGGTGGCCGCGCCCTGCAAGACGTTGTTGCCGTTGTCGCTGATGACGCTCCAGGTCCCGTCGCTGGGATCGGAGTCGATGGTGTCGGGGATCCAGCCGTTCGCGGCCATGCCGACGGTGTCGCTGGAAAAATCGTCGCTGTAGAGCACCGTGGACGCGCCGCCGGCGCCGCCCGTCGCGGTCCCGCCGCTGCCCCCGGTGGTCGCCACCGCGCCTCCCGTCCCCCCCACGGTGCCGCCGAGCCCGGTCGCGCCGCCGGTCGCGGGCCTGCCGCCGGTCGCGACGCTGCCACCGGTCGCGCTGCCCCCGCCCGACGAGCCGGAGGATCCACCCTGGCCGACCGCGCCGCCGGTCGAGCCGGAGGATCCGGCTGCTGCGCCCGAGCCGCCTTGGGCCGTCGCGCCTCCGTCGAGGCCACGGTAGTAGCCGTCGGGCGTGAGGCAGCCAGCGACGAGCGTCGCCAGGGAGACCATCAGAACGGACTGCGCGCGCTTCATGAAATCGACGGGGCGGACCATCGCGCTAGAAGCTCATGGTGACGCCGAGGTTGAGATCGACGTTGAACGTGAACTTGGGCGCCGCGAATTCGAGGTTGCTCCCCGCCTCGAGCCCGAACGCCGAGGTCAGCTTGTAGACGATGCCGCCGCCTACCTCCGCGAGGGCGGGCCCGGCCACCACGGAGTCGACGCAGGTCTGGCTGCGGTTTGCGCCGCAATCTTTGTAGGAGCCGAAGGTGACCACGTGACGGATCTGCCCGCCCCCGAGACCGCCGGAGAGAAACGGGCGAAAATCGTCCGAGCCGAAGAACAGCGACGCCTTGGCGAACAGGGCGAGCGCCAGGTTCGCCGGCTGGTAGACATGCCCGGTCATGCTGTCGACGAGCTCGGTCGGGCCGCTCACCACCTGGATCCGCCCCTGCGCCGAGAGCACCAGATTCGGCAGGACCCAGTAGCCGAGCTCGGGCGCCACGTGGCCGAGCGACGTCGCGGCGAACGAGCCGGGGACCGGCAGGTTGGCGTTGGTCTCCCCCGTGCCGGAGGCGTAACCGACGCCGCTCCCCACGAGCACGGCGGCGAACCAGGTCTGCGTCCCCTCCCCTTCGGTCGACCCCTCTTCACGAACGGTGGTGTCGTCGTCGCTGCTGTCGTCTCGCTTGGCGACCTCGGACGGACGCGCGTGCTCGGAGGGATGCGGCTCGCCCGCCAGCTGAATGACCAGCGGCCGCTCCTCGGTGCCGCGGTTGGCGACCGGCTGTCCGTCGTCGTCCTGCGCCTCGATGTAATAGGCGACCGAAGAGCCAGTCGTGGCGCGATCGGGGATCTCGGCGCTGTACGAGCCCGGGCCGACGGGATCCATCTCGCGCCCGAGGAAGTCCGAGGTCCCCTGCGGTCGGTAGGCGAGCACGACCTTGTGGAACTTCAGGTTCTCGTCGACGTTGACGGTCACCCGGATCGCGTTCCCCTGCTTGACCTCGCTGACGGTGTGGTAGGTGAAGCCGCCCGACCCCGCCGCTGGCCGCGCGGCCGGCGCGGCGGCGGGGCGGCTCTCGGGCGGCGGCGCGGCGGCTTCGGCCCCGGCGGTACCAGACGCTGCACCCGACGCCGTACCACTGGCCTGCTTCGCCTCGCCGAACGCCTCGCTGATCTCCGGCGTCACCAGCGACGGGGTCATCGCGATGGTCGGCTCGATCGCCAGCGCCTCCGCAAACTGCTTCTCGCCGAGCTCGCGGTTCTTGAACCCTTCGATGATCACCACGCCCATGTGGACGTGGGTCCGCGCGGCGACCGGGTGCTGGGCGAGCCCCGTCGCCTGGCAGAGGTCGAGCGCCTTCTTGAGGATCTCGCGCGCCTTCTCGAACTCGCGCTTGTCGATGGCGCCCAGGGCATCGCGGTTCAGCTGGATGATCTTCGAGGCAGGATCCTGCGCCTGCGCGAGCCGCCGCGACGGCGACGCCGCCGCCATGCCATGACAGACGGTGAGCACGACCCCCACGCGAACCAACAGACGTACGACCGACATTGCCTCGAATCAGTGTTCGCGCCGGCGCGAGGCGGCTCAGGCCGCGGCGGCGTCAAAACCGCGGCGCGCTAAAACCGCAGCTCGGCGCCGCCCATGCCGGCGGCGAAGGCCGTCCCCCAGGTGGCAATGTCTCGCCCCCCGGCGACGGAGATGACCGGGCGGCGCACCGCGCTCCCGCCCAGGAGGTCGATGCGCAAGGCCAGGCGCTCCGCCAGCCGAAACCGCGCCGCACCCCGCGCATAGAGGGCCAGGCCGATCTGTGCGTCGGTCATTTCGGGGCCGGCCGCAGTCGGTGTTCCGGTCGTCCTGACGAAGACCGCCAGCGTCCCCGCGGCGAGGTCAAACGACAAGCGTCGGTCGCCGAGGGGGGCAAGCAACAGACCACCGCCCGCCAGCGAGACGGAAGTGCGGGCCTGCCCCTCCGTCTCCGAAAGCTCGGAGTCGGTCAGCGGAAAGTAGGCGCAGAGCTCGGCCCCGACGAGGCCGGCGAGCTGCGCGCGCAAGCTGAGGCCGGCGACGGCCATGGCGCCGAGGCCGCCGACGCTGGCCAGGACACCTGATGAAACGTCGATCGCCAACCATCGTCTCGGCTCGGGCGGAGGCGAAGGAGACAACGTACGGGCGACGGCGGGCGCGGGCTCGAGCGGCACCACCGTCGGTGCGCTCACCAGACCCAGGCTGATCCGCAGGAACTCGACCGTGCGCAGGGCCAGCACGGCCTGAAGGCCCGAAGTCTGGTCGACCTCCAGATCTTGGCGCAGCGCCACGCGATCCGAGCCCGGCTCGGAGATCCAGACGTCCGTTCGGTGCCCGTCGGCCACGATCACCGCGCGCGCGCCGCCGGCCAGCTCTCGGCGCACCTGCTCCTCGATCCCCATCGTGGGTGAGACGACCGACCGCGAGACGTCCAACCCGATCGTGTGCAGCTCGGCGTCGAGACGCCCGGCCAACGGGTCGTCGTTGGTGGCCGAGAGGAGCGCCACCCGCAGCGGTCCGGGCGGCACGCCCGGAACGTCGAGCGGAGCGGCGACCGAGGCGGCGGAGATGAACAGAGTGATTGCGACGGCGGCCAGCGAGCCGCCGCGGGGGATCACGGACCGACCGTGCGTCTGGCCAGAGCGGCGTGCGGTCCGCCGGGGAAATCGTGGAGGTAGGAGGTCGCGGCCTGCCGCGCCTCGGCGCCGTCGCCGGCCTTGAGCCGTGACTCGATCAGCCGGCCGGCCGCCTCGCGGGCCAGCGGGCCACGCGGGAACGATCGGAGGTAGCTGGCGAACAGGTCGCCCGCCAGCCTGTAATTGTGGCGCCCCTCGAAGGCGATGAGCCCGAGCGCGAACGTCGGACGGTCGGCCTGCGGGAACCGGCGGCGCGCCGAACGATAGGCCTCCTCGGCGCGGTCGAGATCGCCGGCCAATCGGGCCACGTCGCCGAGCAGCACGAGATCGTCGGCGCCGAGCCGCGCACACTCCGCCCGCCACCCTTCGAGCACGGCGGCCGCGAGCGCGTCTCGGTATTCCGCCCGTCCCGCGGCGATGCGCCAGTCGGAAACGCCGGGAGCAGCGGCGTGGGCCGCCATCGCCTCGACGTGACGGGCGCGCGGCGCAGAAGCGTGCTCCACCGTCGGAGCGATCTCCGTCGGCGGCGGCGGCGCCAGCATCGGAGCTGGCGCGCGCTCCGACGGCGCCGGTGCTTCGATTTCAGCCTGCGGAGCCGGCTCGCCTTCGAGCCCGAGGTCGGCGCCGCTCGCGCTGGCGCGCAGACGCTGGCCGGTGACGACCCGAACGGGCTCCTTGAGCCCCGGACCCGAGACCAACACCGAGCCCTCGTGCATGGTGACCGTCAGCGCCCGGTTCGATCGATCCCAATCGGCCGCGAAGCGGGTGCCGGTCACCTGGATCCGATAGCCGCCGGCCCGCACCTGCCAGCGCGTGTGCGCGCGGTGGATGACCGAAACCTCGAGCGTCCCGTCTTCGATCGCCACCGTCGCGCCGTTGCGATCGAGCGCGTCGACCCGGGCGGCGGCGCGCGGCGGGATCGTCACCGCCGAACCGTCGGAGAAGCGGACCTCGAGAGGCGCCAAGGCTGGCGCGACGAGCGGTGTCCCGATCTGCCCCTCTCCCACCCCCGACACCGCGTACGAGAGCGCATGTGGGCCGAGGACGATCAGCGCGGCCGCGGCGCAGGCGGTCAGGCCACTCAGCGCCAAGCCCCAGCGGAGCGCCGTGCGGGCGCCGGGACGGGCCCGCAGGCTCTCCCGCGCGGTGAGGCGCGCCTGGATCTGCGGCAAGATATTCTGCCGCTGGGCCGCGCCCTCGACGACGCGACCCACGTCGCGCATCAACGATTCGAGCTCCCCGTTCATCTTGTTCGGCTCCCGGTTCATGACTCGCCCCACCGCCCCCCTCGTGTCATCCGATCGTTCAGCGCCGGGTGCGAGCGCGCTGCTTCCACGAACCGCTTCTCGGCACGTGCCAATCGCCGCTTGACCGTCGCCAGCGACACGCGGCACGCCGCGGCCACCTCGGTCAGCTGCATCTCCGAGACGAAGCGAAGCGAAAACGCCAGCCGCTCGTCGGCCGGAAACTCGGACAGGATCGCGTAGGTCGCCCGCACCGCTTCGTGGGTCTCCCCTTGCGGCGGGGCGACCGGCACCTCGGGGACCTCCTCGGGCGCCACGAACCGGATCCAGCGCCAGCGGCGGCGGCGGCGGATACGGCCCCGCGCGGTGAAGACCGTCAGCGTCGCGATCCAGCTCCGCAACGCGGAGGCATCCTTGAGGTTGTGGACGCCTTCGAGGACGGCGACGAAGACATCCTGGACCACGTCCGCGATCTCGGCGTCGATACCGAGCGCTCCCGCGACCAGCCGCTCGACCAGCGGCTCGTACCGCTCGACGACGATGGTCCGCGCCCGCGCCTCCCCGCGGCGGAGGCCCGCCACCAGCTCGGCGTCGTCGGCGTAGTGCGCCGCCTCGACGGGAAGCGCGGGCTTCGGCGTCTCGGGCGCGACCGGAGCGGCTGGGCGCTCTCGGCCGTCGGCACGCAGGCCGGAGGGGGACGGCACAGTCAATAGCTTACCCGGCGCGCCAATTCTTGTCCCAGCCGGATCGACGGGTCGCCGCAGAGCGCGTTGCGTCATTCGTACCCCTACGGGATCGCGTGAGATCCGCACCGGCCGTCCGCGTCCTGCTTGCAGCGACATTTGTCCTACCGGTTGGTGAGTGTCCGGGGCCACCCGGTACGGTTCACCTGCCCGACCTCGCCGCGCTCTATCTATGTAGTATGGAGATGTGGGCCCCCCCCGCCTCCCGGATTTCGGAGCCGTGCTCCTGGTCGTGCTGACCGGCGCGAGCTGTGACGTCCGGCTCTACCCGCTCCGGGCCACGACTGGTCGCGACGGATCGCCCGCGCAGGACTCGTCGACGCTTCAGGATTCTTCAATCCCGACCGGAGACTGCCCCGACACGCTCATCGGCTACGCGACGATGAGCGACCTCGGCGGCGAATGGGACGGCGGCCCCACCGGCATGCCGACGCTGCTGCTCGACGGCGGGGTCAGCGGCGGCGGCCCCCTCGACGGAGGCACGCTGGTCGTCGTCGACGCACAGGCGAGCGACGCGTTGGCCGAGTTCACGACCTACGCGAGCGACAAGACGCCGGGGCCGCTGACGATCGTGGTCAAGGGAATGATCACCATCCCCCCCACGCCGGACGGCGGCGACACGGGTGGCGAGCAGATTCGGGTCTCGTCGAACAAGACCGTGTTCGGCGCCGACGGCAACTCGGGGTTCTTCGGCGGCGGACTGGCGATGACCAAGGTCTCGAACGTGATGATTCGGAATCTGGTGATCGCCATGCCGAACACCAACGGCGCCATCGACGCCATCCACATCGAAGAGTCGCATCAGATCTGGATCGATCACTGCGATCTCTCGAGCAACGGCGACTCGGACGCCGGGACCTCCTACGACGGGCTGGTCGACATCTCCGACCAAAGCGATTTCATCACCGTCTCTTGGACGCACTACCACGATCACCGCGACAGCGGGCTCGTCGGCCGCTCCGACAGCAGCGCCGCCGCGGCCGAGGACGCCGGCAAAGAGCACGTCACCTACGACCACGATTGGTTCCAGAACGTGAGCACCGGCCCGCGCGTGCGGTTCGGCACCGTCCACGTCCTCAACAACTTCTTCGACACCGTCGCCAACTACGGCGTCGCCTCCACCGACGGCGCGAACGTCCGCATCGAGGCCAGCTCCTTCTCGGACGTCGCCTCGACGCCCATCAACGCCAACGACGCCCCGGTGACGACGATCTTGGATTCCCCCGCCACCGCCGGTTCCGTCTATCTGGTCAACAACCTCCCCACCTCGATCGGCTCGAACGTGCCGACGGCGCAGGTGGTCCCGTTCGCGCTCCCCTACCCCTATGTGTTCGATTCGGCCGCCAACACCCCGGCGCTGGTCCACGGGTGTGCGGGCACCGGCAAGATCCCGGCTCCGACCGGCAACTGAAGCGTCGGCGCGCTCACCTTTTACTTACGGCGAATTTTCCGTTTGGAAAGATGTCGGAAACAGTCAAAGACCTATTTTAGAGAGCGAGGGCGAACATGGGACGCGCGAAGAACCGGGGCTATCAGGTTCATGACAGCGGCGACCACACGACGCTCGACGGAATCTTCCGTCTGATCTCGCTCGGCGAGGGTGAGGCGCCGCTCGAGGACGTGCTGACCGCGATGTGCGGCGACATCGCGGCGATCGCCAGCGCCGACGTCGCCAGCGTCTACGTCCGCGAGGAGGGGCCAGACGGCGAGCGGTTCACGATGCGCGGCAACGTCGGCTTTCCACCTGAGGCGCTGGGGCGCGTCCACCTCGGGCGCGGCGAGGGGATCACCGGCTTCGCCGCCGACCGGCTGCGGCCGGTCTCGGTGGCCGACGCGGACCGCGACGCGCGCTTCAAGTACATCCCCGGCCTCGGCGAGGAGCAGTTTCCGGCGCTCCTGGCGGTGCCGGTGCTGCGGGGTGGCGCCGCGGCGGGCGTGCTGGTGTTGCAGCGGCGGGCCGTCATGGCCTTCACGGCCGAGGAGGTCGTGCTGGCGACCGCGCTGGCCGCGGTGCTCAACCATGCGCTCGAGCGCGGCGAGGGGCGCGAGCGGCAGCGCGCGGCCGACGCCGACCGCCGGACCGTCCGCCTGACCGGCGTTTCGATCGTGGGGGGCACGGCGATGGGCCGCGCCGAGGCGCTGCCGACGCTGGCGGCGCTGGCCAGGACCGGCACTGCCGCCAAGCCCCACGAGACCGCGAGCCTGGAGACCATCTGGACGCGGCTGCGCGCCGAGCTGCAGCGCGCGGCAGGCGCGACGACGGAGGCCGCCATGCGAGAGATCGCCTCGCTGGCCATGATCCTCGACGACGAGCGCTTCCGCGGCCGGCTGGCGGAGGCCTGCGCGGCCCCCGCCCCTTTGAAGGCGCTCTCCGAGCTGGCGCGCGCCTATGCCCGCGTCCCGTTCACCGGAGCCGCCGGAGACGACGCGACGGCCGATTGGCTCGGCGCGCGCGCGGCCGAGATCGAAGATCTCTGCGTGCTGGTGTACGCGGGCGCGGCCACCACCGGCCGCCCGTTGGTGCGCGCCGGGGCGGTCCTCGCCAGCGAGCGGCTGGGGCTGTTCTCGACCGCCTACGCGATCGCCGCCGGGGCGTCTGCGTTCGTCGTCGACGGAGACGTTCCCGCGGACGGCGGCCCCGCGGCGCTGGTGCGCGCGGCCGGCCGCCCGCTCCTGGCCTCGGTGCGCGGCCTCTATGCCTGGCTGCGCCCGGAAGATCTGCTGGTGGTCGACGCCGATGCCGCCGTCGTCCGGATCAACCCGCCCGCCACCACCGTGGCCCGCTTCCGCAGCGATCAAGCGCGGGGACCCTGATCAACGCGGCGGCCTGATCATTTTTTCTTCTGGCCGACGTAGCTGACGCGCCAGATCGAGCTCGAGCCGTCGTCGGTCACCATGAGCGCGCCGTCCTTGGCGACGGCGACGCCGACCGGCCGTCCCCAGACGTCGCCCGACGGCGACACGAATCCGGTGAGAAAATCTTCGTACTCGCCGCTCGCGCGGGTTCCGCCACGCATCGGCACCCGGATCACCTCGTAACCGCAGCGGGCCTTGCGGTTCCACGAGCCGTGCTCGGCGGCGAAGATGTCGCCGCGGTACTCGGTCGGAAATTGCGCGCCGTCGTAGAACGTCATCTCCAGCGAAGCGTCGTGCGGTTGCAGCAGGACGTCGGGGACGACGACCTTGGCCGCGAGTTCGGGGTGCTTGCCGGCGTGGCGCGGGTCCTGGTGGCCGCCGATGTAGAACCAGGGCCAGCCGTAGAAACCTCCCGACTCGACGTGCGTGATGTAGTCGGGGACCAGGTTGTCGCCCAGCAGATCGCGCTCGTTGACCGACGCCCAGAGCTCGCCGCTCGTCGGGTGGACCGCGATCCCCACGGCGTTGCGGATCCCCGAAGCATGGACCCGTAGGTTTTTTCCGTCGCTGTCGAAGGCCAGGATGTCGGCGCGGTGAAACTCGGCCGCGTTGCCGTCGGTGTCGTCGACGTTCGAGTGCGATCCGACCGACACGAAGAGCGTCTTTCCGTCACGCGAGAACGCCAAGTCCCGCGTCCAGTGGCCGCCCCCGCGCAGGAGCCCTCCGCCCGGCAGCTCGGCGACGGTCTCGGCCGGCCCGCGCGCCTTCAGATCGCCGCTGCGGTACGGAAAGCGGACGACAGAGTCGGTGTTGCCCACGTAAAGCCACCGCGGATCGTTCCCCGGCGGAAAAAACGCCAGCCCGAACGGCTTCTTCAGACCGGTGGCGAAGCGCTCGATCTCGGCGGCGCGCCCATCGGCCCCGACGCCGCGAAACAGCCGCAGCTCGCCGACGGCACTCTCGGCGACCAAGAGATCGCCGTTCGGCGCGGCCCGGATGAGCCGCGGGTTGGCGAGCCCGTCGGCGTAAAGCTCGACCTTGAACCCGGCTGGCGCCGCCGGCCAGGCCTCCTTCGGCCGCGGGACAATCCGCGGCCCGTTGTCCGTCGATTCGGCCTCGCGCGGCGGCGGCAGATCGCGGACGGTGATCTTGTGCGAGGCCCCCGGCCGCTCGAGCCGGTAGTCGAAAAAAGGAGACGGAAAAGGAGACGGGACGGGCGGCGGCGACGGGTCGGCCCTGGCGATCAGGGCGCCGATCCCGACGGCGGCCACGGCCCCGGTGAGGCAGATCGCGTGGACGGCGCGCGTCGATAAGGAGTAACCTCTGGCCGTTCGGGTTCGATGTCTTCCCATCGCCACCTCAATATGCGCCGATTTCGTCCGCTGGCATGGGGTCTCGTGGCGGCGTGTGGCCTGTGCGGCATCGCTCGGGGGGCTGCCCCCGTCACGCCGGCGCCGGAACCACCCATCACGGCCAAGGGGGCCGAGGGCGACTACCTGCGGTTAATCCACCGCACGATCCACTTTCGTTGGGCCAACCTGTTCATCGAGGAGGTGGCCGCCAAGCGCCCGCCGACCGATCCGCTCAACAACCCGGCGCTCGAGGCGGAGCTGCTGTTCACCGTCCGCTGGGACGGCAGCCCGGCCGAGGTGACGATCGTGAAGGGCTCCGGCGTGGCCGCCTTCGATCAGGCGGCGGTCGGCTCCATCCGGGGCGACGTCCCCTTCCCCGTTCCGCCGATCTCGGTCTACGGCGACGACGGCGTCGCCCACTTCCGCTGGATCTTCGCGCGCGACGCCCGCCTCTGCTCGGGCGGCGAGGTGCGCCGGGTCGAGGCGCCGCTCGCCGAGGCGCTGCCGCGCCTGTTCGTCCAGGGGCGAATCAAGGAGGCGCTGCTGCGGGTGGCGCGCTACACGCGCGAAGGGGACAGCGGGGCGATGTCGACCTTCGCCCAAGCCTGGCTGGTTCGGCCGCAACCCGATCCGGCGCTCGACGCGCGCGCCGCGGCGGCGCTGGCCCGCGCCGGAGATCCGCGACAGGCCGCCCGGCTGCGGCCGGCGCTCGCCCGCCCCGACACGGTGGCCATCGCCGCGCCGGCGCTGGCGGGCCTGAAGGTCGATCTCTGTGCGCTGGTGCAGCCGCGCCTGAAGGCGACCGATCCAGAGGGGATCGCCTTCTCCACCCATGTGCTGCAGGCGGCCGGCGCCGAGCTGCCGGCCGCCTCCCCCTGCGTGGCGACGCTCGCCGGCCTGCTGAAGACGGATGCGCTCCCGGCCCCGCTGCGGGCGGAGGTCCTGAAGACACTGGCGATCGTCAGCCCGGCGAGCGCGCGCCGTCCGGCCCTCAACGCGCTCGGCGACAGCGACGCGCACCTGCGCGCGACCGCCGCGACGGTCTTCGCGCGGCCGGGCGGCGGTCGGCCGACGCTCTACCGGCTGCAGCCGCTGGTGAAGGATCCCTCGGTCGAGGTGCGCGCGGCAGTGGCGGCCGGCCTCATTCGCGCCTGCGGCGACCTGGCCATCGATTACGTCATGCCGCTCATGAAGGCGCGCGAGCCGCAGCCGCTGGTCGCGATGGCGCCCGAGCTGGGGAAGCAGACCTCGGCGGGCTCGCTCGATCTGCTGGCCAAGATGCAGAAGCGCAACGAGCCCGAGCTGCGCGCGCCGGTGCTGGCCGCGCTCGGCGAGCGGACCGACGCCGCCGGGCGCGCGCTCTACCAGCCGGCCGCCGCCGCGGTCAAGAAGGATCCCTACGCCTCGCCCGAGGCGCGGCGGATCGTTTACGCCAACGCCGACGTGAAGGAGCTGGTTCCGCTGATGAGCGATCCGACGCTGGGCCTGCAAGCGTTCAAGGCGCTCTTGCGCGCGCAACGTCACGCCGAGGCGATGGACTGGCTGGTCAGCTCGTTCGACCGCCTGCCGCCCGAGACGTTGATCGACGCCTTCGGCGCCTGGCTGGCCAATCCGCCCCCGCACGCCGCCAGCAAATAGTGATTACCTTCGGCGCCCTGCCGACATGACCGACAGCGACGGTTCCAGGTTCCCGGCGCTCTATCAGATCGACACGCGGATCGCGGTCAGCGAAGCGGCGGCCACCCTCGGGCGCCCGGCCACGCTCGACGATCTGCCCGATGATCTGTTCGACCGCGCGGCGGCGCGCGGGTTCAGCTGGATCTGGATGTTGGGCGTCTGGCAGACCGGTCCGATGGGCCGGGAGAGCTCCCGCGGCCCCGCGGCGCGCGCCGATCTGCGGGCCGATCTCCCCGACCTCCGCGAGGCCGACATCGTCGGATCGCCGTTCGCGATCGTCGGCTACCAGGTCCATCGCGACTTCGGCGGCGAACCGGCGCTGGCGCGGTTGCGCGAGCGCCTGCGCCGCCGCGGCCTCAGCCTGCTGCTCGACTTCGTCCCCAATCACATCGCGCTCGATCACCCCTGGGTCGAGGCGCACCCGGAGTTTCTGATCGCCGGGAGCGAGGACGATCTGCGCCGCGAGCCGAAGAATTACCTGGCGCTCGAGACAGCGCAGGGACGGAAGATCTTCGCGCACGGCCGCGATCCCAACTTCCCAGGCTGGAACGACACGCTCCAGCTCAACTACCGGCACGGCGGCCTGCGCGAGTCGATGATCGCGGAGCTCGCGCGGATCGCCGACCGCGCGGACGGCGCCCGCTGCGACATGGCGATGCTGCTCGAGCCGGAGGTCGTCGCCCGCACCTGGGGCGAGCGCGCGCGCCCGCGCGACGGAACGCCGCCGGTCGACGGAACGTTTTGGCCCGAGGCGATCCCGCGCGTCCGCAAGCGGCACCCGGGGTTCCTGTTCGTCGCCGAGGCCTACTGGGACCTCGAGTGGTCGCTGCAAGAAGAGGGATTCGACTTCACCTACGACAAGCGCCTCTACGACCGCCTGCGCAACGGCGTCGCGCGCCCGGTGCGTGAGCACCTCTCCGCCGCGCCCGCATTTCTGGATCGCACGCTGCACTTTCTCGAGAACCACGACGAGCCGCGCGCCGCCGCCACGTTTCCGCCCGACATCCACCGGGCCGCCGCCGTCGTCACCTTTCTGGTGCCTGGCCTGCGCTTCTTCTACGAAGGCGAATTCGAGGGGCGCCGGGCGCACGCCTCGATCCACCTCGCGCGCCGCGTGACGGAAAAACCGGACGCCGCGCTGGGCGCGTTCTACGAGGGCCTCCTCGGCTGTCTGCGGCGGCCGGAGACGCACGACGGCGCCTGGCGCCTCTCCGCCTGCCGTGCCGCCTGGGCAGGCAACCCGAGCTGGGACAACTTCATCGTGTTCAGCTGGGACGGGAAGCGCCAGGGCCAGGACAAGGAATCCGGCCAGCTGCTCGTCGCGGTCAACTACGGCGCGACGCGCGCCCAGTGCTACGCCGAAGTCGGCCTCGACGGCCTCGACCAGGGTGTGCTGGTGCTCACGGACCTTCTCGGCGACGCCCGCTACGAGCGCGACGGCCGAACGCTCGCCCACGAAGGGCTCTATCTCGACCTCCCTGCTTGGGGGTACAACGTCCTTGATGTCCGCCCTCGGGCGTGACCGCCGCGATTGCTTTTATCTGCGCCCGGCCTTATTTCTTTTAGGATTCGTGAGGATGAGGGTTTGACCGACACCGACAACGGCATCGAAGGTCTTTTGCAAAAGACGAGCCGCACGTTCGCGCTCACGATCCCCTGCTTGCCACAGCCGACCCGCGACGAGGTCGGAATCGCTTATCTGCTGTTCCGCATCATCGACACGTTCGAGGACGCAATCCTCTGGCCGCCCGCCTTGCGGCTCGAGGCGCTGAAGCAGTTCGTCGGCCTGCTCGACCGACCTCCCGGGGAGTCGCGGACGCTCGCCGAGACCTGGACGCGCGAGCCCCCGCTCAAGCACGCCGGCTACCAGGAGCTGCTCGCCCGCACGCCGTACGTGCTCGAGCGTTACCGGGCGTTGCGCCCCGAAGCGCAGGCCATCCTGCGGGCGCACGTCGCCCGCAGCGCCGAGGGGATGGCGAGCTTCGTGGCGCGCGTGCAACCGGAGGGGAGCCTGCAGCTCGACACCGTCGACGATCTGCGCGCCTACTGCTACGCCGTGGCCGGCATCGTCGGCGAGATGCTGACGGAGCTGTTTCTCCTCGGACGCCCGCAGCTCACTCGCGTGGCCAGCGAGCTGCGCAGCCACGCGGCAGCGTTCGGCGAGGGGCTGCAGCTGGTGAACATCCTCAAGGACGCGCGCCCGGATGCTGCCGAAGGGCGGACCTTCCTGCCGCGCCTCGCACCGCTGGCCGAGGTCTTCGCGCTGGCGCGCAAGGATCTGGCGGCGGCCTCGGCATACGTCGGGCTCCTGCACCAAGGAGGGGCCGAGTCCGGGCTGGTCGCGTTCAACGCCTTCATCTGCAAGCTCGCGGCGGCGAACCTCCAGATCCTTCGCGACCAGGGGCTCGGCGCCAAGCTGACGCGCACCACGGTCGTCAAGATCGCCGCCGAGATCGCCAGCGGGATCGGGAACGCCCGCCCCATCCCCGTGGAGGCCTGAGAGCGCTAGCGCGCCGAGGCCGCCATCGCCTTCGCCGTCGCGCTTTGGACGCGGTATTGCGACAGCGCCATGAGCGGGAAGTAGTGCCGGTAGTAATGATAATTGAGATAGAAAACCTTCGGGAAGCCGGTCCCCGTCCAGGGAAGCTGTTCCCAGGTTCCGTCCCGCTGCCGCTCGAGCAGATGCTGGACGCCGCGTCGGACGGCCGCGCTCTCGGCCTCGCCGCCGGCGACGAGACCCATGATCGCCCAGGCGGTCTGGCTGGGCGTCGAGGGGCCGACCCCTTTTTGCGCGGGGTGGTCGTAGCTGGCGATGCTCTCGCCCCAGCCGCCGTCGTCGTTCTGCCGCCCGAGCAGCCAGCGCGTCGCGCGCCGCACGTAGGGGAGCTCCATGTCCTCGCCGATGGCGCGCAGGCCGCGCAGCACCTGCCAGGTGCCGTAGAGATAGTTGACCCCCCAGCGCCCGTACCAGCACCCCTCGGTCGTCTGGTCGCGGCGGAGAAAGCCGAGCGCGCGCACCACCGCCGGATGGGCGACGCCCAAGGCGGCGCCGAAGTCGGGGAGGTGACTCAGAGACTCGAGCACGCGGGCCGTGATGTCAGCGGTGCTCGGATCGATCATGGCGTTGTGGTCGGCGAAGGGGACCGCCGTCAGCCAGTGCTTGTCGTTGCCGCGATCGAAGCTGGCCCAGCCGCCGTCGTCGTTCTGCATCCCCATCATCCAGGCCAGGCCGCGCCTGGTCGCCTCGGCGCGCGCCTCGGGTGTGCCGCCGGCCCGCGCCTGCCCCAGCACCATGAGCGCCATGCAGGTGTCGTCGACGTCGGGGTAAAACTCGTTCTTCCCTTCGAAGTACCAGCCGCCGGGCGGCGCCGGATTGCGCACGGCCCAGTCGCCGGGGCGCCGGGTCTGTTTGTCGAGCAGCCAGGCCACCGCGCGGGCGACGGCGGGATCGTCGGGCGCGACCGACCCTTGCAAGAGCGCGTGCGTCGCCAGCACCGTGTCCCAAACCGGCGACAGGCAGGGCTGCATGCGCAGGCCGTCCTCGTCGCGCAGCAAGAGTCCGTCGAGGTGACCGAGCGCCTCGGCGAGCAGTGGGTGCTTCTCGCCGTAGCCGAGCAGGCTGAGCGCCAGCACGCTGTTGGCCATCGCCGGCAGGATGGCCGAGAGGCCGTCGGAGTCGGCGAGCCGCTCGATCACCCAGGCACCCGCGCGCTTGACCGCCCGCCGGCGCAAGAGCCCGGCGCCCGGAACCCGCTCGCCGACCTTGAGCAGCTTGTCGATGCCGTGGAAGACGGTCTTCCAGTCGGCGGCCGGCGGAGGATCGACCGGGCCGAGCTCGCGCGCGTCGTCGAGGAGCTCCGGGACCCCGCAGGCCGCGGGGAGCGCCACCACCGGTTTTTCGGCCCAGATGATCGAGAGCGGGACGAAGATCGTGCGCGACCAGGCCGACAGGTCGTAGACGGAGAACGGCGCGCTCCGCGGGAAGAAGAGCATCTCGGGCGGTATCGCCGGGACGCTCTCCCAGGAGACTTGCCCGAACATCGCCAGGTGGTGGCGGGTGTACGTGTTGGCGCGCCCGACGCCGCCGAGGGCGCGGATGGTGGCGCGCGCGGCGCGCATGTGCGGCGCGTCGGCCGATTCGCCCGCCACCTTGAGCGCGAAGTAGCTGAGACAGGAGACCGACAGCTCGGGCGGCCCTCCCTGATATTGGCCAAAGCCGCCGCCGGGCAGCGCCTCGGCGCGGATGACGCGGGCCAGATCGCGCACCTTGTCGCTCTCGCGTCGATTGAAGAACGCTTCAATCAAGATGAGGTAGCTTTCCAGGGTGGTGTCCCCTTCCAGCTCCCCCTGCCAGAACCCCTCGGGGGCCTGCCGCGCGATCAACCAGTCGCGCGCGGCGGCGATGGCAGCGTCGAGGCGCGCGCGCGCCGGCGCGGGCACCAACAAGCTTCGTCCGGTAGGTCCAGTTGTGGCGGCGGCGTCAGTCATCTAAGGAGAGACACATGCGGTTTCCGATTCATATAACGACAGACCAGGTCGGCTACCAGATCCGGAAGGCGGCGGCGGGTGAGACACGCTACCCGCTGGTCCTGATGCTGGAGCCGCTTTAGACCTGCAACCTCGCCTGCGTGGGTTGCTCGACTGAGAGGCACACCGGCAAGCTGTCGGATCGCCTGCCGGTCGAGACCTGCCTGCGCGCGCTCGACGAGTGCGGCGCCCCCACGGTGTCGATCTGCGGCGGCGAGCCGACGCTCTACCCGGAGCTGGCCGAGCTGCTCTCCGCGATCATCGCGCGCAAGAAGCACATTTATCTGTGCACCAACGGACTGGTGCTGGACACCAAGGTGTTCGGCAAGATTGCGCCGCACAAGCGCCTCACCATCAACGTCCACCTCGACGGGATGCGGGAGACGCACGACAAGGTCTGCGCGCGCGAGGGCGTGTTCGACAAGGCGATCGAGATGATCAAGGAGGCCAAGCGGCGCGGCTACCACGTCACCACCAACACCACCGTCTTCAAGGAGACGTCGGTCGAGGAGATCGAGGAGCTCTGCAAGCTGGTCAAGGGGCTGGGCGTCGACGGGCTGCTCGTCTCGCCCGGCTACCACTACGAGTCGGTGAAGGAGAACATCTTCCTGACCAAGCAGGAGATCCACCGCAAGTTCCGGCGCGTGCTGGAGCTCTCCAAGGAGTACCGGATGCAGTCGACGCCGATGTATCTGGAGTTCGCGGCCGGGATGCGCGAGTACGACTGCTCCCCCTGGAGCACCGTCACCTTCACGCCCAAGGGGTGGAAGAAGCCCTGCTATCTGATCGGCGACGAGTACGTGCAGGACTGGACCGAGTTCTGGACCAAGACCGACTGGGCCTACTGGGAGTCGCGCGTCGATGAGAAGTGCCAGAACTGCGCGATGCACAGCGGCTTCGAGGCGTCGGCCGTGCGGGGCCTCCGCAAGAGCCCCAAGGACCTGCTGCGCATGGCGGCCTGGAATTTCCTGGGTTGAACGCGGCCCGATGACGATTGCCATCGTCGCGGCGATGCCCGAGGAGATCGCGCCGCTGCGCGCGCGGCTGGCGGGCGCCTCGGCGCGAACGCAACCCACGTCGATCGGCACCCTGGTCATCGAGCGCGGGCGCCTCGGCGGCCAGGAGATCGCGCTCGGAGCCACCGGCGACGGCGCCCGCAATGCGCGCGCGGGCGTCGCCGCGCTGCTGGCCGGATCGGGCGCGCGGGCGCTGGTGGTGATCGGCGTTTCCGGGGCGCTCAGCCCGGAGCTGGCGTCGGCCGACCTGATCGTGGCCAGCCGCGTGATCGACGAGGAGGGGCGCGCCTGCGCAGCTGACGCCGAGCAGGTGGACGCCACGCTGCGCGCCACCGGCGGGCGCGCAGCGGCGGTGCTGAGCGCGCGGCGAATCGCCGACAGCGCCGACGAGAAACGCCGGCTGGCGAAGCAGGCCGGCGCCGGTCTGGCCGTCGTCGACCTCGAATCGAGCAGCTACGTCGCGGCGGCCGTCGAAGCGGCGATCCCCTGGGTGGTCCTGCGCGCGGTGAGCGACACGGCGGGCGAGGCGCTGCCCGCGTTGCTGAACCGAAGCCTCGACGCGGGCGGCGCGGTCAGCCGCGGGCGCGTGCTGCGGGGCCTGCTGGGCGACCCCGGCGCGCTGCCTGCGCTGCTGGCGCTCCGCAAGCGCGTCGCCGACTGCGCCGTCGTGCTGGCGCGCGCGGCGGAGGCGGCGCTTCCGGCCTGCACCGCCGCGCGAGGGACGGCGTGAGCGACAGCATCCTCGATGCGCTCGGCGCGCGCGCCGGCGAGAAGTTCACGCTGCACGAGAAGTACCTGAACCCGAAGATGGTGCAGGTGCTGAAGACGATCGGCTTCGATCGCCACTACGCGCGCGCGGAAGGGGCCTACCTCTTTGACCAGGAGGGGCAGCGCTACCTCGATCTGCTGTCGGGGTTCGGCGTGTTCGCCATCGGGCGCAACCACCCGACGGTCAAACGGGCGCTCGCCGACGTGCTGGCCGGCGATCTCGCCGACCTCGTGCAGATGGACGTCTCGCCGCTGGCCGGAATGCTGGCCGAGAAGCTGCTCGCGCGCATGCCGGGACAGGAGCGGGTCTTCTTCTGCAACTCGGGGACGGAGGCGGTCGAGGCGGCCATCAAGCTCGCGCGGCAAGCCACCAAGCGCGCCAAGCTGATCTGCTGTGACCACGCCTTCCACGGCCTGACGATGGGCGCCCTGTCGCTCAACGGCGACGCCATCTTCCGCGAAGGATTCGGCCCGCTGCTCGCCGACGCCGTCCGCGTCCCCTGGAGCGATCTCCCGGCGCTGGAAGCGGCGCTGTCGCGGGGTGACGTGGCCGCGTTCATCGTCGAGCCGATCCAGGGAAAAGGGGTCAACCTCCCGGCGCCCGGCTATCTCGCCGAAGCGGCGCGCCTCTGCCGCCGGCACGGGACCTTGTTCGTGGCCGACGAGGTGCAGACCGGCCTCGGGCGCACGGGGACCTTCCTGGCGACCGAAGCCGAGAACGTCGATCCCGACTTGGTGCTCATCGCCAAGGCGCTCTCGGGCGGCTACGTCCCGGTCGGCGCCGTCGCCGGCAAGAGGTGGATCTTCGACAGGACCTTCGACCGGATGGACCGCGCCGTCGTGCACGGCTCGACGTTCGGTAAGAACAACCTGGCGATGGCCGCGGGGCTCGCCACGCTGCAGGTGCTCGACGACGAGAAGTTGATCGAGAACGCCGCCCGCCGGGGCGAGAGCCTCATCCGCCGCCTGCAGGCGCTGGTCCCGCGTTACGAGCTGCTCGCCGAGGTGCGCGGCCGCGGCATGATGATCGCGCTCGAGCTCGGCCCCCCCAAGTCGCTCAAGCTGCGCGCCGCCTGGGCCCTCGTCGATAAAGCCACCAAGGGCCTCTACTGCCAGATGGTGGTGCTGCCGCTCTTCAAGCGCCATCGCATCTTGAGCCAGGTGGCCGGCCACGACATGTACGTCATCAAGCTGCTGCCGCCGCTCTGCCTCAGCCAGGACGACGAAGACTGGATCGTGCGCGCCGTCGACGACGTCCTGGCCGACGCCCACCGCTTCCCCAGCGCCATCTGGGACCTGGCGGCGACGTTCACCGGCAACACGCTCAAACGCCGCGCCGGGTGACCGGGGTGGCTCCCGGCGCACGGGTGAATTGCCTGGCAGGCGGCGGGGCCGGCGTTATATTCGCCCCCGGGCTGCGAACTTAGATCGGGGAGGCTTGCCATGACCGGACTGCGGGCGACGACAATCGGGGTAGCGGTCATTTGCTCTTCACTGGCGGCTGCCTCCGCGACGGCGCGTCCGCGCGTGCGGCGGGTCCCCGGCATCTACCGGACCATCCAGGCCGCGGTCGACGCCTCCAACGCCGGAGACGTGATCGACGTCGGGCCCGGCAGCTATTGCGGCGCCACGGTGACGAAGCCCCTCACCTTCCTGGGACACGGGCGCGCCACTATCGAGGGATGCCCGGAGAGCCCGACGATCTCCGACGAGCTGCGGGTCGGCTTCTACCTGCCGGGGAGCGACGGCGTCAGCGCGGCGAGCGGGACGCGGATCGAAGGGTTCACCTTCGACGGTCGCGGGATCGCCGAAGACGACCTCGAGCCGCTGGCCCTGGGCGTCTTCGCCCGCTTCGCCGGCGACGTCCACGTGGAGGACAACGTCTTTCTGGGGACGGTTCAGGCGATCACCAACACCGCCGGCGACGGTTGGCTCGTCGCGCGCAACCGGATCGAGGGGCTCACCCTGTTCGACTGCACGGGCGAGCTCTGCGCCGGGGGCGACGGCATCGTCATCCAGCTGGCGCACGACGCGATCGCGGCGGCGGGCGGCCCGGGCGCCGCGGTGAATCGTCCCGAGCACAACGTGATCGTCGGCAACCAGGTGAACGGGGCGATCCCCGACGGATTCGACGACTTCTCGATGGCCGGCATCTTCGTGTTCGCCGCCGATGACACCACGGTCGAGCGGAACACGGTGAGCATCCCCGACAACCCGAACGCCGACGCGACGGGAGACGGCGTGCTGGTCTCCAACGTCTGTTGCGGCGAGCCCGCGGTCTCGCCCGGGGCCCGCCGCACGTTCGTTCTTTTCAACGACGGTCGGGACAGCCAGTTCGGCGTGGTGGTCGAGGGGACCGGGGGCGACAACACCGCCGGCCTGGTCCTCTACGGCGACTCCGGCCCACTGATGGTCGAAGGAAAGCTGGTCGCCAATCAGCCGCCCCGACGGCCGCTGACCGCGCGCCGGTCCTTTGGCCGCCGGACGCTCTTCTGATATTGACCACCGCATGTCGCTCGCCGCTCTGCTGAAGGGAAAAGGGGCCAACGGGCTCGGGTACGGAACGACCGCCGAAGAGGCGACCGCCGGATGCGACCTCACCGGCAAGACGATGCTGGTGACCGGCTGCAACTCGGGCCTCGGCCTGGAGACGGTGCGGGCGCTCGCGCTGCGCGGTGCGCGGGTGATCGCCACCGCCCGCACGGTGGAGAAGGCGCGCGCGGCCTGCGCCGGCTTGAAGGGCGACTTTCTGCCGCTCGCCTGCGAGCTCTCCGAGCCGGCCTCCGTGCGTGCCTGTGTCGAGGCGGTGAGACTGGGCGCGGCGCCGCTCGACGCCATCGTTTGCAACGCGGGGGTCATGGCGATCCCGGAGCCGCGGCAGGCGTTCGGCTGGGAGCTGCACCTCTTCACCAACCACATCGGTCACTTCATCCTGGTGACCGGGCTCCTCGAGCGGCTGACCCCCGCGGGACGGGTGGTCGTGACCGCCAGCAACGCGCACCGGCGCGCGCCCGCCGCCGGGATCGAATTCGACAACCTGTCTGGCGTTCGCGGCTACGAGCCGATGCGGGCCTACGGTCAGTCGAAGCTGGCCAACATCCTGTTCACCCGCGAGCTGGCCCGGCGCCTCGGCGAAAAGGGGCAGACCGCCAACACCCTGCACCCGGGTGTCATCTCCACCGGCATCACCCGCACCCTGCCGGCGATCGCGCAGGCGGCCATGCGGATGGCGTCGCCGCTGGTCTTGAAGACCGCCGCGCAGGGCGCCGCCACCCAGTGCTACCTCGCCACCAGCCCGGCGGTCGCCGACGTCAGGGGCGCCTACTACGCCGACTGCAACCCGTCCGAGACGACGCCCATCGCGCACGACATGGCGTTGGCGGTCCGGCTGTGGGAAGCGTCCGAAGCGCTCGTCGCCGGTCTCGCCTGAAGCAGTTGCCGCTCCCGATCCGAGATCAGCCTGGCGTCGCGTCGGCCGCGTCGGGACCGGCGTCGCCCAGGCCGGCTGCGGCATCGCTCGGGCCGGAACCGGCGTCGAGCGGCGTTCCGTCGCAGGTCGTCGAGCCGATGGCGGCGCAGACGCCGCCGACGCACTGAAGGTTGTAGGCGCAGTAGTCGGCCGCGGTGCAGGGCTGCCCCTGGGCGATCATCGCGAAGCAGGTCCCGGCGTCGGTCCCGCTGTCGAGCGCGCAATAGCCGTTGCATTGAAGGTAGGGAGCGGTCGCCGAGACCCAACCGCACGCTTGGCCCGGTTGGGCCATCCCCCCCACCGGCTCACACACCGCGAGGTACGGGTCGCACAGCGACAGGGCGCCGGAGAGATCGCAGAACGCGTATTGCGTGTCGCAGGTCTGTCCATTCGCCGGCAACAGATCGCAGGTCCCGGTCGTCGCCCCACAGAGCGTGTTGCCGGGACAGACGCTGGAATCGAAGCAAGGCTCGCCGCGCGAAACCGGCGTCGAGCAGGCGTAGCTGGTCGCGCCGAGCGCCGAGGCCGAACAGACCAGGTTGTCGGCGCACTCGACGCCGGTGCACGCGCTGCCGAGCGGAACCTGCGCGACGCAGGTCCCGCAGCCGGCGTCGGAGAAGGAGCAGCGCCCGCTCGCGCACTGCCACGAATCGCCGCACGACCCGCGGTTGGGGATGGTTCCGCCGTGCGGCAGACAGCTGGCGGCGTTGGTGGTGGAGAGGTACTGCTCGCAGGTCATCGACCCGACCGCGTCGCCGCACTGCTCGAAGAGCGACGGCGTGGCCCCGGTGTGCGGCGCCCCCAGCGTCAGCTCGCAGGAGAGCCGCGCCGCGGAGACGCAGCTCGAGAGGCCGCCCGGATAGAAGTACTGAAGCGCCGCGAGCTCGCACTTCTCTTCGGCCGCGCAGACCTTGCTGGCGTAGTCGGCGCAGGCGCTGGCGCTGCTCGGCATCGAGCCCGAGCCGGAACCGCCGCAACCGCTCGCCAACGTCGCGACCGCTCCCACCACGGCCAACCATCGCCCAGCCCTCTCGTACGACATGCGGGGACGGTAGAAGGTTCTTCGGCCGCCATCAAGAACGCCCCACACGGCCAGCGGGCCGGAGGGCGCTCATGGCGCTGGCCAGGCGAGTGGCGCGAGATCGGGCGCGAGCCAGGCCGCGCGCGCTTCGGGCGAGAGCAAGCGATCGCGCGACCAGTAGCGGAACAACACCGCCCGGTCTGCGAGCGGACTCTCGAGCAGAGCGGCGACCCGGAGGTCGAGAGCGAGCTCGGGGTTCGCAGACGCAAGAAAGTCGGCGATCAGCCGCAGGTAGGCTGCCGTGATCGTCTCGTGATAGCCGCCGGTCGTGCTGTTGGCGGTCCCGTGACGCTCGTTCAAGCTGCCGATCCTGACGCGCAGGAGCGGCAAGGCCTCGTCGGCGCCGTGGTGGTGGACGTGCCAGGCGCCGACCCGCAGGTGCGCGAGGTGCGTCCATTCATCGCGCGGCAACGTGCCGGCGCGAAACGTCGCCACCAGATCCTCCAGAGAGCGGGCGGGGGTCAAGCGGGAGGGCCGTCGCCGCGCGCGCGGGCCAGGTCCTCGATGAAGCGCAGCGCCAGCGCGGTCCAGCCGGTCTGGTGGCTGGCGCCGAGGCCGCGGCCGGTTTCGCCGTGGAAGTACTCGTGGAAAAGCAGCAGATCGCGCCAGCTCGGATCGGTGGCGAACTGCGCGTCGTCGCCGTGGCAGGGCCGGCGGCCATCGGGGCCGCGCAGGAAAATCCCCGCCACGCGCGTCGACAGCTCGCGCGCCACCTCCAGCAAGGTGAGACCGCGCCCCGACCCGACGGGACACTCGACGCGCAGGTCGTCGCCGTAGAAGTGGTGGTAGCGCTCGAGCGCCTCGATGAGGAGGTAGTTGGCCGGCATCCAGACGGGTCCGCGCCAGTTGGAGTTGCCGCCGAAGAGGCCGATCGTCGACTCGCCCGGCTCGTAGTCGACCTCCAGCGTCTGGCCGCCGAAGTCGAAGCGGTAGGGATCTTTTTCGTACGCCTTCGACATCGAACGGATGCCGTGCGGCGACAGGAACTCGCCCTCGTCGAGCATTCGCTGGAGGACGCGCACCAGCCGTTCGCGCGACGGGATCGCCAGCAGCACCCGTCCGCCGGCGCCGACGCCGAGCGAGACGCGCCCGGCGAGGTCGCGCCGGTTGTCGAGAAACCAACGCATCCGCTTGCTGAAGGCGGGCAACCGATCGATCGCTTCCTCGTCCAGCACCTCGACGGCGATGAGCGTCAAGAGGCCGACCATCGAGCGGACGCGCAGCGCCGTCTCGGTCCCGTCGACGTGCAGGTGGTCGTAGTAGAAGCCGTCGGCGTCGTCCCAGAGGCCGGTCCCGCCGAGGCTGTTCATCGCGTCGGCGATGTGGACGAAGTGCTCGAAGAACTTGGAGGCCATGTCCTCGTACACCGGATCGGTCTGGGCCAGCTCGAGGGCCATCGAGAGCATCGTCACGCAGAAGAAGGCCATCCAGGCGGTGCCGTCAGCCTGCTCGAGGAAGTCGCCCGTGCGGAGCGGCTTCGAGCGATCGAAGACCCCGATGTTGTCGAGCCCGAGGAACCCACCCGAGAACAGATTTCGCCCCGTGGCGTCCTTGCGGTTGACCCACCAGGTGAAGTTCAAGAGCAGCTTCTGGAACATCCTCCCCAGGAAAACGCGATCGCGCTCGCCGTTCGCGCCGACGGCGAGCTTGTAGACGCGCCAGGCGGCCCAGGCGTGCACGGGCGGGTTCACGTCGCTGAAGGCGTACTCGTAGGCCGGGAGCTGGCCGTTCGGGTGCATGTACCACTCGCGCGTGAGCAGAATGAGCTGCTCCTTGGCGAAGCTCGGATCGATGCGGGCGAACGGGATGGTGTGGAACGCCAGATCCCAGGCGGCGTACCAGGGGTACTCCCACTTGTCGGGCACCGAGATGACGTCGCGGTTGTAGAGGTGCCGCCACTCCGAGTTGCGCCCGGCGAGGCGCTCCGGCGCCGGGGCCGGCGCGCCCGGATCCCCGTCGAGCCAGGCGCGGACGTCGTAGTGATAGAATTGCTGCGTCCAGAGCAGGCCGGCGTAGGCCTGCCGGACCACCGACCGCTCGTCGGGCGAGCGCGAGCAGATCTTGCGCGCATAGAACGCGTCGGCCTCGGCGCGGCGCGCGCTCAGCACGGCGTCGAAGCCGGCGAACGGAGGCGCGGCGGCCTCCACGCCCGCCGGCACCTCCACCAACCGGAGCCGCAGCCGCACCTCGCCGCCCGCCGGCACGTTCAGACGATAGACCGCCGCCGCCTTCGTTCCCCGCATCGCCGGATTCACGGCGTCGGCGCGCTTGCCGATCACGTAGTCGTGAAACGCATCCTTGCGATACGGCGTGGGGTTCGGCTTGCCGTAGAGCCGCTCGGTGTTGGTCTCGTTCTCGGTGAAGACGAGCTCGGGGGCGACCCCGCCCGCCGGCTCGACGGAGAAGCGAAACCGCCCCAGCGACGGGTGCGCCACCTCGATCGCCCCCGCCCCCGCCGCCGCCAGCGATGGTTTGCCGTCCGGCGGCAGATACCCCTCCCCTTCGCGCCCCCACGACCAGCTGTTGGCGAACCAGAGCGTCGGCAGCAAGACCAGCGGCGCCGGGTCCGGCCCGCGGTTGGCGACGGTGATCGCCAGGCAGAGATCGTCCGGGGAGGCCTTGGCGTGCTCCAGGGTGACGTCGAAATAGCGTCCGTCCTCGAACAGCCCAGCGTCGGTGATCTCGAACTCGCGCTCGGTCCGCCCGCGCTTGTGGTTCTCTTGGCAGAGACGCACGTAGGGAAATTCGCGCTGCGGGTACTTGTAGAGCGCCTTGCCGTACGAATGCGTCGGGGTGGCGTCGAGATAGAAGTAGAGCTCTTTGACGTCCTCGCCGTGGTTCCCTTCCGGTCCGGTCAGGCCGAAGAGGCGCTCTTTCAGGATCGGATCGACCCCGTTCCAGAGCGCGACGGCGAAGCAGAGGCGGCCCTGTCGGTCGCAGAGCCCGAGGAGGCCGTCCTCGCCCCAGCGGTAGGCACGGCTGCGCGCGTGATCGTGCGGCAGGTAGTGCCACGAATCGCCGTTGGGCGAATAGTCCTCCCGCACCGTCCCCCACTGCCGCTCGGAGAGGTAGGGCCCGAACCGCTTCCAATCGAGGGCGCGCGTGCGATCCTCCTCGAGCCGTCGTTCCTCGACGCTTGCCTCGACGCTTGCCTCGACACTTGCCTCGTCGCCTGCTTGGGCGCTTGCTTCTGTCTGTTGGTCTCCGACGGCCACGATGCGGCACGATCTTGACCGCGAAGCCCGCCGACATCAATCTCGCTGGCCGCGACGCGCCGGCCCGTCTCCGTCGACAACTGTTGACTTAACTCCTCTTTCGGCGATGGTTTGGGCTGGCGTCCGGCTCTAACCCGACCAAACCGGAAAAAGAAAGGACCCAAGAATGACCAGCAACCGAAAATGGATGTTGCAGGGCCTGTTGAGTTTGGGGGTCGCGTTGTCGGCGACGGAAGCGCGTGCACAGAAGCTCGAGACCCCTGGAGCGCCTGCGGCGGAGGCCGCCCCGGCGCCGTCGACCGGTCCGGCGAGCTTCGGCGACAGCGGCGAGCTCGTTGTCTCGATCGAGCGCCTCTTCGGCTACAACTGGGCCCACGAGTCGCTCGGCAGCGCCACCGGCAGCGCCAACACCTACACCCTCCTCGGCAATCCCTTCGGCGCCGGAGCCTACCCCTACGATTGGCCGCGGCTCGGACTCGACTACTTCGTGATGAAGTCGATCAGCGTCGGCGCGGCCGTCGCTTTCGCCCGAACCAGCAGCGGGAGCGCCTCGGCGAACGAGCTCGAAGTGGCCCCACGCATAGGCTACGGGATGATGGTCGGCCCCTGGCTCGGCGTCTGGCCGCGCGCCGGCGTCACCTACGTCTACACGACCAATCAGTCCTATCTCGGGCTGACGATCGACCTCGCGGCGGTGATCGATCTGGCGCCCCACTTCGCGATCACCTTCGCCCCGGTCGCCAACATCGGTCTCAGCGGGTCGCAGAAGGGGCCGGCCGGGACTACCACCGACCTGAAGTTCACCACGCTCGGCGCCCAGTTCGGCCTGGCGATGGCGTTCTGAGCCGCGGCAAGCTCGGGGCATCCGAGCTCGCCACCCACGCGGTCAGGCCTCGTCCGGTCAGGCTTCGCGCGGCTTGAGGCGGCGGCCGATCAGCTCGTTGACCTTCTCTCCGCGCTTGAAGGAGAGCGTGTCGACGAACTGGCGGCTGCCGTCGCGCTTGGCGATGAGCAGGCCAATCCGCTGCTGGTGAAGGAACGGGCGCGCGTCGACCAGGTCGTCGAAGCTCCAGCTCCGCAGGCCCGAACCGTCGCGCACGATCATTCCGTTCGGCGTCAGCACCAGCGTCGGGCGCTTGTGCAGCGCCGTTTCGGGGTCCCGCTCCGGCGGCAGCGCCATCACGAACAGAGCGATCGTCCCCAGCGCCAGGAGCGCGATCGGCGGCCGGCTCAGCCCGCCCAGCAAGCTGGCGAGCGCGGCCGCGCCGACCAGCACCGCCAGCACCGCCAGCACCCGCCGCTGGGTCCTCTCCGGATCGCGCGCGAAAAATGCCACCGCCCCGGGCGGCACGCGGCCCGCGTCGACGCTCAGTAAGGCTTCGACGTCGCTCATTGATGATTGCATCGTCGGTCCCTCGCTGCCCTTGAGTCTCGCTCGAACGTAATCATTGTAATCCCCGCGCGCCGCCGGTCTTCTTTTTGGATGTAGAAAATCCAGGTGTGTGACCGGAGGCGTCCCACACACATCGAAACGATCTTGATGGCTTGATAGGTGGAAGCATGACGACTCCCGAGGGCAACGACGGCGTCCGAGAGATCTTCCGCGAGATCTTCCGCGAGATCTTCCGCGAGGTTTTGCGCATCGTCACCGCGCACAAGCAGCGCGAGGGGGGCGGATTCGTCGTCCGCCGAAATGGGTCCCGTCGACTGCGCGCCCGGCGAGGCGGTCGGTGCGCCCGACCAACCCCACCGTGGGTTCGAGACCGTCACCTACGTCCTCTTCGAGGGTAAGGTCAAAGTTGGTCACGGCAATGGCCAGGGGGAGGAGGTTGGCGGACGGTTGGTGGCGGACGGCCAGATGGCGATCCTCGCGGAGGGCGATGCGGTTCGGTTCCGCGGAGTGGCCGGCGGCGGCCGGTTGCTGCTGCTGGCGGGCGTTCCGCTCGGCGAGCCGGTCGCGCGCTCCGTACCGGCGTCGGTACCGCGACGCGACGCTACCGCAGCGCCAGCGTCGCGGACCGCCACGAGGGGGCGCTCCAGCGCTTGAAGGCGAGCAGCTTGTCGGCGCTGCTGGCCCACTTCTCGACCGAGAGCCCGGCCGCCACCAGGACCTGGAAACGGCGGGCGACGTGCCCGCCGGCCCGCACCTCGCGCACCACCAGCAGCCGGCCGCCGTCGGGAGAGAAGCCGGCCGACTCGACATAGCCGACGTCGGGATCGGTCGTGGCCGGGGTCAGCGTATCGAACGTCCAGGTTCCGTCGGCGGCGCGGCGGAGGACCCAGAGCTCGGTCCAGGCCGGCAGCGGCTGGACCGCCACCGTCGCCACGTCGCCCGACGGCGCCCAGCGGAGCGCGCTCGGCCAGACCACCCCGAAGGTGCAGCGCTCGCCGAGCAAGGACGCCTTGTCGGGCGCCTTGTCGCCGGTGCCCTCCGTCAGCCGCAGGCAGGTCTCGCCGGGCGCGCGCGCCACGAACGAGACGATCGTCTTGCGCGTACGGCTCTCCTTGGGCGGCGCCTCCATCGCCCAGCGCGAGGCGGCCACCCGGACCGCCGTCTCGTCGTAAAGCTCGAGATCGTCGGCTGCCAAGAGGCCGCGATCGCAGAGCGCCAGCTCGCGTACCGCCGCCGCCTCGCCGCGCGACGACGCCTCGGCGTGCCCCTGCCTCGCCTCGTCGAAGGCGCGCCAGGCGAGCGCCTCGGCGTGCCGGAGCCGCACCCGACCGGCGAGGGAGGCCGGGAGCGCGGCCGCGGCGGCGAAGTCGATCGACTCGAGCGCCCGCAGGCGGCGATCGTTCCAGAGCCGCGCCTCCGCCGGCGGCTGCACCGGATCGCGGCAGGGGTCGACCGAGAGGAACAGCGCCGCCCGTGCCCGCTCGGCCGGCGCGGCGGCGGGCGAGGCCAAAACCTCGTTCCAGGCCTCACCGTCGTAGCAGACTCGCCCCCGTCCGCCGACGTCGTCCGGCTCGACCACCTCGAACTTCACGCCATAACTCTCGGCGACCGCCACGTGCGCGGCGAGCGTCGCGTCCTTGCTGTCGGCCCGCCGCGCCGAGGCCCGCCGCGCCAGCCGGTCGGCCATCCCTCCGATCGCGGCCAGCAGCTCACTGGTGTCGGCGCCGGCCGGCGACGCCCGGAGGGCCAGCGCCGCGTAGCCGATCCCCAGCGACTCGTAGCCGGTCGCCTCGCGCAGGAAGCGAACCACCGAGCGGAGCTCGGGCGCCGCCGCCTCGTCCATTTGGTTGTATCCGGGGACCCTCGAAGGGTCCCCGGTCCCCCCCGCGATGAACTCCGCTGGGCCGAGCCCAGCTACGTTCACGCGATAGGTCCGCACCTGCGACGGACGGACGTAGCCGGGGCGCTCGTGGCGATGATCGTAGACCTTGAGGAAGCCGGCGCTCTCGCCGCGCACCTCGAGCCAGTCCCCGCGCCAGAGAGTGACCTGCGCGGGGGCGTTGTCGCGGGGGGCGTTGCGGAGGACGGCCGGGTCGTCCGCGACGAGGGCGACCAGCAAGATGACCGCGGGGGTCATGGTTACTCTCCCTCCGCGGCGTTGTCGTTGGCCGGCGCGACGTTGGCGGCGACGGGCGCCGTGGGTGAAGCGGGAGCACCGTTTGCTCCACCTTGGCGGGACTGCATCCCCAGCAGGCCGCCCGCGAAGAAGCCGCCCGCCGACGGCGGCGCCACGATCACCTGGATCTTGTCCGACAGCTTGTCGGCCAGCGTCTTTTGGATGAGGAGCGGGTTCTTGGCGATGAGCGCCGAGTCGCGCGCCATCTGCGCGTTGTTGGCCTTGCCGGTCACCTCGATCCGGTAGGCGTCGGCCTCGGAGAGCTTGCGGCGCGAATCGACCTCCGCGACGGTCTCGATCTTGCGCGCCTCGGCCTCACCCTCGGCGTCCTTCATCCGCTGCACCTTGCGCGCCTCGGCCTCCAGACGCCGCTGTTCGATCTCCTTCTCCTTGAGCGGCAGCACGTGCTTCATCGCCTCCTCGCGCGCCTTGGCGGCGATGATCTCCTCCGAGGCGGCGGCCTCGGCGGCCTTCTCGCGCGTCACCTTGGCCGCGTCGCCCTCCAGCTCCGACTCCTTCACCTTCTTCTCCTTGAGCTGCAGCGTGTAGCGCATCTTCTCGGTGGCCAGCTCCTCGGAGAGCATCCCTTCCAGGCCGGCCCGGTACTGCGCCGGCAGGTCGACGTGCCCGAGGTAGAGCGAGCGCACCGTGATCCCGTCCTTGCCCAGCAGATCGCGCAGCTCGGCGGCGATGTCGTCCTGAATCTCCACCCGCTTGTCGGTGAAGATCTCGCGCACCGTGTGGCGCGACAGCGCATGGTGCAGGACACCGTCGACCACCGGCTCGATCAGATCGGCGCCCACGTTGGCCGGCAGCCGCTTGGCCACCTCGCCCACCCGAGCCGGATCGAGCGCGTAGCGGACGGTGACCGCCACGCCGACCGACAGCCCCTCGACCGACTGGAACGGCGCCGCCCCCTCGGCGGAGGCGCTCTCCTGCGGGCGATAGACCTGATCGCGGAGGTCATAGCGCCGCAGCTCGTGAACGAGCGGCAGCATCAGCGTCGGCCCCTCGTGGACGACGCTCACGCCGCCGGTCAGGCGATTGATGCGCACCCCGACCTGACCGGTCGCGACCACCTGCACCGGCGGGCGCAGGATGAGCAGCAACGCGAGGCCGACCAGCGACGCGACGCCGAGGAGACGGCGCCCGCGCGGGCTGCCGAAAACCTCGATGCAACCGAGCACGACGGCGGCCGCGGCGGCGCGGGTGAAGACATAACTCCGGACGGCGAGCTTTTTGAGACGGTCCTTGAACGTGTCCATGGGCGGGCTCCTTTCGATGGGCTGTCCCGATTGCAGCGGCCGTGCCGGCGCTCGCCAGCGCTCCCCGCGGCTTCGGGGGACGCCCGGCGAGAGCGATCTATATTTTGAATATGATTTCTATATAATCGAGACCTTGGAGACCGACCGCTGGCTGGCCCGCGTCCGGCACGATCTGGTCAAGCGGCTGGTCTGGCCGGCGCGCGATCGGCGTGACCTCGGCGGCGTTCCGACGCCCGGCGAACTCGTCGCCACGCTGGTCGACGACGAAGGGGCGCCGACGACGGCGACCGCTCTGTGGGCCGGGCTGAAGGCCGACGGACCGAGCATCGCCGGGCCGGTCGCGCGCTTCGAGGCGGCGCTGGCGCTCGCGCTGGCGGCCGCGGCGGCCGGCGATCTCGACGGCGTTCTGGCGCTGGAGCCGGCGTTCGACGAGCTCGCCCGCGCGTTGGCGCGTTCTTTGGATGTTGGGACGTTGGATGAAGGGAGTTAACGATGCCGCGCCTTCTGGTGATCGACGATCGCGATCAAACGGTGGAGATGGTCCACCGGCAGATGCCACAGTTCGAGACGGTCACCCGCTGCGAGCGCCGCATCCCCTGCCAGGTCTGCGAGGAGCGGACGCGCGGCTGCCCGCTGCGTTGCGCGCACGACTACGCCGAGGCGGCCGAGGCGCTGGGGCGACAGCCGGCGCTGCCCGATCTGGTCGTGCTCGACCTGCACTTCGCGCTCCCCGAGGAGCGGCTGCTCCCCGAGGACAAGTCCGCGCTGCCCGCTGAAGCCAAGGCCCGGCGCGCGGCGCTCGAGCATCTGCGGCGGCGGCAGGGCCTCTTGATTCTCGAAAAGCTGCGGGCGAGCTACCCGACCTTGCCGGTGGTCATGCTGACCACGACCGGCTCCGACCTCGGCGCCGAGCGGCCCGCCGATCCACTGGTCTACCTGTGCGAGAACGAGGTGGTCGACAGCCGCAGCCTGGCGGCCGAGATCTCGCGCGCGCTGGCGCTGTCGCACAGCGCGCAGGAGGGGCCGATCTTCTGGGGGCGGGCGCCGGCGATGACCGAGCTGCGGCGCCAGATCGAGACGCTGGTGCGGTCGCCGCTGCCGCTGCTGGTCGAGGGGGAGACCGGCACCGGCAAAAGCTTCCTGGCCGAGCACGTGATCCACCCGCGCTCGGGCGCCAAGGGACCGCTCATCGTGACCGATCTGTCGACGGTGCCGCCGGCGCTCTTGGCGGCGCACCTCTTCGGCGCGCGGCGCGGCGCCTACACCGGCGCCGTCGAGGATCACGCCGGCGTGTTCGAGCAGGCGCACGGCGGGACGCTGTTCCTCGACGAGATCGCCAACCTCGAGCTCGATCTGCAGCGGCAGCTCCTGCTGGTGCTCGAGCGCGGCACGGTCACGCGCCTCGGCGACTCGCGTCCGCGACCGGCCGCCCCCAAGCTGGTGGCGGCCACGCACGAGGACGTCGAGGCGCTGGTGCACGCCGGACGCTTCCGGGCCGATCTCTACATGCGGCTCAACCCGGCCACCCGGCTGCGGGTGCCGGCGCTGCGCGAGCGGAGGGAGGACCTGCCCGATCTGGTCCGCTTTGCCTTTCTCGAGGCGCTGCGGTCGGAGCCGCTGCGGCCGCTGGTGCGCGCCTACCTGGCGCGCTTCCCGACGCCCGACGACTTCGCCGACGGAGAGAACGTCGTGGTCTTCGGCCGCCCGCGCGCGGTCGCCGCGCGGCGCGACGCCTTCTCGGTGTTCATCAGCCGCGAGGCGCTGGAGCGGCTCACCACCCACGACTGGCCCGGCAATCATCGCGAGCTGCGGCTCCTGGCCGCGAACGCGCTGGTCTTCGCGCTCACCCAGCACCTCGACGCTGGAGCGACGGCCGAGTCGGCGCGCGCCCCCGCTCTCCTCGACGTCCCCGATCCCTTGGTCACCCGGCTCCTCGGCGCTGTCGCGGCCCGCCCGCGCGCGCAGGCGACACCGCTGCGCAACGGCGCGCGCCGGGTGGAGGTGGCCGTGACGGCGGCGGCGAGCTTCGCGCGGCTGTCGGGCGACGTCGAAAGGCAGTACCTCCGCGCCGTGTTCGACGCCTGCGACGGCGATCTCGAGCGGATGGCGCGCGAGCTGCTCGGCCCGCGCGGGTCGGCCCGGCAGGTCCACCTGCGCCTCAACCAGCTCGGGCTGAGGTTGCGGGATCTGCGTGGAGCGCGCGGGTGATCGCAGCGCTGGGCGTGGCGCTCGGCGGCGCGTTGATCCTCGGCGCCCCCGACGGCGGCGCGCGCGAGGCGTCGGTGCCATCCGTCGCGCCGACCCCGGCGATCTCGGCTGTCGAAGCGGCTCCCCCCGCGCCGCTGCCGGGCGCGCGCGCGATGGGACGCACCGAGCACGCCCAGGGAATGGCGCGCCTGCGCGCCGGCAACTTCGCCGAGGCGGCGGAGCTGTTCGGCAAGGCGGCCGAGCACGATCCAACCAATGCGGCCTTCGCCACCGATCTCGGGTTCGCGCTCGGCAGGGCCGGCCGCCGCGTCGAGGCCGAGGCCGTCCTGCGCGGCGCGATCGAGAAGGATCCTCACCGCTACTACGCCTACGTCAACCTGGCCGACCTTCTGTCCGAGGATCCGGCGCGCTGGGAGCGGCGTGACGCGATCGTCGTTTTCCTGGACAAGGGGCTCGAGGCGCTCAAGGACGATCGCAAGGGGCACTTCAATCTGCTGCTCGGGGTCGCCGGGTTCGAGCGAGCGGTGGGACGGACCGCCGCCGCACGGGCCCGCCTGCAGCCGCTCCTCGGGCCCGACGCACCGCCGCTCACGCGCGCGCAGCGCAAGCGGGTGCTCGATCTCGTCGACGGGATCGCGCTCGACGAGCGGGCGCAGGCGCTCGCCGACTGGCCTACCCCGTCGATGGATGGCAGCGACCGCGAGCGGGCGGCCGCGGCCACCAGTCTGCTCGGCGACGGCCGGGTCGAACAGGCGCTGCCGATCCTCGACGCGCTCTGCGCCCGCTACCCGAGCGCTGCTCCGCTGCGCGTCCGGCGGGCGCAAGCGCTGGAGGCGTTGGGGCGCCTCGACGAGGCGGCGCGCGATCTGGAGATCGCGGTCAATTTGGCGCCCTCGAGCGCGGAGGCCTGGCGGGCGCTCGGCCGTTTGCTCGCCGCGCACGGAGGCGCCCTGGAGCTCGACCGCGCCGACGAGGCGCTGCGCCAGGCTCTGACGCTGGAGCCGGCCTGGGCGGACCTGCGCCAGCTGCGCGCGCAGATCGCCCGCCGGCGCGCCGCCGTCAGTCCGCCGCCCCCCCGCAGCGCGCCGCCGTCGGAGCACGCGCGGGCCCTCTACCAACAGGCCGAGGAGTGGATCGACGTCGGCGATCCGATCGGCATGGGCCGCGATCTCGTCGAGGAGGCGCTGGACGATTCGCCGGGCTTCGTCGCCGCGGCGATCTCGCTCTACGCGCTCGGCGGTGCCGTCCCGCCGGCCACGGTCGACGCGCTCCACGATGACGGCGCCGGCCTGTGGGCGCTCGCCTCCGGCGTACGCAAGCTCGCAAAGGCCGGCGCCGAGACAGAGGCGCTGGTGCGGCCCTGGATCGACCGCGCCGTCGAGCTCGACGTCCAGGAGGCACGGTTCGCCCGGGCCGTGGCGCGCGCGTCGACGGGGGAGCGGGCCGGGGCGCTGGCCGATCTCGTCGCCTACGTGGCGCGCGAGCCGAACCCCGAGCATCTGGCGGAGGCGCGCGCGTTGCGCGCCGGCCTGGACGGCACACCGGCCGATCCGCGCGGAATCGCGCGCGCCGGGCAGCTGTCGCCGCTGCTCCTGGCCCGCATCCGTCTGCTGGAGGATCGCCCGGAGGCGGCACGGCGGGCGCTGGGAGGGGATTGCGCGCCCGGGCTGCCGGCCGACCGGCTGGTGGCGATCGGGCTGGTGGAGGAGCACGGCCAGCTGCGAAGCGCGGCGCGCCGCTGTTACGTGATCGCGGCGACGGCGGCCCCGGACGACGACCTCGCGCTGACCCGGCTGGCCCGGATCGACGTCTGGCTGCCCGAAGCCGACGTCCGCGCGGATCGCCCCTTGCTGGAACGGGCCGCCGCGCGCGGAATCGCGGCCGCCCCCTTTGCGTTGGCCCGCCTCCCGGCGGCGGCGGGCGACGACGAGGCAGCGTTGGCCGGCACCCGGCGCGCACTGGCGCTGGCGGCCGGGGCGTCGACCGACGCCGACATCTGGATCCCCGCCGCCCGCGAAGCCGAGCAGCGGTGGTCGGAGTCCCGGCAGGTGGCGGCGCACGCGCGCCGGGAGCGCCGCCGCCGGATTGCCTTCGGCGGCGGGATGCTGGGCGCGCTCGCCCTCGCGCTGCTGGCCCGGCGGCGCTGGCGCGGGCGCACGCTCGAGGCGGCGCTGCGGCGGCGCCCCGCCCTCTTCCCCGAGGTCGCCCGCGCGGTCGGCGAGCTGCGCCACGACGTGCTCAAGCACCGCGCCGGCGTGATCGGCGCCGTCGACGATCCGCAGGTTCCCGCGGCCGAGATCGCCCGCGCGCTCATGGAGCCGCGTCCGACCTCCGCGGTGGTCGCCGGGATCTACGAACGGCTCGAGCAGGCGGCGCGCGGTGCCGGCGCACCGTTGCGGCCACTCGGGCGTGAGCCGATCTTCGGCGCGCTCTGCCGCGATCTGGCCCGCGCCGAACATCTCGCCGGTCGATCTAACTCGGGACCCTGGGAGGGTCCCGCGCCCCCCGCGATGGGCTCGCGCGAG
Organism: Polyangia bacterium; assembly: GCA_036267635.1. GTDB lineage: Bacteria > Myxococcota_A > Polyangia > Fen-1088 > Fen-1088 > JADGRB01. The sequence continues at coordinate 99,322 of DATAVR010000006.1, read as the reverse complement.
CGGAGCTCGCGCTCCCCCGACGCGCGTCTCCCCCGCGAGGGGCGCGACGAGTTGATGGCCATCGACAAGCGCTTGCGCGGACCGCACGCCGATGCGCTCGACGCGCTCTTGCAGATGGGGCCCCGCACGCGCCTCGACGCCGCGATGCTCTCGCGCTGGATCTCCGGCGTCGAGGCCGAGACGCGGCAGGCCGGCCGCAGCTGGACGGCGCCCGGGCTGTCGCTCGCCGATCTCGACCTCGACTTTCCCGTGGAGGTCGACGCGCTCGGCGCCCTGTTCGGCAACCTCCTCCGCAACGCCGTGGCGGCGGTCGCCGGCGCGCCCGAGCCGCGCGTCGTCGTCCGCGCCGATCGCGAGCGCGACGTGACCGGACGCCTGTGGGTCACCTTGTTCGTCGCCGACTCGGCCCCGGCGCCGCTGACGCTGGAGTCGATCGAGGCGCGCGAGAGCGGCCGCGGGCTGGCGATCGTCCGCGATCTGGTGCGGGCCTGGCGCGGCCACCTGGTCGTGCGCCCCGAGCCGTCCCCGCTCGCCAAGCTGGTGGGGGCCTCGTTCCCGCTGTGACCACCCCGACTGGCGCCCGCCTCCGCTTCGTCGTCTGCGAGGACGGCGCCGAATATCTCGATCGCTTCCGGCGTTTCCTCGGCGAGTCGTTCGACTTCCTGCCGGCGCACGACTTCGCCGAGGCGCGCGCGGCCGCCGACGGCGCCCATGGGATCCTGCTCGATCTCGACTTCCGCCGCACACCAGCTGACCAACTGGTCGACGAGCAGGGGCCTGCCCCTGCACCGATGGATGCCGGTACGCGCGCCCGCCTGGCCGAGACGCAGGGGATCCTGATCTTGCGACGGCTTCGCGCCGCGGGTGTCGCGCTCCCCGCCATCCTGTTCGCCGATCTCGACGACGCTGGACGACGCGTCTTCCTCGAACATACGCTCGCGCCGCTCACCGTCGCCGACAGCCGGCTGGGGATCGCCGAGATCGCGGCGCTCCTGCGGGCAACGAAATGACCAGGATCCTTTCGAGGTGCCCGTGTTACACGAGCCGGGTGAACAGCTTCCAATCCCTGCTGGCCACGTTCTTCGTCGTCGCCGGCGTCGCCTCGGCCTCACGCGCAGCTCCGGCCGACGAGCCTTCGCCGGGAGGCGCCGCCGATCCGTCCGTGCAGGTGGAACCCTCCAGCGGGCAGCCGCCGCCGGCACGGCCGGAGTCGCCGGCGGCGAACATTTCGGCGGCGCCCCCGCTGCAGCCCCTCGCCCCCGCTCCATCAGTTGTTCCGCCCTCCACGCCCGAGCTCGGTGGTCGGATCGTCCCCACCCCGCCTCCCGGCGAGGCTCGGTTCGGCGATGCAGGGCAGTTCGTGTTCGACAGCGCTCTGAGCGCCGAGCTCGGTCACCTTGGCTTCAGCGCCGGCGGCTCGACCACCTCCCTGACCATCCAACCCGCCTTCGACTATTTCGGCGCACCGAACCTCTCCGTCGGTGTATCCGCGCTGCTTCGCTACATCGACAACGAGCCGCCCACCTCGGGCGGCTATGTTGTCCTCGGCACCAAGGATCTGACCCTCGGTCTGTCGGGGGCCGTCGGCTTCAACGTCTGGTTGGGGAATCGCGTTTCGTTCTGGCCGCGGCTCTCGCTGGGTGTCTCGTGGACCCGGGAGAAGCTCTCTTCCGTCGGGCCGACGCCCAGCAACGGCGCGCCGTTCGAGATCGTGTCACCGACCGAGACCCAGACCGTCGTCGTCGTCGAGCTCCTCGCCCCCTTCCTCCTCCACCTGACTCAACATTTCTTCGTTGGCTTCGGCCCTGACCTCTACATCGATCTCCATAACACCTTCGACGGTGCGTCGAACAAGCGCACCTTCATCGGCGCGGCGAGCACGGTCGGCGGCTGGTTCTAGTCGCTCCGCAGCCGCAGCGCGACGACGCAGCAGATCGTCAGCGCCACCTCGGTGACGAGCGTGGCCCAGGCGGCGCCCGGTCCGCCCAGCCGGGGGACGACGAGCAGGTTGGCGCCGACGTTGACCAGCAGCATGAGCGCCGCGAACTGCAGGTTGCGCCGCTCGAGATCGCGCGCGATCAGAAAGTGCGTGAGGCCGTAGTTCAGGAACAGAATGGGGAGCGCGGCGGCCAGCACGCGCAGCGAGGGGACGGCGCGCACGAAGCCGGCGCCGTAGACCAGCGCGACGATCGGGCCGCTGGCGGCGTAGACGACGACCGCGACCGCGGCGCCGAGCGCCAGCAACAACATCACCAGCGCCGCCTCCCAGCGGCGTTGCCGCTCGGGATCCCCTTTGGCGCGCGCCAGCGGGGGGAAGGTCGCCGCCAGCACGACCGCTGGAACGATCATCGAGCCTTCGAAGATCTTGTAGGCGGCGCTGTAGGCGCCGACCTCGGCGTTGCTGGAGAACGCTTTCAGAATCACCACGTCGCCCTTGAAGTAGAGCAGCGAGAACAAGGTCGCGAACCAGAGCGGCAGCGCCTCGCCGGCGGCCGCCCGCCACAGATCGCGATCGAACTTTCCGGCCCGCACGTCGAGCCCATACCCGCGGCGCAGAACGCCGAGGCCGTAGAGGCCGCTCGCCACCATCCCGACCAGCAGCCCGGCCGACAGCGAACCGACGCTCCGGCGCAGGGCCAGCGCCGCCAGACCGCCGGCCGAAATCAGGACCGCGCGCGCGACGTTGAGACGGGCCTCGTCGACCAGCCGCTCGAACCCGCGGAAGATCGCCAGCAAGTAGTCGACGAAGGCGTTGACGAGCGCCGCCAGTCCCAGCAGCGCCAGAGCCCGCCGTGTGTCGCCCGGTCCCGCCAGCAACGCAGCCACGGCCACCACGCCCAGATAGGGGAGCGTGGCGAAGAGGCGCAGGCGGAGCGCCGTCGCCACGATGACCGGCGCGCGCGAACGATCGCGGGCCAGCGCGCGCGTGGTCCAGACGCTCATTCCCAGATCCGTACAGAGCGCCATCATGGTGGTGGCCGCGAAGGCGAACTGGTAGCTGCCGAAGGCCGCCGCCCCCAGGATCGGCGCCGCCACCACCATCAGGCCGAGGCGGCAGGCCTTCTCGACCGGGACCGAAAGCGCCTTCACGGCCGCGTTGCCGAGCGCTGTTCGCCCCTCCTTCCCCAGCTGGCCGAGCGAAGCGGTCATCCCCTCGGCCCGCACTTTGCGCAAAAATGCGCATGGAAAGAAACCGGGCGGGGTGGAAGACTTCCCTCTCCCCGACTGGCGCCGACGGCGCGCGACACACGATGAAGCAGACGACGACAGAGCATTTCTGGCGGTCCTCTCGCAGGCGCGCCGAGCGGCGGCACGACTTTGACATGGGCGATCGCAGGCCACAACGTCCAGCCGGGGTCGGTTCATGAAGCTGGCGGTCGAGGTCACCACCTGCACGGTGGAACGGACTGGTGTCGGGTACTACACCGAGCACCTGGTCGACGCGCTCATCGCCACCGCGCCGCCCGGCGACGAGGTCGCGCTCATCGGCAACCGAGCGCTGGCGCCGGCCGCCGCCGAAAAGTGGGCCGGCCGCCTGCGCACCGACGGGGCGGCGCTCCGCTATCTCTGGATGCAGCGGGACGCCGGTCGAATGCTCGAGGAGGCCGGCGCCGACTTCGCGCTCTTCCCCAACTACCTGGCGCCGCTGGCCGCGCCCTGCCCCTACGTCAACGTGGTGCACGATCTGGCGCTCATCCGGACGCCGCAGTTCTTCAACGCCCGCAAGCGCGCGCTGGTGCGGCCACTCTTGCCGATCGTCGCGCGGGGGGCGGTCGCGGTCGGCACGGTCTCCGAGGCGTCACGCCGCGACGTCGTCTCCCTGCTGGGCGTGCCGGAGGAGCGGATCTTGATGCTGCCGGGCGCGCCGCACCCCGCCTGCCGCCCGCCCGACGCGGCGGCGATCGCGCGCGTGCGCGCCCGCTACGGGATCACGCGGCCGTACGTGCTCACCGTCGGCACGCTCGAGCCGCGCAAGAACCTGCCGCTCCTGCTGCGGGCCTTCGACCGGCTGCGGGCGCGCAGCGGTACGCCGGCCGCCGAGCTCGACCTCGTCACCGTCGGCGCCAAAGGCTGGCGCGATCGCGAGCTGCGCGCCGAGCTGGCCCTGCGGCTCTCGTCGGGCCGGGTTCACCTGCTCGGCTACGTGCCGGAGAACGATCTGGTGGCGCTCTACGGCGGGGCGGTGGCGATGGCCTACCCGTCGCACTTCGAGGGGTTCGGGCTGCCGGTGGTGGAGGCGATGGCCTGCGGAACGCCGGTGGTGGCCACCGACGTGGAGGCGCTGCACGAGGTGAGCGGCGGCGCGGCGATCCTGGTGCCGCCCGGCGACGACGCCGCGCTGGCGGCCGAGCTGGCCGCGCTGGCGGAGAACCCCGCCGCGCGCGAGGCAGCCCGCGCCCGCGGCCTGGCCCGGGCGGCGACATTCTCCTGGACGACGGCGGCGGAGCGCCTCTGGACGCTGGCCCACGAGACGCGCGCCCGCCGTTCGCCGGCCCGCCATCCCGGCGCCACCGGGCCGGTCGTGCGCCCTCCGGCCGACGCCGACGACGCCGACTGGGCCATCGCCGCGACCGTGGCCTACGCCGATCTGTTCGACGCCGCCGTCACCGTCGACGATCTCGCCCGCTCCTGCCTGGGCGCGCACCTCGACGCCGCCGAGGTGGCGCGCCGGGCGACCGCCTTCCCGCTGGCCGAGCTGGTGACGCTGGACGCCGAGGGGCACCTCACGCTGCGCGGGCGCGAGGCGCTGGTGGCCCGGCGCACCGACGGCATCCGGCGAACGGCCGAGCTCCTGGCGCAACACGAGAACGTCATCGCGGCGCTGGCCGCCTTGCCGTTCGTGCGATCGCTGGCGTTGTCGGGCGGGACCGCCCACCGGAACGCGCGTGGCGGCGACGACATCGATCTGTTCGTGGTGACCGCCGCGGGACGGGTCTTCACCACCTATACCCTGCTTTTCCTGGCCAGCCGGCTCACCCGCACCCGCGGCGTCGTCTGCCCCAACTACCTCGTCGACGAGAACCATCTGGAGATCGCCTACCACCACGATCTCTTCACCGCGCACCAGGCGCTCTCGCTGGTGCCGATCGCCGGGCTCGAGACGTTCGCCCGCTTCGTGGCCGCCAACCGCGAGTGGGTGCGCGCCTTCTACCCCGCCTACGAGCCACGCCCGCCGACGCGGGAGATCGCGACGGCCGGGGTGCAGCGGATCGCCGAGCGCGCGCTCGAGCTGGGCGGCGACGCGATCGAGCGGCTGCTCGGCACCGTCTGGCGGTTTCATCTCGGCCGGCGCGCCGCACGGGCGCCGCGCGCCGACCTGGTGGTCTCGGGCGGGATCCTCAAGTTGCACCTCTCCGATCACCGGCGGCGCGTTCTGGCGCGGTTCGAGGCACGGCTCGACGAGCTGCGGGCCGAATGGGGTGCCCGGCGCGCGCCGGCGCCCACCGCCTCTCTCTCCGCGTAGCCGATGGTGGCCGCGGGCGACAGGGACCGCGCCGGCGCCGCCGTCGGGTACATCCTGGCCGCCGCCGCCGTGGCGATCGCGCTGGGGTACGTCCCGATCCTCGCCTCGCCGTTCGTCGAGCCGAAGCTGGCCGTGCTGGTGATCGCCGGCGCGCTGGCGGCCGGGGGCTACGCCTCGGCCGTCGTGGCCGGTTCGCCGCGGCCGCGCTGGAACCGCTCGATCGCCGGGGCGAGCGCCGCCTTCGGGCTCGTGCTGCTCGCCGCGACGGCGACGGCCGCCCGCCAGGGGACCGTGGGCGTCCCCTACTTCGTCCCCGAGATCGTCCGCCTCGGATCGATGTTCGCGATCGCAATCGGGGCCGCGCTGACGGCGAACGCCGGCGTCGGGGCCCGGCGGCGGCTCTGCGAAGCAATTCACGCCGGCGCCGGGCTGGTGGCGTTGCTTGGCCTCTGCCAGCACCTGCGCCTCCTGCCGCTGCCGCTGCCCACCATCAGCGTTCCCGGATCGACCTTCGGCAACCGAAACATCGCCGCCGAGGCGGTGGCGATGGCCATCCCTTTCGGCCTCGGTCTCGTCCCTTTTGGTAAACCGGCGGCGGGCACCACGCCGCCGGGGAGGTCGCCACCCCTCGCCCTGATCACGCTCTTCCTGGTGCTGGAGATCGCCTATCTGGCGGTGGCGCGCGCGCGGGGAGCCTGGCTCGGCGGTGCGCTCGGCATCGCGGTCTTCTTCGCGCTCCGCCGCCCGCCGCTGTCGCGCCCCGCTGTCGCCGCCGCGCTGGCGGTCGGGGCATTGGCCGCGGTGGCGGCGGCGCTCCCCGGCCGCTGGACCGCCCACGACTCGCTCGACGTCAAACGATTCGAGCCCGCCACCCGGGTCGTCCACGACGCCGTCGATCCGACCTCGCCGGTCGCGCGCACCCGGCTCGCGCTCTGGCGCCGCACGTTGGCGATCTACCGTTCGCACCCACTGGCCGGCATCGGCCTGGGGAACTTCCCCGTCCTGTTTCCCCTCTACGCCGAGCCCGACGCCACCACCGACGGGGTGCTGTCGCCCGGGGCCGTTCCACGGCGCGCCCACAACGATCTGCTGGAGCGCCTGGCCGAGACTGGACCCTTCGGGCTGGCGGCGCTGCTCGCGCTCTACGCCGCGCTCGGCGCGGCCGCGATCAGGGGCGCCGGCCGCGCGCGGCGCGACGGACGTCCGAACGATGCCGGGGGCCCGGCCGCCTGCGCCGGCAGCCTGGCCGCCTTCGTCGGCTGCGGCCTGACCGGGTTTCCGTTCGCCATGCCGGCGACCGTCTTCCTGTTCGGCGTGGCGCTGGGGTTGCTGGCGGTAGAGGCGGCCCCCGCACCGGCGCCGCCGCCCGAGCTGCGCCGACGGGCGGGTCCGTTGGTCCGCGCCGCGATCGCCGTCGGCTTTGGCGCCTGCGCCGTCGGGTGGTCGATCCACCGCCTCGAGACCTCCTACTGGCTGGGACGCGCCGACACGGCCTTGCGCGCGGGGAGCACGCCCGGCGCCGGCGAAGCGGCCGAGCGCGCGTTGCCCCTGCTGGCGCGCGCCGCCGCGACAGCGCCCAGAGACTTCCAAGTGTCGCTGCGCGCCTCCGACGCCGCCGGCCGCGCCGGCCACCCGACCGAGGCGATCGGCGACGCGCTGGCTGCGCTGCAGATCGAGCCGTTTTCGGCCAACGCCTGGGAGGCGCTGGGCCGGGCGCGTCTCGACGCCGGGGACGCGCCCGGCGCCGTCGCGGCGGCCGATCGCGCGCTCGTCATCTTGCACGACTACCCAGGCGCGCTCTTCACCCGCGCGCAGGCAGCGGTCCGGCTGGGCGACGAGGCGCGCGCGAGCGACGCCCGCGCCCGCCTGAGCGCGCTGGCCGCCACCAACGGCGACGCGCGCAACCTCCTCGAGACGCTGGGGCCGCACCCGGGCGACCAACCGCGGACGCCATGACGCCGCGGGTGGCGATCGTCCACGACTGGCTGGTCTCGATGCGCGGGGCCGAGCGGGTGCTCGAATCGCTCTGCCGGCTCTATCCGCGCGCGCCGATCTATACGCTGCGCTACGATCCGCGCGCGGTTTCGGCCGCCATCGCCGCGCGCGAGGTGCGGACGGCGTTCATCGATCCGCTCGCCCGCCGCCTGCCGCTCGGGCGGGCCGGTTTCCGGATGTTGCTGCCGCTGTTCCCGCGCGCGATCGAGTCGCTGCCGCTCGCCAACTTCGACCTGATCGTCTCCAGCAGCCACGCGGTCGCCAAGGGGGCGGTGGCCCGGCCCGGGGCGCTGCACGTCTCTTACGTTCACTCGCCGATGCGCTACATCTGGGAGGCGGCGGGCGACTACGCCGCTTCGGTTCCGGGCGGCGTGGCGGGGCGCGCGGCCTTCGGGGTGCTCTCGCGGGCGCTGCGCCGGTGGGACGTCGCCTCGACGGCGCGGGTCGACGCGCTGGTGGCCAACAGCCTCTACACGCGGGATCGCATCCGGCAGATCTACGGCCGGGGCGCCGAGGTGATCGAACCGCCGGTCGACGCCAGCCGGTTCGCGCGCGTGCCCGATCCGTCGCCCAGCCCGGGCGGCGATTCGACCTACCTCTGCGTCTCGGCGCTGGTCCCCTACAAGCGGGTCGAGCTGGCGGTGCGTGCCTTCGCCTCTCCCGGGCGACGGCGGCGGCTGATCGTCGTGGGCGACGGACCCGAGCGCCCGCGGCTCGAACGCCTGGCGGGACCGAACGTCGAGCTGCGCGGCCGGGTCGACGACGACGAGCTCTTGCGCCTCTACGCCGCCTGCCGGGCCGTGGTCCACCCCGCGCTCGACGACTTCGGCATCGTCCCGGTCGAAGCGCTGGCCGCCGGACGGCCGGTGGTCGCCTTCGGCGCGGGGGGCGCGCTCGACTCCGTGCGCGACGGCGAGAGCGGGGTGCTCTTCACCGAGCCGACACCCGAGGCGCTCGGCGCCGCGCTCGATCGCCTGGAACAGCTCTCCTTCGACCCACCGCGGCTGCGGGCGGCGGCCGCGAGGTTCGATCGCGCCAGCTTCGAGCACCGTTTCGGCAGCTTCGTAGAAGCGCGCCTCAGCGCGCCCCGCGTCCCCTGACAATCGCCGGAATGGTCCGGAGCATGATCGCCAGGTCGAGCCCCAGGTTCCAGCGATCGACGTAGTCGAGATCGAGCGCCATCCATTCCTTGAACGGCAGATCGCTGCGGCCACCGACCTGCCACAGGCAGGTGAGGCCGGGGCGCATCGAGAGACGGCGCCGGTGCTCGCCGACGAGGGCGGCGGTCTCCTCGACCGGAAGCGGGCGCGGGCCGACCAGGCTCATCTGCCCGGCCAGCACGTTGAGGAGCTGCGGCAGCTCGTCGAGGCTGAACCGCCGCAGGAAGCGCCCAAACGGGGTGACGCGCGGATCGTGAGTCAGCTTGAAGACCGGACCGTCCATCTCGTTTTGCGCCAACAGCGCCGCCCGCTGCTCCTCGGCGCCGACCCGCATGGTCCGGAACTTGAGCATCTTGAACGGGCGCCCGTAGAGACCGCCGCGCCGCTGGACATAGAGCAGCGGACTCCCCACGAAGAGGCGCGCCAGGAGCGCGAGCAGCACCAGGAGCGGCGACAGCACCACCAGCAGCAGCGCCGCCAGCAGCCGATCGCCGAGCGTCTTCACCACCAGCGACGGAACGCTCGGGCGGCGCCGTTGATAGACGAGGTACTGCGCGCGACCGACCGGCTCCACCCGCGGGGGCGGGAACCCGTCGACCCCACGCGCGAGCGGCACCAGCGCCGGGATCCCGTGCTCGGAGAAGAGCTCGATGAGGGCGCGGGTGTCGTCGGCGGAGGGCGCCTCGAAGAGCACCGCCTCGTCGACGGGGTCCTCGCGCAGGCGCTGCTCGATCTCTGCCGGGCTCGTGAAGTCGCAGCGGACCACCCGCCGCCCGCGCGCCCGCTCGATCTCGCTCAGCGTCTCGGCCCCCGCCCCGCCGATCACCAGCATCAACGACTCGCCCCGGCGGCGTGCCACGAAGCGGCGCTGGAACGAGCTGGCCGCCAAGAGCAGCGTCGTCGAGACGAGGAAGAAGATGGCGATGAGCGATCGGTTGAGCTGCGTCTGCGCCGCCACGAGGATCAACGCCACGGCGGCCAACCCAAAGGCCTGGGTGAGAATCAAGCGCCGCGCCAGCTCGGTGCGCGGCCCGGTGAGGACGCGGACCCGGTGGACGCCGAGCCGCTCGGCCGCGAAGACCCAGATCGGCAGGAAGACCACCAGCAGGTGGGCGTACTCGCCAGGCGCGACCGGTGGCTTGAGCGACCGCAACACATGCGCGGCGGCCAGGTGCCCGAGCCGCGCCAGCAGCAGCGACCCCACCACCAGCGCCACGTACTGCACCAGCAGCGACGCCTCCAGCGACTCGTCGCGCGTCACGCCGCGGCCTCCTCCGGCCTCTCCATCGCCACGATCATTCCCGCCAGCAGCCAAAACAGCCCGTAGGTCGGGGTGAACTCCAGGAAATAATCGAGCACGCCGTGCAGGAGGTAGGTGCCGAGACCGGCGGCCAGGCCCAGCGCCAGGACGCGTGTCGTGGGCCTGGCGATGGCCCGCCGCGCCGCCGCGGCCAGCGCGGCGATCACCGCCACGAACGCCAGCATCCCGAGCGTGCCCAGATCGGCGAGCGTCTCGAAGTAGAGGCTGTTGGCGTGCATCCGCTCGTCGGTGGCCGGGAGACCCATGAATTGTGGCGAGAGGTGACGGAAGTTGTCCGGGCCGATCCCCAGGAGCGGATGTGCGCGCCAGGCGGCCAAAGCCCCCCGCCAGAGCGCGCCGCGGGTCATCGGATCGGGCCTCGGCGGCGCAATGACGGCTCCAAACGCCGGCTCGGGCGCCGCGACGTGGGCCACCGCCTCGACCAGCCGCCCCCTCCCCCCGTCGGAGACCACGACCTCCTCGCGCAGCCCCGGGTTGCCACGCTCGCTGAACCAGGCGGTGTGCTCATGAACCAGGTCCCACCAGAGCACGTACCGCCCCGGGCGGGACGGCGCGCGCACGACCGCGCGAACCCGCGCGCCGCCGCCGCTGAAGATCTCCTCGGGGAACGGGGTCCGCAGCCCGTCGAAGACCTCCACGCGACCGGTGGCGGCGTCGAGCCAATGGTAGGAGAGCGCGACGGGCGATGGCGGGCTCTGCCGCCAGGGGAGCGCCCCCCGGTTCTGGACGTCGAGGCTCTCCGTCGCCTCGCTCGAGGCGACGAGGACCGGTGGCAAGCGCCCCTCCGCGCCGCCGGCCTGGGCCACGACGGCTCGATACCACTCGCCGTCCTTCCAGAAGCGAAACCGCCCGGCGAGCGCCGAGCTGGACGCGAGCGTCGCGACCACCAGCACCGCCGCGGTGGCCGCCAGCGCGGGGGCGCGCGTGTCGGGCCGACGCGCGCAAAAGAAGACCACCGCCAGGACCGCCGCGACAGCGCCGACGAGACCAGCCCGCGAGGCGGTCGCCAGGACGCCGTCGAGGAGGACGCAGAGCGCCAGCGCCAGGAGGGCGAGCCGGCCGCTTCCACCGAGCGCCGTTCCAGCCGCCGCGCCGCCGGAGCGGCGCTCCGCCATCGCCGACACCCCGACCGCGACGGCGAGCGGCGCGACAGCCTCGAGGTACATGGCGGCGATGTTCGGGTATTGAAACGGGCCGCTGGCGCGCGGCTGGCCGAGCGCCTCGAACGTCTGGAGGTGAAACGGACGCAGCAGGCCTCCGAGCCCCCCGGCGCGCGCCTCCGCGACGGCCAGCAGCGCCGCCACCAGCGCCCCGCCCGAGAGCGCCCGCGCCGTCCGCCTGATCGCCCCCGGCGCGCGCAGCAGATCGGCCGCGGCCGCGTAGAGCAGCATCCCGCCGGCGCTCCGCAGCGCGAACTTCAGCGCCGACCCGCGCGCGGCCGGCGCGAGCGCCGCCGAAAGAAACAGCACCAGCGCGAAGGCGGCGATGGCCAGGTGCGCGAGCGGCGCCCGGCGCAACGAGAGACGACCGGCGAGATCGCGTTCCCCGGCGGCCCACCCGGCGGCCAGCGAAAGGCCCCAGGCCGCGAGCGCCAGGTAGATGAAGAGCTCGACGCTGGAGAGCTGCAGCGGACCGAGCCGGGCCAGCGGCTCGAGCCCCTCGAACGGGAGCAGGGCCGCCAACACCAAGAGCGCTGCGCGCCCCAACGCCCGCAGCCGATCGACGGCGCGCGCGCCCGACATCAGAGCCGCTCGTAGACGAGGATCACGTGGTCCCCGAGGCGGCGCAGCCCCGGCAGCCCCGCGACCAGATCCTCGACCGCGGCCAGGGCGTCGAGCAGCAGCGGGGTGCGCGCCATCTGCGGCCCGAAGCTGAGCGGTGGCAGGCAGAGCCCCAGGCTACGGGTCTCGAGGCGGCGAAATCCCGCCCCCAGCGCCCGATCGAAGTCGCCCGCGCCGTAGTAGCGCATCGGAAAGGTCTTCCCCTCGACGTCGGCGACGGGCGCCCGCCGGAACCGCCGGAACGCCGTCCGCGGCTCGCCGCGCCCCAGAAAAAGAGCGATCTCCAGCGGGCAGACCTTCGGCAGCACCACCGCCACGAAGCGCCCCCCCGGCGCCAGCGCCTGCTCGAGCAGCCGCCGCACCGGCTCGAGCGACAGCTCGCAGTTGAGCGGCGCGAAGTTCGAGAAGACCCCGTCGACGCGCACGCCGAGCGTCGGCCAGTCGGCCGCCAGCGCGGCAGCGCCCCCCTGCACGAAGCGCACGGCGCCGGCGCGGCCGACGGAGGCCAGCTTCGCTTCGGCGTGAGAGAGCATCTGGGGCGCGGGATCGCACGCGACCAACGTGTGGCCGCGCTCGGTCAGCGCCAGCGTGTCCTCGCCGGTGCCGCAACCGACTTCCAGGAGCGCAGCCCCCGGCGCGAAGTGCCTCCCGAGCGCCGCATGCACCCGCGCGCGCGCCAGCGCGACCAGCGGATTCGCGGCCGGAGAAAACAGCGCATCGTAGCGAGAAGCGAGCGCGTCGAACGCGTCCGCGCCGCCGCCGAGGACGGTCACGACGCGGAGTATACTCGGCGCGCAGCAGGCCAGCAGGTCAGCCAATGGGGCGCCTCCTCTTCACCCACGGTCACCTCTTGCGGTTCGACCGCAAGCAACACGCCATCGGGAAGCCGTATCCGCCGCTGGCGACGATCACCGCCGCCGCGCACCTGCGCGCGCAGGGCCACGAGGTCGCGCTCTTCGACCCCATGCTCGACGACGACGTGAGCGGGTTTTCCGCCGCGCTCGGGCGCGCCCGCCCGACGCTGGTGGTGATCTACGACGACGTCTTCAACTGGTTCACCAAGATGTGCCTCGGGCGGATGCGCGAAGCGGCGCTCGCCATGACCCGGCTGGCGCGTGCCGCCGGGGCCAAGGTGATCGTCTCGGGGCACGATGCGGCCGACGCGCCGGATGTTTATTTGGCCGCCGGCGCCGACTACGTCATCGTCGGAGAGGGCGAGCTGACGCTGGGCGCGGTGGCGGCGCGGCTCGACGCCACCGCGCCGGACGCCCTGCCCAAGGTCGACGATATTCCCGGCCTGGTGTTCCGTCACCTCGGCATGCAGCGCAAGACCGGGCCGCGCGGGCTCTTGAAGAACCTCGACGAGCTGCCGCTCGCCGCCTGGGACCTGGTCGAGGTCGATCGTTACCGCGCCTTCTGGATCCGCCGCCACGGTTACTTCTCGCTCAACGTGAACACCACCCGCGGTTGCCCCTACCTCTGCAACTGGTGCGCGAAGCCGGTCTACGGCAACACCTACCACACGCGCACGCCGGAGAACGTCGTCGCCGAAATTCGACTTCTTCGCCAACGCTACGCCCCCGATCACCTCTGGTTCTGCGACGACATCTTCGGCCTCAAGGCGCGCTGGCTGCTGCCGTTCGCCGAAATGATCGCCCGCGAGAAGCTGACCACGCCGTTCCTTTGCCAGACGCGCGCCGATCTGATGACGGCCGAGAACGTCGCCGCCTTGCGCCGCGCCGGCTGTGTAGAGGCCTGGCTGGGCGTCGAGTCGGGCGCCCAGACGGTGCTCGACGCGATGGAAAAGGGGATCACCATCGATCACGTGCGCGGCGCCGTGGCGCGCCTGCGCGCGGCCGGCGTCCGCATCGGCTTCTTTTTGCAGTTCGGCTACCCGGAGGAGGGATGGCCGGAGATCGAGCTCACCCGCCGGCTGATTCGCGAGCTCGCCCCGGACGAGATCGGGATCTCCGTCAGCTATCCTCTTCCGGGCACCCGGTTTCACGAACGCGTGCGGGGCCAGCTCGGTGACAAGCGCAATTGGCGCGAAAGCGATGATCTCGATCCCCTTTTCCCGGGGCTCTTCTCGCGCGACTTTTATCGGACCCTCTCCCGCACCGTTCACGCGGAGTTCCGCACCCGCCGGGCCTGGCGCGCGTTGCGGGCCTTGGCCGCCGGCCCATTCACCGACGGCCGGCCCGATCTGGGAACCCGGCTGCAGGCCCTGGGCGGTCTCGCGGAGCTGCCGGTCTGGCTCGCCGGGCAGGCGCGCCTTTTTCCGCAAATACTCGGACAGAAATCAGGCAAACAATTGCCCTAGACGTACCTTTACCCACCGCTATACTGCCCCGTAAGAGAGACGAGGGAACCATGCGTAAAGTTTCTGGTTTCGTGTTTTGGATGCTTCTCGGCCTTGCCGTGGTGATCGTTCCGATCGCCTGTGGCAGCAGCAGCAGCAGCGATGACGGTGGCAAAGACTCGGCGCCCGTCGACATGACGCGGACCTAAGTCCTTCGTCGCCCGGCCGCCCGCTTGGCGCGATCAGCTTAGCGCGCGGCCGCGACCGTATTAAGATGTCCGCGATGCGACTCACTGCGGGCCTGGTGTTGGTGTTCGTTTGCGCGGCCACCAGCCGCGCCTGGGCCGATCCGAACGCCGGCGCCCTGCCCGCCGCCGCACCTCCGCCGGCGAGCGCAACTCCTACCGCGCCAGCGCCAGGCTACGCGCCACCGCCCGGATACGCGCCCCAACCTGGCTACGCCCCCCCGCCGGGCTACGCGCCCCCGCCGGGCTACGCGCCCCCGCCGGCCTACGCGCCCCCGCCGGCCTACGCGCCCCCGCCGGGTTATGCGCCGCCGCCCGGATACGGATCGAGTTGGAGCGGTGGCCCCTCCTACCGCAGCGGCTACGGGCCGGATCCGAACGCCATGTTCCTATACGAAGCGCAGCGCAAGAACGGCGGCGTCGCGGTGCTGCTGTCGTTGCTGCTCCCCGGAGCAGGGAACATCTACGCCGATCACTTCGTCGGCGCGGTCATCACCTGGGCGCTGATCATCGGCGGGGTGGCCGTGGCGGTCAACAGCATCCACACCTCGGCCGATTCCTACGGGTATACGACGACGGACAGCGCCAACTCGGGCGAGCTGACGCTGGGGCTCTTGATGTTGCTGGGCGGGGTGGTCTACAGCCCGATCGACGCCTACCTGGCCAGCGAGAGCTACAATCAGGCGCTCGCCCAGCGGCTGGGCTTGCCGAACGGCTTGGTGCTCGCTCCGGAGCCGATTCGTACCGACCGCGGCGTCGCCTGGGGCCCCGGCCTCAGCCTGCGCTTCTGAGGCGAGCCCGACGGCGCCGAGCGCCCGCCGCGGCGACGGACGGGGGGGCGGCAAGGACATATCCTGCCGCCCCGAGGTCGCTACTTGTTCGGCTGCGGGGTCATCCGCAGGTAGGGCTTGATCTCCTTCCAGCCCTTGGGGAACTTCTGCTTCATGATCTCCGGGTCCTTCAGCGACGGCACGATCACCACGTCCTGACCGTCCTTCCAGTCGACCGGCGTCGCGACCGAGTGGCTGTCGGTGAGTTGGAGCGAGTCGATCACCCGCAGGATCTCGTCGAAGTTGCGCCCCGCGCTCGCCGGGTAGGTGATGATGAGACGGATCTTCTTCTTGGGGTCGATCACGAAGACCGAGCGTACGGTCGCGGTGTCGCTCGCCTCGGGGTGAATCATGTCGTACAGCTTGGCGACCTTCTTGTCGGCGTCGGCCAGGATCGGGAAGTTGACCTTGGTCCCCTGCGTCTCCTCGATGTCGCCCACCCAGCCCTTGTGCGAGGCGAGCGGGTCGACCGAGAGCGCGATCACCTTCACGTTGCGCTTGTCGAACTCGCCCTTGAGCTTGGCGACGCGGCCGAGCTCCGTGGTGCAGACCGGCGTGAAGTCGGCCGGGTGCGAGAACAGCACCCCCCATTTGTCGCCCAGGTACTGGTGAAAATTGATCTTCCCCTCGGTCGAGTCCTGCTCGAAATCGGGGGCCAAGCTGCCGATGTGAAGCGCCATGACGTTCTCCTTTGGGCGTACGTATCGTCCCGGTTGTTCGGGGCGAAGCTTGCGCGGGAATCGCCCCGGACGCCAGGGACGCCGGTCGAGCTCCCCCGCGGGTCGGGCCGACAGCACAAAATGGCTTGCCGCGGCCGCCGTGGTACCATTTCCGCGACTTGGCCCCCGCTTGCGTTCGCGCCTCCATGGGCGTAGATCCGGCCCCGCTCCACATGATCGCCGGTCGTATGTCTCGTCTCCTTCTTATGTCCAGCTCGTGAGTTCGTCCGAGTGAAGCCTACAGACGTTCGCAACCCCGACTACTTTCACAAGGTCGTCGACTGCCAGTGGGCCTGCCCGGCGCACACCAACGTGCCGGAGTACATCCGCATGGTGGCGCAGGGGCGCTACGACGACGCCTACCTGCTCAACCGCGACTCGAACGTGTTCCCCGGAATTCTCGGGCGCACCTGCGATCGCCCCTGCGAGCCGGCCTGCCGCCGCGTGCGCGTCGAGGAGAAGCCGGTGGCCATCTGCCGGATCAAGCGCGTGGCCGCCGACCTCAAGGGTGACGTCAGCGCGCGGCTGCCCAAAGCGCCGGCGCAGAAGAACGGCAAGCGCGTCGCCTGCATCGGCGCCGGGCCCGCCTCGCTGACCGTGGCCAACGATCTGATGCCGCTCGGATACGAGGTCGTCGTGTTCGAGAAGAACACGCGCCCGGGCGGCCTGATGCGGACGAACGTCCCCAGCTTCCGGCTGCCCGCCGCCGTACTCGACGAAGAAATCGCCATGATCGTCGACATGGGCGTGGAGGTCCGCTACGGCGCGCCGGTGCAGAGCCTGAAGGCGCTGCTCGGGCCAGGGAACTCCGACCGCTTCGACGCCGTCTTCGTCGGCTCGGGCGCGCCGCGCGGCAAGGATCTGGATCTTCCGGGGCGCAAGGAAGCGGCCGAGCGGATCCACATCGGCATCGACTGGCTGGAGAGCGTCGCCTTCGATCACATCGGCACCATCGGCGAGCACGTCCTCATCATCGGCGTCGGCAACACCGCGATGGACTGCTGCCGGACGGCGCGTCGCCTCGGCGGCAAGGACGTCAAGGTGATGGCCCGCCGCGACCGCCAGCACTTCAAGGCCTCGCCCTGGGAGCTGGAGGACGCGGAAGAAGAACAGGTCGACATCCTGGTCAACCACGTCCCCACCCGCTTCGTCCTGGAGAGCGGCAAGCTGGTGGGGATGGAGTTCGAGCGCCCGGCCGCCGCCGGCACCGGAACGGAGAAGATCATTCTCCCCGCCGACGACGTCATCGTCGCCATCGGCCAGGAGAACGCCTTCCCCTACATCGAGCGCGACATCGGGATCGAGTTCGGCAAATGGGACATGCCCAAGGTCGACGAGAAGACGATGTCGTCGACGCGGCCGGGGGTCTTCTTCGGCGGCGACGCCGCCTGGGGCCCAAAGAACATCATCTGGGCGGTCGCGCACGGACACGAGGCGGCGATCTCCATCCACAACCACTGCCAGGGGCTCGCGCTCACCGAGCGGCCCACCGCGCACATGAGCCTCGTCACCCAGAAAATGGGGCTCACGGAGTGGAGCTACAGCAACGACTACAACGCCGCCCACCGGGCGAAGATGAAGCACGTCGACCTCAAGGAGCGCTTCAAGCAGCTGTCGATCGAGGTGGAGATGGGCTTCGACCACGAGCAGACCGTGCGCGAGGTCGAGCGCTGTCTGAACTGCGACGTGCAGACGGCGTTCACCGACAAGCGCTGCATCGAGTGCGACGCCTGCGTCGACGTCTGCCCGACCAGCTGCCTGACGATCACCGCCAACGGCGAGGAGCAGGAGCTGCGCGGGCGGCTGACGGTGCCGGCGGAGAACCTCACCCAGGCGCTGTTCGTGTCGGGCGGGCTGCCGCAGACCGGGCGGGTGATGGTCAAGGACGAGGACGTCTGCGTCCACTGCGGCCTCTGCGCCGAGCGCTGCCCCACGGCGGCCTGGGACATGGCGCGGGTGGAGCTCATTCTTCCCAAAGCAGGACCACGAGGCAAAAACCGTGCATCAGCGGCAGGTGATTAGAACCAACGACTTCGCGCTCAAGCTGGCCAACGTCAACGGGACCGGGTCGGCGAGCGCGAACGGATTGCTGATGCAGGCGATCTTCCGGATGGGGATCCCTGTCTCGGGGAAGAACCTGTTCCCGTCCAACATCCAGGGGCTGCCGACCTGGTACGAGGTGCGGGTCAGCAAATCGGGGCACACGGCGCGCGCGCTCGACTACGACCTCTGCATCGCGATGAACGCCGAGACCTACGCCCGCGACGTCAAGGAGGTCCGCTCGGGCGGCGCGCTGCTCTACGACTCGAGCTGGCCGCTCGACGCGGCGCTGTCGCGCCCCGACGTCACCTTCCTGGGCGTGCCGCTGGCCAGGATGTGCAATGCGATCTTCACCGACTCGCGCGAGCGAATCTTGATGAAGAACATCGCCTACCTCGGAACGCTGGTGGCGCTGCTCGACATCGACATGGGGGTCATCGACGAGCTCTTGGAGGAGAAGTTCTCCAAGAAGAAGGCGCTGCGCGACTCGAACCACAAGGCGCTGCGCGCCGGATACGACTTCGCGATCGAGAACTTCGAATGTCCGCTGCCGATCCGGCTGGAGAAGATGCACGCCACCGACGATCGGATCCTGATCGACGGCAACACGGCGACCGCGCTCGGCTGCCTCTACGCCGGCGCGACGGTGGCGGCCTGGTACCCGATCACGCCGGCCACCAGCGTGATGGATTCGTTCAAGGAGCTCTGCGCGGAGTACCGCAAGGATCCCGAGACCGGCAAGAACAACTACTGCATCGTGCAGGCCGAGGACGAGCTGGCGGCGATCGGGATGGTGATCGGTGCGTCGTGGAACGGCGCCCGCGCCTTCACCTCCACGGCCGGCCCCGGCATCTCGCTCATGGGCGAGCTCATCGGCCTCGCCTACTACGCCGAGATCCCGGCGGTGATCGTCGACGTGCAGCGCACCGGGCCGTCGACCGGGATGCCGACCCGCACGCAGCAGGGGGACATCCTCGCCTGCGCCTACGCCTCGCACGGCGACACCAAGCACATCCTCCTCTTCCCGGCCAACCCAGGCGAGTGCTTCACGCTGGCGGTGGCCGCCTTCGATCTGGCCGAGCGGTTCCAGACGCCGGTCTTCGTCCTCTCCGACCTCGACATCGGGATGAACGACTGGGTCTGCCCGCGGCTCAAGTGGGACGACGGCTACCGCCCGAACCGCGGGCGCGTGCTCGGCGCGGCGGAGCTCGAGAAGATGACCAAGTTCTTCCGCTACTCGCCCGAAAACGAGGACCACGTCGCCGCCCGGACGCTGCCGGGCGTGCACAGCAAGGGGGCTTTCTTCACGCGCGGCTCCGGACACAACAAGCTGGGCGGCTACACCGAGGTCCCCGACGAGTATCAAGAGGTGATGGACCGTCTGGCCAAGAAGCACAAGGCGGCCGCGGCGGCCGTGCCGGCGCCGATCCTCCACAAACAGGTCGACGCCGCGTTCGGGATCATCTCGCTCGGCGGCTGCGACCCGGCGGTGCGCGAGGCGGTCGCTGCGCTCGCGGAGCGGGGGATCATCGCCGACTACCTGCGGGTGCTCGGCTTCCCGTTCGGCGCCGAGGTGGAGGCGTTCCTCGCCGCCCACGAGCGCGTCTTCGTCGTCGAGCAGAACCGCGACGCGCAGCTCCGCACGCTGCTCACTATGGAGACCAGCGCCCCGAAGGAGAAGCTGCGCTCGGTGCTGGTCTACGGCGGGTTTCCGCTCTCGAGCCGTCACGTCATCGACGGCATCACCGCTCAATTGGCCCAGCTGGAGCACAGATAATGCCCTCACCCAAGCCGGCGGTCGTCCACCCACACCTGCGCCCCAACACGCTGGGGCTCACCGTCCGCGACTATGAGGGGGCGCCGTCGACCCTCTGCGCCGGCTGCGGCCACGACTCGGTGACCGCCGCGATCGTGCGTGCGTTCTACGAGCTCGAGCGGCCGCCCCACATGATCGCCAAGCTCTCCGGCATCGGCTGCTCCTCGAAGACGCCGACGTACTTCGTGGGGGGCGCGCACGGCTTCAACTCGGCGCACGGCCGCATGCCCTCCATCGCCACAGGCGCCAACGCCGCCAACCGCTCGCTGACCTACCTCGGCATCTCGGGCGACGGCGACTCGCTCTCGATCGGCGTCGGCCAGCTGGTCCACGCCATCCGCCGCAACCTCGACATGCTCTACGTGATCGAGAACAACGGCGTCTACGGCCTGACCAAGGGGCAGTTCTCCGCCTCGGCCGACATCGGCACCAAGAGCAAGCGCGGCGAGGCCAACCAGTACAGCCCCATCGATCCCGTCTCGCTGGCGCTGGAGCTGGGGGCCAGCTTCGTGGCCCGCGCCTTCTCGGGCGACAAGGGGCAGCTGGTCCCGATCCTCAAGGCGGGCCTCTCACACAAGGGGTTCGCGCTCATCGACGTCATCTCCCCCTGCGTGACCTTCAACGATCACGAGGGGTCGACCAAGAGCTACCTCAACACGCGCAAGCGGATGCTGCCGGTCATCTCGACCGACTTCGTGGCCGCCGACTTCGTCCCCCACGCCGCCGAGATCACCACCGAGTACGCGCCCGGCTCGGCGGTCAGCGTGAAGCTGCACGACGGCAGCACCGTCCGGCTGCGCAAGCTCGCCGAGGACTACGACACCGGCAGTCGCCAGTCGGCCGCCGACGAGGTGGAGCGCCACCGCTCGAAGGGCGAGGTCCCCACCGGCCTGTTCTTCGTCGACACCAACTCGCGCGACATGCACGACATCAGCGGCACCACCGAGGTGCCGCTGTCGCAGGTCCCCTACCAGAAGCTCTGCCCCGGCAGCGCCGCCCTCGACGAGCTGCAAAAGTCGTTTAGGTAAGGCGAGCTACCCGCCGCGGGCCGATTCGTACTGCTCGTGCATCACGATGCGGCCGGAGATGTTCATCGCCGTGATCGTCGCCAGGTAGTCGGAAAAGCGGTAGGCGAGCCTCGCGGTGTGCATCGAACCCGCCCCCAGGTAGGCCGGCGTGGCGTCACCGACCAGCTGTCCCGGACCGAGCGCCGCGGTCAGCTCGTGGACCGCCTGACCGAAGAGCCGCGAGGCTTCGATGGCGGTGAGCGTGCTGCGCAGCCGATCGACGCTGATCAACCTGCCGTCCGGGGCGAAAGCGAAGACGATCTGGTCGACCGGCGGCGCCTTGGGATCGGGGGGAGGCTGGCCGACCAAACCGGCGCAGCGGATCGCGTGCGAAGGGCGCGCTTCCTCGGTGCAGGCGAGGCCGTGGGACCTCACCCAGCCGTTCACGTCCGGCGCTCGACTGACATCGAGCGCCTGCCCGAGAGCCGGCCGCGCCGGTGACGGCACCGCCGTCCGCAGCGACGCGACGGCACGCAGCCGCACCGCCTCGGCCGCGACCGGCGACACCTTCATCGCCGGGCACGACATTCCGAGGCGCCGCATCAGCGGCCGGCCGTAGGGCGTGTGGAGAAACCCCATCACCCCCACGAAGAGCGCGCCCGCGCCAGCCAGCGTGGCGACGAGGCGCACCAGGCGCCGCCGCCCGAGACGAGGCGGCGAAACCCGCATTTCTCCGACGGCGGCCGTCATCGCTATTGCCCTGCCGCCGCGTCGGTGCAGCTGCTCTTTTCGACCGGCGTGCTGGAGACGATCTGGGATTGCAGGCCCATGACCGCGGTGGCGATGGTCGTGATGTCGGCGTCGGCCACGCCGTCGGCCTTGAGCACGGCGCCGAAATCGGTGACGAAGCGATCGAACTTGTCGGCGGGGATGTCGAGCCCCATGTGGATGGTGGTCATCGAGACGCAGGTGTCCCCGTTGTCGTTCACGCCCGGATAGGTCGCGGGGCCGCCGAAGAGAGCGGTGAACTGGAGCCGCAAACAGCTCTTGAGACGAGCCACCGAGTCGTGGCCGGCCGTCCCGACGACGGCGAAGTAGGGTGCCAGCTCGCAGTCGGCGGTGAGGCCGGCCACCGCATCGTCAACGACCGTCGGGATCGCGGCGCCGTATTTCACGTAGAGCGGCCCAGCGGCACCACCAGCCCCGCCGGCTGCCATTCCGGCCCCGCCGCCCGTTCCGCCCGTCGCGGCGCCCCCCGCACCTCCTGTTCCGGATCCGTTCGAGCTCGAGCTGCACGCGCCGAACAGCGAGACCGCCAGCGCCCCCGCCAACCAACCGCCCTTGAATCCCATCGATCGCTTCATCACACCCTCCAGGCTTTGTTTAAAGAACAGATGACGCCCAAGGTAGGTGCGGTATTTCGATTTGGATCTCGCCTGGCTCGTAATCTCCGAAAAATCCTCAGTCGCGCGCGATAGCCAGGAGCAGACGCCCGCGCAACGTCAGCGGGCGCAGCGCGCCTTCGTTCACCACCAGGGCCACGCACGGCTCGCCCGGCGTCGCGCGCTGTTCGTGCCGCTCGCCCGGCAGCCGGATCGAGACGTCGCCCCGCCCGAACCTGCGCCCGTCGTCCTTGGCCTGTTCTTCGAGCGCGCCGGTGAACACCACGATGTACTCGGGGCCACCATGATCGTGGAACGGGATCGTCACGCCCCCCTTGAAGCGGACCAGCCGCACGGCGCCGCCGGGGAGCGCGAGCGGAAGATCCACCACGCGCATCCCGGGGACGACCGTGCGCCATCCAACGACGGGCGGCAACGCGCGCAGGAGCGGCGCCGGCAGATCGCACCCGGAGAGAAAAACGGGGACCGCGATGGTCTCGGCCGGCGGCGCGGCCGGACGTGGGGTCGCCTCGAGGCGGGCCAGCACCGACTCCAGCGCGCCGGGCGCCAGCTCCTGCCCGGGGTTCGCCTCCAAGATGGTGCCGCCGACGCTCTCCAGCGCCGCCACCTCCGCCGCGCACGACGCGCAGAGCGAAAGGTGGCAGGCGAAGGCCAGCGCCGCGCCGTCGGTGGCGGCGCCGGCCACGTACTCGACCAGGCCGTGCTCGGGCACGTGGTGCGTCGGCGGAGAATGAAAGCCGGACGAAAGAGGCGTCATTGCGTGCTCCTGACTTTCATGAGACCGCGCAACCGTTCGAGCGCCAACCGCACCCGGGTCTTCACCGTCCCGAGCGGGACCTGCCGCTCGTCCGCGCACTCCTGCAGCGTCTGCCCGCGCCAGTACGCCCCTTCGAGGACCTCGCGCTGCTCCGGCGGAAGCGCAGCCAGCGAGGCGGTCAGCGACCGTCCCTGCTCCGCCGCCAGCAAGGCCTGCTCGCTGGTGGGCGGCGGCGCCGCCTCGGGAAACGCCATCTCCGTCCCCGGGTCCTCTTTGCGCCGCCGCGCGGCGCGCATGCTGTTGAAGAGAAAGTTGCGGCTGATCGTGTAGAGCCAGGCCGCCACGCTCCCCCGGTCGGTGTCGTAGAGCCCGGCCTTGCGCCAGACGATCAGCATCACCTCCTGGGTCAGCTCGTCGGCGGCGCCGGCCGCGGCGCCACGCGCCAGGAGGTGCGCCTTCACCTTCGGGGCGTAGCGACGGAACAGCTGCGCGAACGCGGCCCGATCGCCGTGCGCGGCGATCGCCGCCATCCATGCCACTTCGTCCACTTCGTCCACGCGGCTCTCCACCGGTCGCTCGACGCTAGCACGGTCGAAACGGCGCGGGCGCGCGGGGCACGACCGCGCGAGGCACGACCGCGCGAGGCACGACCGCGCGAGGCACGACCGCGCGGGGCACGACCGCGCGAGGCACGACCGCGCGAGGCACGACGGAGAGGGAGTGGTTTCCACGGGACGAAATCAGCTCGTCCTGGATACACCAGAGATCTCGGGACGGATCTCAGGGGAGCGGAATCGAGAAGGTGTCCCAGGCCGGCGTGTGGTTGTTCTCCGTGGCCGGTTGGTTCCAGAGGTAGAGCGCCGGCGTCGTGGTGATGAGACCGACCTCATCCTGCACCACCGCCGCGACGTAGAGCTGCGGGTTCCCGCTGCGCGTCGAGGAGAAGATGAGCCAGTAGTACGTCTTGCCGCTGGCCGACGAGGCGACCGGCGACCACTTGGGCCAGCTGTTGGTGATGCCGGGGCTGGTCTTGCCGCGGCACATCCCGGGATCGTTCGCCACGTGACGGATCGGCGTCCCGCCGGCCGCGTTGATGACGAGAAATTCCGAGTTGGGGTTGTCGTAGCTGCTCTGGCCATCGGGCAGCCGGGTGTAGGCGAGGAGCGCGTCGTCGGGTGAGTAGGCGGGATAGAACTCGCTATACGTCGTGGTGTCGGCGCCCGAGACCGGCGCCGCCGTTCCGCCCATCCGGTTGCCCCAGGCGACGGTGTAGAGATCGCCGTGCTGCAGGATGCCGCTCGGATTCGCCGACGGCGCCGAGGCGTAGACGATCTTCGTCCCGTCGTGGCTGATGAACGGGTAGGCGACGGCGGGGTTCGGATCGCCGGTGCGCGTGAACTCGCCCCAGCCCATCCCCTGCGTCTGCGACGTCGCCTCGAGATCGATCCACTCGAGGTGCGTGTTCTGCCCCGAGGCCGAGGTGCTGTCGGCGTGCATGAAGACCGTCACGTAGTCCCCCTCGGACCAGTGTGCGGGCGAAAAGACCGGCAGCTCCTGGGAGACGCGCTGGAGCAACGTCATCGCGGTCGCGCTCAGGAACGACGGCTGCACCGCGGGATTGGTGCCCGAGCGGATCTCGATGTGCGAGGGATCGCCGTTGGTCGTGCTGGTGCTGTTGGAGAAGCCGATGAACTCGCCTCCCGGCGTCGAGCTGTGGCACCCGACGCACTGCCCCGGCGTGTTGGAAGGCGTGATGACGGTGACCACGCTCTCGTCACCGACGGCGAACCCCTTGAGCGCCGAGCCACCGGAGGTCGTCCAGTAGACGATCGTCCCCTGCGCCTCCACCGGCGCGATGCTGATCGTCTCCGTCGGCCCCAGCGAGACGGTGCCGGTGCTGGAGGCCAACCCGCGCACCGAGACGGTGATCGGATGATTGACCACGTTCATCGACAGCGCCGTCCACATTGCCGCCGGCATGGTCCAGGTGGTGGCCGTCGTGTAGACGACCAGATCGTTGGTTTCGATGTCGGTGTGCAGGCGGATCTCGAACACGTCCTCGCCGGCGCCCGGCGTGACCTCGAACCGAGGCCGCAGCCAGTTGCGCGGGTAGAGCGAGCCATCCTCCGGATCGAGGAGGCAGGGACCGCCGATCGCGCTGCCGGTGCCCGCCGGTCCGAACGTCGTGCTGACGTCCGAAGGGGGCGCCGATCCGCCCGGCGGCATGTCGATGACCGGCGTGGGCGGAAAGTCGGTGCAGGGGTTGCACTGCGTCGGTGCGGTGCCGCCGCCTCCGTCGGCCCGGGCGCCGCCGGTGCCGCGGCTGCCCCCCGTGGCACCACTGCCGCCGGTCGCGCCGGCGTCGGTCGTTCCGCCCGCGCCGAACCCCTCGGGCGCGGCGGGCTTGAAGCCGCAACCTGCGGCCAGCGCCGCCACCAATCCGACGCCCATCAGACCGCTAAGAGACATCTGTTTCATTGCCCTGCGCATACGTTCGCCTTTCGGATTGGGCGCTGAGGATCAAGTGCCTCGGCCCGCCGACATCGGGTCACCAAAAATAGAGTCGTGCGAATCCGATCTGTCGTCAGAACGGGCGCGCCGCTTGAGGTCCTGGCTGAGCTAGGCGCGGGCCGGCGGCGAGAGAGGCAGCTCCAGGACCAGACGCGCGCCGCCGCCCGGTTGGTTGGCCGCGTGCACGCGGCCGCCGTGGGCGTCGGCGATCCGCTTGACCAGCGCCAGCCCGAGGCCGAGCGAGCCGTGTGACCCGGCGTCGGGATCGGCGCCACGGTAGAACCGCTCGAACACGCGGCTCTCCTCGCCGGGCGCGAAGCCGGGTCCCCGATCGACGACCTCGAACAGGACCAGCGCGCCGTCCGCGCGCACCGACAGGCCGACGAGGCCGCCGCCGTGCTTGCGCGCGTTGTCGATCAAGTTGGCGAGCGCGCGCCCGATCAGCGTCGGATCGGCGGCGAACGGGAGCGGGGGCGGCGGCGCGACCAGCTTGCCGGGCTCTTCGCCGGCGCGTTCCAGCGCACGGCGCGCGACCTCGACCGCGTCGAGCGGCTTCGGCGCCACGGCCTGGAACTCGATCCGCGCGCTGGCCAAGAGCTCGCCCACCAGCGCGTCGATCTCGATCGCTTCGTGGTCGATCTCGTCGAGCGTGCCCGGATCGGTCGGCCGATCGCCGGGCGCTTGTCGGGCGATCTCGACCAGCAGGCGGATGCGGGCCAGCGGCGTGCGCAGCTCGTGCGAGACCGACGCCAGGAGCTCGCGCTCGTCGGCGAGCTGCCGCTCGAGCCGCGCCGCCATCTCGTTGAAGGCGGACGACAGCACCGCCGTCTCGTCGAACCCGAACCCCGCCGCCGCGACCCGCGCCTTGAGGTTCCCTGCGCCCAGCTCCTGCGCCGCCCGCGTCAGCTCATAGAGCGGGCGCGCGATCCGCCGCGCCACCCGTCCCGCGGCCATCCAGAGGACCACCGCCGGCACGCCGAAGAGCAGCAGCGCGCGCAGCCGGTGGGCCGCCAGCCAGGCGTGACCGAAGTGCGCCGCCGTCGCCGTGGCGACCACGGTCAGGAAGATCGCCGCGCCGAACCAGAGGAAGAGCCGCCGGTGGAGGTGCGCGCCATAGTGCAGCCGCAGCTCCCAGCGGATGCGGTGGTGCCAGCCGGGACGCCGCCCCATCGCCTCGTGAAACACGCGGTCCCAGGGGTGGCGGCGACCGAAGCGCTGGCCGTAGGCGTTCCGGATCTCGCCCACGATCCGCTCGCGGGTCGCCGGATCGAGGCCGGCCCACAGGCCCCAGGGGCCGCGCCAGTGTGGACCAGACGGCCAGCCGGGACCGCCGCGGGGAGGGCGACCGTGCCTCACGTGCCACCGCCGGCGTCGCGTGCCGCCTCGGGCGACAGCACGTAGCCGACGCCGCGCACGGTTTTGATGAGGCGCGGCGTCTTCGGATCGTCGCCCAGCTTGCGCCGCAGGTGCGAGACGTGGACGTCGACGGTCCGATCGCTGACGGTGACGTCCTGGCGTCCCGCCTCGCCGAGCAGCGTCTCGCGCGGGACGACGCGCCCCGGACGCCGCGCCAGCGCCAGCAGGATGTCGAACTCCAGCCCGGTCAGATCGGCCGGCTCCGAGCCGACGCGCACCTGGCGCGCGCCGACGTCAATCGCCAGCCGCCCGAGGACGATCTCCGCGCCGCTCGCCGCCGGCTGCGCCCGGCGCATCACCGCCCGCAACCGCGCCAGAAGCTCGCGCGGCGAGAACGGCTTTGGCACGTAGTCGTCGGCGCCGAGCTCGAGGCCGACCACCCGATCGGCCTCGTCGCCGCGCGCGGTGAGCATGATGATCGGCACCCGGCTCGTCTCGCGGATGCGGCGACAGACCGTCAGGCCATCCATCCCCGGCATCATCACGTCGAGCAGCACGGCGTCGAAGACGTCCGCCGCGAGCGCCGCCAGCCCCTTCGCGCCATCGGCGGCGTGCACCAGCGTCACGCCGTTCGGTTCGAGGTAGGCCGCCAGCAGCTCGTAGAGGCGGACGTCGTCGTCGATGCAAAGGACCCGCAACGCCACGATTGAAGCTTACCAGCGTTAGCGTGGGAGAATTACCAGCCCCCGCGCATCCAGTCGAAGCGGGGCCCCCGCTCGAGGAGGTCGGCCAGACGCTCGCGCTGCTCCGGCTCGAGCGCGTCGTGGATCTTGGCGACCAGGCCGACGAACGACTTGCGCCCGTTCTCCAAGATCGTGTCGTGACGCGCGAACTGCTCGCCGAGCAGCACCCCGTCGAAGGTGCTGTGGCGGAGCGCCTCCACGATCTCCTTGCGGCTGCGGCGTCCCTCGCCCCCCACGTTCTTCTTCAGCTCGTCGCGGAACTCCTCGACCGCGGCGCCGATGACCCGCTCCTGCGCCGGCGTGGCCCGCACGTGCTCCAGGATCCGGCGGACGAAGAACCGCTTGCCGCCCCCCATCCCTCCTCGCCCGAACCCACCCAGGCCGCGAAAGTCGGCGTCGGCGAACGGCGAACGGAACTCGCCGTGGTCCTCGTGGTCGAACGATCCCCAGCCGCCGCGCGGATCCGGACCACCGCCATGCCAGCCGTGCCAGTGCCGGTGGCCATGCCAGCCGCCGCCGCACCCGCCGCCGTAAAACCGCCGGTGGTGAATCGCCCGCGCGATGCCCATCGCCGCCAAGCTCCCGAAAATGAAACATCCAATCATCTGTCGTCTCCTTGTTGTCGCGGAGCGCGATTGCCCCGCGGAGACGACGGTACGCACCGCCCGTTAAGAACGTTCGTGCGCCTCTGTGAAGAAGTGTGAAGCGCGCCGCCCGAGCACAGTTTCCGATGTGTTCACTATTGCGTCGCTATGTCTATTATACTAGAACAGTCTCCAAGGAGGCCCCCGTGAGCGCAACCACCGTCAGCGCAACCACCCTGAGCGCAACCACCGTCAGCTCTGACCACCGGCACCCCTTGCCCGCCGCCCTGGCAGGCGCCATCGGCGCCAACCCCCGCACCTGGCCGACGCGGGGAGCGGTGCTCGAATTCGTGGTCGGAGATCTCACGCGCGAGGTTTCCGACGCCATCGTCAACCCGGCGGGGGCGGGGCTCGTCGATCTCGCCATCCGGCGCGCCGCCGGGCCCCAGCTGCTGGACGCCTTTCACCGGGGGGCCCTCGAGCTCCCCGGGGGCAGGCTCTCGGCGGGACGCGCCGTCTTGACGCCGGGCTTCGACCTCGACGCCGGCCAGGTGATCCACGTCGACCCGCCCGTCTATGCCGACGATCCGATCGCCGCGGCCAGGAACCTGGCCAGCGCCCACACCGAGGCGCTCCGCCTGGCACGCCGGCACGGTCTGGCGTCCATTTCGATTCCAGCCATCGCGACGGGCATCCATCGCTTTCCGGCTGCCCTGGCCGCCGAGATCGCCGTGGGGACGGTGGTGGCCGACCTGCGCGTGCACGGCGCCCCGGCCGCCGTGCGCTTCGTCCTCTTTGCCTCGTCCATGCTCGAGATCTACGCGGCAGCCGCGCGCGGGCATTTCGCCGAGCTGCCGACGCGCAGCGGGCGTGGGATCACCTTCTCCGGGTCAGCGGCGCGTAGCTAAGCCTGGAAGTCCCAACGAAAGTCGACGGCGGTACAGCCGCGGTCGGCGATGGGCCGGATCTGCACCACCACGAACCGGGTGTCGGCGCCGACCGAGATGGGGAACGCGCCGTCGAGCGCATCGTCGTGCAGCGTGGCCCCGAGGTGTCCTTCAGCCGTCCCCTCGTGGACGGCGCCCGCCGCCAGGAACGGGTAGCGGCGCCCGCGATCGTCGATCAGCTCGAAGGCGTAGCTCGACGGGAGGCCGCAACGGTCGGCGTTCACCAGGTGGATGCGGAACGCCAGCGACGACGGCGTCCAGCGCTCCAGCGTCACCTCGTAACGGTGCTCCTGCCGGAAGGGCGGGACCTCGTACGATTGCATCGCGCCGTCGACGTTGCCGCCGCGCGCCGGGTTGCCGAGGCTCATCGCGAGAACCTCGGGTGCGCACCCGCCCGCGAGCAACGCTCCCAGCGCCAGCATCAGCCCCGAGCTCGACCGGCTGTTCGACATGCGTCTCCTCTGCGCGATGCATCGCAAGCCCCATGCCGGATCGCCTGGGCGTCAGGCCGGGCGCAAAGGAATCGCGACCGTCGAAAATATGATCGCGCCGGCGGCCTCCCGGCGGTTTTCCGAACGCGCGACGCCGACCGATGGCGGCCCGGCTGACGCGCTCGCCGGAACGACCCCTGCAAGACCAGACGCCATGACCCAGCGCCGCGCCCGCCTCAGCCACGCCGTCTGGCTCGCCGCCGCATTGATGGCCGTCACGGCCGGCTGCGCCGGGCCAGGCGAGATCCGGTTCAGCGAGGGAGGCTGCACGATCGACGGGCGGCCCGCCGATCTCCCGCGCGTGGAGGCCCGCGAAGCGGCGGTCCAGCACCGCATCGCCCGCCTGCAACCCTGGCTGGTGGCGATCACCGTCGCCATCGTCTCGCTGGCCGGCATCGGCTACCTCGAACGGTTGGTGATGTTGTTCTCGGCGCGGCGCGACGCGCGCGGGATGGGCGAGCGGCTGCAGGCGGTCGTCGATCGCTACCGCTCGCACCCCGTCCGCTACTTCACGCTCCTCTGCGGCAGCATCGGGCTGCTCGTCGCGGCGGGCAGCCTCTACATCTACTGCGACGCCGACAAGCGGTCGAGCGAGCGCGCCTTGGCGGCGCTGCAGTTCTGTCATCTCGCGCAGCGCTCTGCCGACGAAAATCGAGCGCTCGACGACCAGCGGCAGAACCTGTCGTCGATCCACGAGACGGCCGGCGCGATCCGGCAGCTCATCGACAAGCTGCCGCCAGCGGAGCAAGCCAAAGCCTCGGAGATCATCAACCACATGGACGACGCCGTCGGGCGCGAGCGACGGGTGATCTCCGAGCACCTGCAGCGCTCGGAAGAGAGCACGGTGGCGCTCAGCACCGAGGCGCAGGCGATCGCGCGCGGCCTCGGTGGCCTGGCGACCGACGTCGGAAGCTTGAAGGGTCTGCCCGGTGACGTGCGGGCCCTCGCTGACGCGCTCGGCAAGGTGGACGGGCGGGCGGCCGCCGCCGACGACAAGCTCGCCGCGGCGAACGACAAGCTGGCGGAAGCCGGTGTAGCGCTCTCGGCGCTGGCCGGCACGGTCAAGGAGCTGGCCGCACGGCCTGCGCCCGCCTGCCCCGCCTGCGTCTGCAACGAGCGCGCGCCGGCGGCCGCCGCCGGGTCGGCGCCCTCGATCGGGGGGGCTATCGCCGGCAAGGTCGAAGGGGCAGATCGCCCCTAGTATTCGGCGCTCCGGATATATACTCGCCTCCGCGCGCGGGCCGTCCGGCCGCGCAGCTTGGAGGCTCCGATGAAAGCGCCCCGATTTCGCTTCGCCGCGTTCTCTGCCGCTCTGGTGCTCGGAGCCTGTGGCAGCTCCGGTGGCGGTTCAGGCTCCGGCGGAAACGGCGCCGCGGGCGGCGGCGCCGGGCACTCGTCGTCCGGCTCGGGCGGCGCGACCGGCTCGGGTGGCGCGGCGGGCTCGGGTGGCGCGACCGGCTCGGGTGGCGCGACCGGCTCGGGTGGCATGACCGGATCGGGCGGCGTCAGCGGAACGGGCGGAGCCTCGAGCGGAACGGGCGGCGCAACCGGCAGCGGCGGCACCACAGGATCGGGCGGCAACGGGGGCAACGGGGGAACGACAGGATCGGGCGGCACGACCGGCACCGGCGGCGCCGCGGGAGCGACCGGCAAAGGTGGAACGACCGGCTCTGGCGGCGGCGGAGGAGCGACCGGCAAGGGAGGCGCGACTGGCTCCGCCGGCACGACCGGCGCTGGCGGCGCCACGACCGTCGACGGCGGCGCCGCCTGCAGCTACCAGCCGCCGACCGAGTACATCTACGCGCGCTGGCCGATGCCGAACCCGGCCAGCTCCGGGCTGCCCAACCCCGCCAGCTACACGGACGACGGCGACGGCACCGTCACCGACAACGTCACCAAGCTGGTCTGGCAGAAGGCGGTTACTTCCTCGCAGGCGTTCGCCTGGTGCGACGCCATCAACTACTGCGCGACGCTGACGCTGGCCGGACGGAGCTGGCGCCTGCCGACGCGCATCGAGCTGCTCTCGCTGGTCGACTTCACCCGCACCGGCCCGGCGATCAACACGACCTCCTTCCCTGGCGTCCCCGGCGGCAAGTACCACTGGACGTCGTCTCCCTGGGTCGTCTCGCAGATCGCGACCAAGCCGCAGGACTCCTGGATCGTGAACTTCTCCGAGGGGCTGACCAGCAACGCCGGCAGCCGCACCGACGCCGAGTACGCGCGCTGCGTGTCGGCGCCCGACGAGGGGGCGCTGCCGAGCCCGCGCTACGTCTCGGTCGCCACCGGCGAGGTGCAGGACGTCGACACCAAGCTCATCTGGGCCACGTCCGCCACCACCGCCACCACCGACTTCGCGACCGCGCAGACCACCTGCAGCGGCCTCGGGCTCAACGGCCACACCTGGCGCACGCCGAGCATCAAAGAGCTCTCCACGCTGGTCGACGAGGTCCCGCCAATCAGCAAGGTGTCGCCCGCGATCGACACCACGACGTTCGCCGGCACCGCCGCGACGACCCCCTACTGGTCGTCGACCCTCTACGCCGGGATGAGCGCGACGGCCCACGACCCCTGGAACATCAACTACGAGGACGGCTTCACCGAGTACGGTCAGACCGCGGCCCTGGTCCGCTGCGTCCGCTGAAATTCGCGGGATTTCCGCCGACTGTCATCAGTTCGTAACTGAACTGAAACGTGTTGCGCCCGGGCCCCGCCGGTAGGCTCGCCCGTCATGCGTACCGGCAAAACTCTCTCGTTCTAGGCGGCGATCGTCATCGCCGGCCTCGCCGGCGCACCGGCCTCGGCCGCCCAGGGCCTGGCCGTCGCAAATCTGGAGCTGCCGCGCGAGAGCCCGGTCGGCAAGATCTCGCAGCAGGTCGGCCTGACCGAGATCGCGGTCGAGTACGGCAGCCCCGCGGTCGCCGGGCGCAAGATCTGGGCGCGCTCGTCCCCTTCGACAAGCTCCGGTCGCTGGGCGTCTACCAGGCGACCAAGGTCCGTTTCAGCCGCGACGTCACCTTTGGCGACAACGCGGTGCCCGCCGGGACCTACGCGCTCTTCGCCATCCCGGGCAAGGCCAGCTGGGCGCCACCGCCGAGCACGCGCTCGAGCTGGGGCTCAAGGCGGGCGACCCCCTGTTCCCGGAGTCGGAGATCCGCGCGGCGCTCGCCCGCTGGGGCGGCAAGAGCGTCGCCGCCCGCTGAGCGGCATTGACCTCAGCCGTTTGAGGTGCAAATTGGCCGGACGCACGCCCGGCTTCGGATAGTCCTGCACCAGGTCCGGCTCCCGCTCCACGTCGGGGCGGCGGCCGTCGTGGTCGGCGTGCTGGCGGGCGGGTTCGCCATCGGGTTTCGCGCCGCCCAGGCGGCGGTGTTCGTCCACCTCTATCGGGCGCCCGACGTCCTCCTGGCGTTCGAACGGCTCTCACCGCCGCTCCGGGTGCTGGTCCCCGCGGCGGGGGGCGCCGTGGCGGCGGCGCTGGCCGCCTGGATCGGCGGCGGACGCAGCATGACCGAGATCATGGAAGCGGTCGCGATCGCCGGCAGCCGCATCTCGGTGCCGGCTGCGCTGGTCAAGGCCGGCGCCTCGTTCGCCGCCATCTCCACCGGCGGCTCGCTGGGGCGCGAGGGTCCGCTGCTGCACTTCGGCGCAGCGATCGCCTCCGAAGTCGGCCGCCGGGTCCGCCTCGACCCGCGGCGCGTCCGGACGCTCATCGCCGCCGGCACCGCGGCGGGGTTCGCGGCCGCCTACAACACGCCGATCGCCGCCGTCCTGTTCGTCGTGGAGATCGTCGCCGAGACGACGGCGCTGGAGCTGGCCCAGCCGGCGCTGATCGCCGTCACCGTGGCCACGCTCCTCAGCCGCTGGGCGCTCGGACCCGGGCCGCTCTATGGCCTGCGCAGCTTTTCGCTCGCCGCGCACAGCGAGCTCTTCGGCTACCTGGCGCTCGGCGTCGCGACCGGGATCGGGGGCGCCGGCTTCATCGCGCTGCTGGATCTCGGGCGCCGCGCGTTCGGGCGGCTCGCCCTGCCGCCGGCGGCGCGCGGCGCGCTGGGCGGCTTGCTGGTCGGCCTCTGCGCGCTCCGCTTCGCCGAGGTGACCGGCAACGGCTACGAGGTCATCCAGCTCATGCTCGACGCGCGCCTCGGCGTGGGGATGATGGCGCTCTTGCTGGTGATCAAGGCCTTCGGCACCACCGCCACCGTCTCGTCGGGCAGCCCGGGCGGCGTCTTCACGCCGTCGCTGTTCCTCGGTGCCGCGATGGGGGGAATCGTCGGCGCCGCCGCGCGCTCAGTGTGGCACGCGCCCGGATTCCCCGGTGGCTACGTCCTCTGCGGCATGGCCGGCGCGATCGCGGCGACGACCCGGGCACCGATCATGGCCAGCGTCCTCGGCTTCGAGCTCTCCGGCGACTACGCGATCGTGCTGCCGCTCTTCATCGCCACCGCCACCGCAACCGCGGTCTCGCGCCCGCTGCACAAAAAGTCGATCTACGGCCGCTAGCTTAGTAGAAGCTGACGTTCTCGACGGTGAAGTTGGCGGAGCAGGCGCCGCCGTCGGTCGCGCCGGACGGCGAGGTGAGCTGCCACTGCACGTCGATGAGGGTGTGCGGGTCGAGCGTCGAGATCGGCGTTCCGGCGGCGAGCGAGGTGAACGGGACCTTGATCGTTGGCGAGGCCGGGGTGGCGGCGAGCGCCTTGGCCGTCACGTCGAAGGAGGGGCCGTAGCAGGTCGAATCGGTCCCGCTGCAGGCGCCGCGGGTCCCGTCGCTCTGGCTCGAGTCGCCGCTGAAGGAGGCGCCGAGCTGCATCGCGCAGCCACCCAGCGTCCCCGAGAAGTCGAACTGGATCCCGGTGTAGGCGGTGGCATCGAGGCAGCTCGCGCTGCTGTAGTAGAGCCCCACCCCTTCGTAGTTGCCGTCGGCCGTCACCGGGGCGACGAAGCCGCCGCTGATCTGAATTCCGTTGCCGTCGCTGGTGACCGCCACGGTCGGCGCCGTCTGGCCAGCCGCCGCGTAGCTGTAGGAGCCCCAGGCGTCCTCGGCCGATCCGAAGGTCAAGAGCGGCGCCGCCGTATGGGCCATCCCGCCGGCGGTGATGATCGGGCTCGTCGCCACGATCGTCGGGCAGACGATGCCGCCGTCGGTCGTCGGGCAGTTGTCGCCGACCGTCTTCCCGGCGCCGCCGCTGCCCGCCGCGCCGCCGTCGACGCCGGGGGCAGGCGCCGTCCCCTGGGCGATCACCTGTGGCCCGACGGAGGCGCGCCGCTGGTCCTCGCCGTAGAGCCAGGCGGTCGACTTGCTGGTGTCCTTGATCTCGACCGCCGCCATCGAGACCGCCGGCAGGAGGTAGGTCGGCGCGGCCGGCGCGATGGTCAGATCGGTCACCTGAAACTGCAACGCGACCGGCGCCGTGTTCCAGTTGATGACGATGACCTCCGTCGCGTCGTCGGCGGCGTCACGGCTGGCGTACGCGGAGACACCGCTCGGAAAACCACTCAGCGTCGGCAACACCGTCGGCCCGAAGTGGCCGGCGTAGAGCGCGTAGGCATAATATTCGGGCCGCGGCACGTGCCCCGGCGGCAGCCCGATGAGGCCCAGCGAATAGGCGTTGTCGTCGCTGATGTCCCAGACGGCGGAGGTCCAGAGCTCGAGGCCAATCGCCGAGCCGAGGATGTCGGCCATCCAGAGCGCCGAGCCGACCGTCCCCGGCGACCCCTCCAGCACGCAGCCGGTGGCGTCGTAGACGACGTTCATCTCGGTGAGCGCGAGCGGCTTGGCCCCCTGCCCGGTCGTCTGCAGGATCCCGTAGACCGAGGTCATCACCTGCCGGAAGGCGACCGGATCGGCCGCGACGGACGGCAGCGTGGCCGCCGCCGCCTCGAACGGGTAGCGGTGGATCGAGATGACGTCGAACTCCTCCCCGCAGGTCTGCAGGATCTGGGTCAGCCAATCGTTGCCGGGGTTGCCCTGCTGGTACTTGTAGGCCAGGTCCGGCCCGACGATCTTGATTGTCGGATCGACCGCCTTCATCGCGGTCACGTCGGCGGTCACCGCGGCGCAGTAGTCGTCGGTGGTGTAACCGATCATCGCCGGCCAGCTCGGCTGGCCGGGTGTGTCGTAGATGTCGGGCTCGTTGCCGATGGAGAAGTACTTCAGGCCATAGCGCTGGGTGACGTTGGCGTACTCGACCATCGCCGCCGCCGTGGCGGCCGTCGGCGGGTTGCCGGCCGTGTCGGCCAGCAGCGGCACCTGCAGGATCGGCTCGGCGCCGACGGCGCGCGCGTAGGTCACCATCGCGTCGAGCTGCGCGTCGTCGAAAGGATCGGGGCTGTTGGCGTCGTTGTTGTAGCCGCCGACCCGCATGTACGTCGGCGCGATCGCCGACACCAGCGACTCGGTCCCCGGCAGGTCGTTGCCGTAGGTCGGCGTCCAGGTCCAGTAGTTGACCGACCAGGTGGTGGTGCGCGGCGTGCGCGTGGCGGTCGAGATGGTGACCGGCGTCACCGTCACCGGACTGCCGCCCATTCCACCCGCGCCGCCCGCACCGCCCGCGCCGGTCGGCGGCGCAACCGCGTCGCTGCACCCGACCGAAACCAGAGCCATCGCGATCGCCCCCAGAAGGCCGATAGCGCTCCCACGTGCTGCCTGCATATTTTTCACCTTAGGTTAGTTCAAACGAGACTAAGTCGAAGACGCCAGCGCCGCGTCGATGGCGGCGCGCAGACTGGCGTCGTCCGGCTCGACGTTGGTGGCGAACGCGCGAATCACTTCGCCGTTCTTGCCGACCAGGTACTTGTGAAAGTTCCACTTCGGCTCGCCGTGCTTGGCGGTCAGGAACTCGTAGACCGGCGACTGCCCGGGGCCCTTGGTTCCGACCTTGGAGAAGAGCGGGAACGTCACCTGGTAGTTGGTGCTGCAAAAGCTCTGGATCTCCGCCTCGGTCCCCGGCTCCTGCGCGCCAAAGTCGTTGGAGGGAAAGCCGAGCACCGCCAACCCCCGCCCCTGGTACTCCTGCCAGAGCCGCTCCAGGCCCGCGTACTGAGGCGTGGCGCCGCACTCGGAGGCGGTGTTCACGACGAGCAAGACCTGCCCCCGGTAGGCCGACAGCGGCTGAGGTTTGTGGTCGATCGTCTCGGCGGAGAGGTCGTGCAGCGACATCCGTGAACGGTAGGCGATCGCTCCCGGCCCGGCAAGCCGTCCGAGCCCCCGCAGACCGCCAAATGTCACGCGATTGCGACATGAAGACGGTGCGACGGGCGTAGGCTCGCCAGCCCCGAGGCGATCATGCAACCTGCGCAAAGCTCGACGAAAGACGACGCCCAGTTGAAGAGCGCCAAAACGCCGGAGACGGCGGAAACCGGGGAGACCGCGGAGGTCGTCCCCCCCACGCCGTTCCCGCTCGACCTGGCGAACCCGGCGCTCTACATCAACCGCGAGACCTCCTGGCTGGCGTTCAACGCGCGGGTGCTGGAGCAAGCTCGCGACACGCGCTGGCCGCTGCTCGAGCGCCTCAAGTTCCTGGCCATCTACTCGTCGAACCTGGACGAGTTCTTCATGATCCGCGTCTCCGGCCTGCACGAGCAGCTGGAGGCCGCCGCGCTGGTCGAGGCCAGCCCCGATGGCCTGTCGGCCCGCGAGCAGCTCGCCCGCATCAGCCAGATCGTCCGTGGGCAGCTGGAGACCGCGGCGACGGTGCTGGCCGGCGACCTCCTGCCGGCGCTGGCCGCGCGCGGCGTCCGGATCCACGACTGGAGCTCGCTCGACGCCGAGGCCAAGCGGTCGGCGCGCAAGTACTTCCGCCGCTCGGTCTTCCCGGTGGTGACGCCGCTGGCGGTCGATCCGGGGCACCCCTTCCCGTTCCTCTCGAACCTGTCGCTGTCGCTGGCGGTCGAGGCGCGCGACCCCGAGACGAAGGAGCGGAAGTTCGCGCGCATCAAGGTCCCGGAGATCCTGCCGCGCTTCGTCCCGTTCGAGACCTTCGGACAGCTCGACGCAGGCCGCCCTGGCGCCGTCGACGGCGCGCACGACTTCCTGCCGCTCGAGCAGCTGCTGGCCGCCAACCTCGACGATCTCTTCCCCGGGATGGAGATCCTGGGGACCTACCCGTTTCGCGTCACCCGCGACATGGACTACGACATCCTCGAGGACGAGGCCCACGATCTCCTCTCGATCGTCGACCGCGAGATCCGCCGCCGGCGCTTCGGCGCCTGCGTGCGGCTGGAGGTCGCGGCCGGGATCCCCGACCGGGTGCGGCGCCTCCTCATCGAAAAGCTGTCGATCGACGAGGAGGACGTCTACGAGTCGTCGGGCCCGCTCGGCCTGCGCGCCCTGATGTCGGTGACCGGGCTCGCGCGGGCGGACCTGCGCGACCTTCCGTTCGTGGCGCGGCTCCCCGGCGAGCTCGGCGACAAGGCGGATCTCTTCGCGCTCATCCGCAAGGGCGATCTGCTGCTGCACCACCCCTACGACTCGTTCGGGCCCGTGCTGTCGTTCCTGCGCCAGGCAGCCGACGATCCCGACGTGCTGGCGATCAAGATGACGCTCTACCGCACCGGCTCCAATGCCGAGGTGGTGAAGTCGCTCATCCGCGCCGCCGAAAACCACAAGCAGGTCGCCGTCTCGGTGGAGATCAAGGCGCGGTTCGACGAGGAGAACAACATCGCCTGGGCCCGCGCGCTGGAGCGGGCCGGCGCGCACGTCTTCTTCGGCCACGCCGAGCTCAAGACGCACGCCAAGGCGGCGCTGGTCGTGCGGCGCGAGGGGGAAGGGCTGCGCCGCTACGTCCACCTCGCGACCGGCAACTACAACGAAGGGACCTCGCGCCTCTACACCGACCTCGGCCTCTTCACCGCCGATCCGGAGTTCGGCGAGGACCTGTCGGAGTTCTTCAACGGGCTCTCCGGGTTTTCCAAGAAGGCGCGCCACCGCAAGCTGGCCGTGGCGCCGACCGCGCTGGCCGACGCGATCCTGGCCAAGATCGAGGCACAGGCCGAGCGGGCGCGCGCCGGCCAGCCGGCCGCCATCTTCGCCAAGCTGAACGCGCTGGTCGACGTGCCGGTCATCCAAGCGCTCTACCGCGCTTCGGGCGCCGGCGTCCCCATCACGCTCTGCGTGCGCGGCGTCTGCTGCCTGCGCCCCGGCATCCCCGGCGTGTCGGAGAACATCCAGGTGATGTCGATCCTGGGCCGCTTCCTCGAGCACGAGCGCGTCCTGGTGTTCGGACCGCCCGGCGAAGAAGAGTTCTTCCTGTCGTCTGCCGACTGGATGCCGCGCAACCTCCACCGCCGGGTGGAGATCATGTTTCCGGTCGAAGCCCCCGCGCTGCGCGACCAGATCCGCCAGGAGGTGCTGGAGCCGGCGCTGGCCGACAACAGCTTCGCCTACGACATGGACGCCGAGGGGATCTACACCCGCCGCGTTCCCGCCGACAGCGAGCCGCCGCGCGGCGCCCAGCTCGACGTCTTCGAGCGCGTCCGCCGCACCCTGCAGATCGTCGCCAAGGCTTGAAAATGGAGGCGCCGTGGCGGGTGACCGAAAATCGGAACGATCCGTTCGGTTTTCGGAGACTTCGCTTTTCGGAGCGTCAGCGCCAAAACGAAAGACCTCGGCCGCAAGCGAGGATCCAGCGCCCGGCGAGCTTGGCACGTCTCCTGAATAGCGGGGTCTGGGATCTCCCGACACCTGAACTCTCATTCGGAGGCGAACGTGCTGAAACTTGATCGAAGGAACCTGGCGTTGAATCTCGTGGCGGTCGTTGGGCTCGCGACGCTCTTGGGCTGCGAAGGCGTTCCGTCGGGCAGCAATGGCGGCACGTCGACCGGCCCGACCGGGTCCGTGGCGCTGCTGCTCCAGGGCGGAGGCACGGTCAACTCGTTCGCCTATTCGATCACTGGACCGTCGACCCACACGGGGACGATCAACGTCACGAATTCGTCGACGGTCAGCGCCGTCATCGGCGGGATCGCCGCCGGCACGGGGTATTCGCTCACGCTGACTGGAACGTCGGTCGACGGCCAGACCAGCTGCGCGGGCACCTCGGTGCCATTCAACGTCGCCGCGGGCGCCACGACCTCGGTGGCTCTGGCGATCGACTGCCACAGCGCCCCCAAGACCGGAAGCATCATGGTGAACGGGACGATCAACGTTTGCCCGAACGTCGACTCGGTCAGC
Source organism: Polyangia bacterium (assembly GCA_036267635.1). Lineage (GTDB taxonomy): Bacteria > Myxococcota_A > Polyangia > Fen-1088 > Fen-1088 > JADGRB01. The sequence continues at coordinate 59,685 of DATAVR010000006.1, read as the reverse complement.
GCCAATCCGCCGGTGGGGAACGTCATCTCCATCGCCAGCGCCGCCGACGATCCGGACAGCGGCCCGCAGCCCCTCAGCTACAGCTGGACGACGACCTCCGGCACGTTGAGCGGCGCCACGACGGCGAACCCCACGCTGACTTGCACGGCGCCCGGCACTGCGACGCTGACGCTCACCGTCTCTGACGGCGATGCGGGCTGCAACGGCAGCTTCAGCCTGCCGCTCACCTGCCCGTCCGACGCCGCGCTCGCCGAGACGGCGTGGCTCGAGATGGGGGCCAACAACCAGGCCATCGCGCGGCTCCTCACGCCGTACACCGCGTGCCCGTCAATCACCGTCGATGGGGTTACCAGCGCCATGACCGTCCGCGCGCTGCCGGCCACCGAGCCGAGCCGGCCGACCAGTACCGACACCACCCTGGCCGCGGCGATGACCTCGGGCAACTCGAAGCCCGCCGTCTTCACCACGACGACCTGCGAATTCCTGGTCCCCGCGGGGGCGACCAAGGCCACCGTGGCCGGCATCAACCTGCCGCTGCCGAAGCCGGTCGTGAACCGCGTGGTGATCGTCGGCGACACCGGGTGCCGCATCTCGATCGGCAACGTCTTCCAGGCCTGCGGCGATGAGGCGCAGTGGCCCTTCCCGGTCATCGCCTCGGCGGCCGCCGCCATGCAGCCCGACCTCGTGCTTCACGTCGGCGACTACGAGTACCGCGACAACCCCTGCCCGGTCGGCAACACCGCCTGCGCCGGACAGCCCTGGGGCTACGGGTCGGACGCCTGGACGGCTGACTTCTTCGCGCCGGCGGCGCCCCTGCTGGCGGCGGCGCCCTGGGTGATGGTCCGCGGGAACCACGAGGTCTGCAACCGCGCCGGCCAGGGCTGGTACCGGTACTTGGACATCAACCCGTTCGACACCAGCGACGTGAAGACCTGTGACGACCCGGCCAACGACAACGCCGGCAACTTCAACGACCCGTGGGCGGTCTCGTTCGGCGACACGCAGTTCGTCACCTTCGACTCCTCGAACGTGCAGAAGACGGCCTACTCGCCCCCGGCGTTTCAGCCCTACACGAGCGAGTTGGCAGAGGCGGCCGGCCTGTCGAGCGCGAACTTCCTGAACATCTTCGCCGTCCACCACCCGGTCCTCGGCTACACGGCGGCGAACCCGCCCACCGTCGGCAGCCCGGGCCTGCAGTCGGTCATGAACGCCGCCTTCCCGGGCAACTACTACCCGCCGAACACCGCCATCGCCATGCACGGCCACGTGCACGACTTCCAGGCCTTCAACTTCTCCAGCAACCACCCGGCGACCTTCGTGGCCGGCAACGGCGGCGATAACCTGGACTCGGCGCTCCCGGCGGTGTTCGACCCCAACAGCGACCTGCCGGCGCCGAGCACGGTGGTCAACGCCTTCGCCTACTCGCAGGAGTTCGGCTTCATGGTCATGGACCGCGTCGGCGCCGTCGGGGCCAAGAACTGGAAGTTCAGCTCCTATCGCACGAACGGGACCCTCATCGCGGTCTGCACGATGGCGCCTCCGGTGGCCTGCAGCGGCACCTGCGACAGCACGCCGGGCAGCCAGATCACCTGCACCGACGGCAGCGGCAACGTGGTCGGCAGCTACGACAACATCCCGTAGGCGCAATCTGAAAAAAGAAGCAGCATCCCGGCGGCGCCTGGCCAATGTGGGCGCCGCCGTGTTCGTATTGGCGCTGGCGGCGTGCAACAACGGCACGCCTCCGCCCGCGCCGAAGCCGACCATCGCAGAGGCGTTTGCGGCGGCGAAGATCCCGAACCTTCCGCGCTCGCCGGTGATCCCGGCCCGCCGCACGAATGTCCTCCCGGTTCCGCCCCGCCAGGGACCGCCCGACAATCCAGTCCTCGTCGCGCTGGGGAAGAAGATCTTCGCGGACGAGCGCCTGTCAGAGCCGCCCGGGACGAGCTGCGCGAGCTGTCACGATCCGGCGCGTGCCTTCTCCGGAACCCACGGCTCCCACATCGGCGTCCCGCTGGGGAGCCGCGCGGGGCACTACGCGCGGCGTTCGACGCCGTCCGTCCTCTACATGCGGTACGTCCCCGCGTTTCACTACTTCGAGGACGACGAGGCCCCCGCGCCCGAGCCGCGCGGCGGGTTCTTCTGGGACGGGCGCTCGGACAGCCTGGCGGAGCTGGTGCAACAGCCGCTCTTCAACCCCGACGAGATGAACGCCGGGACGCCACGACGTCTCGCCGACAAGATCGCGCGCGGGCCGTACGCCAAGGAGTTCCGTGCCGCCCTCGGGCCGGCTTCGGATCCGAAGGCGGTCGTGCGCGGCGTCGGCGTGGCGCTCGAGGCTTATCTGACGAGCGACGAGATGACGCCCACCAGCTCGAAGTACGACGCCTACGTGCGCGGCCAGGCGACCCTGACGGCGCAGGAGAAGCACGGCCTCGAGCTCTTCAAGGACCGACGCAGCGGCGCCTGCTCCGGTTGCCACCGCCTGGCCGAGACCTCGAGCAACCCGGCGGAGTCGATGTTCACCGACTACGGCTACGACGCCGTCGCCGTCCCCCGCAACCGCGAGCTGCCCGGCAACGAGAATCCCGCCTCCTTCGATCTCGGGCTCTGCGAGCGGAAGAACGCCAAGACCCCGTCGAACGACGAAAAGTGGTGCTCGAGCTTCCGCACCCCGTCGCTGCGAAACGTCGCGGTGCGCGACAGCTTCGGGCACGCCGGCAGGTACAAGAAGCTGCGCGACGTGGTGGCCTTCTACGCGTTGCGCGCGGTCGCGCCCGACCGCATCTACCCGCCGGGCCAGAGGTTCGACGACGTGCCTCCCAAGTACCACGGCAACATCAACATCTACGCCCCCGTCTACAACCGGCGCGAGGGGGCGCCGCCGCCGCTCAACGACGACGACATCGACGCGATCGTCGCCTTCTTGGGGACGCTGACCGACGCGCCCTACGTCGCGGCGACGCCCCCACCGGCGACGGCCAGCGCGCCGGTCGCGCAGCTGCCGCCGCACTGAGATGGGGATGGCCCAATGACGACGCTCCTTGGCCGAGCCCTCCGCGGCGCCGCGCTGTTGTCAGCGGCCGCGATCGCCCTGGCAGTGTTGGCGCCCGAGCGCGTCGCCCTCGCCCACGCAGTCGGCGTCTCCAGCGGCGAGTACCGCCTCAGCGGCAAGGTGCTCTACGGCGATCTCGGGATGTCCGGTCGCGAGCTGGCCCGCCTGCTCCCCGCGATCGACACCGACCACGATGGAGCGATCACCACCGAGGAGCTGACCGCCGGCCGCGACGCCGTCGCGCCCGCTTTGCTCGGCGGCATCATCGTCAAGGCCGACGCCAACGTCTGCGCCGGATCGCTCGATCGGGCCTGGGCGCTGGAGGGCGAAGGGGGCGTCGTCTTCCAGGTCCGCTACACCTGCCCCGAGGTTCCCGGGCACCTGACGCTGACCATGCCCCTTCTCGACGCGCTGGCCCCGGGGCACCGCCATCTGGCGCGCGTCTTCCGCGCCGGCAAGGCGCAGGTCAAGGTGCTCGATCGGGCCCACGCCACCTGGACGCTCAACGACGCCAGCCCGACGTCGAGCGGGGTCCAGATGGCCTGGTCGATGCTGAAGCTCGGAGTCGAGCACATCCTCACCGGCGCCGATCACCTGGTCTTCTTGCTGGGCCTCATCCTCGTGGGCGGAAGCCTGCGCTCGCTCATCGGCGTGGTGAGCGCCTTCACCCTGGCGCACTCGATCACGCTGGCGCTGGCGGCGCTCTCGATCTTCGCCCCCAGCCCGCGCCTCGTCGAGCCGGCCATCGCGCTCTCCATCGCCTACGTGGGCGTCGAGAACTTCTTCGTCGCCGACACCAGCAAGCGCTGGCGCATCACCTTCCCGTTCGGGCTCATTCACGGATTCGGCTTCGCCGGCGCCCTGCGCGAGATCGCGCTGCCGCGCGCCCAGATTCCGATCGCGCTGGTCTCGTTCAACCTGGGCGTCGAGATCGGGCAGCTCGCCGTCCTCTCGATCGCGCTCCCCCTCACGCTCGCCGCACGAAACGCGCCCTGGTTCGGGGACCGCGGCGTCAAGCTCCTGAGCGCCGCCATCGCCATCGGAGGCGGCGCGCTGTTCGTCGCACGCCTCGCCGCCCGATAGCTCAGTGGCGGCCTGCGGCGCCGTCCGCTGTAACGCCTTGTTCGGCGACATCTTCGTGATCTCATCTCTTCGGAAAGGGTCCGCTCCTATCCCGAGCCGTCGAGGACGTGACGCCGAGTTCCCGCTCCATGGGAACAAAGCGTATGCCCTTGAGCTCAGTCAACGCGCCGGCAATCAGAAAGCCGACCTTCTCATAGAAGGCCACCGCTCCAGGGGAGGAGTTAACTGTCACCTTCGGTGGGCGAGGGAGCATTCGCGCGAAGGCCTCAATCGCCGCCTCGCACAGGAGGCGACCGACACCGCTCTTCTGGTGGCCTGGAGAGATGAACAGGAGTCCAATATGCCCGGGCTTTCTGAGCTCCACGACGCCGACCGCGACGGTGCCGAGAAAGCCCACAACCACGACGCTGCCTTCACCCATCCGACGGCTGATGCTATCGGCAGCGGCATATCTGGTGAACTCCGCGACCCCTTCCGCCGAATCGTCCGTCGTCGTGGCCGCTAGGTACGATCGCATCACCAGATCGGACGCGATCCCTTCCTCTCCCGAGCGAAGCGGCTGCAATCTCAGATTCTTCAAGCGCTCCCCTACCGCGACACTTCGATCGTGCGTCTGACTTTGTATTCACCTGCAGCTTCTCGCGGTGCGAAATTTTCGGCAAGCAACGCGGTGAGTGCTGCGGAGGCGGCAGTGAGCTCCGGAGCGCAATTGCTTACGCCCGCAAGGTTTCCAAAGACGATTCAGTTGCGACGTCGTGGAGACTGGCCCGGGGCGCGGGGCGCGTCGTGCGGAATCGGGAGAGGCGGAGATCGAGCAGCGCGGGGGCGAGGATGAGGGCGGCGAAGACGCAGGTCAGCTCGCCGATGAGCGCGGAGAGACCGAACGAGCGGATTCCTCGGTTTGCCGAAAAGAGCAGCGAGGCGTAGCCGACCACGGTGGTGAAGGAGCAGAGCGCCACCGCCGGACCGGTCGCGGCCAGGATCCGCGCCGCCGAGCCGACGACACCAGCGTTGGCGCTGCCGGCCGCCGCTTCGGCGCGGTGGCGGGCGGCGATGTTGACGGCGTAGTCGATCCCAATGCCGATGGTGATCGGGAGCGCCACGAAATCGAGGAAGTTGATTCGAATCCCCAAGAGGCCCGCCGCCGTCAGCAGCAGAAACACGCCGACGGCGCCGCAGCCGATGGTGATCGCCGCCTGCCGGGTCGCGCCCAGCACCGCCAGCACCACCAGCACCGCGCCGAGCGCCGCCACGATCGTCGCCCGCGGGCCGTCGTGGTCGACGGAGCCGACGATGTCGTGCTGGACGAAGGCGTTGCCGCCGACGACCAGATCCGACCCGAGCCCCAGCGCACGGAAGCTGGCGACGAAGCGCTCGAGATCGTCGGTGCGCCACAGATCGAAGCCCGCGCCTGTCTTGGCCACCAGCAGCCGCCCGCGCGTCCCGTCCTTCTCGGTGAAGGGCCAGCCGAGCGCGGCCGGCACGTCGGCGTCGGCGATGCGGTCGACGACGGCCGGCGGGTCGAGCTCGCGGGCGATGCGGCGATCGGTCTCGCTCATCGACGCCAGCGTCGCCTTGGTGAGCAGGCGCCGGATGTCGGCGAGCACCTCGAGCTTGTCGTCCTGATCGGGCGGCACCAGATCGTCGAGCGTCGTCACCCGGGCGAACAGCCGCTGCTTGTCGGGCTTGCCGGCGTCGGCGGCGCGCAACCGCGCGGCCACCTCGCGCGCCCGCTCGCGCGTCGGCAGCGCGATCACCGTGCCGCCAGAGATCCCCCGGCCGAAGGCGCGATCGATCGCGGCGTTCCAGCGCAGCGTCTCGCGCATCGCCGCGCCGCTCGACCGCAGGTTGTTGAAGTCCCCCTCGAAGGGCCGCCCCGCCAGGTAGCGGGCCGCGCCCACCGCCGAGCCCACCAGAACCAGCGCCGTCATCCCGACGACGACCGGCCGCCGGCACGGAACCAACGCCGCCAATCCCCGTCCCAACCGTGCCGGCGACCGGCCGCTGCCGAGATGCCATTTTTCCAGCACCGCCAGCGCGGCGGGCAGGATCAAGAACGTCGCCGCCCAGCAGCAGAGGATCCCGACGCCGCCGATCACCCCGAAGTGGCGGAAGCCGCGAAACTGCGTGGTCAGCAGCGAGGCGTAGGAGACCGACGCCGTGAGCGCGGCGGCCAGCGTCCCGCCGAAGCTCCCCTGCACCGCCGCGCCGAGCGCCACGGTCGGATCGGCGGAGAGCTTCCGCTCCTCGAAGTAGCGGGCGAGCAGAATGATGCCGAAGTTGATCCCGTTGCCTACTACGATGGGCGCGAGAAAGGCCGTCGCCAAATTCAGATGACCGATGCTGAAGAAGGCGAAGGCGAAGGTGACGAGGGCGCCGACGGTCAACGCCCCCAAGAGCGCCGCCACGGGCGCCGCCGCGCCAAAGAAGAGCAGCAGGCCGAGCGCCACGATGGCGGTGGTGAAGATCGTCGCCCGCACCATCCCGCCCAAGAGCGCCTGGTGCTCCTGGGCTGCGTTGGCAACGTCGCCGGTGATTCCTATTTGCACGGCCGGGCCGCCCAAACGGCGCGCCTCGGCGGCGGCGCGCTCGGCGGCCTCGACGACGGCAACGTTGCGCGACACCTCGTCGGCCGGAAAGCGCGTCCGCGCCACCACCAGCTGCAGCCGTCCGTCCCCGGAGAGCATCGGCGCCGGGTGATCCGCCCCCGCCTTGGCGGCGTCCATCTGCCGCTTCAGCGTGGCCAGGCGCTCGCCGATCGGCGGCCCGGCCTTCGCGCCCGCGTCGCTCGCGTCGTCGTCCAGCGATACGTAGAGCGGGTTGAGCCGCGCCTTGCGCGCCGCCAGCTCGTCGCGGACGCCGCGCATCTCGTCGGCCGGCGCCAGCAGGTAGCGGTTGGCCCAGGCGAACCGGTCGCGCGTGCCACTGTCGTAGTCGACGCCGATGAGCACGCTCGCGGGGAGCGCCCGCAGGCGATCGCGCACCAGCTCCGCCGCCGCCAGCCGCCGGGCGGCGTCGTCCGACTCGACCGCCACGATGACGGTTCCGAACACCTGCGCCCGCGACTCCAGCGCGTGCAGATCGCGCACCGATTGCGTCGCGGGTGGCAGCAGGTACGACAGGTCGCCGTAGAGCGGCAGTCGCGCGGCGATCGGAGCGGCGGCCGCCCCCACCACCAGCGCGCCCCCCAAGATCGCCCAGCGACGCCGGGCGGTCCAGCGGGCCCAGCGCTCGCCAGCCAGCGGCTTCGCTTCCAGCGGCTTCGCTTCCCGCGGCTTCGCTTCAGCCCGCATGGGGCATCCGAACCCGGGCGAGCCCGTGGAGGTTGTTGGCGATGGCCAGGATCGTGATCGCGAGGACGAACAACGACGGCGCGAACGTGACCAGGGCAGGAAGCAGATTCATCAAGGCGCGACGCATGCGACTTCGCATTGCAGTCGATGTGCCACGGCAGAGTCGCGAAATTCCCGCCGCTGCCCGCGCCCGAACCCCGCGTCCGGTGTCGAATTACCAACGCACTCTGTGGAGAAGCTGCACAGGGCCAGCCTGCCGCGACAAACTGACGCGCCCCATTCAAGTAATTGGGCCGGCCCTCCGATTTCATCTTTCGGGGGACAAATGTTGAACGGCTTCATCAGCGCACTCTTCGTCGTGGCAGGCGGTGCCTGCGCCGTGGCCGGCTACATGGTCGGCTCCTGGCACCAGCGGCGGGCCATGGACGCCGACCTGGTCGGCGAGCTGTTCGCCGCCGACCGGAGCCTCGACCTGCTCGACGAGCCCCGCGCCAGCCGCGACCAGCGCCTGAATTAGTCGGCCGACGGCGCCGTTTTCCGGTTGTCGGCTGGGGTCCGGTGCCTACCTTCACGGCACCATGGGTAAATTCGGCGTCATCGCCGTTCTCGGATTGCTGGCTGTCCTCGGCCTGTCGTGCGTCGGCGGCTACAACAAGCTGGTCGGCCTCGATCAGGCGGTCGACGCGCAGTGGGCGCAGGTCGAAAACGCCTATCAGCGACGGGCCGATCTGGTCCCCAACCTGGTCGAGACCGTGAAGGGGGCGGCCAAGTTCGAAAAGGACACCTTCACCGCGGTGACCCAGGCCCGGGCGCAGGTCGGTCAGGTGTCGGCGCAGGCGACCGAGAAGATCGCGAATGATCCGGAGGCGCTGAAGCGGTTTCAGCAGGCGCAGGACGGCCTGTCGTCGGCGCTCTCTCGGCTGTTGGTCGTGTCGGAGAAGTATCCCGACCTGAAGGCGACCCAGGCGTTCCGGGATCTTCAGGTGCAGCTCGAAGGGACGGAGAACCGGATCGCGGTCGAGCGCATGCGGTTCAACGAGGCGGCGCAGGCCTACAACACCACCCGCAACCGCTTTCCCACCGTGGTGGTCGCCAGCCTGTTCGGCAGTAAGTTCCCGCAGAAGGCGTACTTCCAGGCGCAGGCCGGCGCGGCGACGGCGCCGCACGTTCAGTTCTGAGGCGCCCCATGCGCGCGCGCAGCAGCGCTCTCGTCGTCGCGCTGGCGGCCTGTCTCGCGGCCGCCGCGGCCCACGCCGAGACGCCGATCCCGCCGCCACCGACCGATTGGGTGACCGATCGGGCCGACTTCCTGTCCCCGCAGGCGCGCACGGAGCTCGACACCCGCCTCGGCGACTACGCCCAGCAGACCAGCCATCAGCTGCTCATCTACATCGATCACACGACGGGCGGCGTCCCGATCGAGGACTGGGCGGTCAAGGCGTTCGAGCGCTGGAAGGTCGGCCGCAAGGGGATCGATGACGGGCTGGTGCTGTTCATCTTCAAGGATGATCACCGCCTGCGAATCGAGGTCGGCTACGGCCTGGAGGATCGCGTCCCCGACGTGCTGGCCTCCCGGATCATCAACGACGAGATGGTCCCCCGGATTCGCGCCGGCGACGCCGACGGCGCGGTTCGGATCGCCGTCGACCAGCTGACCGCGACGATCGGCAGCGCCGCCGGGCCCGAGACAGCCCACAAGACGCCCGGGTGGGTCTCGCTGGTGATCGTGCTCCTGGTCCTCTTGGGCGGCGTCTTCCTCGTCACCCATCCGGTGTTGGCGGCGGTGATCCTGGCCAGCGGGAATCGCGGCGGTGGCGGCGGTTGGGGCGGTGGTGGCGGTGGTTGGGGCGGCGGCGGTGGCTTTTCGGGTGGCGGCGGTGGCTCGGGCGGCGGAGGCGCCTCCGGGTCGTGGTGACGCCGGCCCAGCCGAGGTCGATCCACGGCATCGATCTCGAACGCGTCGAGGCGGCGATCCGGACGGTCGAGCAGCGGACCTCGGGGCAAATCCGCGTCGCCGTGGCGCGGTTCTACTTTTGGGGCGACGTCCGGCGCGCGGCCGATGCGGCATTCGCGCGCCTGCGGATGAACCAGACCCGCCGCCGCAACGGCGTGCTGCTGTTCGTCGCGCCGAGGCTCCGCCGTTTCGCGGTGCTCGGAGACGTCGGCATCCACGAGCGCGTCAGCGACGGGTTCTGGCGCCAGATCTCCGACCTCCTACAGATCGACTTCCGCGCCGGCGACCTGACGGCGGGAATCGAGCACGCGGTAGGGGTGATCGGCGACAGGCTGGCGGAGCACTTCCCACCCGATCCGATCGGCGGCAACGAGCTCCCCGATCGCGTCGACGTCGAACGTTAGTCTAGGCCAGGCGTGCGGTCTTGAGCGCGGTCAGGATGACGCGCGTCGCGGGGGACTGGTTCAGCGTGTAGAAGTGGATGCCTGGCGCGCCGCCGTGGAGCAGCTCCACGGCCTGGGCGGTGGTCTGGGCGATGCCGAGCGCGAGCGTCGCCGCCTCGTCGTCTCGGCAACGTTCGAGCTCCGCCTGCAGCGCTGGTGGGATGCTGGCGCCCGAGAGCTTGGTCATCCTTTCGATCCCGGCGAGGGTCCGGATCGGCATCAGGCCGGGGACGATCGGGACGGTGATGCCGGCGGCGCGCGCGCGGGCCACGAAGTCGAAGTAGAAGCGGTTGTCGAAGAAGAGCTGGGTGACCACGAAATCGAGGCCGGCGTCGACCTTGGCCTTCAAATGGCGGATGTCTTGATCGATGTCGCGGCACTCGAGGTGCCCCTCGGGGTTGCCGGCGCCTCCCAGACAGATCTTCGTCCCGTAACGCTTGCGGATGAAGGCGACCAGATCGGCGGCGAAGCCGAAACCGCCGGCGGTCCGCTCGAACCGCTCCTGCCCGGCCGGCGGATCGCCCCGCAGGGCCATCACGTTTTCGATCCCGGCCTCGACGAGCTTGTCGAGCACGCCGGCGATCTCCGACTCGGTCGCGCCGACGCAGGTGAGGTGGGCCATGGCGCAGAGGCGCGCCTCGCGCTCGATCCACTGCACCAGCTCCAGCGTCTTGGCGCGCGTCGAACCGCCCGCGCCATAGGTCACTGAAACAAAGGCCGGCGAGAGCTCGGCCAAATCGCGGATGGTCCGCTCCAGCGCCAGCCGGCCGGCGTCGGTCTTGGGCGGGAACAGCTCGAACGAGAAGACCTTGCGGCCGGGGTCAGACAGCAGCGTGGAGATCTTCATACCGCGGCTTCGCGCTCGAGCCGCTCGGCGACGAAGTCGGCGTCGAGGGTGATCGTCTCGCCCTTGCGCTCGGGCGCGTCGAACATGATGTCGTGGCAGATCCCTTCGACGATCGTCCGCAGGCTGCGGGCCCCCGTACGCCGCTGGATGCAGTGCTGCGCCACCAGGCGCAGGGCGCCGTCGGTGAACTGCAGGTCGACGCCGTCCATCTTCAAGAGCGCCTGGTACTCGCGCACCACGGCGTCCGGCGGCCCGGTCATCACCAAAAAGAGGTCGTCCTCCGACAGCGGGTCGAGCTCGACGCGCACCGGGATGCGCCCCAGGAACTCGGCCAGCAGGCCATAGTCGACCAGCTCCTTCTCGGTGACCCGGCGGCTCTTGGGCCCGGCGGCGTCGGCGCCCGCGCCGAAGCCGACCGGTTTGCTCAGGTCGGCGAGCCGCAGGTCGGAGAAGGTCCCCGCGGCGATGAAGAGAACGTCCTGGGTGTCGAGCACCACGAAGTCGTGCTTGTTCCAGTGTTGCGTCACGTTGAGCGGCGCGAAGATCTCGCGCCCCTCCAGCACCTTGAGCAGCGCCTGCTGGACGCCTTCGCCGCCGATGTCGCGGGTGCCGGCGCCGGTCCGCGCCCCCTGGCTGCGGCGGGCGATCTTGTCGATCTCGTCGATGAAGACGATCCCCCGCTGCGCCAGCTCCACGTCCTGCTCGGCGTGGTGCAGGAGCTCGCCGACCATCACCTCGACGTCCTTCCCGTAGTACCCGGCCTCGGTGTACTCGGTGGCGTCGGCGACGGTGAACGGCACGTCGAGGCACTGCGCCAGCGTCCGGGCGATGTGCGTCTTGCCCGAGCCGGTCGGCCCCAGCAGAAGGACGTTCGACTTCTTGATGAGGCGCTTGCCGGCCGGCGTCGGCTGGGCGCAGCGCTTCAGGTGGTTGTAGGCGGCGATGGCGATGGTGCGCTTGGCGCGCTCCTGCCCGACCACGTAGCGATCCAGGTAGGCGAAGATCTGGCGCGGCGTCAAAAGCCGCTTTTGCTCGGGCCGGGGGTTGGTCTTCATGGAAACGGCTTCGGAGTATCCCACCGGCGGCGCAACCTCGCCAACAACGCGGCTTCGAGCGGGTGTTTTATCTGGCGCCCTCGCTGGCATGTGCGCTAGAAAACGACCCTATGAGCTTCACGACCAAGGCCGTCATCGAAAGCGTTATCGCCCGCGAAATCCTCGACTCGCGCGGCAACCCGACCATCGAAGTGGACGTCATGCTCGATTCGGGCGCGGTCGGCTCGGCGGCGGTCCCCTCGGGCGCTTCGACCGGCGAGCACGAAGCGCTGGAGCTGCGCGACGGCGACAAGAAGCGCTACCTCGGCAAGGGGGTGCTGAAGGCGGTGGAGAACGTCGACAAGATCCTGGGCCCGGTGGTGATCGGCCTCGACGCCTTCGACCAGGCCGGGCTCGATCACGCCATGATGACGGCCGACGGCACCCCCAACAAGGGGAAGGCCGGCGCCAACGCCATCCTCGGTGTCTCGATGGCGGCGGCGCGCGCGGCGGCCGCGGAGCTGGACGTACCGCTCTACAAGTACCTGGGTGGACCGGGCGCCCGCGTGCTGCCGGTGCCGCTGATGAACATCATCAACGGCGGCGCTCACGCCGACAACACGCTCGACTTCCAAGAGTTCATGATCGTCCCCAAGGGGCTGCCGCGTTTTTCCGAAGCGCTGCGGGCCGGGGCCGAGGTGTTCCATACACTGAAGAAGATCCTGCACGACAAGAAGGCGTCGACCGGCGTCGGCGACGAGGGGGGCTTCGCCCCCGACCTGCCGGGCGCCGAGGCGGCCTGCGCGATCGTCGTCGAGGCGATAGAGAAGGCCGGCTACAAGCCGGGCAAGGAGGTGGCGCTGGCGCTCGACGTCGCCTCGAGCGAGCTGTGGGACAAGAGCAGCAAGACCTACAAGCTCCCGGGCGAGAAGAAGGAGCTCGACGGCAAGGGGATGGTCGAGTTCTACAAGAAGCTCTCCGAGCAGTTCCCGATCGTGTCGATTGAAGACGGGATGGCCGAAGACGACTGGGACGGCTGGGTGGCGCTGACCCAGGCGCTCGGCAAGCGGGTGCAGCTGGTGGGCGACGACCTCTTCGTCACCAACACCGAGCGGATCAAGATGGGGATCGCCAAGGGCGCCGCCAACAGCGTGCTCGTCAAGGTGAACCAGATCGGGACGCTGACCGAGACGCTGGAGTCGGTCGAGATGGCCCACCGCAACGGCTGGACGACCATCATCTCGCACCGCTCGGGCGAGACCGAGGACACCTTCATCGCCGATCTGGCGGTGGCCGTCCGCTCGGGGCAGATCAAGACCGGCTCGCTGGCCCGCTCGGAGCGCGTCTCCAAGTACAACCGCCTGCTCCGCATCGAAGAGGAGCTGGGCGCCTCGGCGATCTGGGGCGGCGCCATTGGCAAACTGTAAGGGCGGCAAGCTCTAGCCGCGGCTTTACCATGCGGCGACGCTCGCTCCTCGCGGGGGGCCTCTTGGCTCTGTCGCTCGGCTGCGCGACCTCCGCGCCGCCGCCCGATCGGCTGTCGCCGGAGCAGCTGAAAAACGGCCCCTCATTGTACGAGACCGGACGCATCGCCGTCGCCCCACCGTCGAGCGGCGGGCTGCGTATCCAAGAGGGGTCCATCGACCGACCGCCGCCGTCACGGACGGCCACCGCCCGCGCGTCCGCGAAACGCAAGGCGCCACGAGCCCGCGCTCAACGAACGCCGTAGCTACTTGGGGCGCCGGACGCCGTACTTGACGATGGCGTAGACGGCGCGGACGCCGTCCTTCCATCCGATCTTCTTCCCCTCTTCGTAGGTACGCCCGCGGTAGCTGACCGGGACCTCGTAGATGCGCAGGCGCATCTTGGCCACCTTGGCCGTCAGCTCGGGCTCGACGCCGAAGCGGTTCTCCTCGATGACCAGCGCCTTGGCGACCTCTGACCGGAACGCTTTGTAGCAGATCTCGATGTCGGTCAGGTTGAGATCGTTGAACATGTTCGAGAGCAGCGTGAGACCACGGTTGACGACCATGTGCCAGAAGTAGAGCACCCGGTGCGAGGCCCCGATGAAGCGCGACCCGAAGACGACGTCGGCGTTGCCTTCGAGGATCGGCTTGACCAGCCCCGGGATGTCCCGCGGGTCGTATTCCAGATCGGCGTCCTGGATGACCACGATGTCGCCGGTCGCCGCCGCGAACCCTGCCCGCAGCGCCGCCCCCTTGCCCATGTTCTGCGGCTGCAAGAGGAGCCGCACCTCGTTGGCGCCGCGCCGCGCGCCCGGGTCCGGCAGCCAGCGCTCGAGCCCCTGGTCGCGGAGCTCGCCGAGCAACTCCCGGCTGCCGTCGGTCGAGCCGTCGTCGACCAGCACCAGCTCCTTGTCGAAGTCGACCGCCACGACGCGCTGGATGATCTCCCGTAACGTGGGGGCCTCGTTGTAGACGGGAATGACCAGCGACAGTTTCACTTTTGGGGCCAGTACCACGCGCCTCGATGCGCGGTCAACGGAACCGCGGCTACCCGCCGAGGACGTTGCGGGCGATGACCATGCGCTGGATCTGGCTGGTCCCCTCGTAGATCTGCAGCAGCTTGGCGTCGCGCATCAGCTTCTCGACCGGGTAGTCCTTGGTGTAGCCGTAGCCGCCGAAGATCTGGACGGCGTCGGTGGAGGCCTTCATGGCGGCGTCGGCGCCGTAGGCCTTGGCGTAGCTCGACACGATGCTGTCGGGCTTGCCCGCGTCGATGCCGGCGGCCGCCTTGTGACAAAGCAGGCGCGTCGCCTCGTAGCCGATCGCCATCTCGGCCAGCATGAACTGCACCGCCTGGTGTTGGGCGATTGGCACGCCGAAGGTCTTGCGCTCGAGCGCGTACTTCTTCGACTCGTCGAGCGAGCGCCGGATGATCCCGGCCGCGCCGGCCGCGATCCAGGGGCGCGTGCGGTCGAAGCTCCGCATCGCCACCTTGAACCCCTCCCCCTCCCCGCCGACGATCGCCTCCTTGCCGACCTTCACCTCCTCGAAGATGACGTCGGTGGTGTTGGAGCAGCGCTGCCCCATCTTGTTCTCTTTCTTGCCGACCGAGACGCCCGGCGTGTCGCGATCGACGACGAAGCAGGTGATCCCCTTGTGGCGGGTGGTGCCCTCTTCGCGCGCGAAGACGCTGTAGAAGCTGGCCTTGCCGCCGTTGGTGATCCAGCGCTTCTGGCCGGTGATGACATAATCGTCCCCTACCTTTTTGAAACGACTCTTCATGCCGGCCACGTCGGAGCCGGCGTCGGGCTCGGAGCAACAGTAGGCGGCGAAGATCGGCTCGGCCAGCAGGCGCCCGAAGTAGGCTTTCTTCTGGGCGTCGGTGCCGGCGATGATGATCGGCATCGTCCCCAGCATGTTGGCGGCCATGGTGGTGTTGACGCCGGTGCAGCCGTAGGAGATCTCCTCCAGCACCAGACAGTGGGCCAGGCAGGAGAGTCCCAGGCCACCGTAGGCCTCGGGGATCTCGCAGTTCATGAGGCCGGTCTCCCACCCCTTCTTGCAGATCTCCTCGGGGAAGGTGCCGTGCTCGTCCAGCTCGCTGGCGACCGGAATGATCTCCTTGCGCGCGAAGTCGCGCGCCGTCTCGCTGAGCTGCTTTTCCTCGTCGGAGAGCTCGAAGTTGGGCATGGCGAGAAGGATATCGCTATTTCGACGAGGCCGCCTGGCGCCGCGCCTTGCGCTCCTCGCGCTCGGCCGCCTTGCGCTGCTCGAGCGCGATCGCGTCGCGCGTCGCCTTGGCCCCCAGCACGAACCCCATCACGATCCCCAGGGTGAAGATGACGGGGATGTAGATGAAGTGCGAGGAGGGCGGCACCCCGATGCCGAGCGCCAGGAGGATCACGGTCGCGGCGCCCGATCGTCCACCCGGGTGACCGCCCGATCAATTTTGGCGCGCAGGTCGCCCAGATCCTGGCGCACGCGCCCGAGGCCGCGCGCCACGAACACGACGTAGGCCAGGATGGCGATCCAGATGAACCCGTAGGCGGCGGCGACCAGCGGCCGCGCCGGGATCTCCTCCCGCACCGCCCCGCTCACCTTCTCGAACTCCTGCGCGACGGCCAGCGCCGGCGCTCCCCAAGCGAGCGCGCCGATCAGCAAGAACCAGCGGCGCGCGAATCGTCTCTTTTGTTTCATGAGCTCGTCTCCAGCAGATCCTCGGCGTCGAGCCGCAGGGCGGCCAGGTCGGACCGGGCGCGCTCCAGCCGCAGGCGCAGCATGAAGAGCAGCGCCCAGACCAGAAGGATGAGCGCGAAGCCGCTCCAGAACGCGGGCCGCATCCGCGGATCCAGCGTGGGAACGACCGTGGTCTGCGGGTGGACCGTCCGCCAGATGTCGACGCTCTTGTAGACCAGCGGCACGTCGATCGCCGCGAACAGCGCCAAGGCCGCCGACAATTTCCGCCCGGCCGGCCCGCCGTAGCGCCGCGCCAGCAGGTAACCGATCATGATGAGCTCCAGCAGGAGCGCGCTCGTGAGCCGCGCGTCCCACTGCCACCAGACGCCCCAGGCCTTGCGCCCCCAGAGCGGCCCGGTCACCAGCGTGCAGGCGCCGAACAGCACCGCCAGCTCTCCCGCCGCGGCCGCCACCCGATCGCCCGCCTCCGACCCTTTGAAGAGGAACGCGATGCTCCCGCCCGCGCAGACGAACGTCGACAGGAACAGCATCGTCGCGGAGGGGACATGGAAGTAGAAGATTTTCTGGACCACGCCCATCACCGGCTCGAGCGGCGCGCCCAAGATCAACGACGGGACGATCAAGAACCCGACGGCGGCGGCCGTCGCCACGGCGACGAACCAGATCCCCACCGATCGCATCGGCGGATACTACCTCGAAAGCGCGACGCCGTCGTCCAATACGCGGTCATTTGCGGCCGCGGTCAGGGCTTGGGCTGCTGGACGAACACGCGCGAGCGACCAGATCGCGACAATCACCGCCCCACCAAAATCTTCTTCGCCCTCAACTTGATCCTGCCGTTGGAGCCGACCGACTCCGAACTGCAGACCAGCGCCGCCGGGCCTGTCCACCGCGGCTTGCGGCAGGACGACACCGCGGCGACCTGCTTGTCGCCGTCGAACACCAGAACCTTGTGCAGCAACTCGTCGGCGGCGACCGAGTCCCCGCACTGGAACGCGAGCTTGCCGTCGCGGGCGGCGAAGGCTTCGGCGGGCGAGCACGACTCCGCGAGGGCCTTGAGCTTACCGCCACCCTCCGCAAGCCATACGCCCTGGTCCTTGCCTTGATCCGGGTCGTCCAGGAACGCGGCCTTGTAGACGCGCCTGATCACCAGCGTCGGTCCGTCGGCGATCAGGACCGCGCTCGATACGCGGTCCTCGTCTTCCCAGTCCTCGGCGACGCTGGTCGGAACATCGGCGATCGAGGAATCGACCGCGGACACGCGCAACGCGAGCAGCGACCGCGGCGCGACGTCGCACGCTTTCACGTACGCGCCCTTGGCGACCTGGCGGGCGGCGGCCAGCGCCGCCTTGGCGTCGTCGGCCGACTCCGCCACGCGGTACGCCCAGCCGAACACGTCCCGCTTCTCGCCGCAGTCGGCGGTGCGGAAGATCAGGCCACCCGGCCACCTCGCCGCCAGCGGCTTCGCCGCGCGAGCGATCCCGTCTGACGAGGGACTGCTGGCGCCGACGACAATCCACACTCTTTCTGCGCGCGCCGCCGCCTCGGGGAGGACGAGCAGCGCGAGGACGACTAGTAACCGCACGCCCGCCTAATGTGCTTGAGCTGCTTGTTGGGCAGAAGCTGAACATGGGCCCAGTCCGGGTGCTCCCACGTGCCGCCCCAATACAGGTTGTTGGCCTTCGCCTCCGCGCCGACCGCGAGCCAGTAGCCGTTCTTCTCGGCGTCCGCCTCCCAGTTCCAGCGCTGGTCGACGACGTCCGCAGCGTACGAGCATGGGGTGCCGTCCCTGTTCGTTGCGTTGTGGAAGCTGAATTTCACGTGAGACTTCCCCTCTTTCAGCTTCTTCTGCTGGACCTCCACCGACCGCCACCCATAGAAGATCATCGGCTGAAATCCTCGCGCGGCGAGCCCCTTGAGCACCCCCCGCACGCGCGGCCTCAGGTCAGGGTGCATGCTCTCCAACTTCTTCTCCTGAGACCAGTGCGCGCTGTTTCCGCCCCACTTGCCCTCGTTCTTCAGCTTCTTCGGGTCGACCTGGTGTTCGGCTGGGTGGGCGTGGATGTCCGTTCCGCACGACGGGGCATCGTAGTGATCGCGAATGAGCAGCAGGCGACCGGTTCGGGTGACCTCGTCGACGAGCTATCGGTGCAGGGCCTCGTCACTGAGCCTCATCGCGTCGAAGCCTGAGTGATCGAGCAGGGACAGGATCTCGGGCGCTTCAGCCGCAGTCTGTCGCCGTCGTGCGACAGCGCGAAGTGCAGCGCGTGCTCGGCCTCGTGCCGCGCGAGTGACGGTATGCGACGCTTTGCTTGGACCTTGATCCTATTGCCCGTCGGATGCGGATCGGCAACCTTGCGTGGCAACGATGGTGGCGAGGCCGGTGGTCGAGCCCAGGGGGGCAGTGCGGGTAGCGGAGAGGGAGGAGCCGGAGCCGGTGGAAACCGGTCCGGCGGAAGTGGGGGACACGGGGTGGACGCAGCGACCGATGTATCGAACCACATCGATGGGTCGACGATGCCGACATGGTGCACCCAACAATCGCCGCCGCCGGGAGTGGCTGCCGCCGACTCTACCTGTCTCGACTTCGGCGACGGACAGCTTCCCAGCAACGGCGGGTGGACGGTCATGACCGCGAATCAAGGGACGGCGGCGCCGACAATGCAGCGCGCTTCGAGCCTGCCGTACTCGTTGCAAACGAGCGTGTCGACCGGTGACGGCTCGGATGCGGCGCTCGTCTGGCACGACGCCGGCGCGCAACCGATTGCATCCGTCACCGTCGCCGTGGACCTCAGCCCTGCGGGCCAAGGAGTGGCCACTCCCTGGACTGGTTCTGTCTCGCTTTTATGTGTCGATCTCGGCTCCGGTCACGCCTGCCTTTCCTACACCGTAGGCGTCGACACCAGCTTCGCAACGGCTTACACCGGCTACTATCTGACGATGGAATACGATGGCGGCGGTGTGACCTTCAACGAGTACCAGCTCTACGGCACGCTGCAGGCAAACATCTGGACGCGCGTCCAGATGCAAATCACCGCGTCGAGCGAACTGATTCAGATCACGATTCCCGACACCACGAACGCGCCTATCACGGGGCACTTCGATCCCGACACCGCGGTCGACGTCACCGTCGGCCCCGAGACCGGCGGCGCCACCTCCGGATGGAGCGGTTACCTCGACAATATCGTCGTCGACGTCGCGCGCGCCAACTAACGAGCCCCTTTAGCGCGGTCGATCCGGCGAAAGTGATAAGCTTCGGCGGATGCGCGGCCTCCTTATCGGAGCGGTTCTCGTTGCGACCGGCTGCCTCGACCCCGTCGACCAGCCCGTCACCCAGGAACAGGGCGCCATCGGCGAGCCGTCGAACGGATTCCCCTCGACGCTCGAGCGCCTCGGCCTGATGGCCATCAACCGCGCGCGCTCCGACCCCGAGACGGTGGCGGGCCCCAACTCGAAGAGCTATCCGGCGCGCCCCCCGGTCATCTGGTCCCTGGCGCTCAATCAGTCAGCGCGGTTCCACGCCGTCAACCTGGAGCTGTCCGACGTGACTCTCATGCACACATCGCCCTGCACCCTGAACGCCGACGTCGCGACCAGTGGCTGCACCGGTGATCCGAGCTGCGCCTGCGCGACGCCCGTCCCCTCGAGCTGCGCGATGTGCGCGATGGTCGCGGACATCAACACGTGCGGGACACCATTCGCAATGCGGCTCGGATACTTCACCAACGGGACCGCCATCACTTCGACGGGCGAGGTCGCCGCCGCCGGCTACGGCGATCCGATCGCCACCGTCAACGGCTGGATGGACGAGGCCGCCGGCTCGGACGGCCACCGCATGAACCTGACCGACCAGGGGATCACTTCGAACACGATGGGCTACGGGCACGCCAGCGGCACCAAGGAGTGCTACTCGCCGTTCGACATCTCCGACTCGGGCAACATCAAGGGCCAGGCCATTCCGAAGATGGCGACGGCCGCCGTCACCCCGGTCAGCGGCGCCGCCGGGACATTCACCTTCTACGCCACCTGGGCCGACCCGGCGCTGGGCGCCCCGGCGTCGATCGACGTCGTCGTCGACGGCACCTGCACCGCGATGACCCGCGAGCTCGGCACCGACGCGCTGAACGCGACCTACAAGGCCACGGCCGCCCTCACCGCCGGCTGTCACACCTACTGGATCCTGGCGCGCGACGCCTCGGGCGGACGGGTGACCTACCCGACGACCGGGGCCTACAACGTCCCCGTCGGCAGCGGCACCTGCAGCGGCGACTACCTGGCGACGGCTCCGGCGGGCTCTTGCGACGGCGGCGGCGGCGGCACAACTGGCAGCGGCGGCACAACTGGAAGCGGCGGCACCACCGCGACCGGCGGCACGACTGGCACGGGCGGCAGCGCCGCGACCGGGGGCAGCACCGGCAGCGGCGGCAGCCTGGCGACCGGCGCGGGTGGGCAGACGACGACCGGCGGCAGTGGCGGCGCGACCGGCAGCGGCGGCGCGACCGGCAGCGGCGGCGCGACGACCGGCAGCGGCGGCGCGACCGGCAGCGGCGGCGCGACCGGCGGCTCGACAGGAACCGGCACCGGCGGTGCAGTCGGCAGCGGCGGATCGGGCGGCGGCAACGATCTGACCGGATCGGGCGGCTTCAGCTGCGCTGTCGCGGCGGCCGATCTCCCCTCGACCGTCGCCGGATTCTTGCTGCTCGGTCTTCTACTTCTCGCTCGCGGCGCGCCTCGGCCGCAGCGCGTGCGCCGGCGCTGACCGTGTCCGACGAAGCGATGTTCTCGGCCTTTCGGCCGGTCCCCCGCACGGGGGTCATCTACGTCACCACCGAAGCGGCCAAGCGCGGCTTCCGGAGCAACGATCCCGCCTGGTCGAACCTGGGCCAGGGGCAGCCGGAGACCGGCCCCCTCCCCGGCGCGCCACCGCGGGTCGCGCGCGTCTCCATCGACGTCGACGATCAAGAGTACGCGCCGATCCCCGGCATCTGGGAGCTGCGCGAGGCGATCGCCGGCCTCTACAACCGCCTCTACCGGCGCGGGATGCCCTCGCAGTACAGCGCGGAGAACGTCAGCGTCTCCGGCGGCGGGCGCGCCGCCCTCACGCGCGCGGCGGCCAGCCTCGGCCACGTCAACCTGGGCCACTTCCTGCCCGACTACACCGCCTACGAAGAGCTGCTCGACATCTTCAAGGCCTTCACCGCCATCCCGATCCTGCTCGAGGGCGAGCGCGGCTACGCCTTCACGGTCGAGGATTTGCGCCGCGAGGTGCACGGGCGGGGCCTGGCGGCGCTGCTGCTCTCGAACCCCTGCAACCCGACCGGCAAGCTGGTGCAAGGGGACGAGCTCGCGCAGTGGGTGGCGCTCTCCCGCGAGCTCGACTGCGCGCTCCTGCTCGACGAATTCTACTCGCACTACGTCTGGACCGCGCTGGCCGGCCGGCTGCCGATCGAGAGCGCCGCCCGCTACGTCGAGGAGGTCGATCGCGATCCGGTGATCCTGTTCGACGGCCTGACCAAGAACTGGCGCTACCCCGGCTGGCGGGTCACCTGGACCATCGGCCCGCGCCCCGTAATCGAAGCGGTCGCCAGCGCCGGATCATTCCTCGACGGCGGCGGCTCGAAGCCGCTCCAACGCGCCGCCATCTCGCTGCTCGACGACGCGCACGTGGTCGCCGAGACCAACGCCATCCACGCCACCTTCGGCGCCAAGCGCGAACGGATGCTGGCCGGCCTGGCCCGCCTGGGGATCACGACCGACCGCGCGCCCGACGGGACGTTCTACGTGTGGGGCCGCGTCGACAAGCTGCCGCCACCGCTCGACGACGGCATGGGCTTCTTCCGCGCCGCGCTCGACCACCAGGTGATCGTCGTCCCCGGCGAGTTCTTCGACATCAACCCCGGCAAGCGCCGCCACCAGCGCGAATCCCGCTTCCGCCACCACGTCCGCTTCTCCTTCGGCCCCGCGCAGGAGAGCCTCGACGCCGCGCTCGGGCGCCTCGAGACGATGATTGCCAACGCGCAAGCAACAGGCCCGAGCCGCCGGGCCTGAGCTTTCTCGTCTCGCCTGGTTGCGTCTCGCCTGGCCGTGTCTCGCCTGGCTGCGTCCGTCCGACGTCAACGTTGTGGCGCGAACGTTGGCGCTCTGGTGCAACGATCGGGGAATCCGCGCGCCAACTTTTTCCAAATTGATTGCTCGCCATCGCATGGGCCTCGTGTACCCTCGAATCCCCGTTAACGTTCGAGGAGACCACCATGTGCAATCCGATCCGGTCGTCGTCGTTGTTGGTTGTCGTGTTCGTCGGGTTCTCGTTGGCCGGCTGTGGTGAAGCGTCGGTTGATCCCGTCACCGAAGCGACCAGCGCGCTCAGCTCCAGTCCATCGAGCCAGTCGTTCCTCGTCGCCTTCAGCGGCGGGTCCATCCCGAGCAACGCGGACGCCATCGTCGCCGGCGCCGGCGGGACCATCGCCGCGCGTTACGTGAACGTGGGCGCGGTGCTGGCCCGCTCGACGAGCCCGTCGTTCGCGGCCACGTTGCGGGCGAGCGCGGGCGTCGACGCCGTGGGCGCCGTCTCGGCGGTGCACAGCCAACTCACCCCCCTCGTCGCCGCCGCCAAACCCCACCATCCGATGAAGCCCCCGGCCTCCAAGGGGGATCCGCTGTCGTTCCGGCAGTGGGACATGGATCAGATTCACGCGCCCGAGGCGCACGCCATCACGAACGGGAGCAAGTCGGTGCTCGTCGGAATGCTCGACTCGGGCGTCGACATCACGCACCCGGACCTGGCCGGTCAGGTCAACGCCGCCGCCAGCGTCTCCTGCCTGGGGGGCGTCCCCGACACCTCGCCCGCCGTCTGGTCGAACGACATCATCGGCCACGGAACGTTCACCTCGGGGACGATCGTCGCTCCCCAGAACGGCGTCGGCACCGTGGGCGTCGCGCCGGGCGTCAAGATCGGCATGGTCAAGGTCGCGATCGACGATCTCAGCAGCCCCAACGCCGGCCTGGTTTTTCCGGACGCGGTCGTCTGCGGGATCGATTGGGCGATCGGCCATGGCTTCGACCTGCTGAACGCCAGCCTCACGATCGACCCCTTCACGGCGCCGTTCGACGACATCTTCTGCAGCGACCAGCCCGATCGGGCGGCTGTCGTCCAGATCGTCCGCACCGCGATCCTCAAGGCGGCCGCCAAGAAGCTCACCGTCGTCGCGGCGACCGGAAACTTCTTCCTCGACCTCACCAGCCTTCCCGGCTCAGGCAAGGGCGTCAACTGTAAGGTGCTCCCGGTTTCGCTCCCCAAGGTCATCGGCGTGAGCGCGGTCGGCGTCACCAAGCAGCTCGCCTTCTACGCCGACTATGGGTTCGGCGCGGTCGATCTGACGGGACCGGGCGGCGACAGCCTCATCGCCGATCCGCTGGTCACCGACACCGCCGCCTCCGGTCAGGTGCTCGGGCCGATGCCCGCCGGCAGCCTCTTCTATCAGGGCGCGGCCGGCTACGACGGCCAGATCCAGGACTGCTCCAAGGGAACCTGCGCGAGCTACGCCTACATCCAGGGAACGTCGGCCGCCGCGCCCCACGTCACCGGCGTGGCTGCGCTGGTGATCAGCAAGTTCGGCAGGATGTCGCCCGACGCGCTCCTCCTGAAGCTGAGCCTGGCCGCGACACCAATCGCCTGCCCGCCGAGCCCCTATGACCCGGGCGACACCGGACAGCCGGCCACCTGCAAGGGCCCGGCCTTCTACAACAGCTTCTACGGTGCCGGGGAGGTCGACGCCCTGGCCGCCTTGAAGTAAGCCCCCTTCGATCGCGATGAGGTCGGACGAACTGCTCGGCCGACCTCATCGCCTGCTCGGCCTGTTCGCCTCGCAGCTCAGTCTCCGCTGACGATCGGTTCGAAGGCCCACAGGCCGGCGGTCACGAACAGAATGTCGACCGCGAACAGGAACTGGGTCCAGAAGCGGGCGCCGTCGAAGTCGGGGGCGATGGGGTCGATGAGCTGGGTGGTGCCGCGCGCGCCGGCGATCACGATGGGGACGATGATCGGGTAGAGCAGCGTGGCCAGGAGCGCGTCGCGGCCGCGGGCGCGCAGCAGCGCCGCCGAGAAGATGCAGCCCACGGCGGCGAAGCCGATGGTGCCGAGCAGCAGCAGGAGCGCGACGCGGCCGATCACCGCGCCCATCGAGGCCGAGAAGAGCAGCCCCGACAGCGCGGTCAGCGCCGTCTCGGTGATCGCCATCAGCGCCACCGTGGCGGCGAGCTTGCCGAGGTAGATCGCCGCGCGCGGGGCGGGCGTCAGCAACAGCGAGCGGATCGCCTCGCCGTCCCGCTCGCGGTCAAAGGCACGCCCGAGCCCGACGCTTCCCGAGACGACCAACGCGATCCAGATGATGCCGGCGACGATCGCCGGCGGCGTGCGCGATCCCTCGAGGACGAAGGCGAAGCTGAAGATCAGCACCACCACGACCGCCAGGAAGGTCATCGTCGCCAGCACCTCGCGGCTGCGCCACTCGATGGCCAGATCCTTGGCCGCGATCCGCAGCGCCTGCCTCAGGAAGCCCGGCGGCCGCGCGGGCGTCCCGCCGTCAGCCACGGGTGGTCTCCCGCGTCGTCTCCCGGGTCTTGGCCTCGTAGGTGGCGCGCACCGCCTCGGCGCCGAAACCGCCCGGGCGTGTCTCGTCGAACACCACCCGGCCGCGCCGCAAGATGACCACCTGATCGGCGACCGCCGCCGCCGTCAGATCGTGCGTCACCAGCACCACCACCCGCCCCGCGGCGCGCTCGGCGGCCAGCTCCCTGGCCAGCCAGTCGGCGCCCGCCGGATCGAGCGCCGCCGCCGGCTCGTCGAACAGCAGCAGCGCCGGATCGTGCGCCAGCGCGCGCGCCAGCGCCAACCGCTGCAGCATCCCGCGGGAGAACGTCCGCGCCGGCGCCTCGGCGGGCGCGTCCCCGAGGCCGACCCGCCCGAGCAGCGCCGCCGCGCGCGCCGGCGGATCGTCGACGCCGTAGAGCGACGCGAACAGGGTCAGGTTCTCCGTCGCCGTGAGATCGCCGTAGAGGCCGGGCTCGTGCCCGACGTAGCCGATGCGCGCGCGCAGGGCCGAGCCGCGCCCGAGCGGCAGGTCGCCCCAGCGGATCTCCCCGGCGCTGGGGACGATCAGCGTCGACAGGATCCCGAGCAGCGTGCTCTTGCCGGCGCCGTTGGGGCCGAGCACGGCGGCGATGCGTCCCGGCTCGAAGGTCGCGCTCACCTCGGCCAGCGCCCGCCGGCCGCCGTAGATCTTGCCGACCTTCGCCAACCGCAACGCCGCCGTGCCTACGTCCGTCATGCCGGCAGTTGTTCGTCCAGCGCCGCCAGCTCCCGGTAGATTTGCTCCAGCCGCCCGACCAGCTGCTTGCGTCGATCGGCCGGCGGCGCGCCGCCACCGTCGCGGGCGGTTCGTTCCAGCGCCAGCAAGTCGGCGAAGGTCGCCTCGCGGTTGTCGACCAGGCGGTCGCGCTCGCTCTCCGCGTCGCCGCCGGCTGTTCCGGCGGTTCCCTTCGATCCGTTGCGGTTGCCCTTGCCCCTGCCCTTGCCGCCCGGTTGGGGCCGGCGACCGAAGACGAATGCGCCGCCGATCAGCGCGAGCGCCAGCACGCCCGCCACGTTGCGTCCCGTCGAGTCGGTGGCCGGCAGCCCGTCCAGGGTGAACTGCAGGACGCCGCCCGCGGGGATCGCGTCGCCCGGCATGACCCAGTATTTGTGGCCGCCAAGCTCGCGCTCCTGCCGCTCGCCGATCCCCGGTCCGGTGGCGGTCAGCCCCGGAATCTGCTCGGTGATCAAGGTGAAGGCCCCTATCCCATTCGGCATCGGCTGGGCGAATGCGCGCGTCGCGCCATGGTAGGGGAGCACGAATCCGAACACCACTTCCTGACCGGCGTTCTTGGGGGTCGTCCCCACCATCGACCGCTTGGGGGCGAACACGCCGTGCACCGCCATACCGTGGTTCTGGCGCACATCGATCTTGCGTTCGTTCTCCTGCGCCTCGGCGCCGACGAACCCCTCGGGGAGGGGAATCTCGATCGCGCCTGGGCCCGGGTCGAACATCTTGTCGGAGCTGTTCTCGAGCGGGAACATCTCCAGGAACTGCAGGTTGTCCTCGTGCATCTGGATGATGACGCGGCCGCCGGCGCCGATCGTGATCACCGACGGATCGGCGGTGTGGCCGAGCGCCCGGATCTCGGCGCGGGCGCCGCTGCTCTCCGGCATCGGGAACGGCGCCGTACCGAGCCGCATCCCATGCCACTCCAGCACGGCGGCGTAGCCGGTCCCGTCGCCGCGCGGCAGATCGGCGAAGCGTGCCACGCCGCTGGCGTCACTCTTCCCCTTCCGGACCTCGATCTTGTTGTTCTTGTCGACCATCCCCAGCAGCACCGGGTGGTTGGCGATCGGCGCGCCGCTCTCGTCGAAGAGGCGTACGTCGAGGTGGCCCGCCGGCAGGCTGCCGTCGGAGACGGCGACCCCGGCGGTGGCGCCCAGCGTGAACGGCGCACCCTCTCCCGCCGCGGCGGGCGCGCCTCCGGCGGCCGGCGCTCCGTCCGCGGCCGGCGCTCCATCCGCTGCCGGGGGTCCCCCTGCCGCCGGCGGCCTTGCGCCCGTGCCGAGCGCGGCGATCAACATCGTCCGGAGACCTCCCACCTGCGGGATGGTGAAGGTCTCGGTCTTCAAGAGCTCGCCGTCGACGGTCACCTCGGCGTGGAACTCGTCGCCGGGGGCCATCCCCTCGAACATCGCGCGCCCGTCGGCGTCGGTCTTCTCGGTCCGCCGGCGCAGATCGCCGCCCGCGTTCTTGATGACCGCGCTGACCTCGGCCCCGCCTACGCCGTTCGACGGCATCTGGCGTGCGACCCGCACACTGACGGTCCCCGGCGGCATGCCGCTGTCGGGGAGCGGCCGCCCCACGATCTCGGCGAGGTTGGGCATGCCGCCGCCGCCGCCCATCATCGGCTGGGCGCGCGCGATCGACGCGGCGGCGAAGAACGCCGCCAGCGTGATCAGCCGGCTGAAAGCTTGGCGCCACATTTTTTGCAAAACTGAGCGTCGTCGTCGTTCACGGTTTCGCATGAAGGACAGGTCGAAGGCGGCAAAGAGGTTCCGGCGGTGGCCGGCCTGGCCGCGTCGAGCTTGATGCGCATCGCCAGCTCGCGTTCGATGAGGCCCCGGAAATCGTCGCCCGCCTCGATCTCCCCGATGAGGCGCATGGCGCGCGTCCGGTAGCGCTCAACCATCTCGCGATAGTCCGGCTCGGCGATCTTGCGCATCTGGTAGTCGAGCTCGATCTCCTTGATCGCCTTGAGAACGAGCTGCTTCTCGCGCTCGAGCTCGCGCTTTCGCCGCCCACCGCGCGCCACGCCCGACGTCCCCGACAGCGAATTTCCCGCCAGCGGATCGATCACCCGGATGAGGGCGGCGCCAGTGAACGCCAGCGTCATCCCCCCGAGCGCGAACATCACCAGCGGCGGACCGAAATGCATTTTCTCGACCAGCAACGCGTACCCCGCTGCCAGCGCCGCCCCGGCCAAACCGAGGAGCCAGATCGGCACCCGGCGCCGCACCGGGGCTACCCCTACCGCGGGAGCAGCCGGCGAGCTCTGCTCGCCGGGGCTCTTCGCGGGGGGATCAATCAAGGTTGCGGAGCTCGTCATCGAGCTTGTCGGAGAGCTCACCGTCGGAGATCTGCGGTTCGCTGGTCAGGGAACCATGGGCCGGCGAACGCTTCCCCAGGCGATACGCGCCATAGCCGAGCCCGACCGCCCCGACCACCCCCAGGCTATAGGGAAAGAGCCAGGCCAACCGGTTGAAGCCACGATCGATCGGCGACGCCAGCGCCACCTGGCTGCCGTACTTCTTGATGAAGTACTGGATCACCTGCTCACGCGTCCGTCCCTGGTTGAGGAGCTGCCGGATCTCGATCCGGTCCTGGACGGCGTGGCCGCATCCGTCGCTCTCGCACTCCAGCAGGTTGTGCCGACAGGTCCCGCACTGGCACATGATGTTGCGGACCAGCCAGTTCTCCTCGACGCCGGTGGGCTCGGGCGCGTCGGCCGACGCCTGTTCCATCTGTTGCAGTTGCTGCGCCGCCGCCGGGGCCGCTCGCAGCAAGACCGCGCTACCCGCGCCGGCTGCCAGCAGCAGCACCATCCCCGCGGTTCCGGCCGCGCTCCCCGCCGGCGCCGTCACCCCGGCGGTCAGCCGCTCGAGCAGGGCGTCGGGCAGGAGCGCGATACCGGTCCCGATGGCCAACAGCATGAACCCGAACCAGATCCAGTCGACCACCGGGTTCACCACCAGCTTGAGGGTCACGTTCCCTTCGCCGAGGTCGTAGTTGCCGAGCGTGATGTAGAGATCCTCGGTCGGACCGCGGCGGATCGCCACCTCGGTGGTCGGCTCGCTCTCGTGGTTGTGGAAGAACCACTTCGCCGGCCGCATCTGATCGATGAGCTTGCCGTCCTTGAAGGCGGCCACCTCGGCGGTCACCATCTCCTTCTGCCGATCCTCCTCGTGCGCGATCCGGGTGAAGTGAACGGTGTACTTGCCGATTTTGGCGTCGGCGCCGGGGACCAGCTTGACGTCCATCTCCTTCTTGTACGCCGTGCCGGCGAAGCCGATGAACATCAGCACGATGCCGACGTGCACGATGTAGCCGCCGTAGCGCCGCTTGCCGCGGATGACCATCCCCATGAGCGACGAGACCGCGTCCTGTCCGGTGTTGCGCTTGCGCACCCCCACGCCGCGGATGAACTCCTGCGTGATGGTGGTGGCGGTGAAGGCGCAGAAGCCGAAGCAGATCACGCCCGCCGGCGCCTCGCCGAGGCCCGCGGCCAGGCAGACGGCGATGGTGGCCACAGCGGCGAGCGTCGGCCAGAAAAACTGATAGCGCAGGTGCGAGACCGTCGCCTTGCGCCACGCGATGAGAGGACCGACGCCGGTGAGGAAGAGCAGCACCAGGCCGATCGGCACCATCCACTTGTTGAAGAAGGGCGGACCGACGGTGATCCGCTGATGCGCCACCGCCTCAGAAATCGTCGGGAACATGGTGGCGAACAGGATGAAGAAGGCCGCGAACAGCAGGATCCAGTTGTTGACCGTGAAGGCCGCCTCCCGCGAGATCCAGGAGTCGAGCGTGGCGCGCGAACGCAGCTCTGGCATCCGCTTGATGACGAACCCGAAGCTGACGATCAGCGTGATCGCCATGAAGATGGTGAAGATCCAGGCCAGCTTGGTGTCCTGACCGAAGGCGTGCACCGACTGCACGATCCCCGAGCGGGTCATGAAGGTCCCGAAGATGGTCAGGAAGAACGTCAGGATGATGAGGGTGACGTTCCAGATCTTCATCATCCCGCGCCGCTCTTGAATCATGATCGAGTGCAGGAAGGCGGTGGCGGTCAGCCAGGGCAGGAAGCCCGCGTTCTCCACCGGGTCCCAGCCCCAAAATCCCCCCCAGCCGAGCTCTTCGTAGGCCCAGAGCATCCCCAGCGTCAGCCCCATCGAGAGGAAGAACCAGGCGCCCAGCGTCCATTTGCGGACCGAGGCGATCCAGGCGTCGTCGAGCTGCCCCGAGATGAGCGCCGCCATCCCGAACGCGAACGGGATGCTCATCCCCACGAACCCGGTGTAGAGCGCCGGCGGGTGGGTGACCATGTAGGCGTTCTGCAAGAGCGGGTTCAGCCCCTTGCCGACGGTCGGGATGTCGGTGAGGTAGCTGTCGAACGGGTTCTTGTGGAACACGATCACGTAGAGGAAGAAGTCCGCGATCGCCATCAGCACGGTGACGACGTACGGGAGCAGCTCGCGGTGCCGGTTCCGATTGAGGTACACCGCGACAGCAGAGAAGACCGACAGCAGGAAGACCCACCAGAGGATCGACCCGTCGAGCCCGCCCCAGTAGGCGGTGATTTGGTAGAACAGTGGCGACGAGGCGTCCGAGTAGTGGTGGACGTACTTGATCGAGTAGTCGTGGGTCAGGAAGGCGTAAAGCAGCGCCACCGACGACAACCCCAGCACGGCCGCCAGCGCATAGACGCCGGCCCGGCCCGACTCGATGAGGCGCCGGTTGCCGCGCCGCGCCCCGATCACAGAGGCCACGCCCGCGTAGGTCGCGACGACCAGCGCGATGAGCAGCGTCAACGTTCCGAATGCAGACATGGGGACCTCCTACGGGCGGAAGCTCGACGACGCAGCGCCCGCGGACGGCGCCTAACTTAGCATAGGCAAAGGGCGCTTTCGGGGCTGTTTTCCCCCGGGGGACGGATGCGCGCGCCCCGCTTTCGTAACCGCTCGCGTGACAACCCGCCTGGCGCCGGTTTTCATCCCCGGGGCGGCGTCGGGATCGATCTCGTCGATGATCTCGCGCCGCCCGCGAACCAGGCGCGACTGCGCGGCCGCGACGGTGATCCCCAGGATGCCCGCCACGTCGCCGAGCTCGTGCCCGAGGACGTCGTGCAAGAAGACCACGTTCGCCTTCTGCACGCCGAGCCCGAGCAGCGCGCTCTTCACCCGCCGCAACCGCTCCTGCACGCCGGTCAGGTGCTCCGGCCCCATCTTCGGGTCGAGCCCGCGCGCGCCCTCGACGTCGGTGAGGTCGCCGACGTCGCGCGCGAACAGCTGCCGCTCGCGGCTGCGCGCGCGGATGGCGTCGATGGCCACGTTGCGCGCGATGACGGCGGCCCATCCCCCCGTCGGACACTCGCCGCGAAATTTTCCGCGCTCGAAGGTGACCAGCACGTGCTCGATCGAGCTTTGTACGAGATCCTCATATTCGGGATCCTCGGCTCCGACCAGACGCCGCAGCACGACGCGCACCGCCGAGCGCACGTCCTGCATCTCGTCGCTGGGGGTTTCGCGTCTCGATCGGTTCATTTGCTCGATGAAATCGCTGCGTCTCGACCACGCACGTCTGGTTGCATGGACCTTCAACGACACTTACGATCGTGTGCCTGCCTTCGCGGTAGGCTCTTGCGCGGCAGCCTCATGCGCGGCAGCCTCTTGGAAGTACGCGGCGCGGCGATATCTGTTACGCGATACGCGCGCACCTTCGATCCGATTTCCTGTAACATTCGCGCGAGCGCGGACGAACTCGTGCGCGAGCCAGATCTACCCACCGCAATCCGCGGCGGACGGTTCGAAAAGCCTAGCCTCGACGGGGTAACGGAGGGCCTTTGAGCCCCAGCGAGACAGATCGCGCATTGCGGGGCGCTCGGGACGAGCGTCGAATCGGTGGAGGCCGAACCAGAAACGCCAACGAACGCTCGGCGAGGTGGCTCATGCCGGCTGGCATGTCGCAAGCGGCAACAACGACTGAAGAGAGGCTGATGGCCAGGTATGTCGGGGGCGACGACGTCGCTTTTCGGCAGCTGTTTGCGTTGTTGGCGCCCAAGCTCCGCGCGTTCTTCTTGCGTTCGTTCATCGACCCGGCGCTGGCCGACGATCTGACCCAGATTACGTTCCTCAAGCTGCACCGCGCGCGGGCCTCTTATTGCGCCGACCGGCCGCTCAAGCCGTGGCTCTTCACGATCGCCGCCAGCGTGCGACGCGACGAGCTGCGCCGCCGTTATCGGCTACCGCCCCACGTCGGCGAGATCGAGCTCGAGCGAGCGGAGTCGCAACAGAGCCAGGACCGGACGCCACCGCAAGAGGCCAACGCGGGCGGCGAGATCGAGGCGGTGCGCGCCGCCGTCAACCGTCTGCCCGAGTCGCAACGGGCCGTTCTGCATCTGCACCTTCACGAGGAGCTCACCTTCGAGGAGATCGCCGAGGTGCTCGGCACCTCGCCGGGGGCCGTGCGGGTCCGCGCCTCGCGGGCGTACGAGCGGCTGAGAAAATCGTTGCGGAGCTTCCTCAGCCGCCGCGAATGACGCCGCCGCTCAGGCGACGGCGACCGGCGCCGGGGCGCGCCGGGTGCCGACCGCCGCCAGCAGCGTCGCCAGCACGACGCCGCCGAAGTGGAAGACCAGCAGATGCGTGTCGGAGTGCGGGACCGCGCAGGCGAGGTGCTGTCCGGCGTGCGCCGCCAACGCGCCCGCCGCGACGATCGCCGTGGTCCTCGAGCGATCGAAGGCGACGCCGACGCGCCGCCCCACCGCCCAGACGACCACCCAGGTGAGCCCGGCAGCCCACAGCTCGCGGAAGGTGCAGCGGATCCCGACGCCCGCCGCCAGCCCTGCCGCTGAGCCCGAGAGATAGGCGAACAGCCCCGAGGTCACCACCACCGTCACCACCGCCAGCCGCTGGTTCCCGCGCAGCACCGTCACGCAGCCGATCGCCACTGCCAGCACGCCGAGCGACACCAGCGCGCAGTCGAGGTCGAACCGAAACCCGCCGCCGACGGTGAGCTGGAACAGCCAGGCCAGCACGACCGCTCCCGTCGTCGCCCAGGCCAGCCGGCGCGCGATGGCCGGAGCGCTCACCCCGCCACGTCCGACCTGCAGCGGCCGCGCCAGAGATTCTCGCTTCGTCGCCGGCAGCGCCCGGCGAAGGAGCGACACCAGGCGCGCCCCTTCTTCCAGGGCCTCCCGGCAGGGGGGACAGGTCAGTGCGTGGGCCTCGGCCAGCTCTCGCTCGGGATCATTCCTGGAGAGCGCGGCGAGAAACCCCGCCTGGTCAGCTACGTGGTCGCTCATCGCGTCGCGAGGTCCTTCATTTCAGGCGGGCCGGCGCCCCAAAACGAGTACGCCGCGGCTCGCAACGACGTTACAGCCATGCGACGACACCCAACCCGAAATGATAGGCGCAATGCTCGAGGAACAGCGGGCAAAAAAAAGCCCCGCGGGCCGCAAAAATCGGCACCGCGGGGCGTGATCTCCCGCACTTTGCGGGGTAGGCCTACAGCGTATTCAGGTAGCTGACCAGATCGCTCTGCTGCGACGAGCTAAGCGCGCCGAATGCCGTGGCAGCGGCCGTCCCCTGGCCGACGGACCCGCCGTTGTGGTCCTTGATGGCGGTGCCGATGTCGCTGGTTCGGCCGTCGTGGAACTTGAGATTCCGCGAGCGAAGGCCCCACAGGGGCGCCGTCCTCATGAGGCGGGTGGAGGCCACCGAGTCGCCGTCGTTGAGCCCGATCTGATCGGCGGCCGTCCCCATGTCGTGCACCAGGAAGTCGGAGAACGGCTGGAACTTGATCCCTGCCGGGACACCGCCGGCCGAGGTCGACACGAAGATGTCGGTGTCGGAACGGTGGCAGCTCGAGCACATGAGCGTCGACGAGTTGAACAGAGTGCGGCCGCGGTCCTGCGCCGTGCCCGCCGTGATCGCCACCTGCGGCGGCGGCGCCAGGTGGGCCATGAAGAACGTGAAGTTGGCCACGTCGTCCTCGAGCTCGGTGAGGCCGCCCGCGCAGTGGTTGGTTTCTGCCGCGAGATCGTCGTCGACGCCCGGGACCTGGTCGTCGGGACAGCCGTTGATGATCGCGTTCGTCCCCGCGCGGTTGGCGCGGTTCTCCGTGGCGAACGCGGTGTTCGAGGTCCCGTGGATACAGCTGGTGGTGGTGATGCCCATCTCATTCAAATAGGCGTCCGCAGAAAACTGCGCCAGGCTCGGAACGTTGGCCTTCCAGCCGAAGCGACCGACCCGTGTCCCGCCGGCCACCTGGGAGCCGTCGAGCGGATTCGGCAGCGCGATCGGCACCATCCGCGGGGCGCCGCGGACGGCGGCCGGCTCGCGGCTGGCCAGCGTCGAGAAGACCGAATCGGGCAGCGAATCGACCAGTCCCAGCCCGAACAGCGGCGTGGTCAGGCGTCCGGAGAAGAGAGTGGCGCCGGCGGCCGGATTGTTGTCGACACCCGAGTTGCAATTGACGCCGCCGACGTTGAACCCGCCGATCCCGAACAGCTGGCGCAACGATCCGCCGGTCGACGCCAGCGTGTTGAACGTGCCGTTGGTGATCGTCCCGTAGCGCTGCTCGATGTTCTGGCCAGCGCCGCCGGTCGAGCCATTTTGGTGGCAAGACGCGCAGGCGTTCTGGTTGAAAATCGGTCCGAGGCCATCGGCGGCGCTCTCGGTGGCCACGAAGTTCGCCTTCGCAGCGGCGAAGGTGGTTCCGTTGGTTCCAGGCAGCGCGTCGCCCAGCAGCGCCCCCACCTCCGTGCTGGTGTCGGAGCTGCTGTCTTCCTGGCCCAAACATCCGACCGCGCCTACGCTCACCGCGGCGCCGAGGGACAAGAGACTCACCCATCGTATCTGTTGTTTCATCGCGATCCTCCTCTGTGGGCCGCCCCCAAAGGGGTGGCGACACGAGGAAGTCGAATGACCCGCCGAAGTCAGGCAATAAAAATCGAGGCCGCCGTTCTTTTTCGCCCCGCCGGGCCAACCTGCCCGCGAGAAACGCGCGCCTCCGGGCCCTCGAGCCCGGAGGCGGTCCGCTGGTCTCGCGGCCAGAGGCGGCTAGAGGGACGACAGGAACAGCAGAAGATCGCTCCGCTCTGCCGAGGTCGCCGCGGCGAAGGCGGCCGCGGCGGCCGAGCCCTGGCCGTTCGTGCCGCCGGCGTGGTCGGCGATCGCGGTGGCCTTGTCGCTGGTGCGCGCGTCGTGGAGCAGACCGTTGCGGAAGCGGACGCCCCACAGCGGCGCGGTCCGCATCCGTCGGGTCGTCGCCACCGAGTCGCCGTCGTTGCCGATGCCGTCGCCGAGCGTCCCCATATCGTGGGTGAGGAAGTCGGAGAAGGGCTGGAAGCTGGCGCTCCGACCGTTGATGGTGACGGTGAACGTGGTGCCCACGTGGCAGCCAGCGCAGCCTTCCCGGTTGAACTCGGCCAGGCCGCGCCCGTTGCTGTTGTCGATCCCCCGCGGCGGCGCCACGCTGTTGCGCATGAAGAAGGCGAAGTTGGCGATGTCGTCCTGCGCCAACGTGAGGCCCCCGGCGCAGTTGTTGTTCTCCGCCGCAAAGTTGTCGTCGATGCCCGGAACGTCGTCGTCCGGGCAGCCGTTGATGACGGCGTTGGTGGCCGCCCGGTTGGCGCGGTTCTCGGTGGCGAAGTCGGTGACGACAGCACCGGCCGCGCAGCTCGTGGTGGTGATGCCCATCTCGTTGAGGTAGGCGTCAGCCGCGAAGTCGGTCACGCTGGCGTGAACGGCCTTCCAGCCGAACCGCGCCACGTGGCTCTGACCGCGCACGAACGGCCCGTCGGTGAGGTGGATGGTGTCGAAGTTGGCGACGCCGCGGATGGCGGCCGGCTGCGCGCTCGCAATCGCCAGGATCGTCGCGTCGGGGATCAGCTCGACCAGGCCGGCGCCGAACGTCGGGGTGGTCACGCGGCCCGCGAAGATCGTCGCCCCCGGCGCCGGGTTCGCGTCGGTGCCCGACTGGCAGTTGAGGCCAGGGCTGGGATTGAAGCCGCCGATGCCGAACAGTTGGCGCAGGGAGCCGCCGGTCGCGGCCAGCGAGTTGAAGACCCCATTGGTCAGTGTTCCGTAGCGCCGCTCGACGTTCTGCCCGGCGCCGCCGGTCGCGCCGACCGAGTGGCAGGCGGAGCAGCTCCGCTCGTTGAAGATCGGGCCGAGCCCGTCGGACTGCGTCTCGGTGGCACCGAAGTTGGCCTTCGCCGTCGCGAAGGTGGTGGCGTTCGTTCCCGGCAGGGCGTCGCCCAGCGAGATGGCGCCGATCGAAGTCGAAGTCTCTTCGGACTCGTCGCCCAGACAGCCGACCGCGCCGACCGCCAGGGCCGCGCCTAAGGAGACGAGACTCACCCATCTGATCTGTCGTGTCATCGCGAACCTCCTCTGTGGGTCGCCCCCCAAAGGTGTGGGGACACAAGGAAGTCGCGTGACCGCGCCCACGCAGGCAAAAAAAAGTCCTCACCAGTCGTTTTTTGCGCGCTGCGTTTGCTCGACGCGCGCGTGGGCCACAGATCTGGTGTGGGGCCGATCGAGCGGATCAGCCGGCGAGCTTGGCCTTGAGGAGGCTCTTGAAATCGGAGGCGCCCGTCCCGTCGAGCGGGACGTCGAGCCAGAGTAGGGCCGGCGTTCCGTGGGCGACCTTGCGCGCCCGCCTGGCGACGTCGGTGAGGGCGTCCCAGGTGACCTTCGCCTGCGCCGCCGCGTCGAGCGCGATGATGCCGACGAGGCGCCCCTTCAGAATCACGATCGAGCAGAGCGAGGTCTCGCCACGCTGGTAGCGGTAGGCCCAGCCGGTGCGCGGGCCGTAGTAGTAGAAGTCCTCGGCGGCCTCCTGCTTCTCGAGGTAGCCGCGCACCGCCTCGAAGCGCTTCCCGACTGCGGCCGGCAGGCGCGCGGCAAACTCCGCGTGCGACGGCGGCTGCGCCTTCTTGGGAAAAGCGACCTTGGCGGGCGCGCGCGCTGGCGGGCTCGTCTTTGCTTTGGTCGCGGGCTTGGCGCCCATCAGGCGGCGAGCGACGCGGTGGGCGGCGTCTTCCGGCGATTCATGAGGTAGCTCACCGCGCCCGGGATCAGCGACACGAAGATGATGACGATGACGACCTTGTCGATCTCCTTGGTGATCTGCGGGTGAATCTTCCCCAGCGAGAATCCGAGCAGCGTCATGCTCACCACCCAGCTGATGCCGCCCACGACGTTGAAGCTCAAGAACCGTCGGTAGCTCATCTGCCCGACGCCGGCCACCACCGGCGCGAAGGTGCGCAGGAACGGCATGAAGCGCGCCATGATGATCGTCTTGCCGCCGTGCCGCTCGTAGAACGCCTTGGTGCGCAGGAGGTGCTTGCGCGAAAAGAACAGCGACTGCTCGCGGGTGAAGATTCTCGGCCCCGTCTTGGCGCCGATCCAGTAGCCGACGGTGTCTCCCACGATGGCGGCGACAATCAACGCCAGGTTGAGCGTCACGACGTTGAGCAGCGGCGCCTCGCCCACCGTCGCGCTGGTGCAGAACACCCCCGCGGTCACCAGCAGCGAGTCGCCCGGCAGGAAGAACCCGACCAAGAGGCCCGTCTCCGCGAAGACGACCGCGGCCATGGCGGCCAACCCCCCGATCCGGATCAGCCCCGGGACGTTGTAAATTTTATGGAAGAGATCGAGCAAAAGGTGCATTTGGGCGACGACTTTGGGCCAAGACTCTGGCTTTGTCACGCCCGCCCTCTCGGCATATGTTCGGCTCCCGATGAGCGAGGCCAAGGCCCCCACCCACCGGCCGACCTGGCTGACACTGCTCACGTCGTCGATGCTGGTCTACGGCGGGATCACCCTGGTCGGCGCTTTGTTGATGCTGCGCGAGCCGAAGGCGATGGCGGTGACCGCCATCGAAAACATGGCGCGACCGACGGAGTCGGCCGAGACGATGCAGAAGCTCGAGGCGCTGAGCGACGCGATCGTCAACCGCCACAAGGCCGAGGTCCGGGCCGGCGCGCTCATCTCGCTGGGCGTGGGTCTGCTGACACTTTACGCCGTGGCGGCGATCCTCTCGCGCGATCGCCACGGTCGAAAGCTGGCGATGATCGCGGCCGGGGTCGGGATCGCTTACCAGCTCGGCAGCTTGCCGCTCGGCGTGGCGATGGCACGGCAGGCGGCGACCGAGGGGGCGGCGATCCTGGCGCAGGTGGTGATCGACAGCGGCCGGCAACCGCCCGGCTTCACCGCCGACCAGCTCTCCAACCTCATGGTCGTGCCGGCGATCCTGGCCGGCGTGCTTGGCGCCCTCTGCTGCCTGGTGCTGCTCTATTACTTCGGCGGCCGGCGCGGACGCGCGCTTTACGGCCTCGACTCACCGCCTGCCCGCCAAGGCTGAGCCGCTCCCGCCACCCGCGCCTTTCGGGTGGTAAAGTTCCTGTCATGTTCACGATCGCATTCGGGGCGGCCGTCGCGGCTGGGTTGATGTTGCTCATGACGGGGACGAAGATCCTGCAGGAGTACGAGCGCGGCGTGGTCTTCCGGTTCGGCCGGGCGCGCAAGGCGCTGGCCTCACCGGGGTTCAACCTGCTGCTGCCGTTTGGGATCGACCGGATGCGGGTGGTCGACACCCGCACGCGCGCCATCCAGATCACCCCGCAAGACATCATCTCGCACGACAACATCACCATCAGCGTCGACGCGGTGGTCTACGCGTCGGTCAACTCACCATCGCACGCGATTCTCGAGGTCGAGGACTACATGCCGGCGACTTTGCAGCTCGCCTCGACCACCTTGCGGGCGGTCCTGGGCAAGATGGACCTCGACGACATCCTGGCCCACCGGGACAAGATCAACGTGGAGATCCGGACCATCCTCGACACCCGCACCGAGCAATGGGGCGTCGAGATCTCGGCGGTGGAGATCAAGGACATCCAGCTCCCCAAAGAGATGCAGCGGGCGATGGCCCGACAGGCGGAGGCCGAGCGCGAGCGGCGCGCCAAGGTGATCGCCGCCGAGGGCGAGGTGCAGGCGGCCGCCAAGCTGGCGCAGGCGGCGCAGATGATCGCCGGGAACCCGGGCGCGCTGCAGCTCCGGCTCTACCAGACGCTGGTCGAGGTGGCGGGCGAGGCCTCGTCGACGATCGTCTTCCCGGTCCCCATCGATCTGGGGATGGCCGCCGCGGCGCCGACAGCCGCGCAGACGCAGGCCATGATGGCGAGCGCGCTGGCGCTGGCCAGCAACCAGCAGACCAAGCAGCTCGGCGCGCAGGCGGCCAAGGCTACCGACGGCGACGCCGCCGGAAGCGCCTCCGAGGCGCCGCTCGGAATCCGCCGGACCTAGTCTAGGCGAGTCTGGGCGACAACTCAGGGAGCTCAGGCAGAGAGCCGTCGCCGACGGAGCAGCGCCGCGAGCAAAAGCAACGCCGGCCAGGCGTCGGAATCGGAGCGCGGGGCCGTGGCACAGGAGCAGCCCCCGGCCGGGTGAGGCGTGTCTCCCGCGTCGATGCGCATCGTCCCCCCGTCGAATGGAGGACCGACCGCGACCGCGTCATGCGTGCCTCCAGCGTCGACCACGGTCGCGGCGTCGGGCGAATCGATCACCGGCGCCTGGGCGGTACAGATCGCCGCCGGCCACTGCTGTTGCTGGGCGCGCATCTCGCAGTCGGCCTGGCAGGCGCTCTCGAGACAGGGCGCGATCGCCGAGACCTGGGCGAACGCGAGCCCGGGCGTCCAGGTCGTCCCTTCATCGGTCGAGGTCGCCTCGGCGAACGGGCCGAGCGAGCTGTCGGTCGCGGCGTAGACGGTCCCCGCCCGCTCCGCCAGCGCCAAGATATTCGGCGGCCCGGCAACCGGCACGAAGGTCGCCCCGCTGTCCGTCGACCGAAAAAGGGCCGGCGCCCCCGCCGCGGTGCCGAACGCCAGCAGCGTCCCGGCGCCGGTGCGCACGAAGGCGCCGAGGCCGCCGTCGAGCACCAGCGGCGTGGTGACCGTCGCGCCGCCGTCGGTGGCGATCGCCAGCGTGTCACCGGCCGCCTCGATGACCCGCAGGAAGACCCGATCGGCGTCCGTCGGATCGATGGCCAGGATCCGGACCTGACCAGAGCCGAGCGCGGCGGTCAGATCGGTGAGCTGCCAGGTCGTGCCGCCGTCCGTCGACCGGGCCAACGTCGGTGCTGTGCCCGCGCTGTCGGCCAGGGTCAGATCGATCGTCATCGGATCCGACTTCGCGATCTCGAGGCCGGTGATGAAGTCGCCGGGCGCGGCCACGTAGAGCGCGCGAGAGAACGTCGCCCCGCTGTCGGTCGACTGGTAGACCGAGTAGGCGATCCCTTCGCCGTTGGCCAGGCCGGCCGCCAGGACGTGCGTCCCGTCGGTCGGGTCGACGAAGGCGTCCTCGCAGAGGTCGTCGCCGAGCGCGCCGCCCGCCGTCTGCCAGCCGCAGGCCCCGTCATCGGAGAAGACCAGCTTGCCGCCGGCGATGGCGAACAGCCGGTCGGCCGGCGCCGGTCCGACCTGATAGAGACGGCCGTAGCTGGTCACCGCCAGCTCGCACGAATAGAGCCAGGTTCGCCCGGCGTCCTCGGAAGTGACCAGCCCGAAGTTGGTGGCGAGCACGATCTCATCGGGGCGGTCGGCCGGCACCAGGATGCTCTGACCGTTCGGGAAGGCGCCGTCGGCGCGGGAGACCTGCGGCGCGAGCGCCAAGGTGAACGCCGCCGCCAGACCCCACGCCCACGCCCCGCCGCGCACCACCACCCGTAGAAGGTGGCGTCGGATCGCCAAGGGGGAAGGCTCAGCCTGCGGGCACGCTCGGAAGCTCGACCACGACGTCCCCCTCGCCGACCCGCGCCTGGCAGGAGAGACGCAGCTTGTTGATGAAGTAGACGTTGCCGAGGTGCTTCCGCTCGGCGGCGTTGAAAGGGGAGAGATGCGGCTCGCCGCCGACCACCTTCACCCGACAGAGGCCGCAGGTCGCCTTGCCGACGCAGGCGGTGGTGACCTCGATGCCGGCGCGGCGCGCGACCTCGAACACCGACTCGCCCGCGCTGCACTCGACGCGCGTCCCGCTCGGCAGATAGGTGACCGACGGCAAGCTCAGCCCCTCTCGGGTGGAGCCGCGTCAGGCCAGTGCGAGAGCCCGACGCGGTTCCCCTCCGGATCGGCGAGGTAGAGCGTATAAGCGGTGCGATGCACGACGGCGACGCCGGCCGCCGCCAGACGCGCCTCCCAATCGGCGCGCGCCGCACGCGGGATTCGCAGCGCGATCATCAGGTAGCCGCCGGCCATGTCGGCAGTGTCGAATTGCCGGCCTGTCGGTGCGACGCCGCCGGCCGAGGTCCGCTCGAGCGCCAGGAACGCGCCGCCGCCGAGGTCCATCCAGACCGAGCGATCGCCGGCGGCGCCGTCCGCCGCCGGCCAGCGGCGCAGCACCGGCAGGTGGAGCACCGAGGCATAGAACGCCTCGCAGACGGCGGGATCGCGCACGGCGAGGGCCACGTGGTGCACGCCGCCCGGTGCCTCCGTCATCGCGTCGGTCATTTTTTGGCGCCCAGCTTGACGATCCGCTTCCACTCGGCGGCGTTGACCGGCTGCACCGAGAGGCGGCTCCCCTTGCGCAAGAGCACCATCTCCGCCAGCGCCGCGTCGGCGCGCAGCTCGGGGAGCGTGACCGGACGGGCGAACTTCTCGTCGAACGCGATGTCGACCGCGAACCAGCGGGGGGCGTCGCGCGGGCTGTCCGGATCGCGGTGGCTGTCCGCCGGATCGAACTGGGTCGGATCGGGGTAGCCGGCCCGGGCCACCCGCGCGGTGCCGACCACCGCGGGCGGGTTGGCGCTGGAGTGATAGAAGAGCACGCCGTCGCCGAGCGAGATGTCGTCCCGCAGGAAGTTGCGCGCTTGATAGTTGCGCACGCCGTCCCAGCGCGTGGTCCCGTTCTTGGCGCGCGCCAGATCGTCGATGGAGAAGGTTTCGGGCTCCGACTTCATCAGCCAGTAGCGAGGCATGTCGCTTGTCTATCATTGACGCCCTTCGGATGGCGGTTATGCTTTGGCCACGACCGTGAGGCATATCGCCCACGGCAAAACCCGCCGGGAGCTGAAGGCCTCGGCGAAAGGAACAAGGAGAAGCAACATGCACGGACACGTGATGTCCTGGTGGCGCGCGCGCCACGAATCAGGAGCGGGTGACAATGGATGCGGCAGCTGGAGCTGCAGCCCAGGTGAGTCGCGGCACGGCGGCGGTGGCCGCCACGGCCACGGCCACGGCGGCTATGGCGGCGGTGAAGACGACTCCGAAGGGGAGCCGTTCGGCGGCGGCGCGTTCGGCGTTCGCCGTCCGCTCCGGTTTCTGGCCTACAAGCTGGAGCTGGACGAGAAGCAGGTGGCGGAGCTGGCGCGGATCCTGGGCGAGCTCAAGACCGAGCGCGCGCAGGGTGAGGTCGATCGGCGGCGCTCGCTGGCGGGGTTCGCCGACGCGGTGGCCGGCGCGACCTTCGATGCGGCGCGGGCCAAGGAGTCGGCCGCGCTTCGCGTCACCACGGCGGAGCGGCTGCGGGACGCGGTGCTGGCGGCGCTCGGACAGCTGCACGCGCTGCTCGACAACGATCAGCGCGAGCGGCTCGCCTACCTGATCCGCACCGGCGTCTTGACGCTGTAGCGCTGACGCTCAGGTCACCTATAAACAGGACCAACAGGTCCCATTAGCGCGAGCGACGGCGGCGCGATATCCTCACCGAGATGTCGTCGCCGCCGTTTTCTTTGCATCGGGTGGAAGAGCCGAAGCCGCGTCCCAAGGACAGCGAGCTGGTCTTCGGGCGCACCTTCACCGATCACATGGCGATCGTCGACTACGACGCCGAGCGCGGCTGGTTCGATCCGCGCGTCGTCCCCTACGCGCCGCTGGCGCTCGATCCGGCGGCGGCGGTGCTGCACTACGCGCAGGAGATGTTCGACGGCATGAAGGCCTTCCGCGGCGTCGACGGCAAGGTGCGCTTCTTCCGCATCGACCGCCACTGCCAGCGCCTGCACGACGGCGCCGAGCGCCTCTGCATCCCGCCCGTCCCCGTCGAGCTGTCGCGGGCGGCGATCACCGCCTTCACAACAGCCGATCGCGACTGGGTGCCGTCGGCGCCGGGGACCTCGCTCTACATCCGCCCGACGGTGATCGCCAGCGAGCCGTTCCTCGGCGTCCGCCCGGCCAAGCGCTACATCTTCTTCGTGATCGCCTCGCCGGTCGGCGCCTACCACGGCGAAGCGTTCGCCCCGGCCCGGATCCTGGTCGAGGACAAGTACGTGCGCGCGGCGGTCGGTGGGCTCGGCGGCGTGAAGGCCGGCGCCAACTACATCGCCAGCCTGCGCGCGGCCGAGGAGGCCAAGACCCGCGGCTTCGATCAGGTGCTCTGGACCGACGCGCACGAGCATCGTTACCTGGAAGAGGTCGGCACCATGAACATGGTGGCGCGCATCGGTGACGAGATCGTCACCCCGCCGCTCGGCGGCAGCATCCTCGGCGGCGTCACCCGCGACTCGGTGATCACGCTCCTGCGCGAGTGGGGCTTCACCGTCAACGAGCGCCCGCTCGGGATGGAGGAGCTCCTGCGCGCGCACCGGGGGGGCGCGCTGCGCGAGATCTTCGGCTGTGGCACGGCCGCCGTCATCACGCCGGTGGGGACGCTCGGCTGGAAGGGCGAAGAGGTGGTCGTCAACGGCGGCCAACCGGGCGAGATCGCGCGCCGTCTGCTGGAGGCGATCACCGCCATTCAATACGCGCGCGAGCCCGACAAGCACGGCTGGATGACCGAGCTTTAGCGGGCCGAAGGCCAGGAGGTCCCAGACTGATGTCCGATCTCCTGGTCCGCCTCTACGACCTCCCGCCGCTGGCGCCGGCGCTCGAAGCGCTGGGCGGGGCCGGGCTCGCCGTCCGGCGCGCGGCGGCGGCCGAGCGCGGCGCGGTCGTCGAGTGGGTACGCGCCCACGGCTCGCCGGGCTGGGCCAGCGAGTGCGAGGCGGCCTTCGCGCGACAGCCCGTCTCCTGCTTCGTGGCCGTCGACAGCGCGAAGCGCCAGGACCACCTCGCCGGCGTCGCCTGCTACGAGGCGACCTGCCGCAATTTTTTCGGCCCCGAGCTGGTGCACCCCGATAGGCGCGGCCAGGGCCTGGGGCGGGCGCTCTTGCTGTCGGCGCTGCACGCCATGCGCGCCGAGGGATACGGCTACGCGATCATCGGCTGGGCGTCGTCGATCGACTTCTACAAGCGGACAGTCGGCGCGGTCGTGATCGAGGGATCCGATCCCGGGATCTATCCGGCCAAGCTGCTCCGCTAGGCTAGAGGGTGAGCGCCGGCATGACCAGCAGCGAGAGCCCCCAGCTCTGGGAGAACGCGGAGAGCGAAGACGGCCCCTCGCACTGGTCGCAGGTGGCCGAGACCGCGGCGGCGCTGGCGAGGACGACCCAGGGCTGAAGCGCGAACATGATCGCGCCATGCTGGCCCTGCAGATGGACGCCGACCGCCGCTTGCAAGCGCACCTCCCGGCGGATGACGATCTCGCTCGGAAATCCGTGGGGCGCGTCGCTGCCCGATTCGAAGCTCTCCGGCAGCGACAGGTCGTGCTCGAAAGCGCCGGCGGCGAGGCCGAGCGAGAGCACCAGTCGGTGCGCGTTCAACCCCTCCCGGCTGCGGGAGAGGGCGGGATAGGCCTCGAGCGCCAAGGCGCCCTGGTAGGTGTCGCGGCCGAAAATGCCGATCTCACCGGTGCGGGCGCCCGCGCTCAACACCAGCGGCAGGGACTCGGACGACGGCAGGCGGAGCCGCAACCCGACGCCTGAATCGACCCAGCCGAGATCTCCGGCGACCTCGAACGAAGGGCCCACCTGCTGCCGAACGGCGATCGTCACCGGCACCGGATTGGGCAGAGGGTCGACCACCGACTTTCCCCCCAATTGGTTGCTCTGGGCGTTGCCCGACACCTGAACGCCACCGACGGTGGCGGTGGCCGGCCCGTAAGCCACGGCGGAGGTGAACTGGATCTGCGTGCTCGTTCCGCTTCGAAGCGGCCCGCCGGGACCCGCGGTGGTGAGCGCGCAACCGAAGAGCACCGAGCTGAAGGTGAGCGGAAGCCATTTCATGGTGG
Organism: Polyangia bacterium; assembly: GCA_036267635.1. GTDB lineage: Bacteria > Myxococcota_A > Polyangia > Fen-1088 > Fen-1088 > JADGRB01. The sequence continues at coordinate 15,357 of DATAVR010000006.1, read as the reverse complement.
ACCAGCTACGCAAGCGACGTGCCGCCGCAGCAATCGCCGCCAGAGGCTGCGTTCGCGGGCGGCTCGTCGGGGGGAGCGACCGATCCCCGACAGGCACCGTCGAGCTTTAGACAGCCGCCGCCGGCGCCGGGATGCGCAGCAGGAAGGCGGTGCGGGCGAAGGGCTGCAGGATCGAGCGACAGAAACGCGACAGCGGGCGCGACTCCGGCTCGAGCCCCATGCCGCGGAACAGCCAGCGCCACTCCCCCTCGGTCAGGAAGCCGTAGGCGGCGGTGCTCTTGATCCGCCGCCGGTAGGTCTCGCCGTGCTGCCGGTTCATCAGCCGATCGAAGAACGTCGCCGGCGTGTCCTCGACGATGACCACCGTCCCGCGGCAGACCCGGAGGGCTTCTCGCAAGAGCGCGCGTTTGCGGTCGTCGGGGACGTGGTGAAGCACGAAGCTGAGGACGACGACGTCGAAGCGGCGGTCGATGAACGGCAGCTCGACGCCGTCGTAGAGCCGAAAATGGCGCCGCTTCTCGCAACGGATGTCGACCACGTCGACGCCGAACAGCTCGCCGGCGCCGCGCGCCGCCAGCTCCTCCATCACGTAGCCCTCGCCGCACCCGACGTCCAGCACCGAGGCCCCGGCGGCGACGTGCGGCGCGACCAGCGAGACGGTGTGCAGTGTCTCTCTTCTGACAGTCTGAGATCGGTAGTTGATCGTCATGTCTGACCCCCGCGGACCAGACAAAGCAAACCGGACGCCAAAGGGGACGGCCGAGCGGGCGGGTTAGAAGATCCCGGCGATGAGCGCGACGCCGACCAGCGCGAAGAGGACCGCGGCGATCTTCTGAGTGACCTTGGGGTTGAGCAGGTGGCCGGCGCGGTTGCCGGCGATGACCGCCACCGACGCCACCGCCCACAGAGCGGCCGTGGCGGCGCAGAAGACCAGCACCGGCTGCTTGGTGCGCGCCGCGAACCCGGCGGTCGCGATCTGCGTCAGATCGCCCCACTCGGCGACAAACACCACGGTGAAGGCCAGCGTGAACGCCTTGACGAACCCGACCTCGCCGCCGTCCTTGCCCGCGTCCGCCTCCTCGTCTTTCTTGCGCCACATGGCGATCGCCGAAACGAGAAACAGCACGCCCGAGCCGATGTGCACCGCGCGCGGCGGCAACAGCGACAGCAGGCTGCCGGCGATGACGGCGACCAGGCTCTGGATCGCCAGCGCCGCGGCCGCGCCGACCAACACCGGAAGAGCGCGGTGGCGCGTCGCCAGCACCAACGAAGCGAGCGCCGTCTTGTCGGGCAGCTCGGCGACGAAGATGACGGCGAAGATCGAGAGAAAAAGCTTGGCCGCTGCCATGGCGCGACAGTATGGGGCAATATCGCTCCATGCGCGGAAACAAACTCGGCCGGCTGACGGTGGTGGTCCTCGCGGGCGTCCTCGCCCTCACCCTGGTGGGGCGGCTCATCGGGCGAACACCCCACTCGCGCGAACCGCTGCCGCAACCGCCGAGGCCCGCGGCTCCCAAAGAGTTCGCCCACCCGTTCATTCCGTCGGCGCAGGTAGCGAAGCCCGCGGTGGCCCCCTGCCGGGGGCGCGACCTGCACGATCTGGTCGCCGTCGTCCGCCAGACGGAGAAGAAGCTCGCGCCGACGCTCAACAAGCAGAAGGAAGCGGGCGCGCCGGTCGCCTGCCGCGGCGACGCCGACAACCGCAGGTGGTCCGCCTTCGTCGACCTCTATGCGAAGGACGCCAGCGGGTGCGTGGCCCGCGACAGCGAGCTCGACAGCCAGTGGAATCAGCTGCAGTCGGCGGTGGTGGCGCTCGACGGTTGCGTCGACTGCACGCGCCCACGGGCCATGCGCACGGTGAGCTGCCAGCGGGCCACCGACCTCCTCGAGGCGGCCGACAAGGCCACGCCCTAGAGCTTCTTGGGGGGGTCAGGGGTCGAGGCGCCGAGCGGGCCGAGGTGGCGCGTCACCAGCTCGGGATCGCAGGCGGCGTGCTCCACCTGTCGGCGTCCGATCTTCCGGTGAACGAGCGCGCCGATCGTCTCGTCGAACCCGACCGCCAACCAGGCGCGGAGCGCATCGGCGAATCCCACCCGCAGGCGCGCGGCGTAGCGAGCGAAGCCGGCCACGTCCTTGAACTGATCCATCGCCAGCATCAGCTCGGGATCGTCGACGAGGCCGGCCGGGATCGGGCGCGCCGGGGCGCGCGTCGCCTCCTCGAACGTCGCGATGTCCGCGGGGAGGCGCGCGTGGTAGGCACCGTCCTCGATCAGCGACGTGAGCGCCCGCTGATGCGGATGCGTCCCGTCGACGATCTGGCGCGCCTGCCGGGCCATCTCCTCGAGGCCGCCGTCGTGCGCGCGCAAGAGCACGAGGTCGTAGACCGGGTGCCGGTGGAACGTCTGCAGCACGTGGTGGACGATCGCCTCCCGCGGCGCGAACAGGCCGATCGGATCGAGCATCGTCGCCGGGCCGGAGAGAAACCGGCGCGCGTTGTGGAAGACCCAGGGGATCCCCTGCGCGCGGTAGAAGATCCTGGTCTCCTCGGCGGCGCCGACCATCATCTGATCGCGCCCCGCGACCAGGAGCTGACCGATGGTCGGCACGGCGTCGACGTGGCCGAGCGCGCGCAGCCGCTCGAGCCGGCGGCGCACCAGGCGCGGCCGAAAATAGGCGGCCACCAGCGCGGCGAGCTGCCGCAGCTTGTCCCAGTTTTGCCGGAGGCCGCCGAGCACGTCGGCCAGCAAACGCGCCCGCGGGCGCCGCAGCCAGGCAGGGGGCGTGGCCCCCTGGAGCTCCGCCATCGAGGCGCCGGCCGGACGCGGCTGTGCGTTGCCTTGCATCGCTCTGCCAGCCTAGCAGGCTAGACTTGCCTCCGTGAGCGGCAGAGCCTGGGCGGCGGCAGTCTTCAGCATCGTCTTTTCCAGCGCGGCCGCCGCCGAGCAGAACAAGCTGGCCGGGCCCTCGGTCTCGGTCGCCGACCTCGGCACCATCCGCGCCGCGGTCGAGGCGCCCGGCGCCACCGCCGTGCTGGTGAACGTCTGGGCCACCTGGTGCGAGCCGTGCCGCGAGGAGCTGCCCGAGATCCTGCGGTTCTACCGAGCGCACCGGGCGGCCGGGCTGCGCCTCATCTTGATCTCGGCCGACGATGAGAGTGAGCGCGCCGAGGTGACGAAGTTCCTCGCCTCGGTTGAGGCCGGCGACGCGCGCGCCTTCATCAAGCGCGGCGACGACACCGCGTTCGTCAACGCCTTCGATCCCAGCTGGAGCGGCGCGCTCCCGGCCTCGTTCCTCTACGACGGCCGTGGCAAGAAGCAGAGGTTCTGGCCCGGCTCGATCACGGCCCAGGATCTGGAGAAGGCGCTCCGCGCCCTCCCCAAAAACCAGAAAGGAAACCCATGACACTCGCAGCGATCAACCTGGCGGTCACGCTGACCGTCTCCGCCCTCTCCCTCGGCGCACCGGTGCCGAGCCCGGCCGCGGCCGCCAAGATGAAGAGCGCCCTCGACGGCAAGTCTGTCTCGATCGCCGACGTGACCGGCAAGAGCGGCACGCTGGTGATCTTCACCTGCAACCACTGCCCGTTCGCCCGCGGCTGGGAGCGCCGGATCGCCGAGCTCGGCAACGCCTACGCCAAGAAGGGGATCGGCGTCATCCTGATCAACGCCAACGATCCGGTGAAGTACCAGGAGGACGGCTTCGCGCAGATGCAGGACCGGGCCAAGACGCTCGGATTGCAGGTCCCCTACGTCGTCGACGACACCTCCAACGTCGCCCGCGCCTTCGGCGCCAGCGTGACGCCCGAGGCGTTCCTCTTCGACAAGAGCGGCAAGCTCGCCTACCACGGCGCGATCGACGACAACCACACCGATCCGACGGCGGTGAAGAGCCACTACCTCAAGGACGCCCTCGACGCCGTCCTCGGCGGCCACCCCTCGCCGGTCGCCGAGACCAAGGGGATCGGCTGCGGGATCAAGTTCCGCTAGCCGCCGGTCAAAGCTCGATCTGGGCGCCGATCTCGACCACCCGGTTGGGCGGCAAGGCGAAGAAGTCGGAGGCCGAGCGCGCGTTGCGCGACAGAAAGCGGAACAGCATCTTGCGCCACTCCGCCATCCCCTTGCCGTGCACCGAGCGCAGCGTTTCGCGGCCGAGGTAGAAGCTGGTGTCGGCCTCGTTGATCGGCAGCCCGTAGGCTTTGCAGCGGCGGAGCACGTCGAGCACCTCGGGGCTCTCCTTGAACCCGTAGTGGGCGGTGACCCCCCAAAAACCCTGACCGAAGCTCTTGACCCGCACCTTGTCCGCGTCGGGCACCTCGGGCACCGCGTCGGTGGTGATCGACAGGATGATCACCTCCTTGTGCAGCACCTTGTTGTGCTTGAAGTGGTGCAGGAGCACGTTTGGTGTCCCCCGCCGCGTCGACGACAGGAACACCGCCACGCCCGGAACCCGGTGCGGCTTGGTCGCCTCGATGTCGGCCAGGAAGATCCCCAGCGGCAGCGAGTCGGCGGCGATCCGCTCCGCCAGCAACGTCCGGCCCCGCTTCCAGGTCAGCATGATGGTGAAGATCCCGACCGCCACCGCCAGCGGGAACCAGCCGCCGTGCGCGATCTTGATCGAGCAGGCCGCGAAGAACGACAGATCGAAGGTGAGGAACAGCGCCAGCAGCGCCCCCGCGCGCAGCGCCCCCCACTTCCAGAGATCGCGGGCCACGAAATAGAACAGCATCGAGGTGATGGCCATCGTCCCGGTCACCGCGATGCCGTAGGCGTCGGCGAGGCCGCTCGAGGCACGGAAGCCGAGCACCAGCGCCACGCAGGCGATCATCAGCATCCAGTTCACTTCGGGGATGTAGATCTGCCCCTCGGTTTGACCGGAGGTGTGCACGATCGTCACCCGCGGCAGGTAACCGAGCTGCACCGCCTGCCGGGTGATCGAGTAGGCGCCCGAGATGAGCGCCTGCGACGCCACCACCGTGGCCATGGTCGCGAGGATCACCATCGGGTAGAGCCAGGCCCCCGAGACCAGGCCGTAGAACGGGTTGGCGGCCGCCTCCGGACGCTCGAGCAGCAGCGCCCCCTGCCCGAAGTAGTTGATGAGCAGCGCGGGAAACACGCAGCTATACCAGGCGATCCGGATGGCGCGCGTCCCGAAGTGCCCCATGTCGGCGTAGAGCGCCTCACCGCCGGTCACGCACAAGACCACCGAGCCGAGCACCAGGAACCCGTGCCCCCGGTGGACGGCGAAGAAGCGGGCGCCGTAGATGGGGTTCATGGCGCGCAAGATCTCGGGGTGGCGCACGATCCAGGGGAGCCCGGCGGCCGCGATGAAGATGAACCAGACCACCGTGACCGGCCCGAACACGGCGCCGATGCCGCCGGTGCCGCGCTTCTGCACCGCGAACAGCAGAACCAAAATGAGGCAGGTGATCGGGACTACGAACGGCGAGAAGGCGCTGGTCGCCACCTCCAGGCCCTCGACCGCGGAGAGCACCGAGATCGCCGGCGTGATGACCCCGTCGCCGTAGAGCAGCGCCGCGCCGAACAGCCCCAACATGATGAGCAACATCTTGGGCCTGCGCAGCCCCGTCCAGGTGGTGCGCGTCGAGGCCCGATAGGCCCCCGATTCGTCGGCGTTGATCGCCGCTTCGCTCGGTCGCGCGACCAGCGCCATCAACGCCAGCACGCCCCCCTCGCCGTCGTTGTCGGCGCGCATGACGAAGAGCAGGTACTTGACCGAGACGACCAGGGTGATCGACCAGAAGATCAGCGACAGCACGCCGTAGATGTTGCCGGCCAGCGGCGCCACCCCGTGCGGCAGCGTCACGCACTCCTTCACCGCGTAGAGCGGCGAGGTGCCGATGTCGCCGTAGACGACGCCGATCGCACCCAGCGCCAACTTGGCCAGCCCGGCGCCGTGCGCATGGGGATGCTGGGATACTGACGGAGCGGCTGTCTCGGGCATTAAGTCGGCGGCGTCGGGCGCCGCAGCGGGATGATGAACGATTTGCATTCGGGAAGCGAGACCGCCGTCGGGTGACAGGCCAAGCACATCATGCCCATTCGAGGTTTCCGATAGGTTTCCGCGCGATGAATTCGGCGCCTCACACCGCTCGACGCATGCTCGAGGCGCCTGACGCAATCATGACGATCTTGTGGCGGCAGCACGGGCCACGCTGTGTGACCCTGATGGATGCCGTCGGTCGCAACTCAACCAGCGCTGAAGGTCGATGACTCCCAAGCCCTGAGGGATCTTCGCGCCCAGCTCGACGCGCGCGGGCTGTTCGAGCCCTCCCGCTTCTGGACCTGGAAGCTGATGTTCTGGGTTCCGACGTTCTTTCTTTCGTACCTCGGGCTCCTGGTGCTGCCGTTCGGGATCCTCTGGTCGTTGCTGGCCATTTTCACCTCGGTCGGCCTGCTGACCATGGGCTACGTCGGCCACGACGCGGGACACTTCTCGCTCTCGAAGGCGCGCTGGGTGAACAATTTCTGGGGTCAGTTCGGGATGACGTTTCTTTGCGGGATGAGCTTCGGGTTCTGGCGCTCGCGCCACAACAGCCACCACGTCCACTGTCAGGAGGTCGGCGGCGACCCTGACATGCACTTCGGCGTGCTGTTCTCGGTCTATCCCGATTCGGCCAGCTGGCGCACGGGCCTGGGGCGCTTCTTCCTGGGCATCCAGAAGTGGGCCTTCTGGCCGCTGTCGGCCTTCTATTGGGTCACCCTGCGCTACGATGCCATCCGCGATCTCTTCCAGCGTCCCGGGGAGACGAAGCTCGATCGGTTCCTGATGCCGCTGCACTGGATCGTGCTGCTGATCGTCCCCGGCCTGGTTTTCGGCTGGACGACGGCGCTCCTCGCCTACGTCACCATCTCCTGCCTGTCGTCGTTGATGACGGCGTCGGTCTTCATCCCGAACCACATCGGGATGCGGCGGCTCGATCCGGGCCACGAGGTCAGCTACCTCGAGCAGCAGATCACCACCAGCCGGAACATCGCCAACCCGCCGTTGCTCGACTTCTACTACGGCGGCCTCAACTCCCAGATCGAGCATCACCTGTTTCCGCGGATCGCCCACAACCGCTACCGCGAGATGCGCGAGGTCGTCCGCGCCTTCTGCGGGGAGCGTGGCATCGCCTACCAGGAGGTGAGCCTCACCCGCGCGCTCGCCTCCGTCGGCAAGCACCTCGGCGACATGACGACGGCCTTTCGCGAAGACCGCCGCTCCGTCACTCCGCGACGATGGTGACCGGCGCGTCGAAGGCGCCGTTGGTCAGCGTCCTGGTCCCGCTCGGCGTGTCGAAGACGCCGGAGAAGGTTCCCGTCGCGCGCGTACCGCCGTCCTCGCCTGAGGAGGTCACGGTGATCGAGCAGGTCGAGGCGAAGGTGGGCGTCTGCCCCTGCTGATAGTTGAACGTCACCGTATCCGTGGTGCTGGCGCCGCAGCTGTAGGCGCCGTCGATCGGCGTCCCGGGGGTGGTCACCCCGAACGCCAGCCCCTCCCCCGAGGTCTGGCTGCCGACGAGGTTCAGCAGGTTGAGCGTCGCGCTCGACAGCCCCGTGGCGCTGACATCGGCGGCGCACTGGAAGCCGCCGTTCTCGTCCCAGCTCATCGACGCCCCCGGCGTCAGGCTCGCGGTGCAGCTTCCGGCGCCTCCTTCACCGCCGCCGCCGCCCTTGCCGCTCGAACCCGATCCGCAACCGGCCGCGAGCAGCACGACAACCAACAGGACCTTCAGCAGGCAGGTTACCTCACTCTCGCCGACCGGCGCCGGCAATACAGGGTGACGGGCGAGCGCGAGAGCGGTTACCCTGGTTGGTCCGGAGCCGCCGTGAAGCTGTTCATCTGCGTCGCTTGTCAGCAGGCCGTCCACTTCGAGAATTCGCAGTGCGTCCGCTGCGGCCACGCGCTCGCCTATCTTCCCGATCGCGCGACGCTGACGGCGATCGAGCCGCTCCCCGACGACGCGGGGGGGTTCCTGGCGCTCGGGCCCGAGGCAGCGGGCGCCCGCTACCGCCCGTGCGGAAATCAGATCGATCACCGCGCCTGCAACTGGGCCGTCCCCGAGGCGGACGACCATCGGTTCTGCCGCGCCTGCCGCCTCAACGAGGTGATCCCCAACCTGGCCGACGACAGGGCCCACGAGGCCTGGCTCAAGCTCGAACAGAGCAAACGCCGGCTCGTCTACACGCTGTTGGCGCTCGATCTCCCGGTGGAGCCGCGCGCCGAGTCGCCGAACGGGTTGGCGTTCTCCTTTCGCCAGGACCTCCCCGGCGCGGAGAAGGTCATGATCGGCCACGACCGCGGCCTCATCACCATCAACATCGCCGAGGCCGATTCGCCGTTTCGGGAAAAGACCCGGATCGAGCTCGGCGAGAGCTACCGGACGCTGCTGGGGCACTTCCGCCACGAGATCGGCCACTATTACTGGGAGCGCCTGGTGGCCGGGTCCCCACGCCTCGACCGGTTTCGCGCGCTCTTCGGCGACGAGCGCGCCTCCTACGAGGAAGCCGTCGCCGCGCACTACAAGAACGGCGCGCCGCGCGACTGGCCGGTCCGCTTCGTCAGCTCGTACGCCTCGATGCACCCCTGGGAGGACTGGGCCGAGAGCTGGGCCCATTACCTCCACATGGTCGATACGCTCGACACCGCGCGCAGCTTCGGCGTCGCGCTGCGCTCCGGCCCCGCGGCCGGCCAGCTCCGCACGCGCCGGCTCGACTTCGACGACTTCGACGATCTGGCGCGCGCCTGGATCCCGCTCACTGTCGCGCTCAACAGCCTGAACCGCAGCATGGGGCTCCCGGATCCCTATCCCTTCGTCGTCTCCGAGGCGGCGCTGGAGAAGATCCGCTTCGTCCACCAGTGCGTGGAGGCGCGCCCGCGGAGCACGGCATCGATCGCCTCGACGTCCTAGCGACGGTCAGAGGCCGTGGAGCCACCCGTAAGAGGGGGTGAAGATCAAGGAGGCGCCCCAGCTCTGCGAGAAGCTGGTGAGTGGGGGATTGTTGCCGCAGCCGGTGCAGGTGAACGAGGTCGGGGCCTCGGAGGAGAGCAAGAACCAGGGCGCCACCACGATGCTGAGACCTTCGCTTTTCCCGTCGGCCAAGTAGATGCCGACGGCCGTCTGCAGGCGGACCTCCGGGCGCACGATGGTCATCGTGGGACCTCCGAAGAAGAGGTAGCCGTCGGGGTCGGCCGTATAGGGGGACGAGAGCTGGTGCGCGAAGACGCCGCCGGCAATTCCGAGGGAGAGGATCAGGCGTCGCTGCGGATAGCTATTGGCCGGCGTGATGTCCGGGTAGATTTCGAACGCCAGGCTTCCCTGGTAGCTGCGGGTGGAAGCGACCGCGATCTGCCCGTCGCGCGCCTCGAACGAGAGGACCAACGGCACCGAAGGCCCCCCAGGCCCCCCAGGCCCGCTAGGAAGGCCCACCCGCAGGCGGAGGCCGGAATCGTTCGTCGCCACATCCGCGCTGACCTCCACGGTGGCCCCGAGCGATTGCCGGATGCCGACGGTCAGCGGGACTCCCGCGGCTTGCTCTTGCCCGTTGCCCTTGACGACGAAGTTCCCGATAGTCGCCGTCGCCGGTCCGTAGGCGTAGGCAGAGGCCGCTTCGAGCTGCGTCGTGCTTCCCGAGCGCAGCGGACCGACGGGGCCGGCCGACGTGAAGGCGGCGCACCCCTCGCCGAACAGCGCGAGCGCCAAGGTGAGCAACTGCAAGAAGCGCGGGTTCAGCCGACCGTGTGCGGTGGATTCCACTGCTCGCTCCCCTCCATCTCCCAAAGCAATCCCGGCGCCAGGGAGTCGGAGCTGCGCGGTGGTGATCCGAGGCCGGCCCGATCGTCAGGATTTCGACAGATGATAGGCTGCGCCTGCCGCTCAGCGAACGTCTGAGCGGGAATACATAGGTACGGAAACGCCATGAACCTTCGTCCAACCTTTTCGAGGCGGCTCGTTTTGCCGGCCTGTCTCGCGATCCTCACCTGCAGCAGCTCCAACTCCAGCCGCCCGGGGACCGGGGGCACGACAGGGACCGCGACCGGCGGCAGCACCGACGCAGGGGGCGGCGCGGCCAGCGGTGGAACCTCCGGAGGCGGCGGCGCCGCGGGAGCCGCCGTCGTCTGCGGAGACGCGGGCGTCGGAACCGGGGCTTCGCTCGCGTCGACGTCGGAAGACGACGGCGTGAGCTGCACGGTAGCCGCGCTGCCGAGCGCGAGCGGGCTCCCGTCGATCGCCTTGCTCCCCGACCCGTTCAAGAAGCTGGACGGAACGGAGATGACCACCAAGGCCGAATGGACCTGTCGCCGGGAGGAGATCCGGAAGCAGGCCGAGATGTACGCCCTCGGCACCAAGCCGCCGCCGCCGGCGGTGACCGGGACGGTGACCAGCACCGCCATCACGGTGAACGTGACGGCCAACGGGAAGAGCGCCTCCTTCTCCGCCACCGTCGTTCTCCCGACCTGCGGCAGCGCGCCCTACCCGGCCATCATCGGCTACGGCGGCGTGGCGCCGCTCGACACCAGCGTCATCGACAGCGACGGCGTGGCGACCATCAACTTCGATCCGCTGTCCGTCGGCGCCGAAGGCGGCGGACACGGTCCCAACCAAACGGGCGCTTTCTACAGCCTCTACCCGGGCGGCACGGAGACCGGTCTCTTGGTGGCGTGGGCCTGGGGGGTGAGCCGCATCATCGACGTCATCGCGCAGTCGGACGGCACGATCCTCCGGGCGGACGCCCTCGGCGTGACCGGTTGCTCGCGCTACGGCAAGGGAGCCTTCGTCGCCGGCGCCTTCGACGAGCGGATCGCGCTGACGTTGCCGGTCGAATCGGGGACGGCCGGCGTCCCTATCTGGCGCGGCATCGCCAAGGCCGAGGTGGGCGCCAACGGCAACCCTTCGCAGTCGCTGGCGAACGCCTACGGCGAGCAGCCCTGGTTCGCCGACGGGTTCAGCCCGTTCCTCGCCGACCCGACGACGAACCCCATCGACACCCACGAGATCGTCGCCATGATCGCGCCGCGCGGCCTCTTCATCATGGACAACCCCTTCATCGGCGAGCTGAGCCCTCAATACGGCTACGTCGCCGCGGTGGCCGGCGCCGAGGTCTACACGGCGCTCGGGTCCCAGTACAACATCGCCTACAACTCCGGCATCCAGAACGGCGCGCACTGCGCGATGCGCCCGGAGTGGTCGGCGCCGCTGAAAAACAGCATCGAGAAGTTCCTCACCAGGACCGGGCACCTCGCCGGCGAGATCGTCCCCAACGCCGTCCAGAACGCGCCGCTGTCGGACTGGCGCGACTGGACGACGCCGACGCTGAATTAGCCTCAGCTTCACCGTCGATCTGTCGCGGCCCGGCGGCGATGTGATAGATCTGGCGACCCGTTCGGGGTTGACGGCTCGACGGGGAATGACGTAAGTACCCAGTCCACTCAAGAAACGCCCAGGTAGCTCAACTGGTAGAGCAACGGACTGAAAATCCGTGTGTAGACAGTTCGACTCTGTCCCTGGGCACCACGGTAACCATTCGGGATTCGGGCTCGGCGGCGGCCCCCGACAATGAGGCGGCTGGTCCTCAAGTGGTCCTCTCGCCCCCGACGACCTCGGCGGGACCGACGACCAGCTTGGGACCGGGGGACGCCAGGCCGAGCGTGAGCCGCGCGTCGGCCTCCCGCACGCGGTGGTCGTTGCCGATGTGGCCGTAGGTCTCCGTGGTCAGCACCGGCGTGGAGTGCCCGAGGTTGCGCTGGACGTCCGCGATCGTCCCGCCGCCCATCAGCCACAGGGAGGCGTGCGCGTGCCGGAGATCGTGGACGCGCATCCGGGGCACCTCGGCGACGCTGCAGGCGCTGTCGAGGATCACCCCCAGCGCGTCGCCGGTGGCGGGGAGCATGCCGCCCTTGTCGGGGTGCGGGAACACCAGCGCGCCCGGCGTCGCGCTGCGCATCCGGTGGCGGGCGAGGACGGCCGCGAGCTCGGCCGAGATCGGCACGGTGCGGGCCCTGCCCGACTTCGGCGGCGCCAGGTAGCTCCGGCGGATCGTCACCAGGCGGCTCGTGAGGTCGATGTCCTCCCAGCGCAGCCCGGCCGCCTCGCCCCTGCGGGCGCCGGTCAGCACCAGGAACGCGAACAGCGGGAGCCACTCGGGCGGGAGCGCCGCCAGCAGACGCGCGGCCTCGGCGTTCGATGCCAGCGGGGGCGAGCGCTTGCCCCGCATCTCCTGCAGCAGGTACGCACCGCGGGCGAACCGGCGCACGGGCGAGTTCTGCAGGTAGCCCGCGGTGACGCCGTAGGCGAGCACCGTCCGCAGCAGCGCCAGGTGGCGATTCACGGTGGCGGGGGCGAGCCCGTCGCCGTCCAGGCGGCTACGCAGCTCCATGATCCGACTCGGCGTGACGTCGGAGAGGGCGGCCGACTGACCGAAGAACTCCCCGATCGTCTTCCAGCGCTGGACGTTGTCGCGGTGGGCCCGGAGCCTGACGGCCGAGTGGTGGCGCAGCCATTCGTCGGCGACCACGGCCAGCGTCACCTCGGTCCGCCGGTGCGCCTCGAGCACCCCGTCGGCCAGCGCCGTGCGGACGCGCGCCAGAAACGCCTCGGCCTCGCCGCGCGTGCCGAACCCGCGCTTTCGGCGCTGGCGACCGGCCTCCCACCAGACGGCCGAGAAGCGCGGGGCCGATGGCGTCCCGTCCGTCTTGATGCAACCGAAGTCGCGGCGGCCCTGGCGCTTACGCGACGGCATGTTCGCCCGCCGTTGCCGTGGGCCGGATGGATCCCGCGTTCTCGCTCGGGATCGCCGCTTCGGGCGCCGCCGCGGGCCGAGCCGAGCCGATCCGGGTGACGTTGCCCCCCTCCGGCGCCGGCGCCGTGAAGGACGCCGTCATCCGAGGATCGAATGTCTTGCGCCGCCACTTCTGGTAGCTGCGCGCCGTGACGGCTGTCGAGGCGTGGCCCAGCGCGCTCGCGATCTGGTCGATGGGAACGCCGCGGCTCGCCCAGCGGCTGCAGGCGCTCGTGCGCGTCGCCCGGTGCCAGGACATCGTGATTCCGAGCTCCTTCCGGACCCGGTCCCACTGGTGCGCGAGCACGTAGCGCGGAATCAGCTTGCCGTCCGAGCCCGCGAAGACCAGGTCATCGGGCCCGGCGCCGGCGGCGCGCCGCTCGGTGAGTAAGGGGCCGAGCACGTCGACCGCGTCGGCGCCGATCGGGACGAGCTTGGTCTTGCCGATTCCTCGGCGGTCTTCCTTCAAAAATCCGTCGCCCGAGTGAGCGATGCGGATCGAGCCCGAGGCGATCTCGTCGAGATCACCGAGCCGGAGGCCCAACGCTTCCGAGACGCGGCAACCCGAGGTGAAGCAGACGTAGAAGACCAGGTCGAACGGCGCCGGGAGCCGCTCCATGATTCGCACCGGCGTCTCGTCGTCGCTGATCCACTGCTCCTGATCGTCCTTCGCCGGCGTCGCCGTCGGGCGATCCGACGAGGGAACATTCCGACACGGGTTCGTCGTCGCCAGCTCGCGCGCGAGCGCCCAACTGAAACAGCGCGACAACATCGCCAAGGCGTGGCGCTGCGTACCCGGTGCGATCTTCGCCGCGCCGCGCATCTGGTCGAGCCAGCGAATGATCGCGCCAGTGGTGACCTGGTCGATGGTGAAGGCGCCCCAGTAGGGCGCGACGTGCAGGCGGATCCGGGTCTCGTCATCCCTGTACGAGCGGTTGTCCAACGACAGCGTGAACTTCTCCAACAGTTCCCGCATCGACATGGCCGGCGGCGCCTTCACCCCGATCCCGTACGAGCGCAGCGTAGCGGCCGCCTCTTCGTGGCGAGCGATCTGCATCGCCTCTTTGCGGGTCTCGACCCGGACCCTCTTCGAGCGCGTGCTGCCGTCGGAGTCGACGAACCGAACGAACCAGCGCGGCGCGCTCTTGCTGCCCTTGAAGTAGATCGACGCCATGACCTACAGCCCTCCCTTCGCCGCGCGCTTCGCCAGCGCCCGGCGCACGCGGTCGATGTCGTCCGGGTCGAGGTTCACGCTCGTGGTCTCGCTGAAGATCTGAATGCGGGCGGCCACCGAGCCCGGAGGCGCGCCGGGGTCGTACGACAGCTTCAAGATCCGACCTTCGGACTCGATCAATTCGGCGGTCTTCGCGCGGGCAGCCATCACGCCACCTCCGACCGGAGCGCGGCGCCGACCGTCTCGACCGCAGCGATGAAGTCGCCCAGCGACTGCCGGAGGTCTTTGACCAGCTCGGCGACCGGGCCCACGGGCACGAGTTCGAAGTCGGCCGCCAGCGCCGCGACAACGTTGCGCGCGCGCTCGAGGATCTGCTCGTCGGTGATCGGGAGCCCGTCGCGGGTTCTCCAGACCTTCAGCGCGTCGGCGACGATTTCAACGGCGCGGGCTTGTGGCTGCGGATCGCGGTCAGGCAGAATAGTCATGTCGATCTCCTGTTCAGGTCGGCCATGGTCCGGGCTGTTTCCGCAGCGCCGGGCCGTTTCTATTGACAGTGTACTACGTCGTCATGACCGCGTAGATTATTAACCTGTGAGGCGCAATTCTTTGAGATTCACCGGAGGTCGCCGAAAATCGGCTCCCCCGATGGTGCGACCGACGAAGACAGGCCCGATCCGATCGAAGGTCGTGCAGATGAGGGTCAGCGAGGCCGAGCTGGAATCCCTCCACAAGGCCGCCGAGAACGAACGCCGCACCCTCTCCGACTGGCTTCGGATCATCGCGGTCGACGAAGCCGGGCGCATCAACGACCGCGCCGCCAAGAAGACCAGGTAGCCGCACCGGCCGATCCGGCCGGCGGTTGATGCCGGAGGACCCCGACCGAATAGCCCCGTCGGGGGAACCGCGGCGCCGGGCAGATTGGCGTCCGCTCCAGCTCCGGCACCATGCCGGCGGCCACCAGATGACCACCGCGGGTTCCCCCGACGAGACTTGAAAATCATGCGGTCCCCGCCCGCGGGCGCTTCTGACCGGCCGCGAGGTCAGCCAGCGCCCGCCGGACCGCGGCGAGCTCGCCGCGGTGGACGCTCAACGTGGCGACGTGGCTGGTCCCGAGGTCATGGATCGCGATGACGAATCGCCCGGCCGCCACCGTCGCGCGCAACTCGCGACCGCCGGGCAAAACGTAGCGGCGGACCTCGGTCACAGCGGCACCCCCGCTCTGCGCATGGCGGTCTCGCCCGTCACGCACGCAGCGCAGACCCTGTTGCCGACGTCGTCGACCAGGCTGGCGATCCACGTCGTCGAGCCGCACCCGGCGCAGGGAGGCGTCGACGTCGGCACGGCCTCCGTGGGCTCCGGCTCGCCGCGCAGGACCGCCAGCACTTGCCGCTTTGAGGCTCGGAG
>DATAVR010000005.1:0-1970 GCA_036267635.1 Polyangia bacterium | reverse complement strand
CAGACGGGCGAACGTCCGGGTCTCCGCCGGCAGCTCGTCGGGCGGCTCGTGGTACTGGTCGAAACCCATCTTCTGCTCCTGGTCGCGGTGGCTCTGCCGGACACGCTACCCACTCCGGCGGTGTGGGATCATCGATGTGTGTCAGACCTCCTGCAGCGAGCCCCGACCGCCCCGATCGCTGCGCTGGGACTGGTGGCCGGATTCGGCGTGGCGACGGCGAGCGGCTCGCGGCCGCTGGGCGGGATCGTGCTGGCCGTGTGTGGCGTGTGCTGCGTCGCCGTCTGGCTGCGTCGCGACGGGCGACGCACCGCCGGCTGGCTGACGCTCGCCGGCCTCGTGGCCTTCGCCCTGTCCCATGTCCTGGGGCTGGTGATCGGCGCCTGGCCGGCGGTGGCAATCGTGTCGCTTGCCACCGCCGGGCTGTGCTGGCGGTTCTCGGACTCGCGTCGCCAAACGGTGGCGCGTCTCAGGCCGGAAGCCGAAGCTCACTGACCGAGAACGTCGCTCCGTCGGGAGCGGCGAGCACGGCTCGTCGAAACGGCGGGGCGTCGTGCGGCGCGGCGATCACACTCCCGCCCAGACCGGGAGCTGCCGCGGCTGCCTGCTCGGCGTCGGCAATCCAGAAGTCGAGGTTCCAGGCCGCCGGACCGGATGCCTGAGGGAGGGCCATCATCGCCGCCACCACGTCGCGAGGAACCGGCTGCTCAGGCTCACCGCCGACGTAGCCAGGGCGGCGAAACAGCGAGAGGCCCGGTCCGCCGTCAGGGAATGCCTCGGCCTCCCAGCCGAACATCCGGCCGTAGAACGCCTGCGCGCCCTCCGGGTCGGGCGTGGTGAGCATGCTCATCGCCCAGGCCGAGGGCGCGTTGACCAACTGTGCCCCGGCTCGATGGCCCGCCTGCCAGAGACAGACGGCGGCGCCGGCCGGGTCGGCGACGATCGCCATGCGACCAGCGGGCGCCGCGTCGACGGGCTCGAGCAGCACCGCGCCGCCGGCGGCGCTCGCGTCGGCGGCCGCCTCGTCAGCGCTGGCCACTGCGACGTGCGTCGTCCAGCCGGAAGCAGGTGGCGCGACACCGTCCCCGAGTCGGCCGATCCCCGCCACGTCGAGGCCGGACATGCGAGCCACGAAGTACTCGCCCGGCGGGTCGCCCGGCGTCAGGCCGGGGCCCACGAACTCCCAGCCGAACAACCCGCCGTAGAAGCGCTGCGCGCTCGCCAGGTCCTCGGTGATCGTGTCCACGAAGCACGGCACTCCCGCTGGGTACTCGTCGATGCGCGTCATCGGGCCGGCGCCGCCTCGTACTCGTCGTGCCGCCGCCACCCCAGATACGGTTCCCCGTGGACGACGCTGTCGGGTGAGTCCTTCCACTTCTCCTGACGCCCGAAGGGGATGAGGTCGAGGAACGTCCCCACGCTCCCCAAGGCCTCAACTCCGCGCCCGTCGGTGGCGCGCTTCTCCTCCGCGCGGTGCTCGGCGATCGTCTGGGCCGATTCGGCGTCGGAGACGACGTGTGGGGCGTACATTCGCTCCTCCTCTGTTGGTTGGAATTTCAGATCATCTAGTTGGGAAAACCGACTATAGTGAACGAATGGCCGAGCGCAAGCGCAATTACGGTGACTCGTGCGGGATCGCACGTGCCCTTGACCTCGTCGGTGAGCGCTGGACGCTGCTCGTCATCCGCGAGCTCGTGCTCGGGCCCAAGCGGTTCACCGACCTGCGGGCCGGCCTGCCGGGCGTCAGCGCCGACGTACTCTCCCAGCGGCTGCGCGAGCTCGAGGCCGCCGGGGTCGTGGGGCGGCGCACGCTGCCCCCGCCGGCGTCCGCTCGCGTCTACGAGCTCACCGATTGGGGACGGGAGTTGGAGCCCGCGCTGCACGCCCTCGGGCGGTGGGGCAGCCAGACCGCGCTGCCGGCCGAGGCTCCCCCGCTGAGCGCGGACGCGGCTGTCGTGGCGCTGCAGACGATG
>DATAVR010000004.1:0-1873 GCA_036267635.1 Polyangia bacterium | reverse complement strand
CCCGGAGCCGGGGGGCACCCTCGAGCGCTTTCTGCGCGACCCCAACCGCGCGCCGCAGTTCATCGGCCCCGACGACGGCGCCATCGGCCAGATGTTCGCGGCCCTCGGCATGGCCGGGACGATCCTGGTCCCGTTGGCGGTACCCGGTCAGCTCCTCGGGCTGCTGTCGGTGTCGGTGCGCGAGCGCCCCGAGCGCCTGTGCCTGTCGGCTGACCTCACCGACCGCCTCTCCGGCGTCGCCGCGCAGGCCACCAGCGCCCTGCAGAACGGCCGACTTGTCGACCTCATCACCCACCAGGCCACGCACGACCAGCTGACCGGCTTGGCCAACCGCGTGCGCTTCACCACTGAGGTGCGCGAGGCGGTCACCCGCGCCCACGTCGGGACCGAGAGCGGCGCTCTGCTCTACGTCGACCTCGACCAGTTCAAGCCGGTCAACGACGAATTCGGCCACGAGACCGGCGATGCCCTGCTGGTGGCCGCTGCCGGGCGGTTGCAGAGCTGCACTCGCTCCGCTGACGTCGTCGCCCGGCTGGGTGGCGACGAGTTCGCCGTGCTCCTGGTCGCCGCCGGCCCGGAGGAGATCGAGAAGGTCTCCGAGCGCATCACCGCCGCCTTCGCCGAGCCGTTCAGCGTCGGCGATCTGTGTCTGCGCCTCGGCGTGAGCATCGGGCGCTCGCTCTACCCGGTGGACGCCGGCGATCCCGACGGGCTGCTGCGCCGCGCCGACAAGGCGATGTTCGACGTCAAGCGCCTCCATCACGCCGAGCGACTGGCGCTGCGCCAGTCCCAAGCCGCCGCCTGACGCGGCGGCGGCCCGGAACCCCTCAGGGACGGCGTTGGGGGTGGGTGCTGGGATCCGATTTAGATCGGGTACTGGCGCGGCAGTTCCTGGATGGTGATCCAGCGCAGCTCGGTGAACTCCTCCAGCGCCGCCCGGCCGCCGAAGCGGCCCCAGCCCGACACCTTGACCCCGCCGAACGGCATCTGGGGCTCGTCCTGGACGGTGGTGTCGTTGATGTGGCAGATCCCCGACTCGATCCGCTGGGCCAGTTCGAGCGCCGCGGGCACGTTCTCGCTCCACACCGCGGCCGACAGCCCGTACTCGGTGTCGTTGGCGGTGGCCACCGCTTCGTCGACGCCGTCGACTTCGACGACGCTGACGAGCGGCCCGAATGACTCCTCGCCGTGGACGCGCATCTCCGGCGTCACGCCCGTGATGACCGTGGGTGGATAGCACGCGCCGTCGGCCTCGCCGCCGCTCAGGGTCGTTGCGCCCTTTTCCACGGCGGCCTTGGTCAGGATCGTGCGACGCTCGCCGGGGGCGCTGCGTCCCCACTCGCCGAAGGCCGCGTGCGCGGCGTCGACCGCCGCGTGGGCGTCGGCGCGCCCGGCGGCCGCCGCGCGCCCGACGGGATCGCCCGTGTAGGGGAAGGTCTGCTCGAAGGTCTTGCCGCCGTCGGCCTCGATCCAGCGCCCCCCGATCAATAGCTGCTCGCGTGCCAGCTCCACCGTCGCCATCTCGCTCTCCCTTGAGAAGTTTGCCTGGGCCGTTCGCACGGTTGTGCGGTGGGCGGCCGGTCGTTCACGGGGCGAACACTAGTCCGTTTGCGACGTCCCGTGGGCGCTTGGCGCAGGGGCGCGGCGAACGGTGAAAACAGGGCGCGCCGGGCAGTCGCCGCGGCAGGGAAGCATCGGCGCGGCGGCGAACGGGTAACTACAGGAGGCGATTGGGGGGACGCCTATACTGAGCCGACCCGACGAGGAGCGACGCTTTGCAGGAAATGGTGATCTACGGCGTGAGCTTCGACATGGTCGGCAAGCAACCGATCGTGCTGCTCAAGACCGTTGAGAGCAACAAGTTCCTGCCGAT
>DATAVR010000003.1:0-25677 GCA_036267635.1 Polyangia bacterium | reverse complement strand
CGGAACCTGTCAACGAGAATGAGACAGCGTTGGTTCGAGTTTAGTGAGCCTCCTCGACGTCGGACGACGTCAGCGTCGGTGGATTGATCCAAACGGCGGTGGGAGGTGGCGGCGGCGTGGGTACGCCCGCGGGGAAGCGCTCGGGATGCGCGGCGTGTGCGGCGGCGAGGACGATGGTTCGCGCGGCGACGCGCTGAGCGGCGAGGCCGTAGTGGACGTCGTGCGGGGTCAGAAGGCCGATGCCGCCGTGACGGTGCTCGTTGTTGTACCAGTCGAAGAAGGGGCCGCAGTGGGCGCGACCGTGCTGCGCAGATCCGAAGCGCTCGGGGAAGTCAGGTCGATATTTCAGCGTCTTAAACTGGGACTCGGAAAACGGGTTGTCGTTGGAAACGTTCGGCCTCGAGTGGCTCTGCGTGACGCCGAGGTCGGCGTAGAGATGGGCGACCATCTTCGAGGTCATCGATGGCCCGCGGTCGGCGTGGATGGAGAGCTGGCCGGATGAGATGCCCTGGCGCTGGCAGGATTCTTCGATGAGCTTCTTCGCGAGCGTCGCGCTCTCGCGGTGGGCGATCATCCAGCCGACGACGTAGCGGCTGAAGATATCGAGGACGACGTACAGATAGAAGTACGTCCACTTCGCCGGGCCGAGCAGCTTCGTGATGTCCCAGCTCCACACCTGGTTGGGCGCCGTGGCGAGCAGCTCCGGCTTCGTGTACGCCGGGTGCCGCAGCTGATCTCGGCGCTCACGGACCTCGGCATTTGCGGCGAGGATCCGGTACATCGTCCGCTCCGAGCAGAGGTAGCGGTTCTCGTCGAGCAGGCGTGCGTAGACCTCCGCCGGAGCCTGGTCGGCGAAGCGCGGCTCGTGCAGGACATCGAGCACGGAACGGCGTTCCTCGACGGTGAGCGCACGGGCCGGAGTCGGCCGAGGCGGCGGCGCCTTGGCCTCAAGGTGCCGGTAGTACGTCGCCCGCGGTACCGCCAGTGCGCTGCACAGGCGGCCGACGCCAAGCCGTGGACCGTGAAGCGCGACGGTCTCCATCACGATTCCTCGCTCGGGAACGGACGCCCAAACAGCGCCGCCAGTTTTTTTTGGATTTCTGCGATGGCCTCCGCGCGTTCGGCACGCGTCGTCAGCTTGGCGATCTCGCGCGCCTGCTCGGCGAGCTTTTTGTCACGCGGGTCCGCCGCCACGGATTTCGGCCCGCGCCTCTTCGTGGCGGCTCCCGGAGCAAGGTCGCCCCGGTCCCGGGCCGCTCGCCACGTCGCCAGCTGCGAGGAGTACAGCCCCTCTCGCCGAAGCAGAGCTCCAATTTCGCCCGGCGCCTTGCAGGCGTCGGTCTCCTTCACGATCCTACGTTTGTACTCGACGGTGAACGACCGTCGCTTGGCCTTTTCGGTCACCTCGGTGTCCTCGCCGAGGGACGTTATCGCGGTCGCGGTCATGATGGGATCCTCGCTCGCCCTGCTCTCTAAATTTCCGGGGTCGAGCTGTCTCACTCATGTTGGCAGAGAGGGTGCGCGCCGCCGCTGAACGCGAGATCGTTATCCAGACCGATGGACACCGAGGTAGATCGAAAAGCGCTACTCGCGGCACTCGTAAGGTACGAGCTGCCTGTCGAACCGGTGCTCAACCGGCTGGCGTCAGTTCCCTGGGACTCGACGGAAGAACTCGCTCGGATCGGTGCTGCGGACATCGTCGCGATTCTTGATCGGTTCATCGACGGCGAGCTGTCGGCGGAACAGGTGACGGATTGGGCTGACCTCTTGGAGATCCGTGACGACGTCGGCGTGGATCCGCATCACGAGAACGCCCTCCGTGAAATCATCTTTCGTCTCGCGAACCCCAACCTCCGTGACGCCATCACGCCTGCGATGGTCAGCCGCATCCGTATCGAAATCCTTGGCCTCGACGAGGGCGCTGGATAACATGGCGTTGCAGCGGACGACCACCTTCCTCGCTTCGCTCGGGCGGGTACTCGCCGCTGAACGGCAGTATCGTTGGACAGACTACGGTGGAGGTTCCCTTTCATTCCGACGGTCTTAATGACTGACGAGATTAAGCTGGCGATGGCGGCCGTTCTTCTCGGCGTGATCGGCTGCGGCGGCGGCGTGTATTCGGCCGCCCGCGATGCGGGCCTCCACCTTGCGGGCCGTGACGGCGCCCAGGGCGACACCTCGGACGGAAAGAGCGACTCGCGCGGCACGGAGAGCGCGGACGCCGCGTGCAGTATTGGGGGCTGGGATGCCGGACCTGCCGCGGTCGCCTCGCGCGACCAGGCTACCGTCACCGTCGCCCAGAGCGGGCAATTCGAGGGCTTCGACAACTACATCTACGGAGCGTTCAACGCGTCGTTCTTGCGGGCAGGGACTCTCGTCGATTCGCCCCCTGGCGAGGATGACTGGGACGTGGCCGCGGACGGCACCGGTTCGAACGGGGCGGCGGTCTGCAACCTGAGGACGTTCGGTCCATGCGTCGTCACCACCACCGATTGCGCGATCCCCCCGCAGCCTTGCGCGCGACCTCAGGCCGGAAAGCTAACACTCGAGTTCGCTGATCGGTCGTCCCTTGTGCTCTCGCCGAATCCAGACGGGACGTACACTCAGACCAATCTCTTCGACACGGGCGCCACGCTCTTCGCGCCTGGCGATCTTCTGACGGTCACGGCCGCCGGGAGCGGGGATGTACCGCCGTTTTCGCTGGCGGTCCATGCGCCCGGCTGCCTCGCTCTTTCTCAGCCGACGCTGGCGCCTCCGCCCGACGGGTCCGCTTTCGGTCTCCCCGGCACTTACACGATCTCGCGGAGCCAGGATCTGTCGCTGGTCTGGACGGGAGGGGAGACTGACGCGACCGTCGGCGTCGACCTGATCTCGTACTCCAAGTACGGGGATGTCGTCGACCTCTCATGTTCGTTTCCGGCGACCGACGGTCGGGGGACGATCCCTCAGCAGGCGCTCTCCTCGCTCGAAGCGGGACAGATGGGCGGCAACCTGACCATCTATCAGCAGAGCAGCGCCTCCGCGCAGGTCGGCACCTTCGGGGTCGAGTTCGCGGTACGGAACTTGGGCGACGACGACGCGCTGGGTGACGCCGGCACCTGCCCCTCCAACAACGCTTTGGTCACGTATCAGTAGCGAGCTCTAAGTGAGAAGCGTCGAGATGAGCTGCCCAACCGCGCGTTGCAGCGGACGGCGCTTGCGCGCCGCCGCTGAACGCGTGATCGTTCGACGGACGGAACTTCGGCACGGGTGGATTGTCAGTGACCTATGCGCCTGACCGTGATCATGTGCGCGCTGCTTGCTCTGGTCGCGACGTGCGGTCGGGGGGGTGCAAAGGAGCGTGGCCACGGCCCGCCGCCCGATTGGCTGATCGACTACGTGCACAGAACCGATTCAGAGCTTCAGGGGGTCGACCCTTCGAATGGGATCGATGCCCGCGAGGCGTTGGCCATCGCCGGCGTCTACATGGTCAAATATGTGATCGGTTGCGGCGGACCGGACGGAGCTGTCTTGCAAGGTGACACGTGGGTCGTGGGGCTCCGCACCGGTGTCGCTGGTAGGAAGTCCGATCGGACGATACAGGTCGACTCAAAGAGCGGGGCCGTATGGGGACTCGGAGGACCGCGCTACCATGACTTTCAGTCATTTCGTTACGGCGTCCTGATCGAGATCGCGCGCGATGGGCATTAGCGGGACGCCCCGGGGCGCGCCGTCGAACCGGCCGTTGCAGCGGACGGGGCTTGCGCCCGCCGCTGAACGGCAGATCGTTGGCCAGACAGGCACATGTCCGTCGACGCGGACGCGGTTGACTGGCCCGGTCTGGTGGATCGTGGCAGGATCGCCACTATGGGCAAGCCAGCGGTGGACGTCAGTCTTCTGAGCGAAGACGAGCGGCTCGACCTTCTCGATCGCCTCTGGGAGAGCCTCGGACGGGATCCGCATGCGCTGCCGCTCTCATCTGGCCAGCGAGCTGAGCTCGATCGTCGTTTGGATGATCTCGAGAAGGAGGGGCCAGTCGGCATTCCGTGGGATGAGGTAGTCGCGCAGATCAGAGCTCGGGCGCGGTGACGCGGCACATATTCCGGCCCGCGGCGGCTGCCGATCTGGAGGTGATCCACAGCTGGTATGAGCGAGAACGACGCGGGCTCGGCGACGAGTTCTTGGCCGAAGCGCGCCGAGTGGTGGACACGGTCGTAGCCCTCCCGAACGGCTACCCGGTCATCCATCGGGACACCCGTCGAGCCCTCGTTCGCCGGTTTCCGTACGGCCTCCTGTATCGTGGCGCTGACGATCTGATCGTCTTCGTCGGCTGCTTTCACACAAGCCGCGACCCCATAGCGTGGAAAAGGCGAAAGTGACCGTCGTCGCTGGCCAACCCGCCGTTGCAGCGGACGGGGCTTCGCCCCGCCGCTGAACGGCAGTATCGTTGGGCGGACAGAGATGGGGATCTCCTAGGAGACTCGTCAGGAGAGATCGTCGGCGCCGCTCCGTCGTCGTCGCCGAACTCGATCAAGGTAGACTCGACTGGATGGCGACCAAGTTGTTCCAACACGGGTGCGGGCGCCCGGGCGTGCGCGCAGGCGTCGCGCTGCTCGTCGGCGCGCTCGGCTGTGCCGCCCCGTTCCAGAGCCGGCTGCCCGACGTGGCCATTGCGCCGGGCCGGATGGTCGTTTTCCCGGTCATCGTCAAGGAGTTCGATCTCGACTTCAACGGCGACCGCCAGATGGATGCGGAAACGAACGACGCCGCCCGGGACAACGTCGCTGCGGCGGTCCGCGACCAGGCAAAGGCCCGGGGCGCGCACCTCTTCGTCCCCAAGGCCTTGGACGGCCACGATCCGTCGGTCCGGCAGCTCTATGCGGACCTCTGGCGGTGGATGGAGAACGTCTCGGTCGAGATCGCGGCGCAGAAGGCAGGGCGCCGCGACTTCGGCCGCCACTCCGTTGGCGACTGGCGCTTCCACCGCGATGTCGCTCCGCTCGGCGACGCGCTGGAGGCCGACACGGCGCTCACTCTCCTGATCCGCGAAACTAAAGACCACGGCAACTGGCGAGGCATCAGCGCCGCGTGCGTGGTCAGCCTGCGCGACAGTCGGATGATCTGGTGCCACGACGAAGACGACCCCAAGGGCAACCTCAAGGATCCGTCCGTGGCACAGGCCGCGGTCCGCGATCTGCTCGCGGGCCTCGACGCCCCGGTGGCCAGCGCCGCGGCGAAGTGACGCGCGCGCGTTCCGATCACTAGGTAGCCGCCCAACCCGCCGTTGCAGTCGGACGGGCGCCTCGGTCGCTGCGCTCCCTCGTGCGCCCCGCTGCTGAACGGCAGGTCGTTGGGCAGACAGACAGATGACGAAGCCTTCGATGTACCGCGCCTGCAGGAAACGCCAGGTCGCTTTCGACCGTACCACGGCGGCCAGGAGCCGCGGGCGCCGGCCGGGCGTCCCCCGTTTTCGATCGATATCTGAAAGAGATCTGCAGGTAGGCGGACAGCGAGAATGCCGAACTGTGACTTCTATGCACTCGCCCTGGACTCGGCGGCGGTCTTGGAGTTCGTGTTTTCCAACCGGGGCTGGCAGCTGACGGAGGCCTACTCGGCGCCCGACCAGGACATTTGCACCTTCACCTCACTCGAGGCGGTGACGTCGGCTTTCGATCTGACCCGCCGGGCCGTCCATCTGATGCTGCACGCACCCGAGATGCGCGAGCGGAACGATGGGCCCCAACTTATCCAGAGGACGCTCCGCACGTGGCCACTTGGGACTGGGCCGCTGTTGCGCGCATGTCGGCGCGATTGGTCCGGCACATCCGCGGCCTGGGTGCCGCCAAGGTTGGCAGTCGCCCCGTCTTGCCAGCAGCTTTCGAAGCCGAACAAAGGGCTCCATCGTCCTGCGGCCGTGACCGTCGTTGGGACGAATGAACGGGCCGGTCGCCGGCGAACCGGCGTATCGTCGGGACGCCTCGAGGTCGGGGCAATGAGAGTGATTCGACAGGTGGTCGTCCTGGGATTGTTAGGGATCTCCTTCGGGATCCTCGGGCGCCTGATCTATCTCGACGGGTACTACTACGCGAACGCGCCCCAACGAGAGGACCGTGCACGAGGCGCCGTCATACCCGTGACCATTCATCACGGCACGAGGGTCTTCCTTACGCGGGGCGAGTGGGAGCGTTTCGCCTCACCGACCGCAGAGACCGTTCAGCTCACCGTGTTTCTCGCCGCCGCGGCGGTCGCCTGCGTGCTCAATCAGAGATGGAAAGTCCTCCGCGGTCGAGGCGCATCTTGACGCGGCTCTCGCGAGCATCAGACCGGTGTGCGGTACGCTTGGCGCGATCATCGGGCGATGATCGCCGGGAGATTCGACTGCCCGCCATGATTGAGGGTACGCAAACCGAGCACTCGATTCACGGAGGCCTTTGACCGCACGCCGCCGCTCGACCCGTCGGCATTCGGACCCGCGCGTCGACGGCTATATTCAGGGCCTGCCCGAGTGGCGGCAAGCCATCTGCCGGCAGGTCAGGGAGCTGGTTCACGCGGCCGATCCCGCGGTCGTGGAGACCATCAAGCGCACCCGGCTGCCGTACTTTACGCTCGCGGGGAACGTCTGCAGCTTGCTGGCGGCCAAGGCGTGGGTGAACGTGTTCCTCTACGACGGGGCGATGGTGCCGGACCCCCACGGAATCATCACCAGCGGCCACGACAACAAGACCGCGGGCACCGTGGCCATCCGTCAGGGCGAGAAGGTCGACGCGCCCGCGTTCGAGGCCATGTTCAAGCAGATCATCGCCAACAACAAAGCCGGCGGCTGGAGAAAGCTGAAGCTCGAAGCCGATAAGAGCGCAGGTAGAGAATGACCACCGTCGTCATCGAGATGCGCATCGCCGCGCCGATCGAGCTCTGCTTCGACCTGGCGCGCGATGTGGAAGCGCACCTGAGGACGACGTCTTGGACGGGCGAGCGCGCGGTCGGCGGCAAGACCTCCGGGCTCCTCGAGCTCGGTGAGATCGTGACCTTCGAGGCGGTGCACTTCGGCGTGCGGCAGCGACTGACCTCGAAGATCGTCGAGCTCACTCGTCCGAGCCGCTTCGTCGACGAGATGGTGCAGGGGGCCTTCGCCAGCTTTCGGCACGTCCACGAGTTCGTCGCCGACGGAGCGTCGGTGATGATGCGCGACACGCTCGTCTGGCGATCTCCGCTGGGGATCCTCGGTCTCCTCGCCGACAAGCTCTTCGTCGAGAGACACATGCGGGAGTTCATCGTGAAGAAGCAGTCGGAGTTGAAGAAATACGCCGAGCGCGTCGCGGCCAGCGGATGAAGACGGCATGGGTCGCCGGGTATTGGGGGGAGCGGCGGCGCAAAGCCAGGTCGCACTCCGCTTCCGTGTGAGCGCATGAGCGACGACGAGTCGGAACAGAGCGAGGGGTGGTGGGAGCCTCGGCGCCTGCCGCCCCGGAAGTGCGCCGGACCGCTGGTGCTCGCGCTGCTCGCGCTCGCCTGCGCGCGCGGGCCCACCAGCCCCGGACCGCGGGTCCCGCCGGTGGGATCGGTCCTGAAGGTGCTCACCTACAACGTCAACTTTGGGTTGGCGGGCGATCGGGAGACCCTCGCCGCGATTCGCGACGCCCAGCCCGATCTGGCGCTTCTGGAAGAGACGAACGCGGGATGGGAGCGCCCGCTCAGAGCGACGCTGTCCGCCGAGCTGCCTCACATGATCTTCGAGAATCGAGGCGGCGCCGGGGGCCTGGCGGTCCTGTCGCGCTTTCCGCTGGCGGAGGTCGAGTTCTTGAAGCCGACGGGCTCGGGTTGGTTCCCCGCCTGCCGCGTGGTGGTCGAGACGCCGTTCGGGAAGGTCCAGGCGCTGGCCGTTCATCTGCGGCCGCCGGTGAGCGATTCAGGCAGCGTCGTCGGCGGTTACTTCACCACCGGCAGCGTGCGGGCCGGGGAGATCGAGGCCTTCTTTGCCAAGCTTGCGCCGGGCTTCCCCACCCTGGTTGCGGGCGATTTCAACGAGGAGGCAGACGGCGAGGTCACGAAGTTCCTCCTCGCAAAGGGGATGGTCTCGGCGTTGCCGGCGGACCAACCGACCTGGAGATGGTCCATCGGGATCGGCACCATCCGGAGGCAGCTCGATCACATCATGTACGACCGTCGCCTCGAGGTGGTCTCGGGCGAGGTTCGGGTGGCAGGACGCTCCGATCACTTGCCGGTGGTCGCGACCTTTCAACTGGCCAAGACTTGGCCCGCTGACGCGCGTTGACGGCGGCGCTTCGGGTGGGACGCGCGGCGCGGAGACGTGTAAATTGGAGCCGTGACGCCGGTGCGTGTCTCGTGGGGGGTGCTGGCGGTGGCAATCGGGTTGGGGGGCCTGTCGGGGTGCAAGCGCAGCGCACCGAGCGCACCGCCGCCGAGCGCGGCGCTTCCCGGCGCCGACGCGGCGGCGGCCGCGCCCGCGATGCCTGTGGGGATGAAGACGCCGTTCGCCACGCTCGACAAGGCGGCGGCGAAGAGCCCCAACGCGGGGTACAAGGCGCTTCGCGCCAAGCAGTACGACGCCGCGCGCAAGGCCTTTGACGAAGTCGTCGCCGCGCGCCCCGACTACACGGCGGCCCGCTATCAGTCGCTGCACGCCGCCGTCCTCGCCGATCCGAACGCCGACGTGCGCGAAGCCTGGCGTGAGCTCCTCGCGCGCGACTTCGTCGGGTACGGCGGGCGGCTGGCCACCAAGGAGCTGGCGGCGTTGCGCGCGTCGCCCCAAGGGGCAGACCTCGCTCGGATAGAAGCTGAGATCCGAACGGCCTACGCCGCCGGGCTCGAGCGCGGCTTCTTCTTCGTCGCGCGCAGCCGCCCCGCCAAGGAGCCGTTCTACGACGAGCACGGCGGGACGATCCTCGACCTCAACGCGGAGGCGTATCACTTCGATCCGGCGACCGGGCGGATCCGACGGCTCAGCGACAGCGGCGGGCGCGTCGCCGGAATCTACGCCGACCGCGCGCGCGGACAGCTGGTGCTGTTGCTGGTGAAGGGGATGGTGTCGAGCGACACGAGCACCGGTTACGTCTTCACGGCGCTGGAGGCGGCGGTGCTCTCGCTCGACAAGCTCGAGCTGGCTGGACCGGCGCCGCTGCCGATCGAAGCGCCGGTGGAGGGGGCGACGCTCTGCGCGTCGGCGCAGGGCGAGCCGCTCTGGGTGATGAAGCAGAGCTACACCTTCGACGCGACCCGGAAGGCGGTCGTGGTGATCGCGGAAGGCTGTCCGCCCGGCGTGGGCGTGCGGGTGACGGCCAACCGCGCCGAGCGCCTTCGGCCGGATGTGGGCGCCACCGCCGACGCGACGGGCGAGAGTCACCTGGTCCCGACCGGCGACGGCCCGCCGATTCGAATCGGCCGCCCGAAGTTGCTCGCTTCGATCGGATGGTCGCCGGGCAAGAAGCGACTGGCCTACGCCGGGCCGTTCGACCCCTGCGCCGCCGAGATGGGCGTACGTTCGCAGCAGAACGAGATATACGTCTGGGAGGCCGCCACCAAGAAGGCGACCCGCCTGGCGTCGGCGTACTCCTTCTTCGATTGGGAATGGCTCGACGACGACCACCTCGTCTACGAGACCGGCGGCCAGATCGGCAAGATCGGCCAAGCCGGCAAAGTCGCCCTCCACGACTTCGGCGCCCAGAGCGACACCGTCATCGACACCCACGCCGGTGCGGGCCTGGGAGCGGTCCCCAACCTGACCTGCGTCATGCCAACGTTCGAAAGCGGAGGCGACGACGACGACGGGGCGGAGTAAATCCCAGCCAGCCCGGCGCTCAACCTCCCTGCCGCGTCAACGGATCGCGCGGAACCAGGCGTCGATCAGAAACTGACAGACCACCAGCAGCAGACCCGCGAAGAGACCGATCCCCACCATCTTCGCCGCGAACCCAGCGCTCCCCGCCAAACGGCGATCAACCCCCAATCGCCCACTCCCGAACCGCCGCGCCAAGACTGACATCATCGGTACCTCCTAATGTCCGCAAACTAGCGTGCCTGAGGTCAAGGGGTGGTTTCGGAGCCGCGCGATGTGTGTAAAACCTCGCCGGCGGTGCTAGCGTCGTAGCCCTGACCCTCCGGACAGAGCTTTCGTTGGTGCTGTCGTCCCTGCTGGTCGTGTCGATCGGCCTGGCGGGCGGGACGACCATCTACCAGTCGGCGCGCACGATGCGCCGCGAGCTGACGACCGAGTATCAGCTGTTCGCCGAGAACCGCGCCTTCGCGCTGCGCGACAACTTCGAGATCCTGGAGGACGAGCTCAAGCGGCTGGCGCTCCTGCCGGAGATGAACCCCACCGATCCCGATCTGCTGCAAGAAGAGCAGATCCTGGCCGGCGCGCACGCGCACTCGGTCCTCTACAACACCGCCGTCTTGCTGCTCGACCGCGCCGGTCACTGCGTCCGCTCGGTCCCCGACCGGTCGGCATTTCGTGGCCAGTCGTTCGGCGACCGCGCCTGGTTCCAGGCCGTGCACGGCGGCGAGGCGGGGCCTCTCTTCCGCATCACCGACGAGCCGACGCTGGGCCAGACGCTGAAGATCGTCCAGCCGGTCATCCGCGGCGGGGCGTTCGCCGGCGCGCTCGTGGGGGTCATCGCGCTCGGCGAGAACAACCTCATTTCACCGACGTTTCACGAGAACCTGCCGCGGGACACCGACGCCGTCCTGATCGACGAGGATGCGCAGTTCGAACGGACGGGGCGGGTGATCTACCCGCCGGGCCGTCCGCGCCTCATCGGCGGCTCCAGCTGGGCGCAGGCAATCACCGCGGCCTCGAGCGGCGTCAGCGGGACGCTGGTCGGCGAGGTCGACGGCCAGAAGGCGCTCTTCGCCTACGCGCCGGTGGGTGGCGGCACCCGCTACGCGGTCGTCTTCTCCTGGCCCTGGCGGACGCTGACCGCCAACATCGAGCAGCAGGGGGCGACGCTGGGCGGGATCCTGGTGCTCGGCATCATCGTGGCCACCATCGCCGGCGTGCTGCTGTCGACCTATCTGACGCGGCCGCTGCAGGCGCTGGCCGACGGCGCCATCCGGATCGCCCGCGGTGAGCGCGAGCCGGCCTCCTCCCCACCGCGCCCGGCGGGGACCGAGGAGATCTCGACGCTGCTGGGGGCGTTCGAGCAGATGGAGGAGTCGATCCAGAAGCGCGATCGCGAGCTGCGTGAGGCGGCCAGCCTGCTCGAGCAGCGCGTGTTCGACCGGACGCAGGAGCTGGTGGCGACGCAGGCGGCGCTGGTCGAGGCCGAGCGCTTCGCGGCCATGGGGAAGACGTCGGCGGCGATCGCGCACGAGCTGAAGAACGCGCTCAATGGGCTGGGGATGGCGGTCGACCTCATCGCCCAGGACCCGGCCAACACCGCGCGGGTGAACCGGCTTCGGCCGCAGGTGGTCGGGGAGATCGCGCGCCTTCGCGACGTGGTCGATTCACTGCTGTCGTTCTCGCGGTCGCCGCGCATCGAGCGGATGCCCGCCGATCTGGTGGCGGTCGTGGCACGCGCGGCCGAGGCGGTCGCCGATCTGGTCGCCGATCGCAGCGTGAAGCTGACGGTCAACGCGCCCGAGGCGCTGCCGGCGCGCCTCGACGCGCACAAGATTCAAGGGGTGATGGTGAACCTCATCAAGAACGCGGTGGAAGCGGCGCACGCGGTGACGGTGACGGTCGGCGTGCGCCAGGGGGAGGCGATCCTGGAGGTGATCGACGACGGTCCCGGGCTCTCCCCGGAGGCGCGCGCCCACCTGTTCGAGCCGTTCTTCACCACCAAGCCGAACGGGACCGGGCTGGGGCTGCCGACCTCCCGCCGGTTCGTCGAGGCGCACGGCGGCGCCATCGACGTCGGCACCTCGGAGCTGGGCGGCGCGCTGTTCCGCGTGCGCCTGCCGATCGACGTGGCCGTCGAGCGCGATTCGTCCCCCGCGGAGGCGACAACGTGAAACCGACCGTGCTGGTCATCGACGACGAGAAGACGTTCCGCATCGTCGCCGAGGAGGCGCTGACGGCCGAGGGGTTCGTGGTCACCACCGCCTCGAACGGACAGGCGGGCCTCACCGCCTGGCAGCGCGAGCCGTGCGACCTGGTGATCCTCGACCGCCACCTGCCTGACACCGACGGGATCGCGGTGCTGGAGGTGATGATCCGCGAGGCGCGCGAGCGCAACGTCGACACCCTGGTGGTGATCGCCACCGCCTACGCCGACGTGACGAGCGCGGTGCAGGCGCTCAAGCTCGGCGCGTTCGATTATCTGTCGAAGCCGCTGCAGCTCCCCGAATTCGTGGTCACCGTCAGGAAGGCGATCGAGGCGCAGCGGCTGCGGGCGCAGGTGCGCCAGCTCGCCGAGCGCGCGCAGGCGGCGATGGGCGACTTCGTGGTCGGCGTGTCGGCGCCGATGCAGAAGGTGATCGACATGGTCGACAAGGTCGCCGAGGCGCCCGACACGACCGTCTTGATTCAAGGCGAGTCGGGGACCGGCAAGGAGATCATCGCCGACCTGATCGCGCGCCGGACCGTCGGCCGCAAGGACGGCCCCTTCGTGGAGATCAACTGCGCCTCGGTGCCGGAGAACCTGCTCGAGAGCGAGCTGTTCGGTCACGAGCGGGGTGCGTTCACCGACGCCAAGACCCAGAAGCGGGGCCTGTTCGAAGAGGCCGACGGGGGGACGCTGCTGCTCGACGAGGTGGGCGAGCTGCCGATGGCCACCCAGGCCAAGCTGCTGAAGGTTCTGGAGGAGATGACCTTCCGGCGGCTGGGCGGCACCCGCGATCTGACGATCAACGTGCGCGTCGTGGCGGCCACCAACAAGGAGCTGGCCGACGAGGTCGAGCGCGGCGCGTTCCGGCTCGACCTCTACCACCGCCTCGACGTCTTCCACATCCGCGTCCCGCCCCTGCGCGAGCGCCCGGAGGACATCCTGCCCCTGGCCACGCACTTCCTGGCCCGCTTCGCGACCCGCATGCGCAAACCGGCGGTGAAGTTCGCCCCCGAGACCGAGCGCCTGCTGCTCGCCTACGACTATCCCGGCAACGTGCGCGAGCTGCGCAACGTGATCGAGCGGGCCGTCATCCTCTCGACGCGCGAGACGATCGAGACCGACTGCATCGTCATCTCAGGCCCTTCGCGCACCGGGCCGTCCGCGGCACCGGCGGCGCCGCCGTCGTTTTTCTCCGTCGAGGTCGACGGCGCGGGCAGACCGCCCGATCTCGAGGGCCTCGAGCGCGCCTACATCGCGCGTCTGCTGACGTTCGCCGGCGGCAACCGGACCGCGGTCGCCCGCCTGCTCGGCGTCTCCTACCCCACCATCGCCAAGAAGATCGCCGACTACGGCCTGGCGTAGCCGTTGGCGAGGCCGCTAGCCCCCGCCGTTGGTCGCGGCGATCGAGTAGCTGGTCAGCTCCTCGAGGTGGCCGGTGGTGTTCGACTCGCGGATCTTGCCCACCCCCTGCACGTACCACTGGCTCTTGGCGGTGCCGTCGGCGGTGTTGGTGCGGGTGATCTTGAGCGCGTTGAAGGTGCCGGCCGGCTCGGTGACCACCTCGTTCACCGCGTCGGTGGTCCAGTTCTCGGTGATGTTGTCGTTCGAGGGTGGCTTGCTGGCCGAGGTGTGCGCGTCCATGTAGGAGAGCGACCAGGCAGCGCCCGCCACCAGGTGATCGGGCGATTCGTCGACCCGCAGATCGTACGGCGTGTACCAGTCCTCCGACGACATGATGCCGTTGGAGTCGACCTGCTGATCGTGGTGGCGGCGCACGTCGGTCGCGGTCACCTCGTACCAGGTCAGCTGCGTGCTGGTCTTGATCGTCTCGCTGACCTTGTAGCCCATGATGCCGGCCGCGATGCCGCCGATGTCCTCGTAGGCCAGAACGGCGCTGTTCTTGACGTAGGCGACGCCGGTGTCGGTGACGTTGTAGACCCAGGTCGTGCCGACCGAGAGCGGCTGATAGGGGCCGCTGGTCGTCATCGGGACCGCGCCGTCAGCGGCCAGCGCGCCGCCGGTGCTGCCCGTGCCGCTGTTCCCGCCCGACCCGGTTGCGCTGCCGTTGCTGCCGCCGCACCCGGCGGCCGTCACTGCCACTGCCACCGCCGCCAGAGGAACCATCGTCGCTAAGAAACGCATGTGCCTGCTCCTTCCCTCATGTCCATCCCCCGCTCGCCCGGCCGCTGTTACGCGGAGGCGAGCCCCATCTTCCCTTCGTCGATCGAAACCGTGTGAACGCCGGTGACCTGTGATTCGGCGAGGAGCCGCAGCACGCCCGAGGCGTCCATCGTCTCGCCGAGCACCGTCTCCATCACCAGCCGGCCGGTGCCGGGACCGGCGTCCGGGAGCTCGAGCGCGCGCGCTCCGGGGAAGGTCGGCTTGATCCGCTCCCAGGCGGTCCGCGCGTCGTCGATCTGAACCGTCACCCGCACGAGCCGCAGCCGCGCGCGGCGCCCGGCGTCGAACAGCGCCAACACGACGCCGGCGAACAGCGCGGCCATCACCGCCATGGGGACCGCGCCGAGGCCGCACGCCATTCCGATGCCGATCATGACGAACATGACCGCGGCGTCGCGCGTGTCCTTGATTCCCGAGCGAAACCGGATGAAGCCGCCCAGGCCGACCAGGCCGAACGCGCGCGCCGTGCTGTGGCCGATCACCACCACCATGAGCGCGCCGGCGATGGCGATCAGCGTCTGCGCCTGCGCGACCTCGCGCGCGGGGGGCAGGGCGTTGGTCAGCAGGCGCCGCCAGGGGCGAAATCCCAGGAACGCGCCCAGCACGCTGGCGATCACCAGCCGGCAGAGCACGACCTCGAACCGCGAGGCCCCCAGCGTGTCGAGGCCCAGCGTGTCGTTGAGGTCGAATGCCGGCATCTTCAGGCCGCCATCACCGAGCGCATCAGATTGGCGCCGGTGGCGATGATGGCCGCCTGCTTGAGCAGCGAGATCTGATCGGCGAACCCGGCCAGGGCGCGCTCGACGAGGTCGTGCCCGCGCGCGCCGCTGACCAGGACGCCGAGGCTCTTGACCACGCTCGGTGGCCAGATCTCGAGGCAAGCCTCGCGGATCTCCCAGGCGGCCTCCTGGTCGAGGCCGATCATCGAGTCGAGCGCCTCGCGGCAGCGGAGCGCCGTCCCCGTGCGCAGCGCCCAGGCGCGCGCGTCGTCCATCCCGGCGATCGTCGCCAGCACCGCCTTGGGGGCGCGCCCGACGGCGCGCTCGCGCCAGATCCAGGCCTTGTCGCCGGTCAGTCCTTTGAGCGAAACGACCGCCGCGACGGGGGCGACCTCCCGGACGGCCTTGCGCAGCTTCCAGGCCTCCGGGCCGTCGATCCCCGTCACCGAGCGGGCGAGGGCGCGCGCCCGGAAATAGTTGCTGGCCGCCCGGCCGAGACCGCCGCGCACCTCGATCCAGCGGTCGCGGAGCTCCCAGGCGCGCGGCACGTCGAGCAGCGCCAGCGACCCGAGGACCGACTCGGGCACACGGGCGAAGAGCTCGTTGCGCAGCGCCCAGGCCGTCTCGTCGTCGAGCCCGTCCAGGCTGGCGGCCACCTCGGCGGGCGACACGTCGGCCAAGAGCTCGCGCAGCGCCCAGGCCTCGTTCGTCTCGGCCGCGACGTCGCCGAGCGACGCGGCGATCTCGGCGGGGGCGATCTCGAGCAGCTGCCGGCGCAGCTGCCAGGAGGTCGCGTCGGAGAGGCCGCGCAGGCCGCGCCCGATGATTCGCGGAACGACCGCGGAGAGCGCCACGCGGCGCTCGTCGATGCCGTGGCCCGCGGTCCCGCTGAGGACATAGGCGGCCAGCGCCGGTTCGCTGATCGCGCGCCGGTCGACCCAGGCCAGGAACGCCGGCAGCGCCGATCGGACGCCGTCGACGAGCGGAGCGACCACCCGGGGCGGGGGACGGACGGCCGCCAGTCGGGCGCGCGCCTCCTTCATCGCCGACTCCCGATCGGTCCGGGCGCTCGCGATGGCCTCGACGAGCGTGGCCACCACCTGCTCCAGATGGGCGTCGGTGTTCTCGACCAGGATCCAGCGGGAGGGATCCCGCTCGGCGAGCGCGCGGTATCCGACCCGCAACCGCAGCTGAAGACCGCTGCCGGTGAGGCCCTTGCGCGAGACTGGGCGGCGATCGGGCGAGAGGATCTTGGCCACCTTGCGCCGGCCGCGGGCCACCGACGGATCGACGTCGATCAGGAAGGCGATGTCGGGCCAGAGCCCGCCCGCGGCCGCGGCGATGACGGGGTCAGTCTCTTCGCGGGAGAGATCGCGCCCCTGCGCCAGAACTTCAGCGGTGTAAAAGTAGCGGTCGGCGATGACCACGTCGGCCCGGCCCAGCGCCGGGCGCAGCACCTCGTCGCCCAGCTGGACCTCGCGCGCGACGTAGAGCATCAGCTCGGCGCGCGGCGTGAGCGCCATGTTCCGCGCGTCGCGACAGAAGTCGCGGATGCCCTGCGTGACCTTGGAGGCGAACGCCCCCTCCTCGCGCAGGTGCTCGACCGACAGCCCGCGCTCGCGCAGCGCCTTGGCGACCCGGTTCGAGATCGTCGTCTTGCCGCTGCCGTCGATTCCTTCGAAGACGACGAACATCGTTTCTCCCCCCTCAGGCGGCGATGAAGGACCCGAGGGCGAAGCCCGGGGGATCGGAGTCGTCCGCCGCGGACTCCTCCATCTCGCGCGGGTCGGAGGTGTGGCCGAGAGCGGTCATCCCCATCTGGAACTTGGAGAAGCAGTGGGCCGCCTGCAGCGACTCCAGGGCGGGCCCGAGCCAGAGCGGCATCTCGCCGGTGTGCTTGACCTCGAGCACGCGCTCCGGGAAGGCGGCCATCACCTCGCGCGGATGAGGGGCCGCCGCCGCGCCCGCCTCGCCGATTGGCTGCGGCCGGCAGAAGGTCAGGTTCTCGTCGATGGTGATCCGCACCCGGCGCCCGTCGGCGGTGAGGCAGAGCCGCCGGTACCAGGTCCCGAGGCGCGGGGCCATGGTGGGAAGCGCCAGCTCGCCCATGATCACTCCCAGCGATCCGGCCGACGCGGACAAAGCGACCGCTGCAGGCTGGACCTTCCCGTCGTCCGCGCCGCCGTCGAGGAGGCGCGCGATCTCGGCGGGCGTCGCCGCCAGCCGGACCTTGCGGCGTGCCGAGCCGTCGTGCTCCTTCAGCTCGATGAACGCCACCCCCGAGAGGACCGGGGCATCCTTGGCCGTGGCGGCCACGGCGTACTCGCGAACGCGCAGCCGCCGCGCGGGCGATCCGTCACCGGAGCGAAAGTAGACCAGATCGTCGGTGTCGAAGTAGGTCGTCCGGGTGTAGGAGATCGGCCGCGCGGGGTCGTAGATCTCGATCGCCGCGCGGGGCGCGATCGCTGTCAGAAAGCGTCGCATCTCTGCCCGAGAGAGCAGAAAGCGCTGCTCGTGATCGAATGGATCGTTGCTCGGCGTGTTCGTATCGACCGCACCACCCATGTCCGTTTCACCTCCGCTAGAGATACCTGTCGGACGAAAACCGCGGTTGCACGAGCGTGAGCATGTGCAAGTCAAATGCCGCCTGCCGCGCTGCGAGTTCAGGGCAGTTGGACTCCTCGTCCCGCCCAGCCGTTACCGCGGAGTAATCCGCTCAACCGGGCGCGGTTACCGTTCGTCGCTGGTCTGCTGCGCAGAGTGGGCCGGCGCCGCGAACGCGCCGCGAACCGCCAGCCGATCGGCGAGCCCCGAGGTTCGGCCGAGCGGCCGAGCGACCGCCTGCGCGAGCAAGGCCCGACGCCCGACCACCACCATCGAGCGGCGGGCGCGGGTCACCGCGGTATAGATGAGCTCGCGCGTGAGCAACGGCAGATCGACCTCGGGGAGGAGCAGCGCGGCGTCGTCCAGCTCGCTCCCTTGCGCCTTGTGAACCGTCGTCGCGTAGGCGACGGCGATCGCTCCGCGCAAGGTGGCGGCGGGGTAGAGCGCCAGCGCGCCGTCGCGTGGAAACGCCACCACCGCCGTCGCTGTGCCGTCGCCCCCTTCGACCTGCAGGACCACCCCTTGGTCGCCGTTCATCAAGCCGCGGTCGTAGTCGTTCTCGATCATCATCACCGGCGTGCCGGGCGGCAGATCGGTCCCGGCGGCGCGCCCCAGCTCGTCGGCCGCGCGGCGGGCGAGGAGCTCGTTTATCCGATCGGCGCCGACGTGACCGACGCGAGTCACGGTGAGAAGGCGCGCGCGGCGGTGGCGGTCGAGCAACGCCCGGGCCAGCGGCTCAGCGTCGGCCGCCAGCCCCGCGGAGGCGAGCCCGCCGATGCCCAGCCGGAGGAGGCGACGCGGATCGTGACCGGCGAGCGGTGCCAGGTGCCGCGCGTACCAGCGGTCGACGAAGGCGGCCCCCAGGCGGCGCCCGGTGGCGTCGCGTTCGTCGGGCTCGAGCCATTCGAATCCCGCGTAGGCGAGCGCGTCGATCCCGGCCACGCCGCGCGCAGACCGCCGCGGCGCGGGGGCCTGGCCGCCGGCGATCGTTCGGGCAGCGTCCAGAATCTCGGCGCCGGCGGGGTCGTCGGGGCTCATGCGGTGGCTCTCAGGCAGGCGAAGCGCCAGGGCGCCGAGATCGCGGAAGACGCTGCCGGCCTGGATCGCCGGCAGCTGATCGGCGTCGCCGATCAGGACCAGCCGCGCGTCGGGACGGAGCGCCCGCGCCAGCTGTTCGACCAGCACCAGGTCGATCATCGACGCCTCGTCGACGATCACCCCCGCCTGGGGGAGGCGGTTGTTTTCGTGGTGGCGGAACGCGCCGCCCTGGAGGGACCGGCGCGCCGAGAAGCCGAGCAGCCGATGCAGCGTCCCCGGCGCGGGGGTCTCGGGCCCGCTCTCCGCCAGCCCTTCGGCGATCCGGTTCGCCGCCTTGCCGGTCGGCGCGGCGATGGCGATCGCCCCCGGCGCCATCCCCGACGCGCGCCAAGCGCGGACGATGCCGCCGATGAGCGCGGTCTTCCCGCTGCCGGGTCCGCCGGTCACCACCGTCAGCGGCCGCGCCAGCGCCGCCTCGATCGCCGCCGTCTGCGCGGCCGTCCAGCGCCGACCCTCGAGCGCCGCCGCCGCCAGCGCGGCCACCGGATCGCCGAGGGGCGGCAGGCGGGTGGCGAGGCGGGCGCAGAGCGCGTCGGACAGACGCTGCTCGAGTCGCAGATCGCGCTCCTGGTAGAGCCAGCCGCCGTCGACGATGAACGGCCGGTGATCGCCCGGGCGCCCGACCAGCGCGGCGAGCGGCGGGTGGGTCGGCAGCGCGGCCGCCAGCCGGCCAACCGCCGCGCGATCGTCGGCGCCGGCGCCGAGCCGCTCGAGGCGCGCGGCGAGATCGCCGCCCAGCCCGAGTCGCGTGGCCCCCTCCGCCCGCGCGTCGCACGAGGCGAGGACCAAAAGCGCGAAGGCGCGGCGCTCGGGCGCGGCCAGCGCGCGCGGCCAGCTGGCGGCCTCCAGCGCCAGGTAGAGCGTCGATTCGTCGACGTCGCCGCCGGTCAGCGCGGCGGCCCAGGCGGGGGGCCACGACCTTGGCGCGACGGTCACGACGCACGCTCCTCGCGGAGTCGCCGCGCGATGTCGGCCTCCCAGGCGCCGATCTCGTCGAACGTCGGGCGCCGGCTCCGCACCGCGCCCGGCAGGCCGCGCACGAACAGGTAGAGCGTGCCACCGAAGCGCGCCTCGTGGTCGGCGGCGGTGGCGATGCCGAGCATGCGGACCAGCGCCAGCGCGTAAAGCTGCTCCTGCAACGCATAGTTCTTGGCCACGTGCGCCTCGACGATCGCCTCGTCCCAGCTCGGCAGGCGATCGGTCTTCCAGTCGCCGAAGTAGACGCGCCCCTCGTGCTCGAAGAGGACGTCGACGAATCCCTTGACGTAACCGCGCGCGGCGCCGCCGGCCGCTTCGGGGAAGGGGAAGAGGAACTCCACTTCGGGGGCGACGCGCGCCGCCTTCGCGAGACCGGCCAGCACCCCGCCGACGACTGGGAGCGGCGCGGTGAGCGCCGCGTAGGCCATCCGCGCCGCGGCGAGCGACTGGCGCGGATCGCGGCCGTGCCGGCGCAGCGTCGATTCCAGGAGAGCGCGGATCTCTTCGCGATCGTGCCAGGCCTGGAAGCCGCCGGTTTGGCGCAGCGTCTCGAGCGGCACCCGCTCGAGCAGATCGTGGACGAAGATCCCGGCGCGGGCGCCGCCCGGCAGATCGTCGTCGGCGAGCGGAGGCGCGTCGATGGTCTCGTCGTGAATCTCCGTCGGCGGGCGATAGCCGCCGTCCGCGTGCTTGATGCGGCTGTACGAGGTCTGGGTGGGACCGCGGCGCTCCTCGCGCAGGCGCGCGAGCTCGCCGTCGGGCGCGGCCGGCCGCTTTTCGGCCTCCGGCCGCCAGCCGACGAGCCCCAGTGTCACCCGCGGCCGCCCCCCGTCGCCGCTGGCGCGCGGATCGATCGGCACGTCGCGCATCTCGAAGTGCCGCCGCTGCGTCTCGTCGGCGCCGAGCGCCCGCAGCCGGCGGTTGACGTGGGCGTAGCCGCCGGTGAGCTTCCAGAGATCCTCCTGCCCTTTGCCGCCGTCCCACGGCTCCTTGCTCTCGTTCTCGGCCGAGAAGGGCAGGTAGAGCCGCCGGCGGGCGCGGGTGAGCGCCACGTAGAACAGCCGCTGATCCTCGCTGGCGCGCTCGTCGGCGATGAGCTTGGTGATCCGTTCGTCGCGCGGACGTCCGGCGATGGCCACCCGGGCGCCGCCGTCGGTGTAGTGGCGCACGCCCCGGTTCGGCGAAGGGCTGTAGCCGCCGTAGAGAAACACCACCTCGGCCTCCAGCCCCTTGGCCTTGTGCACGGTCATGATCTGGACGGCGTCGCGTTCGCTCTCCAGGCGCTGGACGTTCCCCTCTTCGGGCGCCGGCACCACCAGCCCCTCGCAGAGCGCCGACAGCCGCCGGACCACGTCGCCGAGCGGGCGCGCCGCGCGGGCGTCCTCGGCCGCCAGCACCTCGAAGAGATGGCGGAGGTTGACCGACCGGCGGGCGCTGTCGCCGAGGAACAGCTCCCGCAGGATGACGCCGCTGTCGTCGAGGATGCGCGCGTAGAGCCGCGCCAGCGGCTCGCGCGCGGCGGCGGCGTGCCAGGCGAAGAGCCGCGCGTAGAGTGGGTGGTCGCCGTCCGCGCCCACGGCGGCGGGGAGGTCGGCCAGCGTCACCCCGAAGAACGGCGTCAGCCAGGCGGCGAGCCGCTTGGCCGGATCGCGTGGATCGGCCACGGCGCGCAGGAGGTCCCGCACCTGTCGCGCCTCGGGCGAGCCATAGAGCCCCTCCTGGTTGTAGACCACGGCCGCCACGCCACGCGCCGCCAGCGCCCGAGAGACGGCGGTCGCTTCGCGCCAGGTGCGGGTCAGGACGAAGATCTCGCTCCCCTTCGTCGGGGAGGCGCCGCCGGTGAGCGCCGCGATCTCGTCGGCGACGGTGCGGGCGAGCCCCTCGCGGACCGCGCGCATCGGCAGCCGCGCGATCTCCTCGTCGGCGGTCACGCGCAGGAGGGTGATGGCCGGGACGGCCTTCGTCGCCGCCTCGGTCGCTGCCTCGGCCGCCGCGTCCTCGGCGGGGCCGTAGATGACCGGCGGATCGTATTTCACGCCGCCCGTGAAGTACGGCAGCTCCACGCTCTGATCGAGGATCGCGTTGTAAGCGTCGATCACGGCGCGGGTGGAGCGAAAGTTACGCCGCAGGTGATGCGCCTCGGCAGCCCGGGCGACGCTGTCGCGCGCGGCGACGTAGGTCGCGACGTCAGCGCCCCGAAATCCGTAGATGGCCTGCTTGGGATCGCCGACCAGATAAAGGGGGCGGCCGCTCCCTTCGCCGAAGATCGCCTGGAAGATCGCCCACTGCACGCGATCGGTGTCCTGGAACTCGTCGACGACGGCCAGCTTGAACCGCCGGCGAAGCGTCGCGGCCAGCTCTCCGCCGCGCGGGCCCTGGAGCGCGTCGTTCACCAGCTTCAGCATGTCGTCGAAGTCGTAGAGGCCGGCGTCCCGTTTTCGCGCCGCCAGCCGCTCGGCGATCGGCGGACCGAACCGCTGGGCCAAGACGGTGTCGAGCGGAAGCGCTGCTTCGGCGATCTCGGCGACCTCGGGCGAGAGGGCCGCCGCGGCCAGGCCGAGCTTCTGCCCGAGGTAGCCGAAGAGATCCTTCTCTTTGACCAGCAGGTCGACGGCGATGAGAAAGCGCGCCGTCTGCCCGTCGGCGTCGAAGCGCCGCGCCGCCTCGTGCAGCGATTGCAGACGCTCGCGCGCCGCCTTGGTCGTCTGCCAGTGCAGGCCGACGACCGCCGCCTCGAGCGTGGCCGGCTCGCGGCGCGCGAAGACCCGGGCGGCGGCGGCGAGCCGCGCCGGATCGAAGGCCGCGCCCCAGGTCGCGCGGAGCTGATGTGCCTGATAAAGCAGCGTCTCCAGCGCCTCGACCGAGCCGCCGCTCGCCAGATAGCCTTCGAGGTACGGGGCCTCCTCGGGGGCGACCGCCAGCTCGCGGCGCAGCCCTTCGGCGAACGCGGCGGCGAACGCCGATCGACTCTCGACCGCCTGCTGAATCAGCAGCCGGCGGCCGGCGAAGGCCTGTTCGGTCAGGACGCGCTGACAGAAGGCGTGGATGGTCGAGATCGCCGCGCCGTCGATGGCGCGCGCGGCGGCGGCCAGCCGGCGGCGCGCCTCGTCGTCGATGGTCCAGGCGCCGCTGCCGGGCGGCGCCGCGGGGGCGACCCGGGCGCGGCCGACCCGCTGGATGAGGCTCCGGATGCGGCGCCGCAGCTCCGCCGCCGCGCGATCGGTGAAGGTCACGATCAGCATCTCCTCGAGGCGCGCGTCCCCCCGGACCAGCCGATCGACGACCAGGTGCTCGATCAAGAACGTCTTGCCGGTCCCGGCCGAGGCCTCGATGGCGGCCGAGCGATCGCGCGGGATCCGCGCCAGCTCGTCGGGAAACGGATAGAGCACGGTTCCGAGATCGCTCATCGCCGCTTCTTTTTGGGGGCGGCGTCGTCGACGGCCGACGCCGCCAAGTAGGGGAAGTAGGGAAGGAAGCGCCGCTCCACGATCTCGCGGGCGCGGCTCTCGCCGGGGACGGGGTAGTCGCGCGGGTTGGGGATCGGCCCGCGGTCGGAGGCGAAGCGGGTCCAGTTGTCGTCGCGCAGCAACAGGACCGCCTCGCGAACGCCCATCTGCTCCCCCTTTTCGGCGCGGCGCTTCCAGGTGAAGACCGCCTCGCAAGGGAGAAAGTAGGCGTGCACGTCCTGCAACAGCTCGGCGGCCAGCGCACCCAGGTAACCGCGGGCGTCGTCGGCCGCGATGCCGGGGAAGAGCCGTTCGTCGACGCGTGGCGCGCCGCCGTCACCCGGCCGGACGACCAGCGCGCGGGTGGGGCGCCCGGCGCCGTCGCCCTCGCCCTCGTCGAGGAGAGCCAGCGCCAGGTGCGTCAGGAAGGGCGCCAGGAGATCCCGCTCGACGTAGTCGCGCGTCGCAGAGCCGACCAGCGAAATCACGACGCGCGATTCGTCGGCGGCGCGCGCGCAGAGCTCGGTGCGGCCGCCGACGGTGACGGACGTTCCGTCGGCGAGCGGAACCGAGAGCGGCGGGCGGAGCGTGACGTCCCGGCGGTGCTCGGGCGCGGCGCCGAGCCACAGGTAGCCGGGCGCCGCCACCAGGCCGCCGGTCGCCTGCAGCACGCCGTCGCGCCAGCAGCGGACGAGCGCCAGATGACGCTCGCGCAGCGCGCGTCCGAACAGGCCGTCGGGGAGAGCGCCCCCGAGCCGCTTGACCTCCGCGGCGCGATCGTAGGCCTCGGCCAGCGCTCGGTCGTCGGCCGGGCCGGGCGCCGCCAGCGCCTCGGCGCAGAGCGTGCGCAGGAAGGGGACCGTCTCCAGGCGCACCTCGTCGAGCGGCTCCTGCTCGCGCAGCGCCGCCTCGGCCTCCGCCGCCGCGTCGCCGTCGTCGCCCACCGGCAGGAGCACGCGGGCCGAGGCCTGCAGCGGGCACTCGAGGAAGCGCCGCAAATCGGCCAGGGTGAGCCCGCGTCGCGCGCGCCTCGCGCTGACCACCTTGGGCGGCGCGACCCAGTCGAGCTCACGCGCGACCCCGGCCCACACGTCGCCCGGCAGCGCGCCGGACAATTCGCCGAGCGGCGGAAGCTGCCGCCCGCCCCCACCGGCCAGCCGCAGCGAAGCGCCGAGCGCCGCGGCCCGCCGCTCGCGCGCGGCCGCGGGGATGACCGCGCAGGCGGCGAGGTCTTCGTGGCGCGCGAGCGGCGGCCGCGCCCGGATGATCGCCGACGGCGCGTCGTCTGCACGGTCCGGCTCGAGGAGCTCCAGCAGCGCCTCGACGACCGGCGACGGGCTCCGCGGCTCGCCGGTGACCGCGTCGCGCGCCACGTACGACAACGTCAGCTGATCGCGCGCCGCCAGCATCGTCTCCAGGAACATGTGCTGATCCTGCTCGCGCGGCGTGACGTCGCCCGGGCGCCGCGCCCCCGCGCGAAGATCAAGGGCCCGCACCCCCTCGGGCGCCGGGAAGACGCGCTCGTCGAGGCCGGCGACGAAGATGTGGCGGAACGGCAGCGCGCGCATGGGGACGAACGACGCGACGGTGACCCCTTCGGGAGTGCGGTGGCGGCGCGGCGTCTCGCCGAGGCGCGCCTTCACCAGCTCGGCCGCCACGCGGAAGCTCACCGGCAGCCCCACCGGCACCAAGGCCGCCACCCGCTCGAGCACGCCCAAGGCGTCGCCCAGAACCGCCTCCTCGTCGCCGGGCTCGGGGAGGATCGTCTGGGCGATCGTGCGCCGCAGCAGCGCCGCGTGGACCTCGAACGGAGCCGGGCCGCCGCGGGCGGCGTGCGCGAAGGCGCAGAGCTCGCGGGCGACCATGCCGAGCGCGCGGGCGGCCGGCTCCATCGCGGGCGGAAGATCGACCGGCAGGACCGCCTCACCGTCGAGGACGAAAGGTCGCGTCTCGCCCCCGCGCGGACCGGTCAGGAACGCGCCCAGCGCCAGCCGGCGCAGCCCCTGATCCCAGCTGGTGCGATCGCGCGCGAGGTAGCTCGCGGGCTGGTCGGCGCGGTCGGCGCCGCGGACGATCTCCAGCGCTTCGCACAGCGCCAGCCAGTCCTCGGGATCGACGTCCGGAAAGCGGCGCGCCACCGTGGGGTGCATCGCCACCCGCAGAAGATCGGGTCGGGCCAGCGCGCCGAGCGGCAGCTCCAGCAAGAGCGCGACCGCGTCCGTCACCCTGCGCTCGGCGGGCCGTGGCAGGTCGATGACGGTGTGGGGCAACCGCGAGGCCTCCTCGAACACCGCCTCGGCGATCGGCAGATAGGTCGCGGCGCTCGCCTGCGGGACGACCACCGCGAAGTCGGCGAAGGTCAACGTCTCGTCGGCGCGGAGGCGCCTCCAGATCTCCGCGGCGATCGTCTCCAGCTCGCGCCGGGGATCGGGGGAGGGGACGACGGTCAAGCTGTCGTCCGAGGCAGGCGGACGCAGGGCGGGCAGCCGGCGTTCGAGCACCGCCTGGTGGAGCGCCGCCAGCC
Source organism: Polyangia bacterium (assembly GCA_036267635.1). Lineage (GTDB taxonomy): Bacteria > Myxococcota_A > Polyangia > Fen-1088 > Fen-1088 > JADGRB01. Next base: position 146 of record DATAVR010000003.1, on the reverse strand, counting down.
GCGACGCTCGGCCCGAGGGCGCCGGATCGACGAAGCGCGCCTCGACGCCGCCGGCGGCCGCCAGCCGGCCGAGCAGCTGGACGTTGTCGCGTCCAGGGCGCGCCCAGGCGTCGAGCGGCGAGGCGTCGACGTCGACGTCGGCGTGG
>DATAVR010000002.1:0-18850 GCA_036267635.1 Polyangia bacterium | reverse complement strand
GCCGTCCTCATCGTGGACGAGGCCCACGCGTTCGGCGTCCTCGGGCCGCGCGGACGCGGCCTCTGCGCGGCGACCGGCGTCGAGCCGGACGTCCTGATCGGCACCCTGGGGAAGGCCGTCGGCGCGGCGGGCGGCTTCGTGGCGGGTGCCCGAGCGCTCCGTGACCTCCTGGTCAACCGCGCCCGAACGTTCATCTTCACCACCGCCCTCCCACCAGCCGTGGCCGCGGCAGCGACGGCAGCGCTCGATCTCATCGACGGGCCCGAGGGCGACCGATTGCGCGCGCTCCTGACCGCGCACAGCGGGTGGCTGGCGGCACGGCTGGCTGCGCTTCGTCCCGTCGACCTGCCCGGGTCTGTCCCCTGTCCCGGCAGCCCGATCTTGCCGTTCGTCCTCGGATCGGAGGCCCGCGCGCTCGCTGTCTCGGCGGAGCTGTCCCGCCGCCACATCTTCGTCCCCGCCATCCGGCCCCCAACGGTGCCGGCCGGCTCGGCGCGCCTGCGCATCACCCTCTCCGCGGCCCACCAGCCGCGCGAGCTCGAGGCACTGGTCGACGCACTCGCCGGGGCGATCGGGTGATCCCCGGCCCATCGTCCCGTCGGGGCCTGTTCGTCACCGGGACCGACACCGGGGTTGGCAAGACGACGATCTCAGCGGCCCTCTTGCGCTACGCCCGGCGGCATGGACTGACCCCGATCCCGTTCAAACCGGCCGAGACTGGGTGCGCTCCAGATCCCGCCGACGCCCGGTCCCTCTGGCGAGCCGCCCAGCCGCCGGTCGCCGAATCCGAGGTCTGCCTCTACGCCTTCCGGATGCCCGCGGCGCCCGCCCAGGCCGCCGCCGCCGAAGGCTCGCGGATCGACCTCGAGCGCATCGCGGAGCGCGCAGACCGGCTGGCGGAGCAGGGCGACTTCCTTGTCGTCGAAGGCGCCGGCGGCCTGCTCGTTCCTTACGCCGAGGGCGTCACCGGCGCCGACCTGGCCAAGCGGCTCGGGCTACCGCTGCTGGTGGTGGCGCGGACCGCGCTCGGAACCGTCAACCACACGGCGCTCACCCTGAGAGAGGCCGATCGGGCAGGTCTCCCCATTGCCGCCGTCATCCTCAACCAAACGGAGGCCGCTCCGGCGCCTCATCAGCACGGCAACGCAGATCTCATCGCCTCGCTCACCGGACGACGGCCGCTCGGTCCATTTCCCTGGCTGCCGCTTCCCGCCGCCAATGACCCGGATCTCCTGGCGGACACGCTCGTGGCCAGCGTCGGCGAGCGCGCCCTCGCGGACCTGCTCGGCCGGTAGCCGTCCGCCTCCGTCGAGGCGTGCTCAGGCGCCGGCGGCCGGGCGATCCTTCGGATAGATCACCACACGCCGAAACAGGCCTTCGCCGTCCGACTCGGTGGTCACCCCCGGGTGGTCGGCCAACGTGACGTGGACGATTCGCCGATCGTGAGGGTTCATCGGCTCGACCGGCACTGGTCGGCCGGTCTTGATCGCTTTGTCGGCGAGGCGGCGCGCCAGGTCGACCAACGAGTCTTCGCGCCGGCCACGGTACCCCTCGGCGTCAACGACGACGCCCGGTCCATCGTTCGGCTTCTTGCTGACGATTCGGTTGACGATGTACTGTAGTGCGTCTAGCGTCGCGCCTTTTTTCCCGATAATGAGGCCCGACTCTGCACCATGTGCGTCGAGGAAAATCCGCTCGCCGTCGTCGAACGCGCTCACCTCCGCTTCGATTCCCATCCGATCCAAAATTTCGCGCAAGGCCTTGGCGGCTGCTTCGCGCTTCTCGGAAAGGACGGCGGTAACGGCGGGGGTCGGCTCTGACATCAGGTGCCTCTAAGCAGGGAAGATTAGAACGTGAAGCTGGCGATCGGCGCCGGCAAGGGAGGTGGAATTTCCGGAACGGAGGCCTGACGCTCAACCGCCCGGGCCGGCAATGCCTTCTGTCCGTTCGCCGGGGTCGTGGCCGGCTTCCGCGCGATCGCCGCGGTCTTGACGGTTTTCGTCACCGAGGATTTGGGGCGACGCTTGGCCACTGTTCGTTTGGGTTGCGAGCCCGAGGGGCGCCCGGTTTTCCCGGACTTGCCGCCGGGCTTTCGGGCAGCCTTCCGCAACGGTCTGGCCTTTGCCATTCGAGCGCCCCACGCTACTGGCTACCCCCGGCCATGTCAACCTGCCTGGCGGCCCGCTTGATATCATGCCCCCGCCCCCGTATCCTCCGAAGCGACCCGATCCGATGCTCGAGCTCGCCTTCGCCAATGGGGATCCGCTCGACCAGGTCGCCGATCTGCTGGTCATCGCCTGTGGCGACGGAGATCTCGAGGCGCCGGATAGTCTGGTCGGCCGCGCCGACACTCGTCTCGATGGCCTCTTGCGGCGGGCTGCGGCCGAAGAGCGGTTCGTGGCCAAGCCGGGCCAGTCGCTGCTCGCGCACACGCACGGCGGCCTGCCGGCCGGTCGTGTTGCGCTCGTCGGGGTGGGCTCGCCCACCGGCGACGCGACGCGGGCGTTGCGCACCGCCGCGGGGAGCGCCGCGCGCCTCGCCAGCACCGTCGGCGCGACGCGCGCCGCGCTCGCCTGGTCGGCGGGAGCCGGCGCCGCCGCCCTGGAGGCCGCCGCCGAGGGCGCCTGGCTCGGCAGCTATCGCTTCGACAAGTATCTCACCGACGAGCGCAACCGCGCGCCCACGCTCGGCTCGCTGACGCTCTGCCCACCATCCGCGCTCGAGAGCGACGCCGCGCGCGCCGCCTTGGCGCGCGCGCGGTCGAGCGCCCGCGCCGTCGAACGCGCCCGCGATCTCGTCAACGAGCCGGCAGGCGTCTTGACGCCGACGCGGATCGCGACGCTGGCGACGGAGTGGGGACAGAAGGCGGGTCTTTCAATCCAGGTCCTGGATCGGGCCGCGTGCGCAAAGTTGGGGATGGGGCTGTTCCTGGCGGTCGCGCAGGGGAGCCAGGAGGAGCCGCGCTTCATCCACCTCGCCTGGACACCGCCGGGCGCCCGGCGGCGGCTCGTGCTCGTCGGCAAAGGCGTCACCTTCGATTCGGGTGGGCTGTCGCTCAAGACCAACGAGGGGATGTTGGACATGAAGACGGACATGGCTGGAGCGGCCGCCGTCTTGGCGGCCACGGTCGCCGCCGGCGAAGAGAAGCTGCCCGTCGAAGTTCACGCCCTGGCGGCCTGCACGGAGAACATGCCGTCGGGCAATTCCTACAAGCTCGGCGACGTCATTCGTTCGCTCAATGGAAAGACCGTCGAGATCAACAACACCGACGCCGAGGGACGCCTCACGTTGGCCGACGCGATCACGTTTGGGTTGCGATTGCGACCCGACGCCCTGCTCGACTTCGCCACGCTGACGGGAGCGTGCATGGTCGCGCTCGGCCCGCACATCGCCGGCGTGATGAGCAACGACGACGCGCTCGCCACGACCTTCCTTTCCGCGTCCGAACAGGCCGGCGAGGAGATGTGGCGGCTGCCTCTGCCGCCGCGGCTCGGGGAGCAGCTCAAATCGGAGATCGCCGATTTGAAAAATACCGGCGAACGCTGGGGCGGTGCGCTCACGGCCGGGCTCTTCTTGAAGGAATTCGTCGGCGATGTCCCGTGGGCTCACGTCGACATCGCGGGTCCCGCAAGCGCGAACAAAGAACATGGACACGTCGGCAAAGGTGGCACCGGATTCGGCGTCGTTTCGATCCTCAATTACCTCCGCCGCAGCGCGACCTGACAGCAAACTGGCACGCGCGTCGCGGCATTCTTCTCCGATGTAGAACCCGACGGTGAGAGACGGAGAAGCGTTGAATTAGACGCATTCACGTGATAGAGTTCGCGGGCCTTGAAAACCATCCTCAACCAAGGAGCGAACGTAGTCATGGAGCCGACTTTCAGAGTGGGTGATCTGGCCGTTTATCCGGCCCACGGCGTTGCGCAGATTGTCGGCATCGAGACGCGTGAGATCTCGGGAAACAAGCAGACGTTCTACATCCTCAAGATTCTCGAGAACGGGATGAAGATCATGATTCCGACGCGCAATGCGGGCGCCGTCGGTTTGCGCGAGCTGATTCATGCCGACGAGGTCGACGAGGTGTTCGAGATCCTCAAGAGCCGCGAAGTGGCGGTCGAGGGGCAGACCTGGAACCGCCGTTACCGCGAGTACATGGAGAAGATCAAGACCGGCTCCGTCTTCGAGATCGCCGAGGTGTTGCGCGACCTGCAGCGTCTCAAGGGCGACAAGGAGCTTTCGTTCGGCGAGCGCAAGATGCTCGATACGGCGCGCACGCTGCTGATCAAGGAGATCGCCGTGGCGACGAAGTCCAAGGAAGTGAAGATCGAAGAGAAGTTGGACCGTATCTTCTCCGCCTGACCATCGATACGGGCGCGCCCGGCGCGCCTTCGACAACGACCTCGGCCCGGATCGACTCCGCGCCGGGGTTTTTGTTTTGCGGCGCGCAACTCGTCGCGGCGCGGGCCGAAACCTCCCTGGTCCAACAACTGGACCACAAAGGAGGCGCCCATGAACGCCCAGCCGAACAACGCCCAGCTCGATCCGCAACTGTCGCCTGCCGCCCGGAAGTTTCTCGAACAGACGACCATGAAGTCGATCTTCGGGATCACCGACGAAGCGCTCGACACGGTCATGGCGCTCGCCTACCAGCTCTATCAGGTGGGCCGCTACGCCGAAACGGAGGTGCTCTGCCGCGGGCTCGTCGCCGCCGACCACAAGTACTGGTGGTCGTACTCGCTCTACGCGGCCACGCTGCGCCGGCTCGGCAAGCTGCGCGAGGCCCTCGCCGAGCTCGACAAGGGGCTCGGCTACGAGCCCAACGAGCCGAAGTTGCTCTTCATGCGCGGCGAGATTCGTGAAGCGCTCGCCCAGCAGGAGAGCTCACCCGTCGCGCAAGCGTCGGCCACCGCCAACCCGCGCGTCGCGGCGTAATCGAAAGCGAAAGGAGAACGCCATGAGCTTTCTTTCAAGCATCACCTCCGCCATCACCGATCCGGGCAAACTGGTCAGCGAGGTCGCCGACGCCATCCTGCCGTCCAACATGAAAGGGATCGGCGAGGCCATCGGCGGCATCGTCGACCTGAACACGGGACACCCGCTGCAGGCGCTCAGCCACCTTTCCGACGCGCTCAAGGACCTGCCACAGCTGATGGGACAATCGGGCGCTCCCGCGAAGGCGGCGGCGGCGACGCCTGCCGGGACTGCCGCCGCGGAGCCATCACCGCCGTCGGCGCGGTCGGCGGCCAGCGTGGCGAACCAGGCCCAATCCGGCATCAGCCTTTCGCTGACCGACGGACAAGGACACACGTTCACGATCAGCGAGAGCACGACGTCCGGGAGCGCTCCCAGCGCGAAGCCCCCGACCTCCCCTTCACCTTCTGCGACGCCGGCTGCTCCGGCCGCGGCAAACGGGGCGACCAGCCTCACCTCCGTCGCGGGCTCGGTGATCGCGACGCCCACCTCCAGCAACGCGAGCGCCTCGGCGGTGGTGAGCGGAGCGAAACAGGCCGCCACCTCCTCCGCGCAACCGAACGTCACCCTCTCGCTGAGTCTCGTGGGGGGCGAGAAGGTCACCATCAGCGAGAGCAAGCCAGCCGCCTGGGCGAATAGTCCGAGCGGGAGGACCCCCGCGGCCGCGCCGGCAGCGAGCGGATCGACCGGCTCCACTTCGGCCAGCAGCGCGACAGCGACCACGGCGGCGAGCGCCACCCCATCGACCAGCACGACCGCCGCCACAAGCTCGACCACCAAACCCGGCGCCCCCAGTACGACCACCGGCACCTCCGGGACGGGCGGCACCAGCGGGACCCCGAGCGCCTCGGGGGCGAGCGGCACCAGCGGGGCCACGAGCGCCTCGGGGGCGAGCGGCACCAGCGGGACCCCGAACGCCTCGGGGAGCAGCGCCACTCCCGCCAGCCTGGCCAGCCTGATGGCGATGTCGCCCGATCAGTTCATGCAAGCGGTCACGAGCGGGCAGATCCCGCCCGACGTGGCCAACAACCAGAGCGCGATGATGCAGGTGCAGGCCCGCATGAACTCCATCACCCAGATGAACCAGTTGGTCACCTCGATGATGTCGGCGATGCACCAGATGCAGATGTCGATCATCCAGAACATCCGCTGCTAGTCGGGACGCAACCGAGGGTCCCGCGTGGGCAAAGGCGAGCTCTGCTCGCCGGAGCCCTCGGCGGGAGCGGTTGGGGGACCCCTGCAGGCCCCCAGAAAGCTAGACGTCGAGGTTGCGGACGTTCAGCGCGTTGGTCTCGATGAAGGCCCGACGCGGTTCGACCAGGTCGCCCATCAACGTCGAAAAGAGACTGTCGGCCTCGAAGGCGTCCTCGACACGAACCTGCAGCAGCGTGCGCCGGGCAGGATCCATCGTCGTCTCCCAGAGCTGTTCGGGGTTCATCTCGCCGAGACCCTTGTAGCGGTTGATCGCCAGCCCCTTCTTGCCGATCTCGTGCACGCGATCGCCGAGCTCCTGAATCCGATCGAACTCGATCGTCTCGCTGCCGTGCTCGAGCGCGTAGGGGCCGCTGCCGATGGCGGTCACCAGCTCGGCATAGAGGGCCTGCAGGTCGGTGAACTCCGGTGAGTTCATCAACTCGAAGTCGATGGTGGTCTCGCGCCGCACGCCGGAGCCGCTGGCGGGGGCCACGATCTTGAATCCGCCGTGCTCGCTGTCCGGTGCGATCTTGAGCACGACGTCGGAGAGGTCGGGCATGAAGCGCTCGAAGTCCTTGGCGGCGGCGGCGGTCGCCTTCGCCAGCTTCATCTGGTCGCGGAGATCGGCCTTGGTCAGCCGGGCGAACTTGACCATCCCGTCGACGATCCGCGCGTCGCACTTGCGATCGATGACGCCGAGCAACCGCTTGTACTTGGCGGCCTGGCGCGCCCGCAAGCGGAGCTCTTCGCCCGCGATCCCATCCGGGTGGCTGGCCGAGCGAAGCTTGAGGTTCTCCGCCGCGCTCTCCAACAGAAAGTCCTCCAGCGCCTGCTCGTTCTTGAGATAGAGCTCCTTCTTCCCCTTCTTGACCCGATAGAGCGGCGGCTGCGCGATGTAGAGGTAACCGAGCTCGACGATCTCCCGGAAGTGGCGATAGAAGAAGGTGAGGAGCAGCGTCCGGATGTGGCTTCCGTCGACGTCGGCGTCCGTCATGATGATGATGCGGTGGTAGCGGACCTTGCCGACGTCCTTCTCCTGCTCGACGCCGCAGCCGAGCGCGGTGATGAGGGTGACGATCTCCTGCGACGACAGCATCTTCTCGAGCCGCGCCTTCTCGACGTTCAGGATCTTCCCGCGCAGCGGGAGGATCGCCTGATCCTTGCGGTTGCGCCCCTGCTTGGCTGACCCGCCGGCGCTGTCCCCCTCGACGATATAGAGCTCGGCCAGGGCCGGATCACGCTCCTGGCAGTCGGCCAGCTTGCCGGGCAGCGACGACGAATCGAGGGCCCCCTTGCGCTGCACCATCTCGCGCGCCTTGCGGGCGGCATCTCTCGCGCGCGCGGCGAGCACGGCCTTCTCGATGATCTGTTTGGCGACGCGCGGGTTCTCCTCGAGAAAGCGCCCCAGCTTCTCGTTCACCACGCGCTCGACAATCCCCTTCACCTCCGAGGAGACCAGCTTGTCCTTCGGCTGGTTGCTGAACTTCGGATCGGGGTGCTTGATCGAAACGATGGCGGCCAGCCCCTCGCTGATGTCGTCGCCGCCGAGACCGTTCTTCAGGTCCTTCAAGAGGCCGGCCGCCTGGGCGTAGGCGTTGACGGTGCGGGTGAGCGCCGCGCGGAAGCCGGTGAGGTGGGTGCCGCCGTCCTTGTTCTTGATGTTGTTGGTGAAGCAGTAGATCGCCTCCTGGTACGAGTCGTTCCACTGCAGCGCGATGTCGACCTGGGTGCCGTCGACTTCGCCAACGACTGGGACCGGCTTGTCGTGCACCGGCGTCTTCGAGGCGTTCAGGTCGGCGACGAACTGGGAAATGCCACCCTCGAACTTGAACTCGTGCGCCTTGTCGGACCGCTCGTCGCGGATGGTGACGGTGAGGCCGCGGTTCAGGTACGACAGCTCCCGCAGACGCTGGGTGAGGATCTCGAAGCTGAACTCCGTCCCCTTGAAGATCTCGGAGTCGGGCTTGAACGTCACCTTGGTGCCGCTTCGCTCCGAGACGCCGATGGCGGCCAGCTCGGTGGCCGGATCGCCGCGGCGGTATTCCTGGTAGTAGGTCTTGCCGTCGCGCTTGATCTCCAGCTTCAGCCACTCGGAGAGCGCATTGACCACCGACACGCCGACGCCGTGCAGCCCGCCCGAGACCTTGTAGCTCGAGTGGTTGAACTTCCCGCCGGCGTGCAGCTGGGTCATCACCAGCTCGGCCGTCGGCCGTTTTTCGATCGGGTGCTCGCCGACCGGGATGCCGCGTCCGTTGTCCCCGACGGAGACCGACCCGTCGAAGTGGATCACCACGTCGACGCGATCGCAGAAACCGGCCAGCGCCTCGTCGACCGAGTTGTCGACGACCTCGTAGACCATGTGGTGCAGCCCGGAGCCGTCATCGGTGTCGCCGATGTACATCCCGGGCCGCTTGCGAACGGCATCGAGGCCCTTCAGGACCTGGATGCTCTCCTCGTTGTACGAGCCTCCGCCGGTGGGCGGTTCGGACGTCGTCATGGACGGATCAATCTCACTTGGGAGCGCACCTGGAAGGGAAAGCGTTCAAAGGAGCCGACTGGCTACAAACCTGAACGTTTCCAGGTATCTAGCATCTGGTACGTGGCAAGTAAAGGGAAACCTGTGTCAGGCGATGCCGGTGACTCGACCGGCCCGAACCTGAAAATCGAGACGGTCGGTGCGGGTGGGGACGATCTCGCGCTCGGTGACCGAGATGAGCGTCTGACAGTCGAGCTTGGTGATGACCTCGAAGAGCAGCGCCCGACGCGAGGGATCGAGCTCGCTCGGCACGTCGTCGAGGAGAAGAATCGGCGGATCGCCGAGGCGGGCGCTCACCTCCGTCAGTTCGGCCAGCTTGAGCGCCAGCATGAGCGACCGGAGTTGCCCCTGCGAGGCGTGGGTCCGGGCGAGCGCGCCCGAAAGCCCGATCTCCAGGTCGTCGGCCTGAGGGCCAAATCCGGTGAAACGGCGCCGCTCATCGAGGGCCCGCCGTTCGCCGAGGCCGCGCGACAGGGCCTGCCGCACGCCACTCTCGTCGGCCGCCGCCTCGACCGTGGCGTCGCTCCGATAGCTGAGCGAGACCGGCAGATCGCCGTGTAGGGCGTGGAAGTGATCCGCCAGGCGCGGCGCCAGGGCGGCGGCCAGCGCGCGTCGGCGCATGACCACCCGCGCGCCCGTGCGCGCCAGCTCGTCGTCGAAGGTGTCGAGCAGGGTCGGATCCGAGTCGCGCCGCTTGAGCAGAGCGTTCCGGTTACGCAGCACCTTCAGGAAGGCGCTCGCCTCGGCATAGTAGCCGCGCTCCACGTTGAAGATTGCCAAGTCGAGAAAGCGGCGGCGCGCGGCCGGCGCGGCGCGTGGCAGCAGCAGATCCTCCGGCACGAACAGCACGACGCTGACGGCGCCCAGCGCGGCCGCCGTGCTGCGAACCAGCTTGCCGTCGAGCTTCACCACCCGCCCGCCGGGCCCGAGCTCGATCTCGAAGCGGCGCTCGAGCCCGCGGTGGAGGACCTCGGCGCGCAATCGCGCCCGGCTGTTCGGCTCTCCCCGCTGGATGAGGTCCTCGGCGTGCGTGGTGCGGAACGAACGGAGCGCCGCCAGGTAGTAAGCGGCCTCGAGAACGTTGGTCTTCCCCTGCCCGTTGTCGCCGAACAGCACCGACAGCCGCTCGGCCGGCACCAGCTTCAACGGCTCGAGGTTCCGCCACCCCTCGGCAGCTAGCTCCAGAATCCGCATCGCGCAAACACACGTAGGGTTCTCATCATCGCGTCGGACGAAGGTGAGCTGTGCTCGCCGGAGCCCATCGCGGGAGGGTTTGGGAACCCTCCCAGGGTTCCCATCACAACTAAAGCCTCATCGGCATGACGACGCAGACGTAGTCGCTGCCGTCAGCCGGCCGAACCACCGCCGGATCGAGCTCGCCCGCCAGCTCCACCCGCACGTCCGCCGTGCCGATCTCCGCCAAGAGGTCGATGAAGTAGCGCGCGTTGAAACCGATCTGCACCGGCGTCCCTTTGTAGCCGATCTCGATCTCTTCCTTCGCCGCACCGAGGTCGGGGTTGTCGCTCTCGATGCGCAGCTTCCCCTTCTCGAGCCCGATCCGAACGCCGGAGGTCTTGTCCGACGACATCAGCGACACCCGCCGGAGGGCGTCCAGAAAGCCGAGCCGGGAGACGGTGAAGGCACGCTCGTTGTCCTTGGGGATGACCTGGTCGTAGGGGGGGAACTGGCCGTCGATCAGCTTGACCGAAATCCCCACGTCGTCGGCCTTGAGCACGAAGTTGCCCTCGTGGATGCCGATCGCCGTCGGCGCCTCGCGCGTCTCAATCGCTCGCCGCAGCTCGACGATGCCCTTGCGGGGGATGAGCACGCCCGTCGCCAGCTTCGGGCCGCCAGCGAGCGCGTGGGCCGCCTTGGAGAGGCGGTGGCCGTCGGTCGACACCATCCGGGCGGTGGCCCCGTCCGACTCGAACAGAACGCCGGCCAGGTGCTGGCGGGTCTCGTCGAGCGAAACGGAAAAGATGGTCTTGGAGATCATGTCCCGCAGAGCGGCGGTCTCGACCGGAAAGGTCTGCGCCTCGGCGATGGCCGGCAACTTCGGGTAGTCGCGGTCGGGCATCCCGACGACCTTGAACTCCACCTTGCCGCTGCGGATCTCGGCCCAGCTCTGCTCGGTCCGCCGCACCCGCACCTCGTCGTCCGGCAGCCCCTTGACGATCTCGTACAGCTGGCGCGCCGCCACGGTCAGGCCGCCCTCTTTCTCGATCTTGGCCTCCAGCGTGACCTGGGTGCTGACGTTCAAGTCGGTCGCGCCGCAGAGGAGCTTGTCTTTTCCGTCCGTGCGCAAAAGAACGTTGGCCAGGATGGGGAGCGTGCTCTTTCGATCGGCGATCCCGTGCGCCAAGTAGAGCCCCCGCAGGAACTCCTCCTTTCGAATCTTGAACTCCATCCTTCGCTCCTTGGTTTTCCCGGTCTCTTCTATCTTTAAATTAGAAGATTAAAAAGAAGAGGTAGCAGTAGGTGCTGTGGGATATGTGGACGGAATCAATTCTCCGTCGGTGAGTGTGGTCATTGTGGCTGTGGGTTGGTGGGGGACAGAGATCCGGTTTCATGGTGGAGGGCGCGGCGCGACCACTTTTCGCGCGGTCGCCCACAGCGCCGTCCACAGCGCGCTGTGAACAAACCTCAGGGCTGGCGGAGGTGGCTCTCGAGCGTGTTGACCACGCTGCGAACCGACGAGTCTTCGCCGCACAGGCGCTCGATCTTGCGGACGGCGCTGATGACGGTGGAGTGGTCCTTGCCGCCGAACCGGCTGCCGATCTCCGGGTAGCTCATGTTGGTCAGCTTGCGCGCCAGGTACATGGCGATCATGCGTGGATGCGCCACGGCGCGGTGGCGCTTCGGCCCCTTGAGGTCGTGCAGCTTGACGTCGAAGTAGGCGGCCACCTCGCGCTGCACCGCTTCGATGGTGAGACCGCTCGGGGCGGTGGCGATCAGCTTGGAGACCGCCTCCCGCGCCAGCTCGATGGTGATGGCCTGCCCCTGGAACGACGCCCGGGCCGCCAGACGCGCCAGCGCCCCCTCGAGCTCGCGGACGTTGCTCTTGATGTGGGCCGCCAGGTAGAGCGCCGCCTCGTCCGGCAGCTCGACCCTCTCGATCTCGGCCTTGCGCTTGAGGATGGCGACCCGGGTTTCCAGATCCGGGGTCTCCACCTCGGCGATGAGCCCCCAGGTGAAACGGCTGCGCAGGCGATCCTCGACCCCCGGGAGCTCGGCCGGCAGCTTGTCCGAGGCGAGGACGATCTGTTTGTGCGCGTAGTGGAGCGCGTTGAAGGTGTGGAAGAACTCATCCTGCGAGCTGTCCTTGTTGGACAGGAACTGGATGTCGTCGACCAGCAAGACGTCGGGGGCGTTCCGGTAGCGGGCGCGGAACTCTTCCATCGAGCTGCCGCCCACCGAGCGCTTCTGGCTCATCATCGAGCCGATGAAGTCGGTGACGAACTTCTCGCAGGTGATGAAGCAGACCGCCCACTCCGGGTGCTGGCGATGGATCTCGTGCCCGATGGCTTGCAAGAGGTGGGTCTTGCCGAGGCCTACGCCCCCGTAGATGAAGAGGGGGTTCCAGCGCGAGGCCGGGGCCTCGGCGACCATCCGCGCCGCCGCGTGGGCGAACTGGTTGGTGGGACCGACGACGAACTTGTCGAAGGTGTAGCGCTCGACCAGCTCGGGTGCCCGCGGTGCCGGAGCCGCCGGGTTTGGCCGGCGCTCGGCGGCCGGAACCGAAAGGCGGGGCGGTTCGCTCTGGTCTTCGACCACTTCGAAGTCGACCTTGAAGGCGCGCTGGGCGCGCGACTCCATGTCCTTCAAGATCGACGGGAGGAAATTGTCCTCGAACCACTCCTTGTGGTAGCGGTTCGGCGCTCGCAGCCGGATGCGCCCCTCGTCGATGGCCAGGCACTCGATCGGGCGCAGCCAGAGATCGCGATGCGCCGGCTTGACCAGCGGCTCGATCGACCGAACGGCCTCGGTCCAAAGATCAAGCATCGCGGCCACCTGTCCACAGCCCGTTCCACGAAAAATCCCTCATGATTTCCAGCTCTCTCACGCGGGTTCCCTCTCTTTGTCCACAACGAAAAGGCCAAGCGGAATCAACCCGCAGGAGCCCACCGAGATCGTTCGCCCTCACCCTGGCCTCGTCGGTCACCGCGCGACGGGTTCAGCGCGCGGTGCAGGTTCTCTATCAAACCGCGCGGAACGCCATCAAGCGGCAAACCGGTCAGCTGGGGCAAGACCGCGAAAATCAGCGGGATAATTTTTTCAGGGTTGTTGCCGATTCGACGCGCGAATGAAAGGTCGGCCCGGGTCGGGGGCATAACTTGGCGTATGGGCGCACGTTTTTTGATTCCGGTAGAGCTCGAATCCGGGCGGTGTTGGAATTCACGGCACTTGGCCGTGTTCGACGGCGGAAACTCCCATGACATGGGCGCTGGCGCACGCCGCGCGCGTCACGCGTGGGATCTTCCGTCGGTGATTGGAACCTGAGGCGATCGGATCGCGCGCGCCACCGCTCGGTCACCGTCGGTGAGGGAGGGCCTCGTTGACACGCCGGATCGACGATGCTATCAACTTCGACCTTTCCTGGCGCCACCGGCGCCGCTCGACCGATCTCGGAGGACGTTGTGAAGAGGACATATCAGCCGCACCGCAAGAGCCGAAAGCGTACGCACGGTTTTCGCAAGCGTATGAAGACGCGCTCGGGGCGCGAGGTGATCCGCCGCCGCCGCCGCAAGGGCCGCCGTCAGCTCACCGTCTCGGTCGCGAAGAAGTAGCCGATCATGCGCGCCGCGGCCGTCGGCGAGCGGTTTCCGCGCGCGGCACGCGTGCGGCGACGGCCGGAGTATCTGGCGATTCAGAATCGGGGCCGGCGGCTGGTCGGGCCTCATCTGCTCCTGTTCGCGCTGGCCGGCAGCGGCCGGCTTGGCGTGACCGTCAGCAAGAAGGTCGGCGGCGCCGTGTTGCGCAACCGCGTGAAGCGCTGGATCCGCGACTGCTACCGGCGCCGGCGACCGGAGTTCCCGGCCGGCCTGGATCTCGTGGTGGTGGCGCGTCCGCCTGCTGCCGGCGCCGACCACCAGGCGGTCTGCGCCGAGCTCACCTCGCTGGCACGCAGGTTGAGAGGCGCGACGTGAAGGCGATCCTGCTCGGCCTCCTCTGGATCTACCGGCGGGCGATCTCGCCGGTGCTCACCCCGCGCTGCCGGTTCGAGCCCTCTTGCTCGATCTACGCCGAGGAGGCGATCCGGACGCACGGCGGCTGGCGGGGCGGCTGGTTGGCCCTCGGGCGCCTTCTTCGCTGCCAACCATTCGCCCGGGGTGGTATAGACCCGGTTCCCGGGCCCAGATAGCCCGCGGCTCGCGGAGCAAAAAACAAATGGAGAAGCGGATCATCCTCGCGATCGCCCTGTGCGTCGCGGTCATGATTTTCTGGACGAAGTTCTTCCCTTACCATCCGCCGGCGCCGCCGCCCGCGCCGGCCCAGACCGCGTCGGCGGGGACCGAGGCAGCCCCGCCCCCCGCGGCGGCTGGAACGTCTCCGGCGCCAGCGGGCGCGCCGATCACCAACCGCCCCGAGCAGAAGGTCGAGCTCGTCACCCCCGACGTCCACTTCGTCTTCTCCAGCCTGGGGGGGACGCTGATTCACGCGCAGCTGCAGTCGGCAAAATTTCTCGATCGCCTCAACGATCCAGCCAGCGGCCACGATCTGGTGGCGACCCAGGACCCGAAAGAGGCGGCGTTGCGGACCACCTTTCCGAGCTCGGGATTCCCGGCGCCCGCCGACAGCGCCTGGCAGGTGCGGCAGCCGGCCCCCAACACGGTGATCTTCTCGACCGACAGCGGCAGCGCCCACATCGAGAAGCGCTACATCGCCGACAGCACGCGCTTCCGGCTGCAGCTCGACGTCTCGGTGACCAACCGCGGCGCGCAGCCGCTCGATCACCATCTGGCGATCGCGCTCTCCGGCCGCCAGGATCCGGAGAAGCGGGGCGGCGGCTTTCTCTCGGGCTCGTCGGCCAACACCGCCTCGATGCTTTGCGCGATCGACGACAACAAGGTCGAGCGCAAGCCGATCGACAAGCTCGGCAAGGATCCGCTGGACAAGCTGGGCGCCGTGAAGTGGATCGGCACCGACGAGAAGTTCTTCCTGCTGGCGGCCGTCCCTTACCCCGAGTCGCCGCCGCTCGAGCGGCGCTGCGCGGCCTCGGCGGCCCCCGACGGGAGCGGCGTGGTGACCCTGTCGTTCGCCGAGCGGACGGTGCCGGCGCAGGGGACGGTCGACTATGCGTTCGCGATCTATGCCGGTCCCAAGGTCATCGCCGATCTCGAGGCGGTGCGCCCCGGCGGCGAGGACGTCCAGCTCGACAAGGCGGTCGACGTCACCCTGGCGATCCTGTCGCGCCCGATTCTTTCGCTGCTCAAGTTTTTCCACGGCTTCTCCCACAACTGGGGCCTGGCGATCATCCTGCTCACCCTGTTCATCAAGGCGGTGACCTTCTTCCCGACGCAGAAGTCGCTGCTCTCGGCCAAGAAGATGCAGAGGCTGGCGCCGAAGATGAACGCCATCCGCAAGAAGTACGAAAACGATCGGCAGCGCCAGTCGGTCGAGACGATGAACCTCTACAAGGCGCACGGCGTGTCGCCGTTCGGTGGCTGCCTGCCGAGCCTGATTCAGATGCCGATCTGGATCGCGCTCTATTCGACGCTCAACTACGCCGTCGAGCTCTACCGCGCGCCGTTCTTCGCGCATATCCACGACCTGACGGCGAAGGACCCCTTCTACATCACGCCCCTGCTCATGGGCGGCGTCATGTTCGCGCAGATGCGGATGTCTCCCTCGGGCGCCGACCAGCAGCAGCAGCAGATGATGTCGATGATGATGCCGATCATGTTCACCGGCTTTTCGCTGTTTCTTCCGGCCGGCTTGGCGCTCTACATGCTGACCAGCTATCTCATCGGCATCCTGCAGCAGCTCTACGTCAACCATCTGGACCGCAAGAGCACCGCCCGCGTTTAGCCGGTGCTAACTTTTCTGCGGCCGGGCGCCGATGAACCAGGAGCGGCCGCGGAGGGCACATGAAGTTCTTCATCGACGGCGCAGATCCGAAGGAGATCCGGACCTGCCTGGAGCAGGGGCTGATCGACGGCGTCACCACCAACCCGACGCTCATCTCCAAGGTGCTCGGCGCCGGGAGCTCGGCGCGCGATCCGCAGGCGCTGCTGAAGGAGATCTGCGAGATCTGCAAGGGCCCCGTGAGCGCCGAGGTGGTGAGCGAGGACGAAGGCGGCATGATGCGCGAGGCACACGACTACGCGAGGATCGCGCCCAACATCGTGGTCAAGCTGCCGCTCACCACCGAGGGGCTGAAGGCGGTGCGCGCCTGCGCGGCGGAGAAGATCAAGACCAACGTCACCCTCTGCTTCTCGCCGGTGCAGGCGATCCTGGCGGCCAAAGCCGGGGCCGGATACATCTCCCCCTTCGTCGGGCGGCTGGACGACATCGCCAGCGACGGGATCGATCTGGTCCGTAAGATCGTGGCCATCTACAAGATGTATGGCTTTCCGACCGAGGTGCTGGTGGCGTCGGTGCGAGGGCCCAACCACATCGTCGAGGCGGCGCTGGTGGGGGCGCAGGTCGCCACCGTGCCGTTCGCCGTCCTGCAGACGCTCGTCAAGCACCCGCTGACCGACGCCGGCCTGGGCAAGTTCCTGGCCGACTGGAAAAAGATTCAGAAATGAGCCGATCGCGTGGAGGAGGACGAGCTTGGCTCGGCCGAGTCCATCGGGGGAGGGTATGGGAACCCTTCGAGGGTTCCCATTGAGAGTCCGTCAGCACGTCAACCCGTTGAAGTCCGATCTGTTGGAGATCGCGGACGTCCCGCGCATCGAGGCGGCGGCCGGCCGCGCGATCGAGGTCGAGCTCGGCGCCGCCGAGGGGCACTTCCTGATCGACCGGGCGCTCGCTGATCGCGAGACGCTGTTCGTGGGGATCGAGATCCGCCGCGACCTCATCGACATCGCGAACGCCGGCTTCGTCCAGGCGGGGGTCGCCAACGTCCGCTCTGTCTTCGCCAACATGTCGGTCGACATGCCGCGCCTGTTCGCGGCGGGGAGCGTCCGGCGTTTCTTTCTGAATTTTCCCGATCCCTGGTTCAAGAGCCGCCAGCACAAGCGGCGCGTGATCGGTCCCGCGCTCATCGCCGAGATCGGCCGCGCGTTGACCCCGACCGGCGAGCTGTACGTGATGACCGACATCTTCGCGCTCGCGCTGGAGGCGATGGCGGCGCTGGAGGCGTCCGAGCTGTTCGAGAGCGCGCGCGGCCCTTGGACCTTCGCGCAGGACAACCCCTACGGCGCGAAATCGCGCCGGGAGCGGCAGTGCGAAGGCGAAGGGGCGCGCGTCTGGCGGCTGCTCTACCGGCGCGTCGCTTGAGCCCTCGCCGACGCTACCGTCGGTAGCGCCCCGCTGTCGCCAAGCCCGCTGTCGCCTTGGCCGCCACCCCGCGGACCGGCTGTGAGCTGCCGGCGGCGCCAGCGGCAACCTGTTTTCGCGGGCGATCCATGCCCAATGCCATATCCGAGGACAGCAGGGGGCTCGAGCGAGGTTCTTTCGCGTGGCTTGCCTGAACGAGAGGACTTCATGAGAACGACGTTGATCGCAACCCGGGCGCTCCTTTTGCTGACCGTCGCCGCATCCGTCTCAGCTGGTTGCTCCAGCTCGGCCCCGGCGCGTACCGACGCGGGAACCGGCACCGGCGGCACCTCGACGGGCGGCGCTGGTGGCGCGGCCGCCTCAGGCGGCTCCGGTGGCGGGCCGGTGGATGCCGGCGGCGACACCGTCGGCGGCAGCTCCTTCGTCTACTTCGTGAAGCAAGCCAACGGCACCACGACGGCGGCCCTGGCCGGCGGAGCCTTCTCGGTCAACAGCACCTACGGCGCCTCGGGCAACGGGTTCAAGTACGTGGCCCCCAACTATTACGGCACCGTCAGCAACGGGTTCCTCTCGTTTCCCACCCCGATGACCGGCAACTTCAGCATCACCGCCGACGTGACCATCACCGTTCAGAACAAGGCCAATAATGCCTGCGGCATCGGAGTCGGCATGACCACGGGCTGGAGCGGGACCGACGCCTACGCCTACCTGTTGATGCGCAATTCGAACAACTCCACCAACGGCTACTACGTCAGCGGCGCCAGCGCGGTGTCGGCGGGAGCGCCCACGGTCGCCTTCACCAACGGTACGCCGTTACAGCTGACGTTCAGCCGCACCGGCAGCAGCGTGACCTACGGCGCCGGTCCGGTCGGAGGCACGGTCACCACCAGCACCACCGCGGTCAGCGCCATGACGAACGGAACGACCGTCTATGGCAGCGGCGCGGTCTACCCCACCATTTCCTTCAACAACGTCGCCGCTACCATCACGAACCTCGTGATCAAGGACGGCAACGGCGCCACGGTCTATGACTCGGCGACGGGCACGCTCCTCAACTATGTTCCCGCATCCCTCGCGCTCTCGGCGAGCACCGTAAATCTGAACAAGGGAGCCTCGACGACCGTGACCGCGACCGCCAACGCTCTCGGAGGCGCGGTTGCGGGCGTCACGGCGGTGTCCTCGGATCCGACCGTCGCCACGGCGACGGTCACCAACGGCGCAACCAACTCGACCGTGGCGCTCAGCGGCCTCAAGGGCGGCACGACGACGGTGACCGTCACCAACACCGGCGACAGCAACAGCGCGACCAACACCAAGACGATCCTGGTCGCCGTCGCCGAGTACGAGGCGACCGATCCCTACGGCTCGCTCGCGGCGCTCACCTATCCCGCCCCAGGCGCGACCAACGCCTATACCGACGGGGAGCTGGCGCTCACCTTCGACGCGCCTCCCACCTTGAACGCCGGAGGCTTGATCAAGATCTTCGCGGTCGCCGACGGCAGCGAGGTCGACAGCATCGGCTTCGCGGGCGAGACCCAGACGTTCGGCACGACGGTGATCAACGTCGGATCGCAGCTGGTCCGGGTCAGCGGCAACACCGTCTTCTTCACGCCCCACCTCGGCAAGCTGGCCTATGGCACGGCCTACTACGTGGCCATTCCCACCACCTCCATCACCGGCACTTTGACGGGGGTGGCGTTCAAC
>DATAVR010000001.1:0-36592 GCA_036267635.1 Polyangia bacterium | reverse complement strand
GGGTGCGTCGGAGCTGGCGCTGCTGCCGGCCTACCTGGGGCTCGGATGTCTGATGGCGCTGATCTCCGTCGTCTTCATCCGCTCGCTCTATGGCGCGGAAGACACCTTCGAGCGGTTGATCCCGGGTCGCCCTTACCTGCGGCACGTCACCGGCATGTTCTGTGTCGGGGTCATGGCAGCGCTCCTGATGCGGCTGGCCGAGCATTACTACGTCGAAGGGGTGGGCTACGCGACCATTCTCGATGTCCTCTCCGGCAGGCTCACGAGCGTCGGATTCCTGCTGACCCTGCTGGCCCTGAAGCTGTTGGCCACCTCGCTGACGCTCGGATCCGGAGCGTCCGGCGGCGTCTTTTCGCCGTCGCTGTTCATGGGTGCGACGCTGGGCGCCGCCTACGGTTCGCTGCTCCGAGCTTTTCTCCCTGGCCTCCACGTCAATCCCGCCACCTTCGCCCTGGCGGGGATGGCCGGCCTCGTCGCGGGCGCTACCGGCGCCGCTTTGACCGCCATCATCATGATCTTCGAGATGACGCTCGACTACGGGGTGATCTTGCCTCTGACCATCACGGCCGCGGTGAGCTACGGCCTGCGCCGCGCGCTCAGCGTCGAGAGCATTTACACGATGAAGCTGACGCGCCGAGGTCACGTCATGCCGCATGCTCTGCAGGCCAACGCCCATCTCGTTCGTCGGGTGTCGGACCTGAAGCTGGACCCCGTTCTCGTGGTGCCGGCCGATACGGCGCTCTCTGACCTGGAGCTGCGCGATGGATCAGGAAGGCCCGAGCACGTGGTTGCCGTGAACGGCGGCGGTCAGATCGTCGGGGTGGCCCCCCGCGACTGGCTGCTGGAGCAGGCCGAAGGCGCGGGCGAGGCCCGCAAGCTGGCCGACGTCGCCCGTCGGGACTTCGTGACCATCTCGGACAGCTCGACGCTGGTCGAACTCCTGGGGCAGATGGCATCGGGGCACGCCTCGGTGGCGGTGGTGCTGCCTCCGTCGGTAGGAGGGAACAGGGAAAACGCGAAGTCGGTCCAAGGGATCATCACCCAGAGCGCCATGGCAGAAGCGCTCGCGGCTGGAATGGAGCTGTTCGGCGATTGAGCCTTCCGAAGCGAGGCGTCGAGGAGGATGTCGCCAAAGCGCGTCCGTCGCGCGCGGCTATGACCGCCGCGGCCGGCGCGACAGCACCAGGGCCAGCCCCCCCAGCACGGCGAGCCCCGAGACGACGAGCCGCTTGCTCGGGTACTCGCCCAGGAGCGCGACCGCGCCGAGGCCGGCAATCACCGGGACGGCGAGCTGGACGATCGCGGCCTGCGTCGCGGTCAGGCCGCGCAGCGCCCGGTACCAGATCGCATAGCCCAGCGCCGAGGTCACGGCGCCCGAAGCGACGGCGAGCCCGGTGCCGCGCGCGCTGACCGCGACGGCTGCGGTCGCCCCCACGCCGCGCGCGCCGGCGAGCGCCACCGCGAGGGCGATCGCCAGCGGCGTCGCCCAGAGGAAGCTGCGGGCGTTCGCCGCCAGCGGATCGGTCGCCCGCTTCCCCGCCAGCGAGTAGACGCCCCAGGCGACCCCCGCGGTGATCATCAGCAGCGTTCCCAGCGGATCGGGCCGGGTCGCTGCCGGGAGCACCAGCCAGCCGAGCCCGCCCGCCGCCAGCGCCAGGCCGGCCCAGACGCGCGGGGTGGGGCGCTCGCCTCGTGCCAGCGCCCAGCCGATCATCGTCATCTGCACGCTGCCGAACAGGACCAGCGCGCCGACCGACGCGCCGACGCGCAGATAAGCGAACGAGAAGGGCGCGGCGTAGGCGAACAGCGCAAGCGGGCCGACGGCGCTGCTCCCTCGCAACGGGGCCCAGCCGCCGGCACGCGCACGCACCACCGCGGCGAGCACGACCGCGCCACTGGCGAGACGGATCGTCGTGAAGCTGGCGGCGTCGATCAGATGACCGGCCAGCGCCATTCGGTTGAGTATGGAGTTGGCGGCAAACGCGATCAGCGCGAGCAGGGTGAGCGCGGTGGTCTCGGCGGCGCGGGGCACCGCGACAGTCTAGGACAGGCGCGCTCGATCTACTTACTACTTGCCGAACCCCGCGCGGGGGATCACCCGTGAATCGGCGAGGATTGGGCGGCTCATCGTCGGACGACGGCACTTCGTAATTGACCTGCGCGCGCGTCTTTGCACTGTTGATATAAGCTCGAGCGTCAATGTACGTACGGCGGGGAACAACGGTGAGGTCGTTCGTAAAGCTCACCTTGGGCCTGGTCGCCTCGGTGGTGGGCATTGTCATCTTCGTGTTCCTTAAAACGCCCGGGTGGAACTTCAACCTGGGCGGCCATTTCCATCCCCTCGGGGGCTGGCAAGGTAAGGGGACGCTCCACTCGGCCACGGCGGGCGGCGACTACGCAATGTGGATCCAATTCGAGCCCAGTCAGAGGACCATGACCGGCAGCGGACCGACGCTGATGGGCACGGCCCTGCTGTGCTCTCCGCGCGGAGAGTACCTACCTCTCAAAACCTCGGCGCAGGCGCTGCCGCTCATGTCGGCTCCTGGTACCTCCCCTGCTGATCCCGACGATGTCGAGAAAGGGCAGGCCATCCCGATCGTGCTGGATCTGCGGTTGCCCGACGAACGACCCGGCGGAGGCCACGATCCGTTCGGCTTCGCCGCCCAGTATGAGGCGGGGGTACTTGGCGACCTCGCGCTCAATCCTGTGGGCCTCAACCAAGGCTTTTCCCGCGATCATTCGGTCCGTGTGCTCAAGTGGCCCGAAGCATAGTGCCCCCCGAGTGCCGTGCCCCGCGATTAGGAGCTCGGAGCAGAGCCATTGCACCCGCCGGATCATCCAACTCAACCTCCCAATCGTCAACGAGGCAGGAATAGACGATCGAGTCCGAAAAGGTCGTCTCTCGGCCGGTACTTCCGACCGGGCCGAAACGCCCGATCATGTGGTTCGGCTTCTTCGCTACTGCGTGCATGCGCTCGACCGAAGCGAAGGCGTCCCGGATCCGCTGATCTTCACCGCGGTTGGTGAGTTCGGACCACCCCAGGATGTCGACATAGGCGATGAGGCGGGCCTGAAAAGGTTGGGTATCGTCCCCTCGCTCGGGCATGTGATCCACGCTGGCAGTTTACCGGAGGAGCCACGCTCCCTAGAAGGGAGCCCGCCCGTGCACCGCGCAGGCCGCTACTGGAGACCTTCGAGCCGCTGTTTGGCGCAGTCGAGAATTCCCAGGTGACGCGCCATGTTCTTCACATGCCCGACTTGGATCGCCGGGTTCTCCCGACGACCGTGCGGTCCCTTGGGCAAGCTCGGGTAGGACTTAGTTCCGAACCGGATGCACCAGTTGTGGTCACGTTCCTTGCGCGTGTGCCCTGGCGCGCACGCGTCGAGCATCGCCCAAATCTCTTTCAGCGAAACGGTGCCGTGTGACGACAACTGCTCAGGCCGCAGCAGCCCGGGCGACTTCAACCGCGTCGAACTGGTTGACCCGGGGGTTCATGCTGCGTTGGTCGAGCATCGACACGCGGAGGCACGGAGGATGATCCTCGGCCTTAACGGTCGTGTGGCCCGCGAGCTGATCGGGGTTTCGGCGGACGTTGTCCAGAGCGCGAGCCCATTCCTCTTGGTTGGGCTCGTTCACCTCGCTGAAGAATGCTTCTACTGCCGACTTGAAGCCCTCGTAGTCCACCGCCTCGATCGCGATGTCGAAGAGGACGGACAGGTAGTTCTCCTTGAACGCCCGCGTCGCCTCCGCCCAGTCCTTGCCTCCTCCGGCGACAGCACCCGGCTGCACGCCGTAGAGCCAGGTCGACTCCTCGCCCTCCTGGACGAACAGCGCGTGACCCTTCAGCTCGACTCTAGCGGTGAAGCCGTTCCCGACGATCACGTCCGGGAAGCTGAACACCAGCGAGTACGTCTTCGCGGTGGAGTCCATGGACCGGTTCATACACCACCATCATGGGGTACGGTCAAGGCGCGCGCCAGGGGACGGGACGGCCGGGTTTGACGCCGGCCATCATCACGGGCCCGTTTTTCTGCAAGCCAGCTCATCCGATTCTTGGAACGATAGTATCTATCGGAGATTCCCGCGAAAAATGGACCCCAGTCGATGTGGTCAGCTCGACCCATCCTGGATCTCGCCGGCCCATAGTGATCCCTATCGGCCGAATCGCTGCAAGGTTGCTTGCCATGTTGGCGGCGGGTCCCGACGGACCAATCACGATCGGCTCGTAGAGGGGTGTCGCATTCCGAGAGGCTCCGGGCAGCGTGTCCGACGGCAAATGAGTGGCGCCGCGGCGGACTGGTGAACCGCCGCAGCCGCCGCGTATGACGCCCGACGGACTTCGCCGGCGGACTTAGATCCCGGCTGCTACGGTGGCGGCATCTTCGAATTGCCGTTGGACCAGGATGCCGCGCAAGTGCTGGCGCGAAAGGGAAAGCGGGCGAACCCGGACGCCGAGACGGCGAAGATCCTCCTGCGAGTCTTCTGTCACGCGCACGGCGACAGGATCGTCCTTCTCCTGGGCGGGTACGACAAAGGCGAACGGTCGAGCGCGCGACACCAACAGGCCCAGATAGAGGTGGCGCGAGACCGCCTCAAGGCCTGGAAGGGTCGACGGAAGGGGTAGGGGGCGGGTTGACGATATTGGTTTTATACCATATCGTTCTTGCAGCAGGGTGCGCGATGGGGACCAAGTTCACAGACTTCATGTCTGAGCTGAAGCGCGACGCCGAAGGCGAGGGGCCCGAGGCGGTCGCAGAGCTGAAATACTTCCGAGAGCGGTATCGCCTCGCGCGGCGGTTCGCGGAGGCTCGCCGGAAGCGCGGGTGGACGCAGAAAAAGCTGGCCGAGAAAACCGGTCTCAACCAGAGCGAGATCTCGACACTGGAGAGCGGACAGGCCAACCCCACCTATAAGACGCTCCAGACACTCGCGGCCGCTCTCGGCGGGAAGATCGAGCTCGTCATCGGCTGAACAGCGCTTCATGCCGCCCGTGGTCCTGACTCCCCACGGCGGCGACGGCTGGAAGATCAGCGGCGGTTTCGACCTCGAAGCGACGCTGGACGAGCAGTCTGCGGTTCGTGAAGTAGGCGGGACAGGGATTGAACCTGCGACCCGGGCCGTGTAAAGACCCCGCTCTACCACTGAGCTACCCGCCTGGGCGGGCGCCAGCTTAGCCTAAAGGCAAACTCGCTGGCGACTCGACACCCAGGGCGCTGGCGGTGTGAGAAGCCGGCCCCCCCGACCTCTCACACCGACGCAGGCCCATCCCGCCCGACCCCACCGAACGACATAAGAATAGCTGACGCATGTTTCGTTCTTCTTTCTTCGACGCGAATCTTTTGTAAATTCCCCCCAACAAATGACCACCACCGTGCTCGACATTGGAAAACCGCCGTACCGGGTCGGGCGCGCGAGGCTGTCGAACGGGCTCAAGCTGGTCGCCGTCGAGACGCCGCACCTTCACAGCGCGACTCTCTGTCTCTACGTGCGAGCTGGCTCACGGTACGAAACGCCAGAGACGAACGGGATCTCGCACTTTCTGGAGCACATGCTGTTCCGCGGGTCGTCGCGCTACCCGTCGTCGTTCGCGCTGAACCTGGCCATCGAGGAGCTGGGCGGCACGCTCTACGCCGAGACCGGGCGCGACTACTCGCTCTATCAGATCGCGCTCCACCCGCGGCAGCTGCAGCGCGGGATGGAGATCCTCGGCGATCTGTTCAGCGCGCCGGAGTTCACGGACATCGACCTCGAGCGCCAGATCATCGTCGAGGAGATCCTCGAGGATCTCGATGACCGCGGGCGCAACGTCAACATCGACGATCAGTCGCGCAAGCAGGTCTGGGGCGCGCACCCGCTCGGATTCCCCATCACCGGACCGCTGAAGAACGTGCGCCGGTTCTCCACCCGCGACGTGCGCGCGCACTTCCGCCGCTTCTACGGCGCCGCCAACATGGTGTTGACCGTCGCCGGGCCGGTCCGGATGCGCACCGTCGAGCGCCAGAGCCGGGCGGCGTTCGCGCGGGTGCCACGCGGCGAGCGGCGCGCCCCTCGGCCGCCGCGTCCGGCCGGGCAGGGGCCGCGGTTCCGTGCGGTGCACAACGAGTCGGCGCAGACGCAGGTGCACATCCTTTTTCACGCGCTCCCCGAGACCGATCCCGACTACCTCGCGCTGCGGGCGCTCGTGCGCGTGCTCGATGACGGGATGTCGACGCGCCTCCACTACCAGATCTGCGACCAGAAGGGGCTCGCCTACTCGATCGCCGGCTCGCTGCACTCGTACCACGACGCCGCGCTCTTGGAGATCGACGCCGCCTGTGCGCACGCCAAGCTGCCGGCGCTGGTCAGCGAGTCGCTCGGCATGCTCGGCCGCTTTCGCGACGAGCTGGTCGGCGAGGACGAGCTCGACAAGGCCAAGCGCCGCTTCGTCGGCGACATCGAAGCCTGCTACGACGATCTCGACGGCCTCTGCGGCTGGTTCGGCGGCACCGAGCTCTTCATGCGGGCTGACCCGCAAGAGAAACGGGCGCGCGCCCTGGCTCGCGTCCGCCCGGAGCACATCCGCGCCGTCGCCCGCAGGGTGATTCGTCCCGAGCGGCTGTCGGTGACCTCGGTCGGCGCGCTCAGCCCGAAGCTCACGCGCCGGGTGGAGAAGATCGTCCGCGAGTTTCGATAAGGTCGGGACCCTGAGAGGGTCCCGCGCCCCCCGCGATGGGCTCGCACGAGCAGAGCTCGCGCTCCCCCGACGCGATCGGCTCCGCTAGTTTTTTTTCTTCTTGGCGGCGACGACGGGCGGGGTGACCTCGATGGCGAGGGTCACCGTCTCCTTGACCGGCTTGCAGGCCTGCTCCTGGCAGAGGACGAAGTGCGCCTCGGCGGCGATGGTCTTCTTGCCGGTCTCGGTCGCCGAGACCGGGATGTCGAAGCGGGCGCTCTCCTTGGAGCTGGCGGCGAGGTCGGTACGGGTGAGCTTCGCCTTCTTGACCGACAGTCCGGGCGGCGGCGTGAGCGCCACGCTGATCGGCGCCTCGTCGTTGACGTGCCAGCCGCCCTTCACCTTGATCGTCAAGCTGGCGGTTCCGGTGCCGCCGACGGCGAGCTTGGGTTCGACCTTGGTGATCTCGTAGAGGGATTCGGCGGCGCGGGCGGTGGTGGCCGCGGCGGTCACGAGGGCGAGCGAGAGGGCGACAGAGAGGGCGAGCAACAGTCGTTTCATCGGCCAAAACCTCCGGGCGTGAGCGTAGCATGTTGCGCGGCGCAGCATTTGTCCCGCGGGCTCAGCTTGACTCAGCAGGTAGGCGGATGTAGGTTGAGGTGAGAGCAAAATGCTGACCAAACGAAACTGGCGTCCGGACCTTGGGGAGAAGCGAGAAAAGCAGCGTGTATCCGCGGACTTCTACGCGGTCGAGCTTGCGCAGGGAGCCCGCTACCTACGCAAGGTGAGTAACGTCTCGAGTGACGGTCTGCTGATCGAGAGCCCGCTCGGCGACGAACGGCCGGGGCAGACGGTCGATCTCGAGCTGCCACGCCGGGAGGGCGAGCGGCCGTTGCGGGTGCAGGGCCTGGTCGTCTACGTGAAGGAGGATGGGCGGGTCGGCGTGCGGGTGACCAGCGCGCCGTTGCCGGTCTCCGCGCTCGGCGGGCGCGAAGCTCTTTAGCCGGCCGCCCGGCTAAGTTAGACTGACGACATGGCGCTCATCGACAAGCCCGAACGCGCGCGGCAGCTGGCGCGGGCCATCGCCTCGGACCTCTCGATGTATCACGAGAAGAAGATCATCGAGGGGGTCGAGCGGGACAACCTGTTCGACGGCATGCGGGACGAGATCGAAGAAGGGCGCACGCTCTACAAGAGCCGCGTGACGCCGGAGATCTTTCAGCTCGGCATCTACGATCGCGCGCTGGTCGACATGCTGCTGAAATCGCGCGGCAGCGTGCGCTCGAAGATCTGGTAACGCCTTTGCGGCGCTTCGTCGTCGCGCCGGCGGCGGCCGGGCAGCGGTTGGACGTCTTCCTGTCGCAGGAGATCGCCGAGGTGTCGCGCTCGCAGTTGGCCCGGCAGATCGGGGAGGCGGCGGTGACGGTGAACGGCGCGGCCGGTGTCCCGTCGCGCAAGTTGCATGCGGGCGACGTGATCGTCTGGGAACCGCCGGCCGTGGTGGCGACGGAGATCGCGGCCGAGGCGATGCCGCTGCGGATCGTCCACGAAGATCGCTGGCTGGTGGTGATCGACAAGCCGGCCGGCCTGGTGGTGCACCCGGCGCCGGGGCACGAGGCGGGGACGCTGGTGAACGCGCTGCTGGCCCACTGCCGCGATCTGCGCGGGATCGGCGGCGAGCTGCGTCCGGGGATCGTCCACCGCATCGACAAGGACACCTCGGGCCTGCTGGTCGTGGCCAAGGACGACCAGACGATGAACGCGCTCGGGGCCGCGTTCAAAGCCCACACCATCGAGCGGGTCTACGAGGCGCTGGTGGCGGGCGCGCCGCCCGGCGCGAGCGGGCGCATCGACACGTTCTACGGCCGCGATCCGCGCGAGCGGAAGAAATTCTCCAGCCGCGTGCGTTCGGGAAAACGCGCCGTCACCAACTGGAAGGTGGTCGCGCGCTTCGCCGGGGCGGCGCGGATGGAGGCGCGGCTCGAGACCGGGCGGACGCACCAGGTGCGCGTTCATCTGGCGGCGCTCGGCTGTCCGCTGCTCGGTGACAAGGTCTACGGGCGGCCGCCGCGCGATCTGAAGATCCGCGCCATCGCCGACGCGCTCGGGCGCCAGGCGCTGCACGCGCGTCTGCTGGGGTTCGTGCACCCGGCCACCGGCAAGACCATGACCTTCTCGTCCGATCCGCCGCCCGACATGCAGGCGGCGCTGGCGGCGCTCGAGAGGCTATAAAGGATCGCCATGCAACCACCGGCGCTGTTGCGATCGAAGGTGCTCGGGGACGGCTTCGTTCACGGGTTCACCACGCGCGCCGGCGGTGTCAGCGAACCGCCGTTCGACACGCTGAACCTGGGCGGCAAGTGGGGCGACGATCCGGCGCGGGTCTCCGAAAATCGGAGACGGCTCGAAGACGCGGCGGGCGGTCCGATCTTCGTGGCTCGCCAGGTGCACGGCACGACCGTCGTGCGGGTGAGGGCGGGTGACGACCGGGCGGCCGTCGCGTGTACCGACGCCGATGCGCTCTGCACCGACGCGCCGGGCGTCGTGCTGGGGATCTTCGTCGCCGACTGCGTCCCGGCGCTGCTGGTCGATCCGCGCACGGGCGCCTGCGCGGCGGTGCACGCCGGCTGGCGCGGCACGGTGGCGGGCGTGCTGCCGGCGGCGGTGCGCGCGCTCGCCAGCGAATTCGGTGCGCGGGCGGGCGACCTGCGCGTCGCGCTGGGCCCGGCGATCGGTCCCTGCTGCTTCGAGGTCGGCCCCGAGGTCGTGGCGGCGTTCGAGACGCTGTTTCCCGACGCGCGCGCGCGCGGGATCGTGTTGCCGTCACCGCGCGGCGCCCCCGAAAAAGCGAACGTCGATCTCAAGGCGGCAAACCGCCTGTTGCTGGAACGGGCGGGCGTCGCGCCGGCGGCGATCGACGCCGGCGCCGACTGCACGCACTGCGATCGCGCGCGCTTCTTCTCGTTTCGCCGCGACGGCGCCTCCACCGGGCAGTTGATGGGCGTCGTCGGACGCCCGCCGGGCTTGAAGGCGTGACACCGAGACGGTAACGTCCGCACGTGGCGACCACCACCCTCCGCTGTTACACCTTCCTGGATGCTCTCCAGCCGCAGCTGGCGAGCTTCATGGGGAAGACGGCGCGCGGGTTTCTCCCGGTGCCGGGACAGGCGTCGCTGTTCGTCGAGATCGCGCCCGGCATCGCCATCAACCGGGTCACCGACGTGGCGCTGAAAGCGACGCGCGTGGTGCCGGCGTTGCAGATCGTGGAGCGGGCGTATGGCCTGCTCGAGGTCCACGCCGACGATCAGGGCGACGTGCGCGACGCGGGCGCGGCGATCCTCCGGCACCTGGAGGTGAAGGAAGAGGATCGCCTGAAGCCGACGGTGATGGCCAACCAGATCATTCGCGCCGTCGAGCCCTACCAGGCGCAGCTCATCAACCGCAGCTCGCAGGGGATGATGATCCTGCCCGGGCAGTCGCTCTTCATCCTGGAGACCGAGCCGGCCGGCTACGTGGCGTTCGCCGCCAACGAAGCCGAGAAGTCGGCGCACGTGTCACTGGTGCAGGTGCAACCTTACGGCGCGTTCGGGCGTCTCTGGCTCTCCGGGCCGGAGGCCGAGATCGACGCGGCGGCGGGCGCGGCGATCGCCGCCATCGAAGGGCTGTCGGGCCGCGCCGGCGAAAAGTTCGTAGATCGATAAACTCAACACAGCGAAAGGCCGGTCATGGCAGACGCGCTCGGAATG
Source organism: Polyangia bacterium (assembly GCA_036267635.1). Taxonomy (GTDB): domain Bacteria; phylum Myxococcota_A; class Polyangia; order Fen-1088; family Fen-1088; genus JADGRB01. The sequence goes on along the minus strand of DATAVR010000001.1, from coordinate 26,193 downwards.
ATTGAAACCAAGGGATTCGTGGCGATGGTCGAGGCGGCCGACGCCATGGTGAAGGCGGCCAAGGTCGAGCTCGTCGGCTACGAGAAGATCGGCGGCGGCTTCGTCACCGCCATCGTGCGCGGTGACGTCGCGGCGGTGAAGGCGGCCACCGAGGCTGGCCAGCGCGCCGCCGAACGGATCGGCGAGATGGTCGCCGTCCACATCATTCCGCGGCCGCACGTCAACGTCGATCAGGTCCTGCCGCTCGGCCGGGCCGACAGCACGCAGGGGTGAACCACGCGAAGACCGTCAAAACGGCCAGGCCGCGGCGGGGCCTTCGCCGCGCGCTCGGCCTGGCCGGCATCCTGGCGGCCACCTACGGGATCGCGGTCCTGGTCGCGCGCCCGCACGTGCCTGACCCAGCGACGAACCCCTATACCGGCAAGCGCGGCGGGTCGCTCTCGAAGTCGGCGGGGATCGAGATTCGTTATCGACGCGGCGACGAGCAGAGCGTCGTCTTGCCGCAGACGATCTTGGTCGCGGGCGATCTGCTTTCGTTCATGGTCAAGGGGGACGGGCCGCGCTACCTGGAGGTCCGGATGCGCGATGGTGCCGCCGCGCCGGCCACGATCTTTCCGCCGGCCGGGGCGGTGACGACCATCTTGGTGTCGCCGGGCCAGGCGCTTCCCGTGACCCACCCGGTCGTCCCCGGCGGCGGCAAGCTGGTGGTGACCGCGCTCTTCTCCGATCGCCCGCGCCCCGTCGGTGCGCCCGCCGACCCCGACACCGAAGCGATCACCGCCGTCGTCTCCAAGGAGTGACGCCGGAACACGCGCTCTGCCTGAGCCGTCCGATTTGCACCGCGCCGGGCGGCGCCACGGTCACCGGCTGGCCACGTCTCCCCACGATTGAGGGAGCGAATCGGCCGGCGGCTTTGGCCCGCACGTTGCTGTACGGAAAAGCCGTAAAGATGATCGCGATTGGGGAGACAGTCGGGAACTACCGGATCACCGGCAAGCTCGGCGAAGGGGGGATGGGCGAGGTCTTTCTGGCTGAGCATCCCGTCATCGGACGCAAGGTGGCGTTGAAGGCGATCCACCACCAGTTCGCCCGCAACGCCGAGATGGTCGGGCGGTTCGTCACCGAGGCTCGTGCCGTCAACCAGATCGGGCACGACCACATCGTCGACGTGACCGACTTCGGTCATACCCCGGCGGGCGATTTCTATTTCATCATGGAGTACCTGGCCGGGGAGATGCTCTCGGCGCAGATCGGCCGCCTCCCTTTCCCGCCCGCGCGCGCCATCGACATCGGCGCCCAGATCGCGGACGCGCTGGAGGCGTCGCACCAGCAGGGGGTCATTCACCGCGACCTCAAGCCAGACAACATCCTGCTCGTGGCGCGCGACGGGAGGCGGGATTTCGTGAAGGTGTTCGACTTCGGCCTCGCCAAGCTGACGCACAAGGCGTCCGGCACGCCGACGCACGACACCGAGGTCGGCATCGTCATGGGGACTCCGTTTTACATGTCCCCCGAGCAGTGCGACGCCAGGCGCGACGTCGACCACCGCGCGGACGTCTACGCGCTCGGCGTCATTCTTTTCCAGATGCTGACGGGGCGCGTCCCCTTCACGGGCGAAGGGTTCGGGGAGGTGATGGCCCAGCACCTCAGCCGCACGGCGCCGGCGGTCCGCACTCTGGCCGCCAGCGTGCCGCTGGCGCTGGAGGCGATCGTGAGCCGGGCGCTGAGCAAGGATCCGGACCAGCGGTTTCAAACGATGGCCGAGCTTCGCGGGGCGCTTCTGGCCGCGAACGGCGAGCCGGAGGCGTCGGCGCTGCCCGTCCCGGCCGAGCCGGCCGAGCCGGCCGAGTCGGCCGAACCGGCGCGCGTCGATCTCCCTGGCAAGCGCAACCGCGGCGGGGGGCTTCTGGTGGGGCTCGCGGCCTTCGCCTTCATGGCCCTCGCCAACCTGGGTCTGCGCCACCAGACGCCGGCGGTTCTGGCCGCGGGCGCGGCGCCGAAACACGCCGCGACGGTTCACGTCAATTTCAGCTCGGATCCCGACGGGGCAACCGTCTCCAGGCGCGACGGCTCCGTGGTGGGCGTGACGCCGTTCTCGATCGAGATCCCGTACGGTGAGGCGCCGATCGAGTGCGTCGTCCACAAAGACGGCTACCTGGCCAAGGTGAGCGCGTTCGTACCCGACCTGTCGTTGCCGGTCTTCGCCGTGCTGCAGAAGGCCCCCGACCTGCCGGCCGCGATGGCGGCGGCTCCGGACGATGTGGCGTCTGTCCTTCGGTCCCATGCCCGCCGGCCGCACACGCTGCACCCGGCGGCCGTCGTCCACCCCGTCGACGGCGACGACATCATGGCGCCGTCGAGCTGGTGACCGCGCCACATTTCGTCATGGATCATTGCGCCGCAGGATCCGCGCGACGAACGAGGGCCGCAGATAGAAGCCGTGCTTGCCGACGCGGGTCGGGTTGCCGGCAGCGTCGTAGCCGTCGCGCAGATCGTCCGCGTCGCGCCCTTTGGGGCGGACCTGCATGACGGCGCCGAGGTGACCGGTGATCTCGGCGGCGCGCCCCTGGCGGTAGTAGCCGCGCACGAAGAGCTCGAAGTCGTCGCGCAGCGCGCGCGTCTCGTCGGCGTCGGGGGACCAGAGGCGCACGGCGGCGACGCGGCGCTCGCCGACGGAGCGGGCGGCGCTTGGGACCGCGAGCGCGACGAAGAGGACCCGGGTCAGCTTCAGGCGCACGTAGCTCGTCTCCCAGGACTCGCCGGCGATGGCGACGGGATCGATCTGACAGACGGCGGTCGATTCCAGTGGCTCGAGCGACTCGCGTACCGGCACGGTCTTCAGCTCGACGCCCAGCGCGGCGAAGTCGGGGCCACGGGCGCCGCCGACCACAGCGCCGAGCTCCTGCTCGATCACCTGGCCGGACCACCCCTTGGTGCGCAGGCGGCCCACCGGGACCGGAAGGCCGAGCCCGTCGGCCAGCTCGGAGAGCTCTACGCCGACCAGCGCCCGCGCGTGGGCCAGCAGGGCGTCGAGCGTCTCCCCCTCCATCCACCTGACCGTGATCGAATTTCGCGGTAACGTCCAGCGCGGGATGGACGAGGCGCGCATTCAAGAGATCGTGGATCGGGTGCTGGCGCGCGTGGGCGAGCTGCCCGAGACCCCGCTCGAGGCGGTGCGCACGCCGCCGGCCGGGTTCGTGGCGCCGTTGCCATCGTCGTCGCCGGCGTTGACGCCCGCGCGCCGGCGCGACGTCGACGTGCCGCGCGGACGCCGGGGCGTTTTTCCCGACGTCGAAAGCGCCGTCAAGGCCGCGCGCCGGGCCCACGAGGAGAACGAAGCGGCGCCGCTGGAGGCACGCCAGCGCTGGGTTGCGGCGATGCGCGCCACCGCCCGCGCGCACCTCGACGAGCTGGCCAAGCTGGCGGTGGCGGAGACCGGCTACGGGCGCGTCGAGGACAAGCTGAAGAAGAATCGACTGGCGATCGACAAGACGCCGGGGACCGAGGCGCTGGCGCCGATCGCGTTTTCGGGCGACGACGGCCTGACCATCGTCGAACGGGCCAGCTACGGGGTCATCGGGTCGATCACGCCGACCACCAACCCGACCGAGACTGTCATCAACAATGGGATCGGCATGGTGGCCGGCGGGAACGCGGTGGTGTTCAACGCCCACCCCTACGCCGCGAAGACCTCGGCGTACCTGGTGCATCTGCTAAACGAGGCGATTACCGCCGCGGGCGGCCCGGAGACGCTGCTCTGCTGCGTCGAGCGGCCGACCATCGAGAGCGCCGAGACGCTGATGCGCCACGCCGGGGTGCGCCTGCTGGTGGTCACCGGCGGCCCGGGGGTGGTGAAGGCGGCGATGGGGAGCGGCAAGAAGGTGATCGCCGCCGGCCCGGGAAACCCGCCCGCCGTCGTCGACGAGACCGCCGACCTCGACGTCGCTGCCGCCGGGATCGTCGAGGGGGCGTCGGTCGACAACAACATCCTCTGCACCGCGGAAAAGGAGATCGTCGCGGTCGATTCCATCGCGACGCCGTTGCTCGAGCGCCTCGGGCGTGTGGGCTGTCTCGTGCTGAACGACCGCCAGGTCAAGGCGCTCGAGAAGGTGGTGTTGCACCAGGGCTCGGGCGGCGTCCACGCCAACAAGGACTTCGTCGGCAAGAACGCGGGCCTCATCGCCCGCCAGATTGGCGTGACCGCGGGCGACGAGCTGCGGTTGTTGATCGCCGACGTCGACGAGAAGCACCCCTTCGTGCAGCTGGAGCTGCTGATGCCGGTGCTGCCGCTGGTGCGGGTCGCCGACGCGCCGACCGCCATCGCCACCGCCAAGCGGGTCGAGCACGGCTTCTGTCACACGGCGGTGATGTACTCGCGCAACATCGCCCACCTGCACGCCATGGCGCGAACGATCAACACCTCGATCTTCGTGAAGAACGCCTCCAACCTGGCGGGGCTCGGCCTCGGGGGCGAGGGCTACACCTCGTTCACCATCGCCTCACCGACAGGGGAGGGGCTGACCACCGTCCGCAACTTCACCCGCGAGCGGCGCTGCACCTTGAAGGAATACTTTCGTATCGTCTGATGGCCGACGCGCTGGCGCTCCTCGAGCTCGGTTCCATCGCCCGCGGCCACCGCGTGGCGGACGCCATGCTCAAGCGCGCGCCGGTAAACCTGCTGCGCGCCGACTGGGTCAGCCCCGGCAAGTTCCTGGTGCTGGTCGACGGCGGCGTGGCCGAGGTCGACGAGGCCTATCGCGCCGGGCTGGAGGTGGCGGGCGATCGACTGCTCGATCGGCTGTTTCTTCCGCAGGCGCACGTTTCGCTGTGGCCGGCTCTGGGCGGCGAGGCGAGACCCGGCACCGTCGATGCGCTGGGGATCGTCGAGACCACGACGGTGGCCGCCACGCTGCTCGGCGCCGACGCCGCCGCCAAGGCCGCCCAGGTCCGCCTCATCGAGCTGCAGTTGGCACGAGGGATCGGCGGCAAGGGATTCTTCACCGTGACTGGCCCGTTGGCTGAGGTGGAGGCCGCGGTCGAGGCGGCCGTCGCCATCCTCGAGGCGGCCGTCGTGGATGCCACCGAGATCATCGCTGCCCCACACGTGGATCTCGCCCGAAAACTGCGGGCGAAAGAGCTGCCCCCTCATACCCGTTGAAAGCGGGCGCTATTAGCGGTAGCACGTTGGCCATGAGCAACCGCGTGTTCAACTTCAGTGCAGGGCCGGCCATGCTGCCGACCGAGGTTTTGGAAGCATCCGCCAAGGCTCTGGTCGATTTCCAGGGCAAGGGCTTCGGCATCGCCGAATGCAGCCACCGGGGCAAGGAGTTCGACGGCGTCCTCGACGAGGCGATCGCCCGTTGCAAGTCGCTGCTGTCGGTCCCCGACACGCACGACATCCTGTTCCTGCAGGGTGGGGCGACACAGCTCTTCAACACCATCCCGATGAACTTCCTCAACGGCACCGCTGACTACGTGGTCGGCGGCGAGTGGTCGAAGAAGGCCGCCGGCTCCGCGCAGGCCGCCTACGGCGAGAAGATTCGCGTCATCGCCAGCAGCGAAGAGACCAAGTTCGACCGCCCGCCCGTCGGCTGGAAGGCCGATCCCGGCGCCGCCTACCTGCACGTCTGCTCGAACGAGACGGTGCACGGCCATCGCCTGGTCGAGTGGCCCGAGCACCCGAACCTGGTGGTCGACGCCAGCTCCGAGATGATGTCGCGCCCGCACCCGATCTCGCGCAGCGCGCTCGTCTACGCCGGCGCCCAGAAGAACCTCGGGCCGGCCGGCGTGGTGGTGGTCATCGTCCGCAAGGATCTCTACCCGCGCATCGCCAAGAGCGTCCCCAAGATCTTCAGCTTTCAGGCCAACGCCGAGGCCAAGAGCTGCCTCAATACGCCCCCCACCTTCGGGATCTACTTCCTGCTCGAGACGTTCCGCTGGCTCGACGCCCAGGGCGGCCTGGCGGCGATCGAAAAGCGCAACGCCGAGAAGGCGGCGCTGATCTACGACGCCATCGACGGCTCGGGCGGCTACTACAAGGGGACCGTGGCCGACAAGAGCGCGCGCAGCCACATGAACGTGACCTACCTCTTGCCGAGCGAGGAGCTCACCGACAAGTTCGTCAAGGAGGCCTCGAAGAACGGGATGGTGGCGCTCAAGGGCTACCGCACCGTCGGCGGCATCCGCGCCTCGATCTACAACGCCATGCCGGTCGCCGGCGCCAAGGCGCTGGCCGACTTCATGGCATCGTTCGCCAAGGCGAACGGCTGATCGACCGCCAAAGCGAACGGCTGATCGTTCGCCAAAGCGAACGGCTGATCGACCGCCAAGGCGAACGGCTGTGGTACCGTCGCCGGCATGCGGCGGTCACTCGGAGGACTGTTTCTCACCCTCGCGGCGGGGACGATGGCATGTGGATCGTCTCCCGGCGGCACCACGCGCGCGACGGACGCCGCGACTGACGAAGGAGCTCGCGACAGCGCCATCCCACCGCACGACGCACGTAACGTCGCCGACGCGCGCAACTCGACCGACGCCGGTCCCGGCGATACACGCGGTTCGACCGACGGCGCCCGGCCCACCGATGCGAGCGCTCCGATCGACGCGAACGTCGATCCCTGCACCCTCGCGACGGAGGCAAATACGACCGTCGGCTGTGACTTCTATGCGGTCGACCCTGATGTCGTCGCAGGGGCGCAGGGCGGTTGCTTCGCGGCCTACCTCGCCAACCCGTCCAGCAGCCCGGTCACGATTCAGATCGAGGGTCAGGGGAAATCCTACGACGCCGCGAATTTTTCCTATCTCGCGAGTGGCGACGGCAACGCGATCACGTACGCACCTCTCGAAAGCGGAGAGATCCCACCCGAGAAGGCGGCGGTCGTGTTTCTCGCCGGCGCGCCCGACGCTCCCCTAGGCGCCTGCCCACCCGGCGTCAGCGTGGCATACGCGATGGACGGCTCCGTGGCCGGCACCGGGATCGGCAGCGCGTTCCACCTCACGACCAGCGCTCCCGTCGCGGCGTACGACATCTATCCGTATGGCGGCGGATCCGCAGCCGTCACGGGCGCGACCCTGCTTATCCCCACGGCGGCCTGGGACACGACCTATCTGGCGATCGACGCTTATCGGCAGAGCGTCGCCGCCGCCAGCGCGAACGCGCAGCCGTCGATGGACGTCGTCGCCGCAGAGGACGGCACGGAGGTGACGATCACTCCGACGGTGGCCATCATCAGTGGTCCGGGCGTCGCCGGGACAGCGGCGGGCACGCCGCGGACCTACGACCTCGACAAAGGTCAGGTCCTCCAGATATCACAGCCCAACGAGCTGGTGGGCAGCACGATCTCGTCGAATAAACCCGTCGGCCACTGGGCCGGCGCATCGTGCCTCAACGTCCCCGTCGGCGCGGCCGCTTGCGACGCCGCCCATCAGCAGATTCCGCCGCTCAAGGCGCTGGGCCACGAATACGTGGCCGTTCGCTACCGGGATCGCTTCGCCGGCATGGAGGAGTCCGTCCCGTGGCGGTTGGTCGGCGCGGTCGACGGCTCGACACTCACCTACGATCCGTCGGCCCCTGCCGGAGCGCCGCTCTCGCTGAACGCGGGTCAGGTCGTCGAGTTCAACTCCACCGGCCTCTTCTCTGTCGCCAGCCAGGACGCCGCCCACCCGTTCTACATGGCAGCCTACATGACCGGCTGCTCGGTGGTCGACCCTGCGGAGGACGACTGCCGTGGCGATCCCGAGTTCGTCAACGTCATTCCCCCGCAACAGTTCCTGTCGGCGTACACGTTCTTCACCGATCCGACCTTCCCGGAGACCAACCTCGTTTTTGTTCGGTCGAAGGACGCCACCGGCTTCCACGACGTCACGCTCGACTGCGCGGGCACCCTCGGCGGCTGGACGCCGGTGGGCGCGGGCGGCAACTACGAGTACGCGCGCGTCGACTTGATGACGGGCAACTTCCAAGGGCAGAACGGGTGCGACAACGGGATCCACGAGGTCCACTCGAGCGGCCCGTTCGGCCTGACGGTGTGGGGCTGGGGGAGCGCCGCGACCGGCACGTTCGCCTCCCAGGCCGTCAGCTACGCCTACCCGGCCGGCGCCGGGGTCGCCCCGATCAACGAGGTCCCGTAGCGATCGAGCAGCGCGCTCACTGTCCCTCGCGGCGGAACTTCTGCGGGTCGAGGCCGAACTTCTTGATCCAGCGCCAGACGGCGGCGCGGTGCTTGCCGAGCTCGCGCGAGACGTCGGCCACGTTCCCCTCGTAGCGGCGGAGCGACTCTTCGATCTGCGCCGGCGTCGGCGAGGGACCGTTCGTACGCCGCGCGCCGACGACGGCGGGCGCGGTCAGCACGCGCGCGATCGGCTCCGGTAGATCGCGCAGCGCGATCGGCTTGTCGCCGCCGGTCAGCACGGCGGCGGTGGAGATGATCTTCTCGAGCTCGCGCACGTTGAGCGGCCAGGCGTGCAGCGCCAGCGCGCGGAAGGCCGGCTGCTCGAACTTGACGCCCGAGGAGGCGCGGCCGAGGAAGTGCGCGGTGAGCGCGCCCAGGTCCTCGATCCGGTTGCGCAGCGGCGGCAGGTAGATCGGCGAGGCGCCGAGGCGGGCCACGATGTCGTCGCGCAACCCGCCCGGCCCCTTGCCCGGACCGGCGGCGATCCGGTTGGTGGCGGCGACGATGCGCACGTCCATGCGCCGTGGCCGCGTCGACCCCAGCGGCGTCAGCTCACGGTCCTGCAGAAACCGCAGGATCTTGATCTGCGCCTCCGGCGACATCTCGCCGATCTCGTCGAGGAACAGCGTCCCCCCCTCGGCCTCCTCGATGAGCCCCGCCTTGGCCTGATGCGCGGTCGAGTGCGCCCCCTGGCGGTAGCCGAACAGCTCGCTCTCCACCAGCTCGCGCGGGATGGCGGCACAGTTGATGGCGACGAAGCGCCCTTTTCCTTGGCGCCCGCTCGCCTGGTGAACGGCGCGCGCGTAGACCTCCTTGCCGACGCCGGTCTCGCCGAGGATCAGCAGCTCGCCTTCCGACGCCGCCAGCCGCCGCAGCCGATCGCAGGCCACCGCCAGCGCCGGCGAAGCGGTCGCCACCGGTCCGAACGGCGCCACCAGCTCGGCCTTGATCGCCTCGAGCTCGATCTGCGACACCATCCGGAACACCGCCACGTGGTTGCCGAAGAAGATGAGCGCGCCGTCGCGGAGACGCACCTTCCCGGTTTTTCCCTCTTGCCCGGGTTGCCCGTCGAGGCGCTGGTTGTCGACCCAGGTGCCGTTCTTGCTGCCGAGGTCCTCGAGGTCGTAGCCGCCGCTGCCCCGCGTGAGGCGGGCGTGCTGGCTCGAGACCAGACCGTCGTCGAGAACGGCGGCGTTGGCCGAAACGGGCAGCCCCTCGGCCCGTCGACCGATGAAGAGATCGTCGCCGGTGATCTGCAGCCGCGCGCGGGCAGAGAGGGCCGGCGAATCGGCGCTGCCCATCACCAGCAGCACGGCGCGATCCTTCTGCTCCCCGGGCGAAAGCGGTGACTGAACCGCCGTCAGCGTCTGTTCGGCGGGATCGCGCATCCCTGGGAGACTAACACCACGGGCCGCCGTGCGAGCGGCTCACTCGCAGGAGAGCTGCGCGAGCTCGGGGCCGCTGATGGTGAGCGTGACCGCGTCGCCGAGCTGGCCGCTGGTGTCGGCGCCCCAGCAACGGACAGTCCCGTCGGCGGCGAAGACGCAGGTGTGCAGCGCGCCGGCGACGACCGCACCGGTGGCGCCGGCGACCTTCGTGGGCAGGGGACGGTCGACGGTCGTCCCGTCGCCGAGCTGGCCGCTGTCGTTGGCGCCCCAGCACCAGACGCCGGCGTCGGCGAAGCTCGCGCAGCTGTGCGCGGCGCCGGCCGCCACGCCGGTGGCGCCGGCCGGCAAACCTGGCACGGCGATCGGCTGAAGGACGCTCGCGCCCGCCGCGCCGAGGCCGAGCTGGCCGCTGTCGTCGGCGCCCCAGCACCAGACGCCGCCCGCCTGATCGATAGCGCAGCTGTGCGCGCCGCCGGCCGAGAGGGCGACGACCTTGGCGTCTCCCGGCAGCGTCACCGGCATCGGAGAGAGCGCGCTGGCCGGCGCGCCACCGCCGAGCTGTCCGCTGTCGCCGCGCCCCCAGCACCAGGCGCCGCCGTTGACGTCGATCGCGCAGGTATGGCCGCTGCCGGCGGTGACCGCCGCCGCCCGCACGCCCGCCGCGCCGAGTGACACCAGCGCGGGGGTCGGCCGCGACGTCGCCGTCCCGTCGCCGAGCTGCCCGTACGTGTTGTCGCCGAAGCAGAAGACCTCGCCGCCGAGCCCGTCCACCGGCGCGACGAGCACGCAGGTGTGGGCGTCGCCGTCGGCGACGGCGGTCGCCCGGTCGGCGCCGCTCGGCAGGGCCACCTCGATCGGCAGCGGCGTGTCGACCAGGTGGCCCGGGCCGAGCTGGCCGCTGCTGCCGCGCCCCCAGCACCAGAGCGCGGCCGATGAATCGATCGCGCAACTGTGTTGCGCGCCGGCCGCGACGACCGCCGGCACCAACGGCGGCTTGATCGGTGCCGGCACTGAACGGTCCTCGTCACCGTTGTCGCCGAGTTGCCCCGCTTGATCCGATCCCCAGCAGACGAAGGCGTCGGCGCCGCCGGGCGCGCGGCCGATGGCGCAGGTGTGCGCGCCGCCGGCGGCGACCGCGGAGGCGCTGACGGCGACGGTCGTGGGGAGCGGCCGGATGACGTCGTGGCCGGTGCCGAGCTGGCCGTAGTGGTCGTCGCCCCAGCAGAAGACGGCGCCGTCGTGGGTGAGGGCGCAGGAGAAGGTGGCGCCGGCCGACACCAGGGCGCCATTGCCGAGTCCGGTCACGGGGAACGGCTCGGGGATGCTGCTCATCGTCCCCTCGCCGAGCTGGCCGCTGCTGTTCTGCCCCCAGCAGAGGACCTGACCTCCGAGCCGGACGGCGCAGGTCTGCTGGGCGCCGGCCGCGATCGCCACCGGATCGATCACGATCTGGGCCAGGGTCGGCTGCGTGACGGGCGCGGTGCTGTCGCTGCCGCTGCCGAGCTCCCCTTGACTGTTGTCCCCCCAGCAGCGGATCCCGCCGGCGATCATCGCGCACGTGTGCGACAGGCCGGTGGCGACGGCCACGACGTTGCCGAGGCCGGGGACGGCGACCGGCTGCGCGCGGTTGGTCGTCGTGCCGTCGCCGAGCTGGCCGCTGGCGTTGCTCCCCCAGCAGACCACCGAACCGCTGGTGAGGACGGCGCAGGCGTGCTGCCACTGGGCGGCGAGCGAGCGCGCGCCGGCGAGCCCCATCACCGGGGTCGGTCCCCGCGGCGCGGCCCCGGGCGCGCCGTCACCGATCTGGCCGTCGCTGTCGTCGCCCCAGCAGACGGCGCTGCGATCGGCGAGCAGCGCGCAGGAGAACCCGGCGCCCGCCGCCACCGCGGTCGCGGTGGTGACGCCCGGGACGGCGACGGGGGTCAGTTGATCGACGCCGCCGCCATCGCCGAGCTGACCGACGTCGTCGGCGCCCCAGCAGACCACCGTGCCGGCGGCGCGCACGGCGCAGGCGTGGCGTGCGCCGGCGGCGATCGCCAGGGCGTCGTCGAGGCCGACCACGCGCACGCCCGCCGAGCGCGGCGTGAGCGTCCCGTCGCCCAGCTCTCCGTCGTCGTTACGCCCCCAGCAGGTGACGCCGCCGTTGTCGCGCAGCACGCAGCTGGCCGAGCCGCCCGAGGCCAGCGCCAGGATCGGGTTCGCCCCGCAGGGGGCGGCCACGCAGGCGTTCGACGCGTCTCCGGCGGCCTGCAGGTAACGGCGGTGCGAGGCGCAGGTCGCGTCGAAGGCGCTGCAGCGGTTGCTCACCTCGCAGAAGGCGTCGCTGCCGCACTGGCCGTCGGCATGACAGACGAAGTCGCCTGGGCTCGTGCAGCCTGAAGCGAGCGTCGCCAACCCGGCGAGCGCGCCGGCCAGCGCCGCCGTTGGCAACAGCCTCAAAACGTCCCTCCCAGCAACCCGGGGCCGATCCAGACGGCGACCGCCTCGGCGCGGAGGTGCCGGCGGACGAGGAGAAACCGGCCCACGCCCGTCGCCGCCAGCGCCCCGCCGATCGCCAGCGCGCCGATCGCCACGTCGAGACGCGCGTTGGCCGTCGACCAGTGCCCGGCGTACGCGGGGTAGCTGGTGTCACCGCCGGCGTCGCTGCGCGCCACCTCGGCCGCGACGAGGTAACCGATCCCCACGCCGATGCCGATGACACCCGCGCCCCAGAGGCCGAGGCCCCAGGGATCGCGGCTCCAGCGCGCCGGCGCCGGCTTCGGAGGTGGCGTCGCCAGCGGAGGCGTCATGATCACCACCTCGGGCTTCCGGGCCAGCTCCTGCGCGCAGCGGGCGAGCGCGATCTGCGTGGCGTCGATCTGCAGCGCCGGTGGCTTGGTCGTCAGGAATCGCTGATAGAGGACGACGGCGCCCCGACAATCGCCCGACAGACGCTTGGCCTGCGCCTCGGCGAACAGGAGCTCGCGCCGCGGATCGAGCGCGAACCCCGCCTCTAGATCGCGGACGGCCGCCGCGTAGTCATGCGTCTCGAACCCCTTGAGCGCGCGATCGTAGAGCGCCTGCGCGGCCGGGTGCATCGGCCCTTCGAGCTCGCCCGGTCCGCTGGCGGGAACGGCGACCGGGGCCGGTTCGGCTCCGCGCACGGTCGCCGGGAACGAAACGGCGCCGACGACGAGGAGAACGACCAGGCCGCTGTCAAAAGCGCGCCCCAGGAGCGGAGGTCGAGATGAATGCCCACGCTGAATGGCCTTTCCACGTTATGCCCAGCTCCGCGCGCTGTCGAGACCGTACCTCGTCACTCGAAGGCAAACGACAGCGCGAGCGTGGGCAGCAGGCCGACCGACGTCGACGAGACCCCCGCCTCGCTGTTCCAATAGCGATAGGCTGCGAGGCCCGCGAGCACGCCAACCGACCAACGGTTGGAGAAGGGGGTTTCGTAGCCGACGTCGCCGGAGACCGCCGCTCCCCATCCGGTCGAGACGGTCCGGTAATACGTGTCGAGGTTCGACGCGGCCAAGAGACCCACACTGCCGCCAAAATGGAACCCGCGATGCGGAGTGGGAAAGTCGTCCACGAAGACGGCGATCGTGTCGAGCAGACGGGCTGTTTGGGTCACTGCGTACGTCGACCCTTGATAGGACTCGTTCGCGTCAGTGACGGCGGCAATCTGCCAACGTCCTCCGATTGTGAGGCCAGGCCGAACGGTTCGTCCGATCGAGGTATCGAGCGCGGTTCCCCATCCTCCGTAGACGGCGCTCGGACTCCCACCCTTTGGGGACCAGCTTTCGTGCAGGTAGGCGGTGCCGAGGGCGAGGCGCAAAAACAGGTGACCGCGACCGCGCTTGCCGGGCCGACCGCCCGTCGGTACCGGCGGAGACACCTGGACGACAGTGGACGCCGGGGCCGCGGCCGGTGCGGCCGCGGGCGCGGCCGGTGCGGCCGTCGGCGGGGCCGACTGAGCCTCCGCCGTCGCTGCGGCGAAGCAGGGGGAAGCGAAGAACGCGATCGCGGTCGCTCCGGTGGAGACCCACCGACGCAAGGTGATTCGCGCCGCCGGCATCAGTTTTGGAAGGTGATCAGGTCCGTGACTTCGGCTGGTAAGGAACCTCCTGACCCGAGCGAGGGGAAGGTCAGTTTCAGGTAAAGAGGTCCGGGGGCGGCCGGTGAAGGTTCGGGACCGATCGCTGTACCGGTCGCGGAGGGCGGAGGTTGGCAAGGACCCTGGTCGAAGGCGCAGCTGCCGCAAATCTCGTCAGCCAGACCAGATGTGGTCACATGCGTGGCGGACGGGACCTGAATCTGCAAATACATCGTCATGCTCGCACGGGTCGGTTGGCTGGCGAAGATCGGGAGAGCGCTCCGGCCGGCGTCCAAGAACTCTGCGGGGAGCTGGTAGGGCACGGTCCCTTCGCAGGTGTCGGTCAGGTAGTCAGCCACGCTGGGGCTGCTGGTCGGGGACGGAAAATACCGCTGCCGCCCGTCGGAGGGCAGCTGGATCAACACCACGGCGTTGCTATCGCCCGTGTAGGTGCCGAAATCGCCGAAGGGCAGCGCGGTCCCCTGGCAGTCTTGGAAGAACACAGCGTCGCCGTCGGAGGCGGTGAGGGCGACCGACCCTTTGGCCAGGTTCGGCAGGGTCCAATAGGGATTCGTGTCGAGATCGTTGGCGATCGGCTCCCCGCCGGTCGGCAGCGCTGGCAGCGAGCAAGGACAAATTGGTGCGTCGGTCGTAGCCGCGCCAGCCTGCACGACGTGCATGGCGGTCCACACGTCGTCGATGCTCATGTTCCAGAAGTTGGAAAAATTCTCCGCGAAGAGAGCGGGATCGCGGCGCTGGGGCGCCTGGCTGTAGTAGCGGACGAATGCGTCGGTTCCTTGCGTGCGGATCAGGTAGCGCGCCAAGAGACCGCCCTCGATATAAACATCCTCGCGGCTATCGGCCGCAGTCTCCGTCACCGCCTGCTGCCAGGGGACGTTGTAGGTCAGATCGGTCCCAGCCGCCGTGTTACAGCCGATCGATTGCGCGGTTCCCTCGGTGACGAGCGGGATCGGCTGGGCCCCGGGAGCGAGCAGCGCCATGTAAGCGTGCATCAGCTCATGCTGGTAAGGGAGGTCGGGAGCGGCGATCTCCAGCGTGGCGCCGAGATGCTCGCAGCCAGACTCGGCTTGCCCGTCGCACGCAGAGGCGATGTGATCCGCGCTGAGCAGGTGGTAGTCGATTTTTGTCCCCTCCGGCGTTCCCAGCATCGTCTGCTTGTCGGCCCAATCGGTCTCCAGCGCGGTGAGGCCGTCGGCGCCTTGCATGTAGGCGGGCGGAGGGGCGAGGTCGAAACTCGGATCGACAAAGAGACGGAAGTGCGCCGACTCGCCCACCAGCACGCCCGGCATCGGTTGCTCGTCGCAAGCCGCGAGCGAGAGAAGCGAGAGACAAGCGCACAAATGGAGATGCCAGCCCATTTGTCCCCCGCCTCCGACCATTCATCACGCTACAGCGCAGGGAAAAGACTGTCGAATGGACGCGCTCGAAACGGACGTGCGCTCGCTCACGACCTGCTTCGGCGAAGGACTCAATTGAACACGAGGCCGAACGTCACGTTGGAGGGAAGGAACGTGCTCGCCACGCGCGCCGGAAGCGTCAACCGGAGGTACGAGGTTCCGGGCGCCAGCTCTTGACCAGCTCCAACCGCCACCGGCTGACAGGCCCCCTGATCGAACGCGCAGCTGTCGCAGACCTCGGTCAGCTGCGTGCTGCTCGGCGTCTCGATGAGGACCTGCAGGTGGACGGCCACGGGAGCTTGGATTTGGAGATAGGCCTCGGTTGGAACGTTGGTCGCCTGCGCGGCGCTGACCTGAAGGAAGCTTCCTGACCCGATCGGCAGCGGCGCGGGGATCGCAATGGGCGCAGACGCCGTGCAGCTGTCGGTCAGGTAGGGGCCCACGGTGGCGCTGTCGATCGGATTCGTGACGTAGCGCCGCCGCCCATCGGGGGGCGGCTGGAAGAGGACGACCTCGCCTCCCGGGTTGAGAGCCCCCTGGCATTCCCACACGGAGAGGCCGGTGCTCGAGGCGAGGGCCAATGGGTCGCCCATCGTGTCGGGCAGCGTCCAGTATGGCGCGGTCGCTTGGTCGTTCGGGATCGGCTGGCCGTCGGTGGGGAGCGGCGGGAGCGAGCAGGGGCAGATCGTCTGGTCGGTCCCGTCGGAGGCGGGAGGGATGGTGTGCACGGCCGCCCAGACGTCGTCGATGCTCATGTTCCAGAAGGCGGCAAAGTTGGCCGCGAACAGGGCGGGATCGCGTTGCGCGGGCGCCTGCCGGTAGTAGCGGACAAACGCGTCGATCCCTTGCGTCCTGATGAGGTAGCGCGTCAGCAGCCCTCCCTGGCCGTACACCTCTTCATCGGCCGCCGGGACCTCCATCACCGCTTGCTCCCAGCTCATCTCGTTGAAGAACGGCCATCCATCGGCCCTGTTGCACCCGATCGCCTGCGCGGTCCCCTCTGCGATCAACGGCAGTGGAAAGTATCCCGACGACAGCAGGGCCATGTAGGCGTGCATCAGCTCGTGCTGATTCGGAAGCGAGATGGCGTCGATCTCCAGCGACCCTTCCCATTCGCACCCCTCGTCGTCGGCGGAGCCGCAGGCCCCGGCGATGCTCCCCAGGCTCAGCAGGTGATAGTCGATCTTCGGGCCCTCGGGCATGCCCAGCATCGACTGTTTGTCGGCCCAATCGGTCTCGAGCGCCGCCAGACCATCGTCGCCCAGCATGTAGGAAGGGACGGAGCTCGGGTCGACAGCGGGATCGACGTAGAGACGGAAGTGCGCCGTTTCGCCGACCAGGACGCCGGGCACCGACCGCCCGCAGGCGGACGCCGCCAGCAGAAGGAGGAGCGCGCAGGGTCGGGTCACGGCGGCTTCGGCGAATCGGGATCCCAGGTGTGCAGACGCGACACCGGCGCGGGCGGCGGCGTTGGTGTTTCGATGCGGGCGCGCTTGGCGTGTCGCACGCGCAGCGGCGCCGTGGCGGCGGGCGCTGGGACCACCGCGGCGGCGAGCATCTTCGTCGGTGCAGGCCGCTTGGCTTCGGACGACGATGGCGGTGCCGGCGGTCCGGCCAGCGGCGGAGTGGCCACCGAGGCGGACGAGTTCGCGCGCTTGCCCTCGGTCTTCCACTTTTTCGCCCACAGGCCGCCCGCCAGCGCGAACACCGCGGCGAAGGCGGTCAGGCCGAGAGCGCGGACCCACTTCCGTCCGGCGACCACCCTCCGGCGCGTCGGGCCGAAGGCGTCGGTGGCGGTGCGCTCGTCGGGATCGCCCGCTGGGAGCGCCGCCGACCGCGCCGCCAGGTGCTCGCCCAGCGTTTTGCCGGCGCGCTGGGCCTCGCGCCAGGCGGTCAGCTCCTCGGCGAACAGCCGCTGCATCAGCTCGCCGAGCGCGACCGTCGAGACTGGCAGGCTCGCCTCCCGGGCGAACCCCTCGAGCGCGACCTGCAGCGCCTGCATGGTCGGGTAGCGATGGCCCGGATCGGGGGCCAGCGCGCGCATCACGATCGCCGCCAGCGCCGGCGGGTAGACGCCCCTCTCCTCGGGCCAGACGGGCGGCGGCGCCACGCCGGTGGCGATCCGGTTCAGGATCTCGAGATCGCTGTCGCCGGTGAAGGGCGCCGCGCCGGTGGTCAGCTCATAGAGGATCGTGCCGAGCGCGAAGATGTCGCTCCGGCGGTCGACCGCGCGGCCACGGCACTGCTCGGGCGACATGTAGGCGAACTTCCCCTTCAGCGTCCCCTCCTGCGTGCGGGTCCGCTGGAAGGCCCACTTGGCGATCCCGAAGTCGGAGACCTTCACCGCGCCGTCGTAGGAGACGAGCACGTTCGACGGCGAGACGTCGCGGTGGACGATCTCGAGCGGCTCGCCGCCGGGGCCCAGCCGCTCGTGCGCGTAGTGGAACCCGTCGGCGGCCGCGGCCACGATCCCGATCGCGTGCACCAGCTCCAGCGGCGCGGGGGTCTTGCCGGCGGCGCGCGCGTGCGCGCGCATGAGCTCGCGCAGGTTGGCGCCGTGGACGTACTCCATGGCGAAGAACGGCGCGTCGCCGTCGGCGCCGACGTCGTAGACCTCGGTGATGTGGGGATGTGTGAGCGTCGCCGACAGGCGCGCCTCATCGAGGAACATGCGGAGCAGCTCGGGATCGAGGGCGTGCTGCGGCAAGATCTTTTTGAGCACCACCAGCTTGCCGAACCCCTCGATGCCGACGCCGAGCAGCCGCGCCAGGTAGATCTCGGCCATCCCTCCGACGGCCAGGCGGCGAATGGGCTCGTAGCGGCCTATCGGACGACCGTTGCCGGGAAGCGGGTCGACCGCAGCAGACATGCCGCGCCAGAATATCAGAATGAAGCGGGCCGCAGGCTGCCGGGCTCGGCGTCGCGTGACGTGTCGCTGTTGCGCAACCCTGCGGCGCGTCCGATTTTCGCTGTAATTTCAGGGTGATCACGGCAGGGACCACCGGGAATGGCCAAATTTTCGCGGGTTTCGGGTTGCGCAACAGAGACGCTGAAATGGGCCGACCAACCCATGCCCGCGAGCAAACTCAAGCCGATCCCTTTGGCCTCTTTATTGCGTAATCTAGCGAACGAAGGAGAGCCGCTCATGCGAGACAAGCTCAAGACACTGTGGTTGGTTCAGTCGAGCGTCCTCGGCTTTGCGCTGGCGGCTGGCGCCGGCTGCAACTCGACGACCACCAGCAGCAACGTCAGCGCCCTTCCGGCCGACGTCAAGGCGATCACGTTCTTGCAACGGACGCCGCGCAACGACGACGGCAACGTCTTCGACTACAACAACTTCGTCGCCGGCGGTCGCCTGTCGATGCTCTCCCCGCCGTCGGCCGACGGGAAGCTGACGGTGATCTTCCCCAACACCGCGACCTGCACGCAGATCCTGGGGGCCAGCGCCTCCGCCACCGACATCAGCAACTGCGTGACCGGCTCCGACGTGCAGTCGTACGACCTGTCGTTCGACGCCAAGTCGGTGGTCATGTCGGCGCAGCTGCCCGGTGACGGCAGCTACCAGATCTATTCGATCAACCTCGACGGGACGAACCTGCAGCAGCTGACCAGCGGCGGCAACGACTTCGTCTACCCGGTCTACGCCCCGGGCGACCAGGTCATGTTCATGACCAACCGCAACGTCGAGGCCGACGCCGACGCGACGTCGATGCAGTTCAAGGACGAGTACGAGCGCGCGGTGACCGCGCAGGTCGGCACCGTCAGCACGAGCGGCACCAACCTGCAGCTCGGCCCGCGCAACGTCTCGCACCGCGTTTCGCCCGCCATGATGCCCGACGGCCACGTGCTCTACACCGAGTGGATGCACATGGGCGAGGTCAACACCGGTCACCTCCGCCTGATGAACGCCGACATGACGGGGATGAAGGAGGCGTTCGGCGACGAGCTGGCGTCGACCTACCCGTCGACGAACAGCTACCTCAAGGCCCGCTACGTCAGCACGAAGCAGGTCCAGGACCCCAACTACCCGGCCGATCCGACCAAGACGCTCACCGACTACCAGGTGATCGCGGTGGCCACCTCACGCGATCGCACGTTGCAGTCGGGCAAGTTGTTCCTCATCGATCTGAACGGCAGCGAGGCGAACTCGGCTTCGCAGGATTTGACGCCGCTCGTCCCGGGTGACCGCTCGCCGAGCTCGCAGGGGATCGGCCGCTACTATGACGCCGAGCCGGTGGGTGACGAGGCGCCGGGCCAGTTCCTGACCTCCTGGTCGGACGGCCCCGTCCAGTCCGAGGAGCTCGACCGCGCCATGAGCACCGCCCAGTTCGGCCTCTACGTGCTCAACGTGGCGAACGCCAGCTCGAGCAACGGCGGCCGCTCGCCGATCTACGACGACCCGAACTACTGGGACATCCTGGCGCGCCCGGTGAAGGTGCGCGCGGAGCCGGCCGTGCTCGCCTCCGGGATCACCACCAACAGCGCCAGCACCACCGTCGGCTGCCTCGACGTCTACAACTCGTCGCTGCTCACCATCCCGGAGGGCAACGTGGTGAAGGTCCGCCTCATCGAGGGATTCTCGGGCGAAGAGGGGGGCGTCGACATGTTCGGCTCCACCGACTTCGACGGTCAGTCGCGCTACGGCGAGATTCCGGTCCAGATCGACCACTCCTTCGCCGCCAACGTTCCGGCCAACGTCCCGCTGCACATCCAGCTGATCGACAAGTTCGGCATGGCGACGACCGTCAACGGCAGCCACGGCACGGCCGCCGGCACGCCGGTGGCCAACGAGGACATCTGGTTCAGCGGCCGTGCGGGCGAGGCGCGCTTCTGCGGCGGCTGCCACGAAAACCGCACGCTCCCCTCGTCGATCACGCCGGGTGAGACCGACGCGGTCGTCCACGGTCCGGTCAACCTCGACGCGCCGCGCGTCGATCGCGTGTCGACCACCGCCTACATGCTCGACGCCACCGGGAACCTGCCGGCCGGCACCAACGCCGCCAACCCGGGCGACAACGGCGTCCGCGGCGTCCCCTGGGATCTGGCCATCCAGCCCATCCTCGACAAGCATTGCATCAGCTGCCACGACGGGACCGCGGGTCCGAACAACCCGAGCTACACCGTCACCGACATGACCAGCGGCACGTCGCAGACCTTCGTCTTCGATTTGCGTGGGCAGAAGCTGAACGTGACGGTCGGCGAGCGGATGACGGGCGACTTCACCGCCTCGTACCTCTCGCTCATGGGCCTCGGCGAAATCCTGGGCGACGATGTCGTCAGCGTCACGACGCCGGCCGGCGAGGACCCCTGGCAGTCGCTGTTCGGGACCTCCGGCAACTACGTGGAGGCGGCGGCGGCCGAGGCGAGCCCGCTCATGTGGCTGCTCAACCCGCCCCAGCGTTTCCCGGTCGACACCACCACCCGCGCCTTCGCGGCCGGGACGCAGCAGGTCGGCACCGCCATGCTCGCGGTCTCGGGGAATCCCCACCTGGTCGACGAGGGCCAGACCGACATGACGCCTGACGAGTACTACCTCTTGGAGCTGAACATCGACATGGGTGCCCAGTACTTCTTCCGGGAGAACCTGGATGAAGCTGGGACGATGTAACAACGGACGGGAGCCAGTGAACATGCGAATCATCAACATGAACGCAAAGAAGCTCGCGCAGCTCACGGTGGCCACCTCGCTCGGACTCGCCCTCGCGGCGGCCGGGGCGGCGAACGCCGGAACGGGCGGCAGCGCCCAGACCATCCAGCAGGCCATCGCCGCCAACTCGGTCGACTCCATCAAGGCGGAGCTCGAGCGGACGGAGTTCCTGGTCTGCGCCGCCTGCGTCGATCTGGTCACCCCGCTCGTCGACCATCCGGACGTTCGCGTCCGCACGGTCGCGGCCTGGTGGCTGGCGCGGCGCGGGGTCGCCAAGCAGATCCAGGTGTCGATGCTGAACCGGCTGTCGCAGCCCGACTCGACGGCGGCGCTCAACGCGGCCGACGTCTTGGGCGAGCTCCACTACGTCTCGTCGATCCCGGCGCTCGGCGCCGCGCTGTCGAACCCGACCTTCACGGGGGCGGCGCGCGCGGAGATGGCCAAGGCGCTCGGGACCATCGGGCGCGCGGCGGGGACGCAGTACCTGACCGCGGCGCTCTCGGACGGCGAGCCGGCGGTGCGGTCGGCGTCGCTGGTGGCGCTCCGCACGATCCCCGGATTCCGGGACGGCAGCGTGGCGGCGCCGCTGGTCGCCGACAGCGACGCCGGCGTCCGCTCGGACGCGGTGATCACCATCGGCATGTTCAAGTACGCCGGTGGGGCCTCGGCCCTGGTCTCGGCCCTCAGCGACCCGTCCCAGACGGTGCGCAAGAAGGCGGCCTGGGCGCTGGGCGAGATCGGGGCCCCGGCTTCGGTCGCCGGCGGGCCGCTGCAGACGGCAGCCGCCAACGACCCGAGCCCGCTGGTTCGCTCGCTGGCCAAGGCGGCGCTGACCAAGCTCCAGTAGCGCGCTTTTCAGGCGTGGCGACCGTTTTCAGGTCTCTCGCCCCGCGTGGGCGTTCACAAGCCGATCCGGACTTGATATAATCGCAGTCCCCGCATGCGTACCTTCGCACAGGGCAGGGTCGGCTTGGGGCTGGCGGCGGCGGCGCTCCTCCTCGGCTGCCGCGTCAACCAGCCGGCCGAAGAGCACTTCTACGACATTCACATCCAGACGATCTTCAACACCTCCTGCGTCGGCAACACCTCCCCCTGTCACAGCCCCGCGCTCGACCCGACGACCGGGACGAACACCGCGCTCGGTAATCTCGACCTCACCTCGTTCGACGCGGTCCAGAAGCGGCGTGACGTCCTGCGCACTTACGGCAGCTACCCGCAGCCGCTCTTGTTGCTGAAGGCGATGCCGGCCGACAGCATCCAGATCCCCTACCAAGGGAGCTTCTACCCGAGCGAGATCCGCCACAGCGGCGGCAACGGCCTGATTCAACCCGATTCGAGCGCCTACTTCGAGCTGAAGAACTGGCTCGACAACGGCGCCAACCGCGACGGCATCGCGCCCGAGGCGGTCCCGAACAAGGGGATCGGCCAGTGCAGCGACGCGCTCCCGCCGGCCAGCCAGCGGATCGCGGTCGACACCACCAGCCAGGCCTACCAGGACTTCGTCAACAACGTCGAGCCGATGCTCGAGACCTCGTGCGCCTACGGCACCTGCCACAGCTCGGTGCAGGCGGACCTGTACCTGACCTGCGGCCTGCAGGGCAACGATCCCGACAACGAGACGGCCTTCAACTACGCGCAGGTGGCCGGCTTCGTCATCCCGGCGCCCGCCGACCCGACGATGACCAACGTCGATCAGAGCGAGATCCTCCTGCGCCCGCTGGCCACGGTGGCCGGCGGGGTGAGCCACACCGGCGGCACCTTCTTCCAGTCGCGCACCGACCAGACCTGGCTCAACTGGGAGTCGTGGGCCAAGGAGGTGCAGCAGGCGCCGCCGCTGCCGTACGGGCCCAAGACGGCAGGGCAGGCGTTCTTCGAGGCGAACGTCATGCCCAAGCTGCTGGTCCGCGGCTGCGATCTCGAGGGGTGTCACAGCCCCGACGGGTTCAACGACTTCCGCCTCCGCTCGGGGGCCTTCGGCTTCTTCGCGCCGACCGCTCTCACCCGCAACTACCACGCGCTGGCCGACGAGTTCATGGCCTTCGACACCGTCGACCTCTTCCAGTCGCGCGCGGTGAAGAAGAACGTCCTCTCCAACGAGGGGGGGATCACCCACCGCGCCGGGGCCATCCTGGAAGACGAGAGCTCGGCGGCGACCGACCCCTGTCCCCAGCCGTTCGATCCCGCCACCAACACCCGCGCCATCTGCGTCTTTCAGGCCTGGCAGCAGACCGAGCGGCAAGACCGGGCGGCGACCCTCTCGCCGATGAACGCCGGCGACGTCCTGCCGCTGGTGTTCGTGGCCCGTCCCCCCAACGGCGACAACCTGCTGCAGTTCGACAGCTACGAAGGGGGGGCCGATCTGAAGCTGGCCGACGCCACCATCGATGCGACGGGAAAGGTCACCGCGGTGGGCAACGTGCGCAGCGCGCTCGGACCCTGCGCCGGCCTGGCCGGGAAGGACGTCGACGTCCGCGGCCCCGAGTGGAGCTACGACGGGACGAAGGTGGTGTTCGCGGCGCGGCCGGGCGCCTCGAGCGGCCTCGATCTGTGGATGCTCGACCTGGCGGGCGGCGCTTGCACCCAGCTCACCAGCGACGCCGGTCGGATGGTCAGCGGCGTCCGGGTCCACAACTTCGACCCGGCGTTCGCGCCCGACGACACCATCGTGTTCGCCTCGACCCGCGCGGGGACCCTGACCCAGCGGACCATGCTCCCCAACGCCGATCTCTTCCGGGTCGCGCCCTCCAGCCCGGGAACCTTCAGCTACGACTTCAGCAACCCACAGCAGATGACCTTCCTGCTGAACTCGGAGCTCGGGCCCGCCTTCATGCAGGACGGCCGCGTCAGCTTCACCGCCGAGAAAGCGACGCCCGATTTCTATCAACTGTCGGGCCGCCGAATGAACTGGGACCTGACCGACTACCACCCGCTGCTCGCCCAGCGCGCGCAGTCGACCTCCACCTTCGACAACAACCCCCTGCCGTCGGTGGGCTACCAGGAGGCGACGGAGATCCGCGAGGGCCTCGACCGCAACTTCCTGCTCATCCTGTCGAACGAGGGGGCCAAGGGCGGGGGCGGCGCGCTGGCCACCTTCAACCGGTCGGTTGGCCCGTTCGAGGCCGATCGCAGCGACGTCACCTTCGTCAAATCGATGGTCATCGTCGACAGCGCGGCCGCGCCGGATCCGATGACCGGCAAGACGACCGGCGCCTACCGCTCGCCGTTCTCGCTCCCCAACGGCGAGGTCCTGGCCTCGTACGCCACGAACGTGACCAACGCCATGACCGATGTCCCGCAGTACGCGCTGGTGGCGGTCGCCGCGGACGGCACCCGTCGCCCCCTGACCAGCGATCCGTCGCTCTCCTACGTGGAGGCGGCGCTCGGCTACAAGCGCGGCGAGACCGAGCAGTTCGTGAACCTGCCGCAGCTGGTGTTCGGCGGTCACTCCGGCCTCGGCAACGCGGGTCCGAACGGCGTCATGCACTTCCCCGACGTGCCGGTGCTGGCGACGCTGCTCGGCGCCAACCTGCGCCGCGGGCGCGACGTCGCGGCGTTCGACGGGGCGGCGTCACTCAAGGTCTACCAGGACATGCCGCCGCCCATGGGCTCGACGCCGGCCGACATCCCGGCCGGGGCGATGGCCTATTCGCAGCGCAACCTGATCGGCTCGGCCAACCTGCTCGGCGATCACTCCCTCATCGCCTTGGTCCCGGCCGGCAAGCCGCTGATCCTCGAGTTCGACGACAGCAGCGGCAAGGCGCTCTTCACCATGTCCGAGGAGCACCAGGTCACCGCCGGCGAGTACATCACCCCGGGCCCGCCCCGCGCGCTGTTCGACAACATCTGCGGCGGCTGCCACGGCAGCCTGAGCGGCTCCGAGCTGGACATCGCCGTCAGCGCCGACGCGCTGACCGGCGCCTCGGTCTCGCAGTCCCGCGGCGCCGACCCGCAGCAGCTCCAGTAGCGACTCGGTCGCGTGGGAGCGGTTACCAAAAGACCGTAGGGTGGAAAACCGCCCGAAACAAGCTTCTGCGAAAGTAGAGCGTCGTGCTCCTCGCTTCTCCCACAGACTCCAATTCGGCGGCCAGCCCGGTGCAACGTCAAGACGCGAGCACCGCGGCCATCCTGGCTTTTACGGACGATCTAGAGGTCCGCGATCTGCTCCTCGAGCTGGCGATCGCCGAAGGGTTTGGCGTCCGGTGCGCCGCGACGGAAGCCGAGGCGGCCGAGATTCTCGATCTCGAGCGGCCCGGCATGGTGCTGGTCGATCTCGACATGCCGTCGCGGGCCGGAACGAAGTTCATGCGCGCCTTCCGGGAGGGGCCGCTGCGCGGGATCCCCTGCATCGCCATCACGGCGTCAAATGACCCCATGCTGGCGGTCAGCGTCGACGCCTCGATCTTCTACAAGCCCGATCTGGACGGGATCGACGCTGCAATCGTGCGGCTGTTCTGGCCCGAATCGCACGGCACCCGCTGACGGTCTCCAGCCAAGCTGCGCCTTGCGCGTCAGCCGAGTTGCAGCGACCGGCGGGTCGCCGACCCGTAGGTGAAGCCGCTGATCGGGAAGCTGGGGGTCGCCGTCGGATCGTCGATGGCGGCGCCGAGCGCGGTCACCACCGGCACGAAATGCTCGTGCGTGGGGAGCGCCTGGCGGACGCCGGGGGCGCGCTGCCGGTAGTCGAGGAGCGCGTCGACGTCGCGCCGGGCGAGGACGTCTGCGGTCCAGGCGTCGAACTCGGCCGCCCAGGCGGGGACGGGGGCGTCGGGGCGAAAATCCATGCTCCGCAAGTTGTGCGTCAGGAACCCGCTGCCGACGATGAGGACCCCCTCCCGGCGCAGCGGCGCCAGCGTCCGGCCGAGGGCGAAGAGCTCCGTCGGATCGAGCGTCGGCAGCGACACCTGGAGCACCGGCACGTCGGCCGCCGGGTACATGCAGACGAGCGGCACGTAGGCGCCGTGGTCGAGCCCGCGCTCGGGCGCCTCGGCGACCGGCTCGCTGCCGAGGAGCCCGCGCAGGCGCGCGGCCAGCTCGGGCGCCGGGGGCGCCGGATAGGTCGTCTGGTAGTACTTGGCCGGAAAACCGTAAAAGTCGTAGACCAGCGGCACGCGGCGGGTGGCGCCGATGGTGATCGGCCGGTCGACCCAGTGGGCGGAGAGCATCAGGACGGCCCGTGGGCGCGGCAGGACCCCGGCCCATTTGGCGAGCTCGCCGACCCAGCCGTGGTCGTCGAGCAGAAACGGCGAGCCGTGCGCCAGAAAGACAGCCGGCATGGCACGCGTGGTGGTTTCGGTCATCGGCAGTCGCTTGGATGCCGCCCGGACGCATCCGGTCGCGCCCGCCGCGAGCAGGAGTCTGACCGCGCTACGCCGATCCACACAAGAAGGTTAGCGCGATCGCGTGGACGGAGCCGAGCTTTGCTCGGCGGAGTCCGTCGCGGGAGGGTTTGGGAGGGGAGAGGGTGGGGGCCCCCACCCACCCCCACCCCCGA